>JBGCEE010000093.1:0-11791 GCA_045106015.1 Akkermansiaceae bacterium | reverse complement strand
CCGAGTATCCCCTTGAGAGGCTGAATCAACAGTTTAACCATTCCCTGGCGAGAACGGTATAAGACATGAAAAAATTCGAAATCGCAGCGACTGTGCTCATCGTGATTGTAAGGCTATACCTCGGAGCGTTCTTTACAGCGCAATACTGGTATCCGAACTCCAATGACGGACCTGGAGAAAACTTTGACGCCGCATTCGGAGCGCTCAACGAGATCACAGTGGAAGAACCCGATTACCTACAAGATGCGAAAGCCAACGGGGGAGTGGTTGAAGTTTAGACCGTTTTGCGGATGGAATTGCCGAAATGGCTTCGTCCGCCCGAAACGGTGCCTGACATCGCGTAGCCAATTTCTTCGAACCCCAAAAAATCCACTCGATTTCGGCAAGGCCATTTGGAAACCGGTCTACGTGGAGGAAGTAAATCTCGGAAATGGATATGTGTATTTCGAATACAAAGGAAAACCATACCGAGTGTATTCTGGGAGCAAGCTGGATGCGTCTCAAAACAACACCTTACAACGACTGGCATTCACATCCAAGATTTCTACAGACGATGCTTTTGAGCAACATCTACATGTGACCGCCGACTTACCGTAGTCGAGGGCTAGACCAGCTCTAGAGTGACTCTAACGCCGAATACCTGAGAATTCGAATTGCGCAAACGCATGGCTTTTGATCTGCTATCAGCATGAGCCAACCTCCAGTCGCACCTTCCCCAGCTAAAAAAGGTATGCCAGTCATCGCTTGGCTAGGAATCGGCTGCGGTGGCCTCATCCTCATTGTAGTTGCTCTCTTGGTCTACGGCTTCATCAAAGCAAAGAGCAAGTTTGACGAGTTCGCTCAGAATCCAAGTAAAGCCGCCGCAGAATTGGTGGTAAAAATGAATCCTGAGCTCGAAATGGTCTCACAGGACGAAGCGAACGGAAAAATGACAGTTCGGATGAAAAACGGGGACGAGATGACTCTTTCGTATGAAGATATTTCCGAAGGAAAATTCTCGATTAAAGATGCGAATGGAAACGTCTCAACCTTTGGTTCCACTGATCTTTCTAAAGTTCCTGAGTGGGTTCCAATTCCTGCCGAACATACAGACCCGATTAGCATGTATCACGGCGAAGACGAGAAGGAGTTCACTGGACAATTTTCCCTCAAATCAGAGCAAAACCCCGAAGATCTCCGCTCCTACTACGAAGCAGCTGCCTCGGATCTCGGCCTCAATTCTTCTTCAAATAGGTCTATGAACGTCGGTGATACTACGTCGATCACCATCAATTTTTCTGGAGGAAAACGCTCGTTGGATATCGTCATTACCGCAAAGCCGAATACCAAAACTCAGGTGAACACAAATTATTCTGAGAAAAAGTGAAAAGTCTCTAGACATCTGATTTTCCGACCTATCTTAAGGGGTAACAAAAACATCCCTATGAAAATCGTTCACAAAACCAAAGACGGCGGAACTCGCGAGGCCCTTCTCAAAGAATATTTCATCAACGCGTCCCTGATCGCTCTCTTGAAACGTGTCGGTCAGGAAGCCGCAAAAGCCGCTCCACAACGCTCGAAAGAAGCAGCGATGGCGAAAATTAAGCCGTAGGCGAAAGAATCAGCACATCTACCAAGGAGCGGGCCACTGGTCCGCTTTTTTGCGTTCCAGAGCGAACTCTTCGTCCGTTTTAGCATTTTCGTTTCTTCACTCTACCAAATCGTGTTAGCTCGTTCCGATGAGTGAGAAAAAAGATTGTCCAGATTGCCCAGTTGTTGAGGACGAACACAAAATCACTGATGAAGAGATCCGTCAGCAGGAAATTTTTGAGTTAGAAATCGCCGAACGTTCTTGGCTAGCGGGTCCAGAATCTCGCTTTCACGACTTCGTCTCTCTGTTTCGCGTCGGTCTCGATCTGATTCGAGCCTACCGTGTCATGCATTTCGTCGGGCCGTGCGTTACGATTTTCGGCTCAGCAAGAACCAAGCCAGGCACTCGCTGGTATGAACTTGCAAGAGAGATGGGCGAAGCTTGTGCCGAGCTCGGATTCACCGTGGTAACTGGCGGTGGGCCGGGAATCATGCAAGCGGGGAATCAAGGAGCTTTTGAAGCTGGAGGTCGCTCCATCGGCGTCAATATCATCTTACCCTTTGAGCAACACGTGAATCCATACGTCCACAAGTCTGTCGACATGCGGTATTTCTTCACTCGCAAAACCATGTTGGTCAAATACTCGTATGCTTTCATCGTGATGCCGGGCGGAGCAGGAACTTTGGACGAAATGTTCGAAACCATGACTCTCATCCAAACGGGCAAACTGAGGAATTTCCCTATCATCCTGATGGGCAAGGACTTCTGGCAACCGCTCATGGACTTTGTCTATAAAATGGCCGAGGCTGGAACGATCAGCCCAGAAGATCCCGATCTCATTTTCTTCACTGACAGTGTTGCAGAAGCCAAAGCTCACCTCAAGCGCCACGCAGTCAGGCAGTTCGGCCTACGCCAGAAGAAAAATCCGAGACCAATCCCCGCACTTGGCGAAAAAGGTATCGAGTGAGTCAGGAGTTCTTCGGTAAGAAAAAGCTCTTTTGTTTTTCGGAAATGGACATTCCAAGCCTCTCCATCGCCGCGAGCATATCTTCCCACAGGGCTCGTTTCACCTGATTGGAACCACCACTTTGAAGCAAATAGCTCGGATGGTAGGTCACTCGGACGGGGATACCAGAGAGCTCGTGCCATTTTTCCCGCATACTTCCCACAGTCCCCTCAAGACCCAGCAAACCCTCCGCAGCCGTGCCGCCTAAAGTGATGATTATCTCTGGCTGGATCACGGAAATCTCCGCTTTAACCAAGGGCAAGCAGGCCTCCATTTCCTCGCGCGTTGGTTTGCGATTATTGGTGGTTTGACGGGCGATTGCAGGACGGAATTTCACGAGATTCGAGATATAGACCTCCTCGCGTGAGATCCCCATCGCCTTGAGGATATCGTTGAGCTTTTTCCCCGCTGGGCCGACGAAAGGCTCCTTTTCTTTCTCCTCGTTGTAACCGGGAGCTTCTCCAATAAGCATAAGACGCGCCTCGGGAGTCCCCGTTGCAAATACCATGGTCTCACGAAGGCTCTCTAAGGAGATCGCTGGCTGCCATGCAGCCGCCTGACGCCGGATTCCATCCAATTTCGCGACCTTATCCGCTCCCTCGATGATGACTTCGACGCTTGGGGTCTCGGGTTTGCTGGTAGCTTGAGACACCGCAGCAGATTCCGAGGGCATCACTACGGGTTTTCTAGACCGAATATAAAGCTCTCGTAAACCCGACCGCGCCTCATCATCCAGAAATACATGCTCCTTCCCCCTGGCTCTCTCAGACTCCAGAAATTCAATAACAGCATCAACGGGCCGACTCACGCCGCTAGTCTTATGATTTCCAATTCGCCGAATCAACTCTTGGCTGGCGAAAATCTCGTTTTCACACTTGCTCCTACCTTTTCGGCCAAATAAACCCTAAGCATGTCGTTTTTTCCCGATATCCCAAAAATTCAATTCGAAGGCCCGAAGTCCAAAAACCCATACGCCTTCAAACAATACAATCCTGACGAAATCGTCGCGGGCAAAGCCATGAAGGACCATTGCCGCTTCGCTGCCGCTTACTGGCACGTCATGCGCAATGGCCTCTCCGATCCCTTCGGCGGTCCGACTGCTCTGATGCCTTGGGACGATCAAAGCGACTCGGTCGACAACGCACTCAAGCGTGCCGACGTGTTCTTCGAATTTCTCGATAAAACCGGTATCGACTACTACTGCTGGCACGACCGCGATATCGCCCCAGAACTTGGCGATCTGGCAAAATCCAACGCCGCTCTAGAAAAAGTCACCGACCACCTTCTCGATCTCCAAAAATCTACCGGCAAGAAACTGCTCTGGGGCACCGCTTGCCTGTTCTCCCACGAGCGATTCGCTCAAGGAGCTGGAACTTCGCCAAATGCCGATGTCTTCGCCTACGGCGCCGCTCAGGTGAAGGCCGCCATGGACGGCACACTGAAACTCGGCGGCGAAGGCTACACCTTCTGGGGCGGACGTGAGGGCTACTCCACACTCCTCAACACCGACATGAAGCGTGAGCTCGATAACCTCGCCAACCTCCTCCACCTCGCCGTGGACTACGCGAAAAAAATCGGGTTTACCGGCCAGTTCTACATCGAACCAAAGCCACGCGAGCCTTCCACTCACCAATACGATTCGGATTCCGCAGCTTGCCTGAATTTCCTCCGCCAGTATGACCTGATGGATCACTTCAAGCTGAACCTTGAAACCAATCATGCAACCCTCGCCGGTCACACCATGCTTCACGAAATGACCGTCGCCATCGATGCAGGAGCACTCGGCTCAGTCGATGCCAATCAGGGCGATGAACTCATCGGCTGGGACACCGACCAATTCCCAACTGACATTTATCTCACCACCGAGATCATGCTCAAAGTATTGGAAATGGGCGGCTTCACCACCGGCGGCCTCAACTTCGATGCGAAACGCCGCCGTGAATCCCACGAACCTTCCGATCTTTTCCACGCGCACATCGGCGGTATGGACGCCTTTGCACGTGGCCTGAAAATCGCCGCTGCGATTCGCGAAGACGGACGCCTTCAAGAATTTGTCGAGAATCGCTACAAGAGCTGGACTAGCGGCATCGGTGCCAAAATCGCCAACAAGCAAGTATCACTCGAAGAAGTCAGCGAATACGCCCTCTCGAATGGCGAACCAACTCTCGACTCTGGCCGCCAAGAAATGCTCGAGAACCTAGTCAACGACTTCATCTAGACATCGGCAGAACGCGCCTCTGGGTGCGCTTTTTCTTGCAGGGCAGAGTATCTTATTTTTAGGGTGCTTCGAAGGTTTGAGATCAAATCTTTCTTAAAGCTCTACTAAAAAACAAAAAACATAATCAAACAACCATCCATCATGTTGAAAAATATCATATTAACCTTAGGAGCAATTTCAGGTGCCTTACTCATCTCAAGTTGTAGTAGTAGCGATCGAAATGACGACGCTTCCATCCCGACCGCGCCAGCATCCATGGCAGGAGCCACCTTCTCATTCAACCCCACGGTTGAACTCTTAGACGGGAGTAATTTCATCTACACAAACACTGAAACGGGCAGCTCTTTTCAGACCGGTATCATCAATGGAACCTATCTCTACAACCGCGATAGCGACAGCCAAGCAACGATCACCTTAAACGGTCCTAATATTGGTGGACAAGGCCTCAATACCCTAGACCTAGTTCTCACGAACTTCACCGGAACTCCCGACTCGATCACAAGTTTCACCGTTTCCGCAGATGGCCAAACTTCCATCGCAACGGTAGACTCCGGCACGGTGGAATCTGCTCCAAACACGGACGAGGGTAACGACGGAGATAACGGCGACAACGGCGGTAGCGGCGAAATTCCAGATGATCCGGATGCAACTCCTGCAACCATCGATCCGGGATTTGTCGGCACTCACACACTCACCTATTTCGAAAATGCGACGCCAAGTCCATACACCGATGGACAAGTAGTGACTTTCGAAATCACTGCTGACGGTGAACTAAAGTTCGAAGGTAAAACCCTCACCGGTGCCTTCTTCTATCGCGGAAATGAGTTCGAAGTAATTTGGTTCGACGGCACCTTTGGCTACTCCGCCTCCGGTGACGGATCTTTGAACGAAATCAACCTTGCTCGGGGCTACAACTATACTTCGACAACTGACTTCACTTTCCTTGGCCAGTTTAACGATAAGTAGACCGATCTAAATCGATTAGATTGAACTTCAACATGCCGCCTCGATTCGTTCGAGGCGGCATGTTTTATTTTGAGATCTAAGTAATTTGATATTTGAAACATCCAGCTAGCAACTAATCTCCTCCCGTGCGCTCTGTTCTGATCTTTGAAACCTCCACCAACCGGGCGTCGTTAGCTCTTGCGGTGGATGGAGAGGTTGTCGTTGAAAAATCCTTCACTAGCGACCGACGGCACAACGCGCTAATTTTCGAGCCTTTATCGGAAATTATTGAGGAATACGGCCGTCGATCATTTGACGCGGTTTTCGTAGGAACTGGTCCGGGGAGCTATAGCGGAACTCGGGTTGGAATTGCAGCGGCCCAAGGCGCGGCGTTGGTTGCAGGTTGCAAGGCAGTCGGCATCCCTTCAATTCTCGGAACGGAAGGCGCTCTATCAGGTGATCCATGTCTCGCGGTAGGCGACGCTCGGCGCGGCTCGTTTTGGACGGCCTGCATCGATAAGAATCAATTGACCCAGCAGCCTCTTCTGATGGATCGAATCGGATTCGATCAAGCACTCAAACTCGCCGAAGAGAAAGGCACTAAGGTTTTTTCATTTGAAGCCATTCGCGATACGGATATCCGCCAGTGTCATCCTACCGCCTCGGGCCTCTGGGAAGCTTGGCAACAAACCCCAGTCCAAGTTCGTGCAAATTGGGCAAGTTCAGTTCCCCAGCCCATCTACCTCGCACCACCGCACATCACCCCTTCCAAAAAGGAAGTCTTTGGAAAGATCGCCCGGAGCACGTAGCCGTCTCGTTCGCTCACACACGCTTGGCATTCCGGCCCTCATCGATGAGCTTCCAAAAATACTTCGAATTTGCGAGCGCCTCGTCTTCGCCGAGCGGCATTTTTGAACGAAACAGAAAATCCGAGAACGTCCCCTTGTGGAGAACTCGATGAACAACGACTGAACCGTCTTTTACTTCGAAATAGAAGCGATAGTCCTTGGAGCGGAATCGATAGAAAATATGGCCATCTCGTTCAAGAGTCGCGAAGCGATCGTTGTCGAGATTCTCCAGATCTGTCTCGGTCACACGGAACTCCTCTAGCAATTCCAATTGCTCTAGGGTGCCCAGCGCAGAGATCTCCGCAGCGCTAATTTCATTGAAGACGATCTGCAACATCGGCGGGACTTTACACTCCTCTGCCGCTACCGGGGAAGCTGAAAGATTCCCCAAAATAGGATTCATCTCCTCAGACTCTTCCTTGATGTTTGAATATTAAAATTTAGGATCGGGCAAATGCGCTGTTTCTATTCCCAGTCTCTTGAGCTCGAACTACCTGAAGGGCACCCCTTCCCAATGGATAAGTTCCGGATTTCCAAGGACATGCTGCTCGGAGAGCGTATTCTTCGCCCCGACGAAGTGATTGAGGTGAAAGAAACGGATTTCCACCAAATTCTTCGAGTCCATGACAAGGATTACATCGAAAAAATCCAGTCTTCAGCACTCGGCCGCAAGGAACAAATCTTGCTGGGTTTACCAGCTTCTCAGGATCTCTTTAAACGCTCAGCCACTGAAGTCGAGGCCACTCGCCTAGCGTGCAACGCGGCTCTCGAAGAGGGTGTCGGCGTCTGCCTCGCTGGGGGAACTCACCATGCCTTCAGCAACCACGGCGAGGGATATTGCGTTTTCAACGACATCGCCATCGCCATCCGCGATCTTCAGGACAAACAACCCAACATCCGAGTGATGGTTGTCGATACGGATGCTCATCAAGGCAACGGCACCGCCTCCATTCTTGGCGATGACCCGCGGGTTTTCACCTACTCAATCCATGTCGGCAAAAACTACCCAACCAAAAAAATTGCCTCCACGCTGGACGTCGAAACCGTCCGCTACGTAGAGGGGGAGATGTATCTCCAACAACTTTTCCAGACACTCGCCGATTCTCTCGACAAGTTTTCTCCCGATTTAGTCATCTGGATTTCCGGAGCAGACAACCACCGCAACGATCGCTTCGGCCAAATGCACCTCTCTCTCAAGGAAATCCAACGCCGAGACGAAGTTTTGCTCCGCGCCATGATCAAGAACCGCATCCCCGTCGCCATCCTCTACGGCGGCGGCTACAACCGCCAACCCGAGTTCACCGCCAAACTCCACCGCAACACCATCGCAACCGCCAAACGCCTCGCCGCGGAATACCGTGGGCTGTGATTGGAACTGATCAAAATCGAAACCGCTCACCACGATGACATGCTTCAAGCCCGTGAAAGCCTTCCTACTGTTTTTTACTTTAACCCTACTACAAAGCCTCCAGCCAGCTTTCGCCGACGACGCTAGGCACCTCTTTATCCTGTCCGGACAGTCCAACATGACTCGGACTCTCAGCGATTCGTTCAAAGAATCGGTCGAGCAGGTCTTCGGTAAGGATAAGGTGATCGTGGTGAGGTTCGGACACCCAGGACAGCCAATCAAAAACTGGCATGAGGAGTGGAAACCACCCGAGGGCATGACCGACGAAAAGCCCGAGAACAACGGCACTCTCTACGGCCGGCTCATCAAATCGGTGAAAAAGAACATCGCGGATAAGGAGATCGAATCGGTCACTTTCATCTGGATGCAAGGCGAGCAGGACGCCGATAGCGGCTGGGGCAGCGTTTATGAAAAAAGCTTTCAAGGCCTGCTCGGTCAGTTCAAACGAGACCTAAGCATCAAGGACATCAACTTTGTCGTCGGGCGTATCAATGACTACTGGCTCGAAAAAACGGACGGCGAACTGATTCGGAGTATTCAGCAAAAACTCGGCGATGATAATGCCAACGGTTCTTGGATCGACACAGACGACCTGAATCGCGGCGTCAATCCCTGGGGCGGCTACAGCTTCGAGGACGGCCACTTCTCTCCCGCCGGATACCGTGTGATGGGACAACGCTTCGCGAAAAAAGCCTGCCTCCTCATTGAGCCTGAAATGGTGCTTGATCCGACCGTCTTCGAAGAAATTTTCTTCGACTCGGCCGATGACGTGAAAACTCACGCAGCCGTCGGCAAACTGGTTACCGGATCCAAGTCAAAACAAGGCGGTGGGGAAGCGAATCTCTCCGCACTGACCGACGGCCGTTTCGCCGAACCTGACCACACCGCACCCGGCTGGGTTGGCTTTGCTCCATCGGAACAAAAGCTCGAATTCGTCATCGACCTCGGCAAAACGATAACCATCGACACCATTGCGCTCAACACCCTACTCAGCTCTGAGGCCAAGGCGGAATTTCCAAATAATATCGTCTTCAGCACTTCCGAAGACGGAACGGCCTTCAAGGTCCAAAACAAACGTTACAACACGGTCAAATTCTACAACCCTAAGAAGCTCAGGCAGCTGCGCAGTGAAGGAATCAAACCGCAAACCCTATTCATCCTAACCGACCAGAAGACCCCCCGATACGAGGTAAAAGCTAGCCACATCAAAATCACCATCGAGACTGGCGATCAATGGGTTTTCATTGACGAAATCGTTGTGAATCCACTTGGAGGTTAAGCTGTTTCCATCCTAAAAACTTGACACTTATACGATTTTCGCCATTTTCCCCGTCCCCCGCGCGTTGGAACGTGTGGAAACCAAAACGCTTATATGAAAAAGGATCTACATCCAAAATACCATCCTGTCGTCTTTGTCGACATGACCACCGGAACTCGCTTCGTGACTCGATCCACGAAAACTTCTGAAAAAATCGAAGAAATCGACGGCGTCGAGCACTTCATCATTTCATCGGGCATTACTTCGGACTCGCACCCGTTCTTCACTGGACAGAAACAGTTCGTCGATACCGAAGGCCGCATCGACAAGTTCCAAAAGCGTTTCGGCGCAGTTCGTCGCGCAGGCAAGCCAAAGGTCAACGGCTAAGCCACCGAACGGAAACCTTCCGTTTTTCTCAAAAGACGACGTCCTGCAAGGGCCGTCGTCTTTTCGTATCATCGCTCTCTTCATTGGAGTTTGAATTTTACCAATTGAAACCTAGACTGCCACGTGCTCGCCAAACGAATCATCCCTTGCCTCGACGTCACCAACGGCCGCGTCGTCAAAGGCGTCAACTTCGTGGACCTCATCGACGCAGGTGATCCGGTTGAATGCGCGATTGCCTACAACGAACAGGAAGCAGACGAGCTCGTATTTCTCGATATCACTGCATCTTCCGATGCCCGCGAGACCATGGTCGATGTCGTGAGCCGCACGGCGGAGAAGTGTTTCATCCCACTAACCGTTGGTGGTGGCATTCGGTCAGTCGACAACATGCGCACGATGCTACTCGCAGGAGCGGATAAGGTAGGCATCAACACGGCAGCAGTAACCAATCCAAGCCTAGTTGACGAAGGAGCAAAGGCTTTTGGCAATCAGTGCATCGTCGTAGCGATTGATGCAAAACGTGAGGCTCCTGGCAAATGGGGAGTCTACACCCACGGAGGGCGCACTCCGGTTGGTCTCGATGCCGTCGAATGGGCTAAAGAAGTCTGGAGGCGTGGCGCAGGTGAAATCCTACTCACCTCCATGGATGCCGATGGCACTCAGGCCGGTTACGACTGCGAACTCACGGCTGCCATATCTTCGGCCATTGGAATTCCTGTCATCGCATCGGGCGGTGCGGGCAACCTTGACCACATGGTTGAGGTATTGGAAAAAGGCAAAGCTGATGCCGTACTCGCTGCCTCTATTTTTCATTTCGGCATGCACACCGTCGGCGAGGCGAAGGAACACTTCGCGAACCACGGTGTTCCCGTGCGACCCTCATTTAAGCATCACTGACCATGCACCGCTTCGGCCCCATACCCGATTCCCTGAAATCGTCCGAGACAGACGAGCACTTTACCAACTGCTACGACTGCAAGAACCCTCTCCAGGACAACGAAGAAGGCTTCGTATTACAGAAAGTCTATTCCAAAGGTGAAGTCATCATGGAGATCGCCGTCTGCGAGGCATGCCACAAAAAACTGCACGAGGAATATTCTGATGAGACCAAAGAACGCATTTGGAACTTCTATCTCGATCATGGGGACCTTCCCGGCCGCTTGGAGAAATTCCGTGGAGTCCCGATTGGAAGCATTGATCCATGGATCAATCATTGCCTAACCTGCCATGGAACCCTTGATACAGCTGAGGAATACGCAGTCGCCGTTCACTGCATCGAGGATCAGCTCATCTACGGTGAATCCCCATTTATGATCTGCATGTCCTGCATGGATCGCATCACCGAAATGCTTTCAGAGAAATCGCTCGGCACATACGATCGCTGGCTTGAGCATTGCCTCCCCATGGCTCCAGCACAACCCGATGACAGCCCCAAAAAGCGAGTGCTCATCTAGAGTCATAGCACACCTTACCCCACTTTTAAGCTATTGTAGCCTTTCGCCGTGAGATCACTCCCCCCCTGCCAAACACCCAAGCTGATTCTGTCTTTTGACTTTGATGGGACATTGCACGACCCCGGCGAGCGACCTCCTGTCCCGCGATTGTTTTTTGATAAAATCCGCAGCCTCCGTGAAAACCGTCAAGCTGTGTGGGGTATCAATACCGGTCGATCCATGCCTCAAGTGATGGAAGGATTTATCGAAAGCCAATTCCCATTCCTCCCCGACTGGGTGATCGCTCGTGAAAGGGAAATCTATTTCCCAAATGAATTTGGAAGGTTCCTACCTCACAAGGAATGGAACAAACGATGTGAGAAAAATATCCACAAGCTGTTCCGAAAATCGAAAAAGGCGCTCAAAGCGATTCGCAAGGAAGTCGAGGAGCATACGGGCGCCCAGTACATCGAAGTGGATGGAGATCCCGCGGGATTGATCTCACGAACGGAGGAAGAAATGGAATGGATCATCGAACGCATCGAACCGATCGTAGCCACCGTTCCAAACCTTGGCTGGCAGAGAAATTCGATCTATCTCCGCTTCGGTCACAAAAACTACCAGAAAGGCACGACGCTGAGCGAAGTCGCCAATTTTTTCAATCTAGACACCGCTAGCACCTTCGCCGCAGGAGACAGCCACAACGATGTCGAAATGC
>JBGCEE010000092.1:0-22083 GCA_045106015.1 Akkermansiaceae bacterium | reverse complement strand
AGTCGCGGCCGTCGAGGCTTTGTTTTTCGCTGAGCATCATGCCGTCATCCGCGTAGGTGCGGGTGGTGGTGATGGCGTGGCGGCCTTTGGTGGCGGTGAGCAGGCGGGAGGCGGCATCGTAGGTGAAGGTGTCGGTGGTGGCGTCGCTGTATTGGCGGGAGGTCATGCGCCCGGCGAGGTCGTAGACCATGGTGATGGTGGGTGGCGATGAAGCCGGTTGGAAACCGGCTCTCCATATTTCTTTGAGCCGACGGAGGGTGTCGTAGCTGTAGGAACAGGTATCGGACGGGTCGGGCATGGATTTGGTGAGGACGAGGTTGCGGGGGCCGTAGGTCCAGCTGCGGGTTTTATTTTCAGAGTCGGTGAGGCTTAGGCGATTGTTGTTTTTATCGTAAGCGTAGGTGGTGGTCAAGTTGTTGGGATCTTTGGAGGATGCGAGGCGGTCGCGGACGTCGTAGGTGATGGTGGTGATTTCACCTTCGGCGTCGGTGGAGGTGAGGACGGCGTTGTGGGTGTTGTTTGAAGTTCTGAATGGGAATTTCCTCCTATTTACAAATTTGCGACACAGGTGATACTGTTCACCGATGTTGGAGACCCCTGGACAACTTGTCGCAAAATTCGAGCGCGGAGAAATCGACCGTGCCGAATTTCAGTCCCTCATGTTGGTTCATCAGCGTGAGTTGATAGAGGAAATCGACGAAGATCATCAGAATCCATTAGCGGCTTGGCTAGAGTCGCGGTTGGCAAAATCTTCGTTGAAAAAGCTGCTCAAAAAACACTCTACCTTTCAGATTCGCGAGATCTTGATCGCCCTCTCCGAAGCCGAAGGATTTCCTTTAGCGAAATACATTTGGAACGCAACCCATCCAGATATTCCCTTACACTGTTTTTTCCGCATGCGAAGAGAACCAATTTTTCAAATCCTCTCCATTCGCAGCCACTCCGACAGCGTTGAGCTTCACTTGGAAATTCACAAATCGCGCAACCGCCAAAAAATCATACTGAAGCGTGACTCGCAGTGGAGGCTTTCTGCTCCGTCTTTTTCCAAAGACGTGGGGCAAGTGTGACACAAGCGACCATTAGCCCTGTTGCCAACCCACACCAAACACCAACAGCCCCTAATCCGAAGACTGTTGCTAGCACGACAGCCACCGGAAGACCCACAATCCAGTAGGCGAAGAACCCCATGACAGCTGGGATGGTTGTATCATGGAGTGCCCGAAGCATAGCGACTGAACCCACCTGTAGACTGTCGAACAGTTGAAACACGCCAACGACGATCAAAATACTAGCGGAAAGAGCAATTACTGGTGTTTCATCGATAAACAGGGATGAGACCCAAGTTCCAAAGATCAGGAAAAAAAGCGCTCCAATGGCCGCCCAACCCGTGC
The DNA here is from genome assembly GCA_045106015.1 of Akkermansiaceae bacterium. Lineage (GTDB taxonomy): Bacteria > Verrucomicrobiota > Verrucomicrobiia > Verrucomicrobiales > Akkermansiaceae > Luteolibacter. Next base: position 20,692 of record JBGCEE010000092.1, on the reverse strand, counting down.
CCAACCACCAACCCGAAATCACAATTTTTCTCAAGCGATCGTATTGGCGAGCACCGTTGGCAGAGCCAATGCGAACACTCAGCGCCATGGACAAACCCAACGGAACCATAAAGGCCGTCGCCGCGCACATGAGAGCCACCTGATGAGCTGCCATCGCCGTTTCACCGAATTGCCCCATCATAAGTCCCGCGGCAGAAAATGCCGAAACCTCACAGATCATTTGTAGACTAGCCGGAAAACCAATCCCGAGAAATTTTCGGATATCCGAGAAGACCGGCGGCTTGAACCAATGATACGGAGTCCAAGGCCTCATCCCGTTGCCCTTGTATAACCAGATGAACATGCCAACCAAGATCAATGTCCTAGAAATAAACGTAGCCCAAGCTGCCCCCTCGAGCCCCATCGCTGGGCATCCAAGTTTCCCAAAAATCATGACCCAGTTCAAAAATACATTCAACGCCACCCCCCAGAGAAAGATCCAGAACGGAGGCCAAGGCCTGTCCAGTGCATCGGCATGATTCTTAAGAGCCATCGACATCAAACCCGGAATCATCGAAGCCATAATGATACAAAAATATCCTTTCGTCTTCTCCGTGACTTCCTGTGGTTGGTTGAAAATTTCCAGATTCATCGATAAAATCCACATCAGCACAAACAGCAAGATTCCGAGAACCGTCGCAACATACATTCCGTGGCGACAGCTTGCGCGGCCAGCCGCCTCGTCACCCGCACCTGCTGCGCCCGCGGTGAACACTGATACCGACGTCAAAATTCCAATTCCAAATACGAACGGAACGTAGAAAAGAGAGTTCGCAAAAGTCAACACGGCCATTTCCGTCACACCCAGACGGCCAATCATCATCGTATCGGCAACGCCCAAAAGCATCTGGCTGACTTGTCCGATAATCAGCGGGAAAGCGAGCTTCAGGGTCAAACGTGATTCGGCAAGAAGGGTCATCGGGCAGGCTTTGAGATACTCTCCAACAGGCTAAATTGTCACTTCATTGTTTGAGTTTTACTCCCCACGTCCTTCAAAAAAGTTCATAAAACTGAGAACAATGCTTTGCATAGCTGAAACAATCCATCAGTCTTTTCTCAATGCTCTCCGACGCTAGGAAACTACTACCGTTTCTTTTCGCACCGCTCATCACCCAGTGCGGCATCGGTGGTGCGCCGAAAACGAATACCGTCACAGGCCCGTTTGACAGCCGCGGAAACTATCGGGAAGAATGGGTGAACTCACCTGATAAGTGGTATCGACCCTCTGATCCGAAGAAGAAGCCTAAAGAGGAAAAAATCGCGAAAAAAGAGGACCTACCTGAAATCGCCGTGGTTGAAACGAAACCTCAACCTGTCGTTGTAAAGCCTAAGCCCAAGCCAAAACCGAAACCAAAGCCCAAATACGTCATGCACAAGGTCAAAAAGGGAGACACCCTTTCTGGACTTTCAAGGCGCTACGGCACTTCCATTTCGCGGATCAAGAGCGCAAATGGTATTTCCGGTACAATCATTCGGTTGGGCCAGACACTAAAAATTCCCAAATAGCTGGGTGGGCGTTCCTAGAGGCGATTGCTTTTGTCTATAGAACTGAAAAGAAAGCCAGATACCTTTATGGATACCCTAGCTAAAAGCGATCAATCTTGTCGTTGACTAGCCGACTTACAGCGCGAACGGTTCTTTTGATGATTTCGAAGTTTCTAATCCTGCTTGCATGCGTCTCATTCGCATTCGCAACGGAAGCCGAGCGTCTATTTACAAGCTCAGAGGGAGACGAGGTTCGAGCAACTTTCATCTCTTTAGACGAAAATCTTGCTACTCTATTGCGCCCCGATGGCAAAAGCTTCGAAACACCACTCAGTTTCCTTAGCGCCAGAGACAGGGAATACATCGCCCTTGCTCATCAGCGCCAAGTAAAACTCCAAGAAGAGGCCAAAAAACTGAATGCCGCCGCAGGCCAAAAACTCTCCAACGGAATTTCAATCGTCGATACCGATGCACAACAACTAGCCAGCAATCTCCGATTGCCTAGCGAATCCACATCGAAGCACGGTAAGAGCTGGCGACTCTACGCTGGCCCCAAGCGTGGTTATAAACTTTTTGATGCAATCCCCTACTCGGTCGCTCTCTATTCAGATGAAGGCGGCACCGTCTCGCATCTCTCCATAGTCTACGCCAACAAGGGCGACTTCGGTTCCACAGCAGGTTTTGGAAGGGATCATTTCGACAGCGATGGACCGGTTCCTGAATCATTGCTGAAAGACGCAATGGAAAAGGACGAAGAACTCATCGAGAAATCCCTAATCTCGATTCTTGGGGAGCCTACCCGCCAGCGCTACGGCGAGGGAGATACTCGCCGAACGATCAAGCGTTGGGACTGGAACGGAAGCGCGTTTCTTCTTTCCAATGAAGAAGGCGAGTATGTTTCGTTATCCGTCGTCTCAAAAGAATTTGCCGACGATGGAGGAAAGGCCGCTCGCATGCGAGATTCCGATTTAAAGGAACGCCTCATCGCGAACGTGAAAACTGAGGAGAATGGTGATGTTTATATCACCGAAATCCCCATGGTGAACCAAGGCCCAAAAGGCTACTGTGTTCCCGCAACTTTTGAGCGCGCCATGAGAACCATGGGAATTGATGCGGATATGTATCTCCTCGCCATGATTGGTAACAGCTCCGCTGGTGGAGGAACCTCAGTCAGTGTGCTTTTGGATAATGTGAAATCGGCAGTCTATCGAAAAGGACGCCGAACCAAAGACGAGAGAATCAAATCGCTAAAGATTCGTGACGTAAAACGTGAAATCGACAAAGGCATCCCTTTGATGTGGACCATGTATTCCGTCGATATCTACAACGACATGGCTGACAAAAACACTTCTGAACGGGTCTCTGGCAGCTCTTCCTTTCGTGAAAAAATCACTGAAGAAGCAGCCGAGATTGCCGATCTACCAAAGCCGGATTCCAATCGCCACGTATGCATGATCATCGGGTATAACGAAAAAACCCAAGAAGTTGCCGTTTCAGATTCTTGGGGAAAACGCTTTGAACTACGTTGGGTTCCATTGGAAGTCGCAGATTGGGCATCATCGGGGAGACTCTTCATGATTCTTCCCTAGTCGTCTCCTCAGTCGAAATACCCGAAATTCTACACGGATGAAAAAGTCACTCATTCCCATCATTCCATGTGGGTTGAGTTTACTACTTCCATCATTAAACGCGCCGAGTTTTTTATTGGCTCTCTGGCCTGCCATTTGCGCGTTATTTACCATCATCATCACCCGACAGGCCGCTTTTGGCCTAGGCAGTGGAGTGGTTGCAGGAGCTCTTTTAATCCATCACGCTAATCCAATTGAATCCCTACGGGCAATCTTTGCCGATTTCATTTTCCCCTCACTTGATGGACCCTGGCACGTCGGAGCAATCATCTTCACTCTAACACTCGGTGCCTTCGCAGGCCTATTGGAGAAGTCAGGCGGCTTCGACACCATACTTTCCCGTCTCGTTGCAAAGGCAAAGTCACCTGAAAAGCGTCTTCTAGGTAGTGTGTATGTGATCGGTTTGCTCTGCTTTTTCGATGGTCTTGCAAACGCCTTACTCACCGGCCGAATCGCCAGACCGTTGGCGGACAAAGTGGGGGTCTCACGAGAAAGGCTCGCTTGGGTAGTCGATTCCACCTCCTCCCCCATTGCATGCGTTGCCTTCATTTCCACTTGGATCGCGACCCAACTCAGTCTGATTCAACAAGGCCTCAAAGAAGCTCCCTTTGCGGTTGAGCCCTATTCTCTCTTCTTTCAATCCATTCCCGCAAACCCCTACTGCCTCCTCACCCTACTGCTCGTGCCATTGGCAATTTTCCTAAATTATCAGCCGCGCGCGATGAGTCGCTACCTTCCTATATCACCTGAGAAGTCAGAGACCGACCCGGCTAAAACGACGTCTCCTAGAAGAGCCATTATTCCTCTCATTGCATTAATTTTTGGAATCTTTGCCGCTTTCCCACTCCTCTCAAGCCCCATTACTGATCCGTTTTCTATCGAAGGATGGCGACAAGCCTTCAGCGGCAATGCTGGCCCTTACGCTTTGGTTGCTGGAAGTTTGTTTGGACTCGTTGTCGCGTGGTTGGCCTATCCAAAAGACCGTGATATTTCCGCGAGACATGCAGCTTTCCAAGGCGCGACCAATCTTCTGCCCGCACTCATTATTCTCATCCTTGCATGGTCTTTGGGAAATGTATTTTCGGCACTAGGAGCCGGAGAGCAAATCGCGAAGCTTCTCTCACGTGGATTCAAGGTCGAGTGGTTACCATTAGCAGTCTTTGGAGCGGGTGCTCTCATTTCATTAGCGACAGGTTCTTCTTGGGGCACCATGGGACTCCTCATGCCTCTTGCTCTTCCTGCAACGATTATCGCGGCAAACCAATCCGGAATCCCCTCAGAGCAATTGGCAATCGTCATCCCATCCGTCATCGGTGCTGTCTTCGGAGGAGCCGTGCTTGGGGACCATTGCAGTCCTTTTTCCGATACCACCATTGTCAGCTCGATCGCCTCAGGCTGTGAGCCAACTGGCCACGTAATTTCACAACTACCCTTCGCCGCAACCGCCGCAGGTTTCGCTGGCCTTGCCTATGCTTTCATGGCCTTCGGGGCGCATCCCCTTCTGGCAACCGCATTGGTCGCACTAGCCATGTCTTCGGCCGTGCTGCTCTTCGCGAAGAAATCGGTTACTCCTTCTCAACATCCCAAGCGGTGAGCCAATTTTCGGAAACTCTTTTGAAACCCTTCTCTATTAATCGACGCTCTAAATCAGGTAGGTGAGCAGCCCCATAGAAAACTCCAATTTTCTTTTTCTTAAGATCGACCTGCTGATCCAAAACTTTGATACACTTGGCATTGCGATCATCTATGATCACATTTTCTCCCGACATTGAGTCAATCTGCTCATCGCCCTCTGCCATCGTGTGCATCAACTCCGCTTTCACCAAATTCTTCCGACCAGAAAGCATCCCACGTAACATATTGAAACCGTTGGGCTCTCGAGACGGCTTTTTTGCGGTGATTCCTGCCTGAATCATAAACCCTAAGAGCGACTCACCTCTTTTTTTTTGGAGTGCTTCGAACTCCTCGTTTGTCAGATCGGCGTGGACAAAGTTATCGGCCATGTAGTCAATCACTCCCGACTGCCCTGTCAGACCCAAAACCTTTTCCATCGTCTGATAGATTGTCCTGAGGCCCGCTAGGTTATCTTCACCCTCTACCTCTTCTACAGCTTGCTCCTCAATTAGAGAAGATGCTTCATCTTCAGGAACCTCTTCGGGCTCTGGCGCCTTCTTCCCTCCTCCGAGGTTCTCGCCACCAACCATCTCGAAAAGCAACACTTCATAACCCTTGAAGGCATCATTAAGCGTTTCGTAATATTCGCGGTCGGCCAGATGGATCGCCCCGATGAGATCGACACTTATCCCATCTCTTTCATAGCTGACCACCGCCGTTTGTAGCTTCGAAGACTCTTCGGTCTCTTGAATACGGATAAAATCGCCAGCCGAAGCCAGTCCATCCCCTGCAACGAGAAACGAGGCTGCCATCGCCACTCTTCTAGCCCACGACATCTTGATTTTCATAAAGATAACATTGCACCATATCCGGTCATTGCCCACGGAAAATTTTCGGTCTATCCTCCCACATTCATGAGCGACGATTTTGCCAAATATTGCCCAGATCTCTTTCGTTATTCGAAACGTGAGACCAGAGAGGTTATGGTCGGGCACGTGGGAATCGGCGGGAATAACCCGATTCGTATCCAGTCGATGATCACATCGGACACTCGGGACACTGCAAGTTGTGTTGCTGAAATCATTCAACTCGCGAATGCCGGATGCGAAATCGTCCGAGTGACCGCACAGACAAAAGTCTATGCCGCAAATCTCGAAAATATCGCTAGAGAGGTTCGCGCCAAAGGATGTGAGGTCCCTCTAGTTGCCGATATTCATTTCAAACCCGATGCGGCCATGGAGGCAGCCAAGTGGGTGGAAAAGATCCGAGTAAACCCAGGCAACTACGCCGATAAGAAGAAATTCGAAATTCGCGAATATTCCGATGAGCAATATGATGCCGAAATCGAACGTATCCGTGAGCAATTCACCCCTCTCGTCAAACTCTGCAAGGAGCTTGGCCGTGCGATGCGTATCGGAACCAATCACGGATCCCTATCTGACCGAATCATGAATCGCTACGGCGATACTCCTCTTGGTATGTGCGAAAGTGCTCTCGAGTTCGCGCGAATCGCGAGAGACCATGACTACCATAACTTCGTCTTCTCCATGAAGGCATCCAATCCAAAAGTCATGGTGCAAGCCTATCGTCTTTTGATCGCACGACTTCACGCAGAAGGACCCGACTGGAACTACCCCATCCATCTTGGAGTCACTGAGGCTGGAGACGGGGAAGATGGGCGCATTAAATCAGCAGTCGGGATCGGTTCTCTTCTCGCAGATGGAATCGGCGACACAGTCCGTGTTTCACTCACCGAAGATTCTATTCATGAGATTCCAGTGGCAGCGGCACTCTCTGCACTACACCCAAAACCCACCTCAAACGGAACCCATACCACGGATTCAATAGAATCACCTTTCGATCCCTTTTCCTATGAGAGGAGAGAAAGTGAAATCGTTTCAAACCAGAACCTCAACATCGGAGCAAAAGAAACCATTCGCGTCTTCACAACCCAAGAAAACTGGAATGCTGTTGCTCATAAAATTGCAAAAATGGGCAACTTCAAACCCGAAGCGATTTACGAGAAATCCGACGTTCTTGAGGTAGACCCGAGGAACGATTCTGAGATTGAAGCAATCAACAGCAGGCAGGAAACGTGTTTGATTACCGTAGCTGATGGACTCGATCTCCACCCGATTCATGCTTTCAGATTGCTAGCTTCGAGAGCCCAAGAAAAACATCCAATCCTTCTCAAGGACACTCTGAAACCACCAACCGGCGAACCTGATTTCTTGAATTCACTGCTATCCTCATCCCAAATACTCGGTTCGTTGCTATGCGATGGAATCGGCGACGCTATGTTGCTCCGCTCAGAAAAAGCACCCGGTCAGTCGCTACGCCTCGCCTACAACATCCTCCAATCTACCGGCAACCGCCTTTTTAAAACCGACTACGTCGCTTGTCCCTCTTGTGGCCGCACTCTCTTTAACCTTCAATCTACCACTCAAAAAATTCGTGAAGCCACAGGTCACCTCAAAGGCGTCAGAATCGCCGTCATGGGTTGTATCGTGAATGGACCTGGGGAAATGGCGGATGCAGACTTCGGATACGTTGGAGGTGCCCCCGGTAAAATCAATCTTTACGTCGGCAAAAAAGCGGTGAAGTTCAACATACCTGAAGCCGAAGCTGTGGAACGCCTGATCGACCTCATCCAGGAGCACGACCGATGGATCGATCCAAAAGATCTTCAAGCCGCAAGTAACTAAATATGTCCGACACCTCAACTCTGACTGAATCAAAGAGCAAGGTTTCCACCGAAACACCTTGGAATGTCATCGTGCACGATGATCCAGTAAACCTCATGGCCTACGTGACCATGGTCCTCATGAAGGTATTTGGATATAATGAAGCTCACGCAAATCGCTTAATGCTCGAGGTCCACCAAAAAGGCCTCTCAATCGTCTGGTCTGGCGAATTGGAAAAGGCGGAGTTCTATGTTCAACAACTTCAAGTCCACCAACTAAAAACAAGTATCGAAGCTGCGGAATGAAAATTGCACCTACGATAGAAGGTGGTCTGCGAATCGACCCAGAAACCAAGGAAGATTGGTATATCCTCCGATCGATCATTCGTGATGCAAACGGCTTGGAGAAAGATACTGCCAGCCGACTCGGAGACCTCATCACCGACGAAAGGATCTCGGAGGATTGGAAAGAAATCATTGTTCCCGACCTTCGCGAATCGTTTTCGGAAGACCTTAATCAAGTCTACGCAGCCATCGAGTCGGCAGCAGCTTTTCCCAGCGAAGACGAGAACCCAGTCTGGATCAAACAGGATGAAGCCATGACATGGTATAGCGCCCTCAACCAAGCACGGCTAACCCTAGAAGAACAATATAAGTTTGGCCCTGAACCCGAAGCAGATCCAGCTAACCTGACTCCAGCCCGCCACGAAGCCTTACTACGAAGCCACTTCTACTGCGCACTTCAGTCTTTCATTATCCAGCATTCACTCAGCACCTAGCTATCAATACTTCGTTCTGAATTGTTTTATGAGTTGCTATAATCACACGATCAACTGTTTGATCACTTTCGCTGGTTCCACTCCAGTAAGGCGCATGTCGAGGCCTTGGAATTTTTCTGAGAAACGGTGGTGATCGATACCTAACAAGTGAAGCATTGTCGCGTGAAAATCTCGCACATGGACGACATCTTCTACCGCATTGTATCCCAGCTCATCAGTGGCACCGTGACTCAAGCCGGGTTTGATCCCACCACCTGCCATCCACATGGAAAACCCCTTGATGTGATGATCACGTCCAGCACCACCTTTACCTTGGAACATAGGCGTGCGCCCGAACTCCCCCCCCCAAACTACGAGCGTATCCTCGAGTAAACCTCTCTGTTTTAGATCAGTAAGCAGCGCCCAAGTGGGCTGATCCGTATGCCCAGCACAGACTTTCATATACTTATCCAGACCACCATGATGATCCCATCCACGGTGGTAAAGTTGCACAAACCGGACTCCCTTCTCAACCAAACGGCGTGCGAGAAGGCAATTGGACGCATACGAGCCGTCTCCCGGAGTCGCCCCATACATATCCAAAGTCTTTGGGGACTCCCCTGAAATATCGGTCAATTCCGGAACAGATGTTTGCATACGAAAAGCCATTTCATAGGCACTGATCCGAGCTGCAATCTCGGGATTATCAACGAGAGCATTTCGTTGCGAATCGAGATTTTTGATCGTTCGAATAAGCGCATCCTGATGCCCTCTAGAAACCCCTGCTGGATTCGAAACATAATGCACTGGGTTACCTGTCGAATTAAATTCCACTCCTTGGTACTGCGACGGTAGAAAACCAGAAGACCACTGACGTGAAGCAATCGGTTGTGGATTGCGCCCACCCACGGAGGTCAAAACGACAAAGCCTGGTAGATCTTGGGATTCTGAACCCAATCCATAGTTGACCCAAGAACCCATAGACGGTCTTCCACTAATAGCAGTCCCCGTATTCATAAACGTATGGGCAGGATCATGGTTGATTTGCTCAGTGACCATGGATCGAACAACCGTTAGATCATCGGCCATTTTCTGATGATACGGAAGGTAATCGGAAATCCATTGCCCAGACTTCCCATATTTTTTGAAACCACCTAGGTGACCCTGTGCCTTAAGAGCTTGCCCCTGAAGCTGGGCTATCGGTTGTCCTTTCGTAAAAGAATCAGGAAAAGGCTTCCCTGATATTTTGTCGAGTTCGGGTTTGTAGTCAAAAGTTTCAAGGTGTGAAGGGCCACCAGCCATACATAGATAGATGACACGCTTCGCTTTTGCAGCATGGTGAGGAAATCCATTCAAACCCGTATAGCCATCACTTTTCAAACCGGCTCTACTCAGCTGGGAAGTCAGCGCCGCGGCGCCCAATGAAAAACCACTCTTCGCAAGAAATGTGCGCCGGTTGATAAAATTAGAAGACTGATTAAACATCATTTCGCAGTTCTCACATTTAGTTACGAGTTGTCGTTTCGCTGAGATTCAAAAGTGCCCGAGAGATACTTGTCCACGCTGCCAGTTCAGTATTACTCAGCTTCGGGTCCACTGGGGTTTGGCCAACCTGAATCAGTTCTTTTGCGGCTTCGGGATGCTTCTCAAAATCCTTTTTAGCGTAGTTAAATAAGTTGCCCATGCTCTTGCGCTCGGAGTCTGTTGGGTTTCGAGAGAGCACTAGTTCATAAGCGTAGTCCAAGCGAGCTCGGTCATTTTTTTCAGCCTCATTCAGAACACGTTCAGCCAAGACACGTGCCGCTTCCACGAAGTTCGGATCATTGAGAAGGTTCATAGCTGCTACCGGCGTATTGGACCGAGGCCGTTCCGCAGTGCACTCTTCGCGAGAAGGAGCATCGAATGCTTTAAGCATGGGGTGGAGAAATTGCCGTTGCCAATGAATATACAGACTCCGGCGGTAGACTTGTTCATCGGTTCCTGGCTTGTATTTCCTCGTTGGAAAATTGAGATGGCGATAGTAGCCCTCCGGTTGAGAAGGCTTGACGGATGCACCACCTATCTCTCTCTCCAAGAGCCCAGAAACTGCTAACGCATTATCTCGAATCATCTCCGCAGGAAGCCGAAAACGAGACTGCCTTGCAACCAGCTGATTGTAGGGATCTTTCTCCCTTAGCTGCGATGGCGCAATAGAGGATTGGCGATAGGCTCTCGATGTAGTGAGCAACCGAACCATATGCTTCACATCCCATCCTGATTCATAAAATTCAACCGCAAGACGATCAAGTAATTCTGGATTAGACGGGGGTTGTCCCTGACCTCCGAAATCACTCAAGGATCGTGAGATACCAGTCCCAAAATAGAGATAAAAGAAGCGGTTCACCATCACTCGCGCGGTGAGTCCACCAGTCCCTTTTTCAACGTCAGTGAGCCAATTGGCTAGGTCCAACCGTGTTGCCCGAGCTTCGCTTTCAATTTGTGGCAGAAAATGAGGAACGGCTGGCTCGACAACCTCTCCTGTCTCATCAAGCCAGTTGCCACGAGGAAGCACGCGCACGACGCGTGGGGTATCCAAGGACTTCGTAATCATTGTAAGACGGCCCCCAGACGCGACCTTTCTTCGTTCTTCTTTGAGCTTACTCCATCGACCAAGTGCATCGCTTGGAAGATACTGCTCCAACTCTGTCTGGACCGTCTCCATTCTATTCTGCAGTGCTTCCTTTTTCTCAGCATTCTTTTCCTTCCTGATCAAAGCACTCAGACGGCTTTTCCGTTGAATCGTTTCGCTGATTTCTTTCTCTTTATCTCCCGCTAGTTCACCTAATTGAGAATCCAAGTCTTTGAGCTTTTGTTCAGCTGCTTCCCCAAGGACAAGAATCTCGGGTGGGCGCTTGGTCGGCAGTGAATTTGAACCGGCCTTAAAATGACTTTCGTCATCAATATCCGCAAAGAATGCCGCCATTTGGTAATGGTCTTTTGCAGAGTACGGATCGTATTTATGATCGTGACATTGAGCGCAACCTACCGTTGCGCCCATCCAGACTGCAGAAACGTTTCTAACCCGATCCGCCTGATAAATGGCGCGATATTCTGCCGGCTGTAGTCCCCCCTCGTGTGTGGTTTGCAGCAGTCGGTTGTATCCAGTCGCAACAATCTGGCTCGTGCTAGCATTAGACAATAAATCTCCAGCAAGTTGCTCACGAGTGAACTGATCAAAGGGAACATTACGATTCAATGCTTCAATAACATAATCACGGTAGGGAGAAATATTATGAGGCTGATCACCATGGTATCCGACCGTGTCGGCATAACGAACCAGATCGAGCCAATAGATCGCCAAGCGCTCACCAAAATGAGAAGACGCCAATAGGAAATCAACCTCCGTCTCGACTGCGGATTGCAGATCTTTCGCAGCGGATTTCTTGAATCCCTGCACTCTATCAGGCGTTGGCGGAAGTCCAACGAGATCAAAGTGAAGCCGACGAACGAGAGTGACAAAATCAGCGTCTGGAGAAGGCGCAAGACCCTTCTTTTCCAATCGAGCAAGAATAAAGAGGTCGAGCCATTGGCTAGACCAATCCGTATTCTTGACAGTCGGTGTCGCTGCCTTCAGCGGGACCTGATAGGTCCATGGATCTTCGTATTCTGCGCCATCGGCAATCCACTGCCGAAACAACTCCGCCTCAGCTTCGGTGACTTTTTTATGAGACTTAGGCGGCGGCATCACCTCCCGAGGATCCGTCTCAAGAATACGAATCATCAACTCAGAGATTTCCGGCTTACCAGGCTCGATAGCTCCACCTTCTATCGCTCCTTCAAACGTATCCAAGCGCAGATCCTCCTCGCGTGTTTCAGGGTCTGGGCCGTGGCAATGAAAACACTTATCCGAAAGAATAGGTCGAATATCGCGATTGAAGTCCACCCCCCTGGCAGGAAGAGCCAATAGCAAACACGCAATCGCTGTAACAAATCGAAACATCATTTCCACCTAATTCCATGAGAGAATAGCGGACCTACCCAATCAATCAACGCAGAACCAACGGGTGATCGGGTCTCAGACCAGTTGGCTTAAACTCTTTTTAAAGACCATCATTGCTTACCTCAGCCCCCAAAAATCGTATTGTAAATCACATTGGCTGAAACCTCGTTTCCAAAGTCGCTCGGATGACTTCCATCTTCGACAAAAAGGGATTCTCCACGTCCTTCCTCAAGCTTTGTTTCCCATACGTCACCTACAGGTGCGATCACGATTCCCCCTCCTCGCTCGGATGCTGCATGGTATCCACTTCGAACGCGAAGGTTCATCTGGAAGAAATCATCATCCGACTTTTCAGGATCTCCATCGCGACGCCCCCAAGTCTGATACAGAACTGGAATTGCGCCTTGCTCCCGTGTTTTACTGGCAAAAAGCTGCACTGCAGGGTCCATCGCTTTTCGCCTTTCTAATTCCGGCTTTGCTGGATTCAGACTGTAATCCTGAAGGACAACCACATCCCAGTTACCAGTATCAAGCTTCTTCAAGGTTGGACCGTGCTCAGAATGTTTGGCAAGACTCCAGCCTCCGTACGTCGAGTGACCCACACGAACCTTTTTACCTTTCGACTCAGCAATTTTTCGAAACTCGCTCGGGACCCCAAAACTATAACTATTGCCAATGAAGAGCACCGCAAACTCATCGGACTGTGCCCGCCGGTTCAGCGCTTTTCTCTCGCCTTTCACCTCCGGTAGCACGCAGCCCGAAAGTCCTAAAAATGCCAAAATCTTTGCTAGCATAATCAGATTTCTGAATAGTTTTTCACGCTCGCGGATGGGCACTGTCATACGCCTCTTTCAGTCGTTCTTTGGTCACATGGGTATAAATTTGAGTCGTCGAGAGTGAAGCATGCCCCAAGAGTTCTTGCACGCTTCTCAAGTCAGCACCTGCATCAAGCAAATGAGTTGCAAAACTATGACGTAACTTATGTGGGCTAACTTCAAAGGGAATATTACTCATCCTCAAATATTTTTTCAACATCAGGTCCACGGCCTGTTGAGTGATCCGAGTACCTCGTATACTACGGAAAAGCGGTCCATTCGTGACCACTGCCTCTTGTCTATATTTTTGCATTGCTCGAATCGCAGCCCCACCAACTGGAACCATCCGTTCCTTCCTGCCTTTTCCCGAAACTTTGATGATCTCGCTCGCAAAATCGACATCCTTCACATCCAAGCCTAGCAATTCTGAAATTCGTAACCCAGACGAGTAAAACAATTCCAAGATCGCAGCATCGCGATAACGCAACCACTGAGGCCCACGCATTGACGCCTCTGACTTGATCGGTAGGTCCAGCAATTCTTCCATTTGCTTCTGACTCAGAACAACCGGCAAACCACGCTCCAGTTTTGGCATCTGAACTTCTGCAACGGGGCTCTTTCCCAAACCTCTTCGTAGCACGAGGTATTTGTAAAAGGATCGCAACGCGGCAAAACGAAGTCGGATTGTCGAGCGTTTCATTCCGCGCTTTGTTAGAACAAAAAGATAATCTCGGAAGTTATCCCGCGTCTCAGTTCGCCAACAGTCAAATTCCTCACCTCGCCATTGAGAATACTCTTTAAGGGCAGAAGAATAATTTCTGATCGTCAATGGAGAGGCATTTTTCTCCGTTTCCTGAAATTCTAGAAAATATGCGACATCTTCAGCCATCCGGTCTCTATTTTAGAAATACTTCTCTAGCCTTTGCACCGTCTCCCGGACCAACGATTCCTCGCTGCTCTAAGATATCCACCATTCGTGCTGCACGGGTGTAACCCAAACGAAGACGGCGCTGTAGTAGAGACGTGCTGGCCTTTTGTTCCTGCCTGACAACTTCGATACACTTCACGATTAATTCTTCATCCGCATCTGAGACTTCATCTTCCTCATCAGCTCCTGCGTTATTTATCGTCTGGATAATGTCTTCTTCAAACTTCGGTTTGGCCTGATTGGAGCAATGCTCAACGATTCGCTCAACCTCCTCATCCGAAACAAAGGCCCCTTGGGATCTTTCGAGCTTTGCAGACCCTGGAGGCAGATAAAGCATGTCTCCTTTTCCAACGAGTTTGTCCGCTCCTTTCGTGTCGAGGATCACTCGTGAATCCAAGGCCGAGGAGACTTGGAACGCAATCCGGCTCGGTATATTCGCCTTGATAATACCTGTAACCACATCGGCTCGTGGGGTTTGTGTCGCGATAATCAAGTGAATACCTGCCGCCCTTGCCTTTTGAGCAATACGCGCGATACACATTTCCACATCTGCGGGCGCCGTTTGCATCAAATCGGCAAGCTCATCGATCAAAACGACGATATATGGGAAACGGTCCGGAATTTCTTCTTCTTCGATCTCAAGCTCCTGCTGTTCGGCTTCAGGTCCTAAATCGCCGTCTTCCAACGCAGTGGCGATCTCCTCAATTTCATCCAGATCTACTTCAGGTTCCTCAACCTCTTCGGCTTTTTCTTCGGCCACCTTTTTCTCACGTGGCCGGTTATTGAATCCATCAAAATTTCGAACGCCTTCTTTCGCAAAGATCTTGTAGCGTTTTTCCATTTCGTTGACCACCCACTTGAGCGCCGCGACTGTTTTTTTCGGATCGGTTACAACAGGAACGACCATATGCGGAAGCCTGTTATACATCTGCATCTCCACAACCTTCGGGTCGACCATAATGAAGCGGAGTTCGTCAGGGCCGAACTTGAAGAGTATGGATGTTATGATGGAATTGATGCAAACGGATTTTCCTGAGCCTGTCGCACCCGCTACGAGTAAATGAGGCATCGCTGCAAGGTCCCCAATCACTGCTTTGCCATAGACGTCCTTTCCAAGTGCGAGAGGAATTTTCTTCTTCGCCGATCTAAATTCAGAATCATGCACCAACTCGTGAAGGGGTACGGCTACTTTGTTCGTGTTTGCGATTTCAATTCCCACGGTGTCTTTACCTGGGATCGGAGCGAGAATGTTGATTCTTTCCGCACGCGTTGCTCGTGCTAGGTCAGCTTCGAGCTGTGAAATTCTCGAAACACGAAGACCCGTCGATGGATAAATTTCATAGCGTGTGATTGTGGGACCACGCGTAATATCGCCAGGAGTGACATCGATACCAAATGCTTTGAGCGTATCAACAATCGTCGTTTGAATTGCGATCAGTTCTCCGTGATCGGCAGCCTCCAATTCCTCTTCGGGTGCATCCAGCAAATCAAAGCCAGGAAGCTCGTAGTTTTCAAAATCTTGGGTAGATAGAGATTGATGGGCCGATTTTTTGCGTTCAAATGGCTTCGCTCCAGGTTCGCCCTGCTCAACGGACCGCCGCTGCGACGAATCAATAATCTGCGGCGCAGGCGTCTCAATAATAGGAAGTTCCTTCTGACCCGGTTCATCCGTTTCCGCAGCTTTGAGCTTGGCTAGTTCACGCTCCAATTTTCTCTGCTCGCGTTGCCGCTCTCGCTCGCTTAGAAGCTCCTTTTCTCGGGCTTCAGCCCTACCTGCTTCGGTTCGGCTGGCCTTCCATGTATCAATTTTAGATTTAATAAGAACCACGCAACCTTTGCCGAACTCTTTCGGGGTTTGCCCAGTCAGCCAAATCAGCCCGAACAAATAGCAAATGCTAGCTAATATAATCGTTCCTACTTTCCCAATGACAGGAATCAAGACAAACGCACCAAAGCCATTTCCTATAACTCCCCCGGGACTTGGCATTTGGCACCGTATTGCCCATTCATTGAAAAAGATTTCAGATGCGTGAAGCCACACCGCGCCGGACACGAGCATCAAAAGGTGCCCGATGATGATTCTAGGCCAAAGCTTCCAGCGGAATGCCAATTTTGTGATCCCATACCAAATGAAACCTAGGGATAGAAGCCAACCAGCTGCACCAAGAAGTAGAATTTGAACAAAGGCTAGAATTCCTCCAACAGGCCCCAACCAGTTCCCTCCTGTGTCTCCACTCTTGTCGACAAATGCTTCAAACATTCCCCATTCTGGAAGGTCCGCTGGGCTGTAAGACAACTGCGAAAGAAGAAGGATCAATCCCCCCGCCATCCAAAATATAGCCGCGAGCTCAGAAGACCATTTTTTTGGTTCCTCAACTTGACCCCGCTTTTTATTCACTCGACTTGCCATCTCTTTCGACGGCTTAAGCATCCCCTGACCTATTTAAAAGAGCAAGATTGTTTTATTTACCTTAAAATAAGAAAATCCTAAGTAATTGGAAGTATTTCCTCAAATAGCTCAAGAAACGTTAGATCAACAAAGCGATCTGCTCACCCGGACCATGGACTCCTTCAATCAGAATCCCCTCGACATCCGCTGTCTTAGAAGGCCCTGTGCACCAGATAATATTCGGAGCATCACCAAAGGCGTCAATCGCATCGGAAATCGTGCGATGAATTTCATCTTTCTTTAAAACTCCCACATGTACCCACGGGGACAGAGCCGCAAGCCGATGAGATGTCTTAAAATCATCGATAATAAGTGATCCAGATTCAGCGATCGCACCGGTAGCCCGAGTGACACCAAACTGATAGTCATCATAAGTTTCTCGATGGTAATCCGTTTTGACTGTCAATCCCGCTGCAGCCAGTCTCGACCCAATAGAATCGTATAGTTCAGGGTCGCAGTAACCGACCTTTTGGCCGTTACCATCCAGAAACTCAGCGAGCTTTTCAATCGATGACATTGCTCGACCATTGACTGCTTCAAAGTTCTCCGAAAATGCATCCCAGAGATCATCATTTTGCAGCTTTACATCCGAAACCATCACGGAAGTCTGGTAATCTGGATAAGATGCTTTTTCCTTTAAATCATCCGTTGCATTACGGATTTTAGAAATAATTTCAGAGCGAGACATAGATTTGTAATGTTAGATGCTTAGTTCCAATTGAGTACATTCGATATTCAGTCTTCTTTTCTGTCTCTCAGCCATTTACGGAAATCACCTCCGTGTGAATCTGGTAAGGTTCTCTGACCCAACCAGTCCTGCAGTGGCTTGATCGGGGCCACTTGAATTGGAAGATGATTCATTGCCTTGGACATCGTCATCGCAGTCCGCCAAAGAGAAGGAGAGGTCGCTAAAGTCGCAAAAGGTGACATAGGGATCGCACCCTCGGAATGAACTTCTTCACGCTTCGCTTTATCACGTAAACGTAGTAATAAATCAGGAATCGGAATATCAACGGGACAAACTTCGTTGCAAGCCCCGCACAACGAAGAGGCTTTTGGTAGGTCTGCAAGTTCTGGAAAACGCTTTCCAAACAAAATAGGTGAGAGGACTGCCCCAATTGGACCACCATAGACGGATCGGTATGCGTGCCCAGAAGCCTGGCGGTAAACGGGACATACGTTTTGACATGCTGAACAACGGATACAGCGAAGAATTTCTCGGCAATTCGATGCCAGAACATCGGTCCGCCCATTGTCCATAAAAACGACATGCATATGCTCCGGACCATCGGGCTGATTCTCCGACTTCGGCCCATTAATAAACTCGGTATAGACCGTTAACTGTTGCCCAGTTGCAGATCTTCCGAGCAAATTGAGAAAGACAGAAAGATCCTTTTCTTGAGGTATGACTTTTTCGATACCCACTAGGGCGATGTGAAGTTTTACCGGTGCCATCCCGAACCGTGAATTACCCTCATTGGTAACCAAGACCAATCGACCAGTATCCGCACACACGAAGTTTGCACCGGTAATACCAGCTTCCGCCTCCATATACTTTTCTCTCAAATGCACACGGGCACGACGCGTAATCGTTTCGGGATCATCGTTGTAATCTTCCGCAACACCTTCACGAAGAAACGTGTCAGCAATTCCTCTACGATTCTTATGAATGATCGGCTTAACGATGTGTGAAGGCTCATCATCATCAAGTTGAATAATGAACTCGCCGAGATCGGATTCCAGGCATTCAATTCCATTTTCGATGAGAAATGGATTAAGATGAATTTCCTCAGCCGCCATCGACTTCGATTTAGTCAACTGGGTCACTTCATGCTCTCTAAGAATCGAAAGAATCGTCTGCCGTGCATCCTCGTCAGTCGAAGCAAAATGCACATTCACACCACGATCTGTCAGAGCTTTTTCACTCTTCTCCAAGTATTCATCCAAATGATGCAGAGTATGGTCCTTGATCGATCCAGCGAGTTTTCTCAAAGAATCCGGATCGTCATAATCATTGAACAATACCGAGTAACGCTTGTCGGTCCCTTTTGAAGAACCATCGATTACCGAATGCTGTTTTTCATCCGAAATTTCGCGGGCGTAGACATCAATTTGCTGTGACATAAAAATTTGCTTTAAGTAAGAAAAAGCCTAACGCCATTCAAGATTTTGTATAGTAGATCATTGCGAGGGTTAGGTTTTTAGATTTTTATCCTGCAAAAGAGATTACCTCTCTTGTATCCTGCTCTGGGAACAGATTATGGTTACTGGCCTTAAAGGCGAAATATCGAGAGTTCTCCTTATCCAAAAAACTCAATGAGCCGGAAACCTCCCCAGAAAAAAACCAATCGAAACCAAGCGTTACTTCTTCTCGCAGGTCAGATTTTTCTCATTTTAACTTCAGCCTATTGGAGTGAGGATCATAACGGACAGATCCTCCTAACTCTATTTTATTTCGTATTCTTTTGCGCTGGTGGCTATGCAATGGCGCATACGCGAAAATGGCTTGTAAGCTATATCGCTCTGTCAATCGGGGCACTTCTCTTTCGACTATCTGGAGACCATCCAATTCTTTGGAGCCTTCATACCTTTTGTATTTGTAGTGCACTTATCCTCCTATTTTGGGAGATCCTTAAACACAGTTTTGTGAAAAAGAATGTCCCGAAAATGGATAGGGTTATCGCTGGAGTCGGTGGCTATCTGCTCTTGGGACTTTTTTGGGCAATGCCACTCTACCTCGTCCACATCCTGACACCAAATTCAATCATCAGCCTCATCGACGAAGAGGCGATCTCTCGATCTGAAATTCTCTACTTCAGTTTCGTCTCACTCACAACTTTGGGATACGGCGACATTGTCCCAAATTCTCCATTCGCCAGAGTGATTGCAATGTTTGTGTCTTTGAGTGGCGTTCTCTATCTAGCAATATTTATTTCTGCACTTATCGGTTCCCCCAGAGAACCAAGGAAGTAAAAGCACTTCAAACAATCAGCACTGCACAAGTGCCTGATCAAAATCTTTCCACACGGGGTCGATCTGCTGCTCACGTAGCATCTCAGCAATCTGTTGAGGACTACGAGTATCATGTATTTGAAACTGTTCGGTTGCCTTTTCATTTCCCGAACGTCCTTCGATTTCCACACGCCGCCCTTTTACTGTAAGATGCAAATCATTCGACCCAGCTCCAGTATAACCGCCGGGTTCGGTTCTCGCACCTGCAGACATATGCGTCACGCCTAACGATGCCATCGCATCACGCAAGGGAGCAGGCTCCCTCGTTGAAAGAACCACTGCAACGTTAGGAAACGTGATTCGAAATGCCGTAACAAGCCTGAGTAGTGACTCATCAGGTAAATAGCGATTTGGATCCGCAGTATATTGATAGTTCCCCGCATACGGCCTCATCCTAGGAAAAGAGATCGAGAACTGTGCTTTCCAGCAATGTTTATAGAGATACTCCAGATGGGCAGCTAATGACAAAGCTTCATGCTTCCAGCTAGCCAAGCCAAACAGAGCCCCAATCCCAATTCTTCGAAAGCCACCGATGTAAGCCCTTTCAGGACAGTCTAAGCGCCAATCAAAATTCTTTTTCGGACCTGCCGTGTGGAGCTGTTGATAGGATTCACGGTGATAGGTCTCCTGATAAACGATCAATCCCTCCGCACCATGATCAACAATTTCACGATATTGGTCATCTTCCATCGGGCCGACTTCTAAAGCCAAGGTCGGAAACTTCGGAATCAAGGCATCAAGACATTCTTGAAGATAGCCTTCTGAAACAAACTTGGGATGTTCCCCCGCGACCAAAAGCAAATTACGAAATCCTTGATCGTATAAGAACTCTGCTTCGTGTTTCACTTGCTCCACGGTTAGAGTCGTTCGAAGAATCGCTGCATCGCGGGAAAATCCACAGTAGGAACAATTGTTCACACACTCGTTCGAGACATAAAGTGGAGCAAAAAGCCTCATGGTTTTCCCGAAGTTGCGCTGGGTGATCGCGCGACTTTTGTGCGCCATTGCTTCCAATGAAATTTGATCATCAAGCATATCTGAGAACCGACGCATCAACGGCGTGGGGCTATTCATCAACTCGGGATAGACCTCAGAAAAAGACATGCAATGAACCTGAGATATTCCTTCCCACTCGTCCAACACTGATACCAAAAAACTGCACTTCAAATGGCCCCATACCGGCAAAAAAGAGCCCCGCATCTTTGTTAGAAGATGCGGGGCAAATACCTGGCGACGACCTACTCTCACAGGACCTATCGTCCCACTACCATCGGCGCTGCGTCGTTTCACTTCCGGGTTCGG
>JBGCEE010000091.1:0-20264 GCA_045106015.1 Akkermansiaceae bacterium | reverse complement strand
GGTGAGTCATTGGATAGTTCGGGAGAAGTGGTCGCGCGCGCATGGTGCGAGGCGATCGTGCAACGCACCCCAGACTATTACAACGCATCGGATGAAGCCGATGAAGCCGTGCTCAAGCTAAATGATGATGGGTCCTTCATGAATGCCAACGAGCTGAGCGAAGAGAATCTACGCTTCGGGCGGAGATTGCGTATTGAAAGCTTCCGCTGGCTCAACGAAAAAGAAATATGAGCCGTTGCCCTGGTCGATCTCTATTTTAGATCCGAATGCATCGAATAGACCTCCTAATAAAAGTTTGCTACCCGATCAAAGACGCATTATATTTGTATCTCAAAAGTAAATACCCAGATCTTCCGGTCTGACCAACGAACCTCTTCCTCAGTAAGTATGAAACCCAATTTCAAAAAACCAAAATCCGGCTTCGCCCTCGTTGCGACGGTGCTCTTGATGGTGCTATTGTCAATTCTCGCATTGGGAATGCTCAGCTTGTCAACAGTCAGCCTGAGAAGCACGGCTCAAAGCTCCGCCAAATCCGAAGCGCGATCCAACGCGAGAATGGCACTCATGATGGCGATTGCACGGCTTCAAGAATACACCGGCTCAGATACAAGAATTACCGCTCCCGCTGAAATTGTGGAGAGTGGTGCACCTACACTAACCGGAGTTTGGAAAAGCTGGGAAGGAAGCAACCATGATAGCAACGGCCGGCCCATCCAACCAGACTACGAAGCAAAAGAACCAAGCGCATCAGATACCCGCTTCCTTGCATGGTTGGTATCAAGTTTCACTTCAGGATCAACGCCGCCAACCGCAGCGAGTTTGGTCTCGGTAACGGCGAATTCGGACACCGTTCCCCTTCTTTCCTCAGGCAGTCTCAAGGATGGAGACACGCGTGAAGTCCACGTCATTCCTCAACAGGCGGATGAAAATGGGCGATTCGCCTGGTGGGTGAGTCCGGAAAACCAGAAGGCACGGCTCATTCATCCGCACGAAGCACGGAGCGATGACGCTGCCGGTTGGGTGGAATCTGGGCAGAGCCATTCGGTTCCAAATCCGGGAGTTTTCGGTCTGGGAGATCTGCTGATTGATCCAGAAGGGTTCATCGCAGATCCGGCCAATGTGAAACCAGGTAGCCGAGTCGCTACCCTTGCGTCGACTGAATTGATTGCAAACGGAAATGCTTTGGAACCGCAGCATAGTTTCCATGATCTTTCAACGAATTCTGTTGGGCTTCTCACCAACGTAGCGACCGGAGGTTGGCGCAAGGATCTATCTATCCTAACGGAGAAATGGGATGATATCTATGCCTCCTATCCGGGAGGAGAGCTGCCGCTCTTTCGCTTTAGTCCTGACTCCGGCGCAACCTCGCAGGTGCCGAAACCGACAACGAATAACTATGATCCAGAACAGGCGAATCTCTACCCATGGAGTGAATATTCTCTGATTTTAGGTTATAAACAACCAGGCACCTACCATGCGGCCGCCGCATCTTGGGCTTCACTCCAGAGCTTTGCCACGTCCTACAAAAACTTTTCCTACAGTTCTGGAGTCGTGAAAAGTCCGTTCGTTTGGGACAAACTTGCCAAGAATAGGGAGTCTTCAATCACTTCTGATGAAATCTACAATCACAAACATATACAAAGACTCCATCCTCAGATCGCGCGTTTTCAAGTATTAGTCTACGCGAAGGCGATCGAAGATCCGGCGCGATTGAATCAAACTCCAAAAAGATACCAGATCAGATTGATGTATGTGCCATTTTTCACCTTATGGAATCCCTATAATGTCTCTTTGGAGAAAGAAATCAGTGGAACGCTGAATGCAGGCCAAAATAGCGGGAAGCACAAAAACTTTCTCGGAATTGGGTGGCGACGGTCGCTTCCAGGAGCGATGGCCATTGTCGATAAGAATAGCTATCCGGACCCTGATCTTGTTCCGACCAATCAATACAGATTGTTCACAAATGGCAACTTTCAGACTTTGGATTGGCCCAGCAACTACGCCAACCCATACGACAACCAATTACCTGGCAACGTTGCCAAATATGGTTCGACGTCTAAATGGAAAGACTTGCGCTCGTGGGGTTGCTGGTTACCAGAGGGAACCCTGACTTTCAAACCAGGGGAAGCGAAGATATTTTCGCCCGAATGGATCGATACGGGCTACGGCTTTGGTGGAGGTGCCTTTAGAATGAGAGAAGGTTACAACCCTACCGATCTTGTGGGACGTGACTTTAACTACTCCTCGAATCTTTTAGGTACAAGAAACTATTGGTTCCTCTTTAGAGGCGATAGACTCACTCAACCCTATCGGGACCGAGCTCCAGGATACGGCTTTTCCTTGTCTTTCGGAGATGGGGGCTCCCACTTTGGCGGAACTGCCATACTACCTTCAGGGATTGGAGAAGAGTTTCATAACATTACGGCGCTGGCAAATGAGGACGAAGGTGACAACTACTGGCCACAAGACGAAGTCGATGAGGTGGGCTACTCAGTTGCAGAGCTTGCTTCCGGTCCATGGATACCACTTTTTTCAATGAGTTTCGGTCCTCGCACGACCATAGGAACAGGTCCTGGCACTCAACAAAATCGGCCAACCAAAGGTTTTGTGCAAAATAACGCCCTAGCTGCCATGGTATTGAGTGAGCCGGATAGTGGCGATGCCAAGGACCACCCAGCCAACAACACCTTCGACTTCGCCTATCATTCTCTAAGTATCGGTTCGACGATTACGCCGAATTTGAGTGATTCGGAAGGATATATCGCGACAGGTTATCAAAGTGGTGACGGCCTATCTCGCCTGATTGTTAGTGAAATCCCAGTCCGACCGATGGCCTCGCTGGTCGAGCTTCTAGGCTGGAACCCAAAAGGACATAACCCGTATCCTCCTTTCCAGATGAACTTGATCGGCAACAGCGACGCGACGCCGCTGATTCCGAAGGATGCCGTTGTGCCTCCTACACTGAAACCAGCAGGCACTGAGTTCAACCTGATGCACGACGACGCCTATTGCGCGAACCATCTCTTGTTCGACGACTGGTTCGTTTCGTCGATTGCTCCGCAGCCTCAGACATTGGGTGGGAACATCGCCAAGGATATCGAAGCCTTTTTCCGAGGCTTTCTGAATAGCGAAGACAAGCTCTCTAACCGTTCCTATCGACCTATCGCCCAAGATACAAATCTCGCCGCCTCGGAAGTCGACGAACGTATCGAGGAAATCATCAATGACCCAGAGGGCTGGTTGAAAGTCGCCTCCCGCCTCGAAGTGGACGGAATGTTCAACGTCAACTCACTCTCCATAGAAGCATGGGAAGCCTTGCTGGGGCATGCGAAGAGCCAGGAGGAAATCGCCCTTCACGGTGAAAACGGTATCGAATCAGTCACTCCCTCAAACGGCCATGCGGTCACTCGTGGAGCAGTCGCTACTGATGTTGAAGCGGGCAGCGGTGCCGGAGAAGGCGGTGCATTTGCCACCGCATCCGAATTCACCGGATTTCGTAGTCTTGATGATGATCAGATCGGCGACCTTGCGGAGAAAATTGTTGAACAGGTTCGACTGAGAGGACCGTTCCTCTCGCTCTCCGAGTTCGTCAACCGCCAGCTGAGCAACGACGAAGGCCTAGCAATAGCTGGAGCCGTGCAGACCGCGATCAATAATTTAGAAAACGATCCAATGGCGATCCTGAGAGACCCAGCCAATTCACTTTCAGACGATACGATGTCAGCATCAGATCCCGATTTTGCAGATGTCGTCGACGGAGTGGAATACGAGTTTGCCGCAGCAGCAGAGGGTAGCAGCGCATACGGCGCACCAGGCTGGATTCGTCAAGCGGATGTCCTGCGGCCGCTTGCCCCGATCATCAGTGCCCGT
Organism: Akkermansiaceae bacterium; assembly: GCA_045106015.1. GTDB lineage: Bacteria > Verrucomicrobiota > Verrucomicrobiia > Verrucomicrobiales > Akkermansiaceae > Luteolibacter. Next base: position 16,394 of record JBGCEE010000091.1, on the reverse strand, counting down.
GACGATACCTTCACAATTCGCGCCTACGGCGATGCCTTGGATGCGACTGGAAACGTCGTGGCCGAAGCTTGGTGCGAGGCCGTCGTGAAGCGGACACGGGAATATTGCGATACTTCAGACTCCGCCGATTCCGCCGAGCCGCCCGTATCACCATCAAACATCAAGTTCGGCAGAAAATACGAGATCGTGACCTTCAGATGGTTGAACGCAAATGAAGTTTGATCTTCAAGAGCCGAACGGTCACAACGTTTCCAGATGAAACTCCTCTTCATGTATCTTTTGTCGGCAGGTGGTTTGGTGGACTCGATCCATGCCCAGACCAACGAAACCCAGTCCAAAACCGATCGCACATGTCGCATCGTTTTTCCCCAACGTCCGAATAGCGCTCCAAAAGTCGCCTACCTCTTCGATGGTAAAGAGAACCAGAAGGTGACTCTCCCCAGCATGAATTTTTCACCGGTTATCATCCTACCAAAGGGGAACTTGACGATCTTGATGTCCGGCGCAGAAATTACTGATATCGAGAACCTGCCGCCGAAGGTTCCGAGTTTGAAGATCGCAGAGAGTATCCGGGATTTTTACATCCTTGTAACTCCGGATCCAAAAAACCCGACGCTGCCAGTAAAGATGAATCTAGTCAGCGCCAGCGACGGCAAACTCAAGGCAGGGGAGACGTTATGGTTTAATCTTACTGAGCACCGCATCCTAGGCAAACTGGGCGAAGCCAAACTGCTGGTCCAACCGAAAGGGCGCATGGTCTCGCGTGATCCCTTGCCGACAAGCGGCTACTACCGAGCGGAGTTGGCCTATCAACCCGAAGCGAAAGGCGCCATCCAGAGAATCACTGAGCAACAATGGTGGCACGACGCAAGGAGCCGACACGTAGGATTCATTGTGACCACGGGAGGCAAACTCCCAAAGATTTTCTTCTTCCGCGACTTTAGGTAAAACTTTTGCGACTCGATTTGTGAAAATGAAGAGCTCATTCTTAGTCATTCTACTGCTCGGTTTGGGCGTCAGCCTTCTATCGGCAGATGCCGAGCAACGCACCTGCCGGATCATATTTCCGGATCGTCCGAAAGACGCGCCGGATTCTGCGTTTCTTTTTGATGGGAAACTTTCGAAAGAGATTCGGCTGCCAAGCCGGAATTTCTCGAGGATCGTTTCCTTGCCCGAGGGAGAGTTGAAAATGTTTCTTACCTTGGAGCGCGCTTCTGGGCTTGGGGCGATACCGGAGGGTTCGCCTTCGGTGGTGATTCCTGCAAGTGTGACCGACTTTCATCTAATCGTGCTCAGCGATCCGGAAAATGATGTGCTTCCGGTCCGTATTCTACCGGTGGAGGCGGATGGTTTTCACCTCAAACCCGGAAGCACATTATGGATAAATCTAAGCAAGACAGCAATCAAGGCAACCTTGGGCGAAAGCTCGCTTCTACTGCTTGCGGATTCGAGCGTGATGACGGATGCCCCGCTTGCGGCGAATGGTTACTATGAGGCAAGTTTCTTCTACAAACAGGATGCCGAAGATGAATTCGTGCCGATGACGAAGAAGTCATGGTGGCATGATTCTACAAGCAGCGGACTTGGGGTTGTCGTCGATTCCGGAGGGCGCTTGCCAAGGATTCACCTGTTCCGGGACTACCGCGCTCCTAACACAGAGAAATAGCTTCAAATTCGCACCCAAGTAAATATGAAACCCAATTTTAAAAAACCAAAATCCGGCTTCGCCCTAGTCGCGACAGTTCTCTTGATGGTCTTGTTGTCGATTCTCGCTTTGGGAATGCTCTCTTTGTCAGCCGTGAGTGTGCGCACCTCATCGCGTTCCGATGCAAGTGCGGAAGCGAGAGCCAATGCGAGAATGGCTTTGATGATGGCCATCGAACGTTTGCAGTCCGAATTGGGGCCAGATCAAAGGATTTCCGCCAATGGTTCGATCCTTTCGACGAGCCCGGTTCGCCACCCTCGCTGGACGGGTGTTTGGAACTCTTGGAAAGCTGAAAGCATCGAAGGTGGAACGCCGATTTCATCTCATCAGACGATCGAAGGCGTTTCGGCTTCGGACGGCCAAATGGCACCGACATATCAATCGAACCGTGAGGACTATTTTCGTTCGTGGTTGGTATCCGTAAATCCCCAAAATTCTGTTCAATTATCCTCGGCTCTGAATTTGGAACTGACCGGCGATGTTCTCCCCGACGGCCAGGCTGATGCAGTAGCCTTGGTTTCCAATGGCTCAGTGAGTGAATTGACAGATCCCAATAGCGGAGAGTCGAATGAAGTGGTCGTGCCTCTTGTTTCGGTCACGGATAAAGACGGGTCAACAAAAACAGGGCGTTACGGATGGTGGGTTGGCGACGAAAGCCAGAAGGCGAGAGTGATGGCAGATTCCTACGTGACTTCTCCTGCTAGTAACGATGCAGAAAAAATATATCGAGCCCAGTCCCCAGGCTCTACGGGAACCGCAACAATCGCGGGGCTCGAAGGTCTCACCGATGAGGCACAGATCGATGGGCTGGCTTCTTTAGCGACCCTTGATCTCGTGGATGCCAATCGCGATGAGAATGATACGAGAAAACCGACGGATGAATTTCATTCCATCACACCCTACTCGTATGGCGTGTTGGCAGACGTTCGTGAAGGCGGGCTGAAGCGCGATCTGTCTACTATACTTGAGCAGCCAATTTCTCGGGAGAATGATGGTCAGGAGTTTATGCTCTATGAATTTGACGATCCGCGCTTTCCTTTTCAAAGCAATCCCAATGACGAGCGCCGAGCCAACTCACGTGTTCCCATCCAAGATCTGGCTGCTTACTATCAGCTTTACGATCATCAGGCTGGATTTGCCAACGGTCGTAGAGAAGGGGTTCAATATACCTCCACTGCACTCCCTAATACACTTCAGGTAAAAGTACCTGACCACGACGGTGGTAGCAAAAATCGTGAGCGACTTATTCGGGAATATACGTCGCTTTATCGACGGCCAGTCGTTACCAAAGTTCAGTTTCTCGTTGGCGTGTCGGCCCAGCCGATCACGGATGCTGATAGGCAAATGGTTCTTGATCAAATGGACCAAACGACAGGCAACCCTCCTCGAGCACGCTATCCCAATCTTGAGCCTATTAGAGACAGCGATACTCATAAGCTCAGACTTGGCATCATGCCCATGGTGACGCTGTGGAACCCGAGTAACCTTCCACTGGTCATGGATGCTACTCAGAGATTGAGATACAATAATCCACCATTCGGTATACGATGGCGGAAACATCGTTCTGATGGTGAAGATTTTGAATCAACTTGGTTCAATTTAGGTTACGCGAGTAATCCAGGAAGCGGCACAAGTAATGGCCAAGGCGGCGGCTTTGATTTGCTCAAGTTGAGATTTGCCCCTGGTTCAGAACGCATCGTGTTTGAACCCGGAGAAGTGAAAGTTTTCTCCGTTCCTAGCTCGGCAGCCGCAAATTTGACGGAAGAAGGGAACGTATTGCAATTGTCCACCGAAGACTCCCATCTAGACACGGTGAACGAATGGGATCCATTTGGAGTGTTTCTTATGCGGAACTCAGCTGCAATTGGGCATAATTATGTTGATGCGCCTGATGTAATCCGCTTCGACAACCTTCAGAGGGCTCAATGCATGGTCTTTAGTCCTAGCGATAAAATCACGTTCAGTATTGAGCCAGACAATGAGAATGTCACCGTGAGAGCAGATGGCAGATCAGCGAGTTCAAACATTGAGGGCGCTGGATTTAGTCTTCTCATGGTAGATGAAGGTTATCAATCTGGGCATTGGAGCACGTGGAGTGATTCCTTAAGGCACAACTTCATGCTCAGTCGGAACGGCAACACCAGAGATGCCGACAAAAAAGCCAATCTTCGAAAATTCCATGGTGAACTGATGTTCCCTGGCTTTCCGGGCGAAGAAAAGTTCGAATTCGACAGCGAGGCCAATGCAATTCAAGGCTCACAAATCATCGCCGCCAGTAACGCTGACGAAATCATCGCGGTGACAGATTTTTCCCTGAGTATCGGCTGCGAGTCATCAACCACCGCTTCGGGCGGGTTTGGCGGAGGAAGACGCATCACCAGCCGTCCATTTCTTCATTCTGCAACCGCCGCGATGCCATTCATTGCTCAATCAGAAAAGGATTCGCTCTACGATTACGGTTGGGACTGGCAGGTCAGCAAAATCAATACTGTTGAGGACTCCATCATGCAGGCAAAGCCTGACAGCGGAAACGGTTACTACGGCGGGGGCTACACCGTGGAACTCGGCACCACACATGTGATTCAAAGTGAAGTTCCCATATTGCCGTCAATCTCCATCGCATCCCTCAGTCACGCCCATCTCGGCGGCTTCAGCTTGGCATATGCGATTCCCGTAGGAGAGAACCCCGATACCGATACGTTTTGGTGGAAAAGTGGTCCCGTTAAAAGTCCGTCAGGTGTTGCCTACCAGCGAACGACCGCATCGGGACAGAACGGGCTAGCCCCACACATCGTGCAAGCAATAGGCAATTCATATGCGCATCCCAATATTCCTGCAGACAAGGCCTTCACCACTAAAGAACGCACCTTTGACCTTGATGAAGGAGCGTTTGAGATCCCATACGTCGACCACTCCTACTTGGCCAATAAAGCTCTTTGGGATGAGTTCTTCTTCTCATCGATTGCGCCCCAACCATCTAACGTGGAACTATTCGGAGGTGTGGATCGCTCTGCCAAAGACGTTGCAGAAGAGTTTTTCCAGCTTGAAAATGACTCACCTTCGATCGCATTACCAAACCGACGCATGCGTCCCTACACAAGCGGTCTCAATCCTGAATCCTTGGATGAGCTTTTCAATGAGACCGATCTATTTAGCGATGGTTTAGCGGATAAAATCGCGGCACATCTTATGGTCCAAGGTGCCTTCAATATCAATTCTACTTCTGCAGATGCTTGGAAGATTTTCCTTTCAAGTCTTAAAGGGAAACCCGTTGCCTACTTGGACGGTGGATCGACACCTCAAGAGGAGACAGCCGACGGGGCGACTGTGAGCTCTGCCAGCCTTCTGAAAGCGGCTCCGATTCAAACATCTGAAATTCAGGGGCCTAATACTCCGCCCTCACAGTGGGCCGCTGGCCGCGAACTTACTGATCAAGAAATTGAGGAATTAGCCAATGCCATCGTGAAGCAAGTTAAACTTCGAGGGCCGTTTTTGTCTCTGTCTGAGTTTGTGAATCGTCGTTTGGAAAGTGGCAATCCCGACTTGGCAAAAATGGGGGCCTTGCAAGCTGCTTTGAACGATTCAGAAGTCTCGATCAATGCGAACTTCAGACAAAGTAACCGCACCATGGACTCAGAGGTCGCAGGAATTAATTTTGAATTCCCAGAAGCTGCCGGTGGGCCGATTGCTTACGGAAGCTCAGCCTACGTCGATCAGGCGGACCTGCTGCGTGGCTTTGCGGGTCAGCTCACTCCCCGTGGTGACACATTTGTGATACGAGCCTACGGCGATAGCCTCGATGTTAATGGTGATGTCCAAGCTCGTGCTTGGTGTGAAGCGGTCATTCAACGAACCCCTGAATACATCGATCCGACAGACGAATCGTATGTGAGACAAGTTGATTTGACTCCAGCGAATCAGAATTTTGGTCGAAAATTTACCATACAAAGCTTTCGTTGGCTGAATGCAGATGAAGTGTGATAGGCATCAGTGTCGGCTAATCAAATCGAATCGAGTAATGCTTATGCACACCTTTCTTATAGTTTTTGGCTTCGTTCTTGCTGGGCTACCGTGCCTCGCCCAACAACAACCTGTGACGAAGCTAAGATTCGTTACCTTTCCGGTTTACATGCCTGACAAGCCAATCGAGCTTTTTCTTGGCGACGGGAAATCGATACCCATCGTCCTTCCGACAAATAGTTTATCCGAAACCTATGATATCAAAATTCGGCAGTGTATTTTAGGAAAGCCGACGGTTGACGACGAAGGAAACCCAAGTTTCATCACTTACGGGCAAACGCCGTTGCTGTCTTCCAAGGAGCAAATTATTCTTGTCACGCGCAAAGGTGAAAAGCCATCTGATGGATTCAAATTGACCGCCTTCGCTGGAGGGCAGAACGGTTTTGGTGGAGGCAAATATCTCATGATGAATGCTGCAAAAGTTGATATAGCAGGTAATCTTGGAGCTTCGAAGTTTTCGATCAAACCCAATCAGCACATTCTCTTGGCGCCCAAACCATCAAAGGTGAAAAACAATCGGAAGTATCTTTTCACGAAAATATATTTTCGTAAGGACGATGTCATCAGGCCGTTTTACACATCCACATGGCGTTTCAGTGAGATGGCGAGATGTATGGTGTTTTTTCACCACGACGAGCACACCAACCAATTGCGAACTCATACGATCCGAAATTACCTTGAGTGAACAGGGCTTGTTGAAAGGTGACTGGGTTTTGTGCTTTGTGAATTGAGACGAAACAAATCCACGCAATTTGGCGTATTCCACTTGTGCCGTTGCATGTGAAGAGCAACAGGTTCACTTTGAGTTCTAGCAATCTATGAATAGTCTTGTATCCGCCATCGCCTCTTCGACGGTTTTTTGCGTTGTTTTAGCCTTACCTGCAGTAAGTCAGCAGGGACCTCCGCCCACATCAATACCACTAGACCAGACGGTAACGCCGATCTTCAAAAAGGGAGAGATTGCTGAGCAGATCAAGACGGAGAAAGCGTTTTCAAATTTCCGAATGTTTCTCCACTACGATGCTGAAGAGGCTTCATGGTTGGATTTCCGAGACGGGCACGGCATTGAATTGCCTGCTGGAAAGGGGCGTAAAGTTGAAGTCGCCTATGAACATACGGGTTCTGATCCTGCCCATTTGCGAACTTGGGTGGATGGCAAAGCGATCATCAAAAGCAAGGATCTCGATGGCACCGTTCAAGGCGGTAAACTCATGGTTGCCAGTGCAGAGGACTCCGAAAAGGTCTTCAAAATGGATAGTGATTTCACCGCGATGGTGAAGTTCAAAGCGGAGAAAAATGGCGGAACTCTCATCGCCAAAGCCTTGCCAAACGGGAAGTGGCCGAAGGGTGGAAAAGCTCTATTCGTCAGCAAGGGCCAGCTAGTTTACGACATCGGATTTCTCGGTGCTGTCAAAGGCAAGGTAAAGCTCAAGGCAAACAGGGATTATGTCGCTGTGGTGGTTTCCAAGGCGAATCAGATCCAGTTGTTTGTTGACGGGAAATTGGTTGGCTCAAGGGAGAAATTCGTCGCTCCCGATCCCAAAGGCTCGGTGTTCAAAGTTGGCGCTGCAGCCCAAGACTTTGGAGGAAATTTTAACGGGGAAATTTCAGGCGTACGTTTTTGGACAAGGGCTCTCAATGGCAAGGAGATCAATCAACTTTCCAAAGGCAATGCCGATGCCGTCAACACGCCAGATCTGAATTGGAGGCCAGAATCAAAAGGAGCCGCAGGAGAGGAAATGAAGTTCGGAGAAATTCCCGGTCATGCTATTCAGCCGCTCCTTGAACCGGGAAAGGGATTGGTCATGCATCGTGCCTTCATGCAACCACTTGAAAAAGCAGACCATGCGGCTTTGGTGGGTGGTTGGAACGAGGAAAGTTTTCATCGAGGTCGTGAAATCTACGGGCAGCTTTGTGCGACCTGCCACGGCACTCTCGATGCACCGGGATCGCTCCCAACTGCGCCGCGTTTCCACATGGGTGATTTCAAGAACGGAGCCGATCCCTATCGTATGTTCCAGACACTCGAAAAAGGATACGGTCAGATGGTCGCGCAACAGCAATATACGACTGCCCAGAAATACGATGTGATTCATTACCTCAGGGAGAATTTCCTTAAGGACCGCAACAAAGACCAGCTCGTCCCAGTTGATGAAGAATATCTCGGGCTGCTGCCCCGTGGCATGACCACTGAGGAAGAGAATAAGGCGGCTAAGAGAAAGCCACAGTATCTGCTTCAGGATTTTGGAGACACTCTGTTTTGGACGCTTCAAGTGGAGCCTGGGAACATCGCCCAAAAAGGAATTGCAATCCGTGTGGACGAGGGGCCGGGCGGGATTTCCAAAGGCAAAGCATGGATGCTCTACGAACACGATACCATGCGGCTCGCTGCCTGCTGGTCAGGCGATGAATTTGTCGATTGGAGAGGGATTGCCTTCGACGGCTCCCACGGGACCCATACGAGCATTGCAGGCAGAAAACACTTTGTTTCTCCGGATCAGCCAATGTGGGCGAATCCGAAAACAGGCGCGTTCGAAGATCTCAGGATTTCAGGTCGTGACGGGAAACCTTACGGACCACTTCCAAAGGAGTGGGTGCATTTTATAGGTTTGGAAATTCACGGGGAAGAACCAGTAATTCGTTATTCGGTGGGTGACTGCCAGATTCGTGAAGTGCCGCGACTCGCGGGCGATGGTGCTTTTGAACGGTGGTTCTACTGCGGACCTAGTAGTAACGAAATGAAGTTACGGTTGGATGCGGAAAATATCCACACCGTCCCAGCAAGCAGCGAACCATTTGTCTTCGGAGTTCGTATTCACGAAGGCAAGGCAGTTGCGGTTAATGGCGGCAACGCACCGAAAGCTCCGGATGATCCGGCTTCGAAGCGCTTCGAAGGAAGAGTGGTGACGGAGATCGAACGTGGTGAGCCTCAAGGTGCATGGGCCGTGGATGTCCTGCAAACACCCGCTCCTGACGATAACCCTTGGCAATCATGGATGAGAACGAGTGGCTTTGATTTCTTTGAGGGAGGTAAGAGTGCAGCAGTTTGCACATGGAACGGTGATGTCTGGATCGTCGATGGTATCAATCAAAGCGAAGGCAAACTCAAGTGGCAGAGAATCTGTTCAGGATTGTTTCAACCACTCGGGCTCAAAATTCTGGATGGTGAAATTTATGTAAGCTGTCGCGATATGATTGCAATTCTTCGCGACACCAATGGCGATCGCGAGACCGACTACATCGAGAATTTTAACAGTGACCATCAGGTGACCGAACATTTCCACGAGTTTGCGATGGGACTTCAGTCCGATAAAGAGGGGAACCTTTACTATGCGAAGTCGGCTCGCCATGCGAAAACTGCCGTTGTCCCGCATCACGGAACGTTACTGAAAGTCAGTAAAGACGGCTCATCGACGGAGATCTTGGCTACAGGGTTCCGAGCTGCGAACGGGATCTGCATGAATCCAGACGGTAGCTTTATGGTGACGGACCAAGAAGGAAATTGGAACCCCAAGAACCGCATCAACTGGGTCACGACCGATAAAAAAGGATCGGATAATTTCTATGGAAACATGTGGGGCTATCATTCGATCACTGATGAGGCCGACGCCGCTATGAGGCAGCCGTTGACCTGGATCACGAACAGCTATGACCGCTCGCCTGCCGAGTTGTTGTGGGTTCCCGAGAATTCGGCATGGAAGCCGTTGAGGGGATCGCTTCTAAATCTCTCTTATGGCGCTGGAAGGATCTATACGGTTCCCTTTGAGAAGACGAGCGGTGGTGTCCAAGGTGGGATGAGTGGATTTCCCATTGAGCTTTTCCCAACTGGTGTGATGCGCGGTCGCTTCAGCCCAGATGACGGTCAGCTATATAGTTGTGGAATGTTTGCATGGGCAGGAAATCGCCAAGAACCAGGTGGGTTTTTCCGAGTTCGCCATACTGGTCAACCAGCCCATCAGCCAGTTGCGCTGACCACTTCGCCAAGCACCGTCACCATTGGCTTTTCAGACCCGATTGACCCAGCATCGGCCGAAGACCTTTCTGCATGGAATATTCGCGCATGGGATCTCAAGCGCACCAAGCGTTATGGTTCGCAACATTTCAACGAACGCGAATGGAAAGTTTCCAAGGCGGAGGCTTCCAAAGATGGGAAGTCGGTAATACTCACCGTGCCAGATCTCGCTCCCACATGGGGTATGTCCATCACGATGAAGCTCCGAGGTGCGAATGGCGAAGAAGTCGTTCGCGATATCCACAACTCGATTTACACCTTGGAGTGAGGGTCGCCATAGGTTAAGCCTCTTCGAAAAATGATGAAAAGACTCACCACATTGGGAATTCCACTGTTCGCTGCGTTAGCGGTTACGCTGATCGCTTATGCAGAAAAAACGAAGCAGGAAAAAGTCGGCTGGATCGATCCGGTAACGAGAAATATTGAAGGTTGGACCGTGACGATCGATCCCGCATTGCTTTCTGGCGAGCACAAGGAGGAGGGAGATCTTGCTCTGAAAATGTTAGAGAATCATCTTGAGCGGATTGCGATACTTGTTCCCGAGAGGCCGCTAGCAGATCTGCGTAAAGTGGGGATACAAATCGAGCACCAACATCCAGAGCTTGGCAACATGCAGTATCATCCTGGCAAAAGATGGCTGGAGGGTAAAGGTTACGATCCGAGCCTCGTGAAGAAGGTCCACATTCCGGTCGCGAAGAATCTTTTCTCAAGACAACAGATGCTCAAGCACCCAGCCGTCATTCTTCACGAATTGGCGCATGGATACCACGACCAGTTCTTGAGCTTCGACAACCCAGAAATTCTGGATGCTTACAACTCGGCGATGGAGAAGGGGAACTACAAAAAAGTGATGTTGTTTGACGGACGTAAAGTCGTTCACTACGCCACGACAAATCATAAGGAATATTTTGCAGAGGCGACAGAAGCCTTCCTTTACCGGAATGATTTCTATCCCTTCGTCGCTGGAGAACTGAAAGCTCACGATCCGAAGGCCTTCGAATTGATGGGTAAAATTTGGGGAGAGTAGGCAGGAAGTTTGTAATAAAGTGAGATCAATGATGTTGCTCCGATTTGTTGCTGTTGCGCTCCTATCCTTTACAGGTTCCCAAGTTTTAAGTGCAGATACTGCCAAGGCAAGAAAACCGAACGTGATCCTAATCATGGCGGATGATCTCGGGTATCGGGATCTAGGTTGTTATGGTCATCCCGAAATCAAAACACCGGTGCTGGATAAAATGGCCAAAGAGGGAACTCGTCTTACCAATTTTCATTCCGGAGCAACCGTATGCACGCCCTCACGCATGGCACTGTTGACCGGTTCCTATCCGGTGCGCCTTGGTTGGACCCAAGGGGTGGCGGGCTATAAAATGGGTGCCCGAGACGGCTTGAGCCCAGAGGCGTTAACGATCGCAGAAATCTTTAAAAGCGAAGGATACGCCACAGGCATTTCCGGTAAATGGCACATTGGTAATCTCCCAGAAACCCGCCCCCATGCCCAAGGCTTTGATGACAATTACTACATCCCTCTGAGTAACAATCAGACCAAGCAGATCCAAAGCGGTGATGAGATTGTTGAAAAGCCCTTCGACAATCGCCAACTGACCAAACAATTCACCGACCAAGCCTTGCGGTTTGTCCGAGCGAATCGTGAAAAGCCCTTCTTTCTCTACCTGCCTTACACTGCACCGCATTTTCCGGTCGAGGCTCATCCCGATTGGAAAGGGAAGTCTTCATTTGGCGCCTATGGCGATGTCGTTGAAGAACTTGATAGCCGTATCGGGTCGATCTTCACCTTGCTGAAAGAGCTGAAAATCGACGAGCATACAATCGTGATTTTCACTTCTGATAATGGCCCTCAAGGAGGCGAGAAGGCGAGCCCGTTTCCGTTCCGAGGAGGAAAGTGGAGTGCGCTTGAAGGTGGTACTCGCGTCCCTTGTATCATTCGTTGGCCCGGAAATATTCCGGGAGGGAGGGAGCTGAAAAAGCTCGTCGCGGCGATCGATTTTCTACCTTCTTTGTCGCGTGCATGTGGGATCGATTGGCAAAGCAAAACCAAGAATAACATCAAGGTCGATGGACTCGATGTCTGGGATACTCTGACTGGTGTGGAATCCCCGCACCCGCGCAAGGAGCTAATCTACTGGCATGGTATGCACGCCGAGCCTCAGGCGGTGCAGGTCGCAGGTTGGAAACTTTTTTTTGAGCACACTTCCGCGCTCGTAGCACTCAAACCTCAAATGACCACTCCTGAGCAGATGACTAAGTTGAATGCCTATCAGAAGAGTCTAGGAGAGAATCCCGCACCTCGGAGTTTCCTCTCTCATCTTCCCGAAGATCTTGGCGAGGTAAACGATCTCAGTGAAGAGCATCCGCAAAAGGTAGAAGATCTGAAAGAAAGAGCCGAGGTTCTGATGAACGAGGTCAATGCTGGCGAGAAACTGGAAATTTTCAAAGCCAAGTGACTGGCCACTATCGTGACGGAAAAGGATCGAAAATCTGACCACGGATCTCAGGGAGCGCACAGAAGCTTTTGCCGACCATCCATGTTTGTCTGAGCTTCTCCTCTGTCAGGCAATCTAGATGAATACATGTTGCAACAATGCACAGGAGTGCTGCGTAGTAACATCCATGCAGATCGTAAAATTTGTCGCCTCCGCTGGAATTGCCCTTGTCGCCTGCACCGCATACGGGCAGGAAAAGATGCCGAGAGAAAATGTCATCGAATTTCCAGCAGTTGGCAAAGGACTGTGTGTCAGCAATCTTTTCCAATCCAATATGGTGATCCAGCGCGACAAGCCCGTGACCCTCTGGGGCTGGGCTGCACCTGGCGAGAATGTCACGGTGAGTTTCGCCGGAATATCAGAATCGGCCACCGCGGCTAAGGATCGCACTTGGAAAGTCTCGCTTCCTGCCATGTCCGCCAGCTCCGATCCACTCACCCTCACTGTGAAGGGAAAGAGTGAGACTCTTACACTCGAAAATATCCTCATCGGTGATGTTTGGATCCTCGGCGGTCAGAGCAATATGGAGTTTCCTCTTTCCAAGGTGGAGAACGGAAACCTTGAGATCATTTCTGCGAATTTCCCTGAGATGCGTATCTTGACCGTTCCGAAGGTCATCTCTCCTGAAAAACAACCTGGATTCGCTCGTCTGCATGAGTGGAGCAGTTGGTCGAGTAGGCACTTTCGCAAGGGTGACTGGGATGTGCTTTCTCCTGAGATCGCTAGAGAGCTTTCGGCCATTGGCTACGTCTTCGCACGCAGACTCCACATGACCACTCAGGTCCCGATCGGTGTGGTGGACATTTCACTGGGCGGCACCACCGTCGAGGCTTGGACCCCCGAATCCGAAATTCGGAAGATCGATACCCAGCCGGTCAAAAACCTGCTTGCCACTTGGGACGAAAAAGTTGCGGCCTTCGATCCTCAGGAAGACCTCAAGAATCGCATCACGAAACACGAGCAATGGGTCGAAAGGATGGAAAAGGCAGGGAAACCGGCAAATCGTAAGGCACCTACCGAAGTCGTTCCTGGTCCGGCTTTTGATCAGAATCGCCCGGGGAATTGCTACGCTGGAATGATCGGCCAGTTGGAAGGTTATGCCGTGAAAGGCGCGATCTTCCACCAAGGCTACAACAACTGCTTCAACGGCACGGAAGGAGCGGAGATGTATCGCGATGTTTTCCCAACAATGATCGCTGCATGGCGCGCTGCGTTCAATGATCCTGAAATGCCATTCGGCATCCTTTCCTTATGCTCAGCCGGTGAGCGGCAGTCGCTTGTGAATTTCACCGAGCACATGGGTGATGTGGGCGCTAGAATTCGCGAAGCCCAGTATCAGACCTACCTAGAGCTTCTTGAAGGAGGTGATGAAAACATCGGTTTTGTTAGCACCTACGATCTGAGGCGTTCATGGTATCACCCGCAGCTCAAGCTTCCGGCCGGTGAGCGAATCGCTCGTTGGGCCCTTGCGACCGAGTATGGTTTCGAAAAAGACGTCAAATGGAAGCCGCCCATCGTGAAGGAGATGACCAAGGAAGAGGGTAAGATTGTCCTGAGTTTCGACCAAGCGATTTCGGCAGTTGCCGATGGTGGCCCGATCGAAGGCTTCGCCATTGCTGGCGAGGACCGCATGTTCTATCCGGCGACTGCCGAAAATCTCGTCATCGGCAAGGATGACCGCAATCGCGACAAAAAGGATAACAAGAAGCTCGTTCTCACCAACCCGCTCGTTCCAAATCCCGTTCACTATCGCTACGCATGGGGCCGCAGCCCGATGGGCAATCTCCAGCTCGGTGGTTTCAGCGATGTTCCGCTTGCGACCCAACGAAGTGATGACTGGCCCATCGAAGAAGTATTCGTGGATGGCGAGCTGACCGAAATGGATGGCCGTAAGATCAAAGGACTGCTCCGCAAGGCAAATGAGGAGCGTCTGCTCAAGGAGGCCCAGCACTTCATCGAGACAAATACCCAGAAGTAAGCGACCCAAAGGGGGAATCAGAAGTAATTACAGATCATCCAGTTGCCCAGCGAACTCATTTATTTATCGAAAATAACTGAAAAGAGGCTAGTGTCTCCCCGTATTCTCTCTTGTCTCGAGACCCAAACACCCATTTCTTATGAACCAAAGACGTGATTTCCTCAAAACCGCCTTCCTGACGATGGGTGGACTTTCCCTCCCCGGAGCGATTCCAAGCCTCTCCGCTGCTTCGACAAGTCTCGGCAATGCCGGCAAGCCGCCGATGCGCTTTATCTTCATGCACCGCGGAAACGGCCTGTTTCCTAAGGTCATGGTTCCTCCGTCTTTCGACAAAGATCTGATGGCAAAGGAAAAGGCCAAAGATCCTTACGAGGTGGATCTCGACGGTCACGAGCTTCCTGAATGGATGTCACCTTTGGAAGAGCACAAAGAGAATCTCACCATTCTTCAGGGTCTCTCTGGGAAAATGTGCACCACCGGTCACCATTCATGGTGTTCATCGCTCGGTGTCTACAAGGCAAACGAACGTCCTGGCTCCATCAAATGGGCCACGGTCGACTTCGAACTCGCAAAACTTTTCCCATCCCCGATGGAACACATCGAGCTCGCCTGTTTCCCAGACAGCGGCGGAAATGCTCGCGGTAGCCTCGACGGAATCGCCAAAGGCTTCTCAGCTCGTGGCCCGCAGCAACCGAACTACGCGTTCGGTTCGCCGAAAGTCGCGATCGAAGAAATTTTCAAATCGGTTTCTTCCAATGCAGATGACCAAGTCCGCTACCAGCTTGAGCGCAAAGTCCTCGAATTCGCTGCGGGCAATCATACCGAACTTGCCAAGCAGTTGGCAGGAATCGAGCGCCAGAAAGTCGGCAACTACGCTGGTTCCATCCAAGACATCCGCGAGCGCAACCGTAAGATCGACGAAATGTGCGATACGGTGAAACAGCACGTTCCTAAACTGGACGAGAAATATTTCGCAGACGATCTCAATACAATTGATCGCCAAGTGGGCCACACCGAAGTCCTACTTTCATCACTGATTTCCGGCCTCACGAACGTGGCGGCCTTCACCGTTGACGAGCTCGGCCACCACTACACCGGGATCCCCGGCATCGAGGGCGAAAAGGTCAACATGCACGATATCGGCCACGGTAAAAGTATCGGCGGCGTCGAAGCAGTCGAAGTCCGCAAGCGCAGTGAACATCACCACATGAAACTCGTCGACATGATCGTCAAACGCCTCAAAGGCGTGCCGGAAGGTGACGGAACGATGTTCGACAATACCATGATCTTCTACTTCCCGGATGGCGGAGAGACTCACCACAGTCACGGCTGGGAATACCCATTTGTCCTCATGGCTGGAGACAACGCCCGCCTGAATTTGGGCCGTCGTTATGTTCGCCTGCCTTATTGGGGTAAAGAAGGCCACAAAACCTTGGGCAACTTCTACACCACACTACTCAACGTCTACGGCAACCCGATCAAACACTTCGGCGTTCTCGACCCAGCTCTCACCGGTAAACAAACCGGACCGATCAAAGAGCTGATGATGTAAGGGCCTTGGGCCTTCGGTAAAAATTGTCACAGCAAGCTCCTTCGAATGATTCATCCGAGGTGAGCATCTCTGAGGACATTCCACAGCGTATGAAAATTCGTTTCAACGGTTTTGTCCGGCTTCTTTCGTGGTCGATAGTTTCTTTGTTATTGGCCACTCCGGCCATGGCACGGACCTGGAAAAGTGCGGACGGGTCCAAGACCTTCGAGGGTGAGCTAGTCTCTTACGATGCGAAGACAGGCACGGTCAAAGTGTCGATTTCTGGGGTCACTGGAACGTTTGAAGAATCCATCCTTTCCGAGGCAGATGTTGCATTTCTCAAACAACATGCCACCACACCCAAAGGTTTGGCGCCCGCGCTGGAGCCGGAGCCCGTCGTCGAACGGCCTTTGGAAGTTCCCAAGAAGATTGAATTCCTTTTAGAGGATCATTGCTGGAAGTGCCACGACTACGGTACACAGAAAGGAGAGATCCGGCTCGATAATCTCGCCGAGCTTCCCTTGGACGCACGTCTCGACCTACTCAACCGCGCCCAAGAGCAAACGCATTTCAAGCAGATGCCACCGAAGGATGAGAAGACCCAACCTTCACCCGAAGAGCGCAAAGAACTGCTCGCTTGGATTGCA
>JBGCEE010000090.1:0-19130 GCA_045106015.1 Akkermansiaceae bacterium | reverse complement strand
TTGGAGACCAGTAGCAGGACAGCCTACCGCCTCGGAGATGGGAGCCAGCATATTGAAATGTTCTCTTATGACCCAGCAGACCGCGAAGCCTTCAAGCTCCCGAACGTCAATGGCAAGCCGATCAATCTGGACCCAAAAGCGGTGTATGAAAGTCCGTATCTAAATGGACTCTCTGGCAGTAGAGAGGTTAAGATCACGGTCGGTCCGATTCAGAAAGTTTTGAACTTTTCAAACAATCCATGATATTCTGCAATGCGATTTTCGTCATCTTCCAAAACGAAAAGACTGAGCTGCGAGAATTGAAATCGGTTTGAAAATTTCCCACTAACGTGCCAGCCTCGCCCGTGACTCCACCATCCGCATCCACCCTCAAATCATCTCAACCCCGGAAGGGCTGGTCAGCTCAGAAATCATCTGAACTTTACGGCGTTAATGCTTGGGGCCATCAATTTTTCGATGTCGATGAGAACGGTCACGTCACGGTCAAACTCGAAGACGGCGAAGGTAGCGCGAAGGTTTCCCTGCACAATCTTATCGAAGGACTTCGAGACCGAGGCACTCATCTCCCTGTGCTACTGCGTTTTCGTGATCTCCTGCATTCACGAATTACGGAAATCAACGAGGCCTTTCGAAAGGCGATCAACGTAACCGCCTACCAAGGTGATTACCGTGGGGTCTACCCGATCAAGGTCAATCAGCAGCGGCAAGTGATCGAGGAAATCGCCGAGTTTGGAAAAAAATATCATTACGGCCTCGAAGCGGGCTCAAAGCCAGAACTCATTGCAGCTCTCGCTCACATGCATGATCCAGAGGCCTACATCATTTGTAACGGATACAAGGACGAGGAGTTCATCGATCTAGCTCTCCACTCACAGCGAATGGGCATGAAAATCATGCTGGTCTTGGAAATGCCCAGCGAATTAGACCTGATTCTCGACCGCTCCCGAAAAATCGGGGTCCTTCCCAATCTCGGCATACGCATTCGTCTTTCCACCAAAGGCTCCGGCCACTGGCAGGAATCCGCTGGCGACAATTCTGTTTTCGGCCTGAATGCCGCCCAAGTCGTCGGGGTCGTCGATTCACTTAAAGAATCCGGCCACCTCGCCTGCCTGAAAATGCTCCACTATCACCAAGGCAGTCAGATACCGAACATCGCAGCGATCCGCGAAGGGGCGACTGAAGCCGTCAGAATCTACTGTGACCTAGTCAAGGAAGGCGCCCCGATGGGTGTTCTCGATATGGGCGGTGGCATGGCCGTGGACTACGATGGCTCACACACGAATTTTGCTTCATCCTGCAATTACTCAATCCAAGAATACTGCACCGATATCGTTGAGGTCGTCGCACAGCAGTGTGACCGAGTCGGTGTAAAACATCCCGACCTCATCTCCGAGTCTGGCCGCGCAGTGGTCTCTTACTACTCGGTGTTGGTCTTCAATATCCTTGATGTCACCTCGGCCCAAACTACCGAAAAGGAACCCGAAATGCCCGAGGCCCCACCTCAGAACCTCACTAACCTTTTCCACGTCAACAAGACCCTGAAACAAGAAAGCCTTCAGGAAGCGGTGAACGATGCAGTTTACTATCGTGACCAAGTGCGTGCGATGTTTCTCTACGGCACAGCCACGCTTAGGGAGCGCGGTTTAGCAGAAGCATGGTATTGGCACATCCTGACTCGAATCTCAAAAATGATCTCTGATATGGATGACATCCCAGAAGATCTTCGCGAACTCTCCAACGGCTTGGCCGATTTCTACTACGGAAACTTTTCCCTCTTCCAGTCACTACCCGACTCATGGGCCATCGACCAACTCTTCCCAGTCATGCCCATCCACCGCCTCAACGAACGCCCGAAACAACGCGCGGTCTTGGCTGATATCACCTGCGACTGCGATGGGAAAATTGACCGGTTCATCGAAAAGGACGACGTCGCAAAAGTTCTGCCTCTACATGAACTCAAACCTGACGAACCCTACTATGTCGGCGTCTTCTTGGTTGGCGCTTACCAAGAAACCCTCGGGGACCTTCACAACCTTCTCGGCGATACGAATGTAGTCGGCGTACACCTCGAAAAGGGCAAACCCGTCTACACCCACGAAGTCGAAGGTGATACCGTTGCCGACGTTCTATCCTACGTCGAATTCGACCCCAAAGAACTCGTATCAAAATTCCGTAACTTTGCAGAAAAGGCAGTGAATCAAGGCCGCATCTCCCCACGCGACCGCAAACAAATCATGGATCTCTACCGAAACGGCCTCAGTGGATACACCTACTTTGAAAGCTAGCCTCAGAAAAAGATGACTCGAATTCTAGCGTTTCTTACATTCCCTAAATGATCCTTCACTCTAGCCGCCGGAGCAGCATCTTTTAAAATTACGATTGCATCTGAAGGCTCTAAAGAGTCCTCTTGGCCATGGAAAAGCACGAGTGGAATGAGCGCACTGAAGATGGTAAGAGGCTTTATCGAGCGTCTTATCACAGTCGGCAATGGCGTATCATCACCTCACTAAAAAAAGACCTTGAGTGGCAAGAAATTGAAAATCCTCCAGAGGATATCTGGCGAGTATTACGAGATATTGTCTGGAAAAAATACCAGCGTAAGAGGTGCCCGTGGGAACGTGTCGAATCCATCGATAAAATCCTAGGCGACGAAAGTACCCCTCACTGAGACATCGGGTTGTCACCTGATGCATCGCCAAGATGAGCTTGCTCCTCAGGCAAAAATCTTTTGAATCGAGTTTTATCAATTGCTTTCATGTAGGCCTCTTGGGGGGAAATCATTCCCTCGCGCAGTTTTGACCAAATAGACTCATCCATGAATTGCATGCCCTCACTTTTACCGCCGGTAATCACGTCGTAGAGCTTTTGAGTTGCCCCCTCACGAATAATCGCTGAAACCGCAGGGGTTCCGAACATAATTTCGTGAACCGCCACGCGGCCGGGTTTGTCCACACGCTTGCAAAGAAGCTGCGCAACCACACCACGAAGCGAAGCCGCAAGCATCGTCCGAACCTGCGACTGCTGATTCGCTGGGAAAACGTCAATAATCCGGTCAATCGTTTTCCGAGCGTTGTTCGTGTGAAGAGTTCCGAAAACTAAGAGACCCGTCTCAGCAGCAGTCAAGGCCAAGGAAATAGTCTCAAGATCTCGCATTTCGCCCACCAATACGATGTCTGCATCTTCACGTAGAGCCGCCCTCAGACCGTCGGCAAAAGAAGGAGTTTGGATCGGAACTTCACGCTGAGTGAGAATCGACTTTTTATTCCGGTGCACAAATTCGATCGGCTCCTCCACCGTGATGATGTGACGCGAGAAGTTGATATTAATGTAGTCAAGAAGCGCTGCAAGGGTGGTCGATTTCCCAGACCCAGTTGGCCCAGTCACAAGCACCAAGCCAGATCGCATATGCCCGAACTCCTTGACCACTTCTGGAACCCCAAGGGCATCGAGAGCCATAATTTCGGTTGGAATAAGCCGGAAAACCGCCGCCAGGCCATTCTGTTGCTGAAGATAGTTACATCGAAAGCGTGAGTCCTCGTCCATTTCGTAAGCGAAGTCGAGGTCGCCATCTTTAAGATAACGCTCAAAAGCTTTGTCGTCACAGATCTCACCCAATAGTTCCTTGAACGATTCCCCCTCAAGGATGTCCTCTCCATCGATCGGAGAAACGGCTCCGTGAACTCGAAGTTTTGGCGGCTGCCCCTCTGAAAGGTGAAGGTCGGAACCTCCACTTTCCACGAGGATTTTAAAAAAGGCGTCAATTCTAGCCATATCAGTAAATGAATTCGAGCGGTTGTTTAGGATTTTAGGAATGCTTGCATCTGCGCTTTGTCGTCAGATCGAAACAGAAGTTCTTCAGCCGAAATTTTTCCCTGAACATAGACATTACGCAAAGACTCATCCATGGTCACCATGCCCACGTGTTTACCAGTCTGCATGACACCCGGAAGCATATAGGTTTTACCTTCCCGAATACAGTTGGCAACCGCTGGAGTATTCACTAGCAATTCTGTCACAAGGACACGTCCGTCACCGGCGATATTGGGAACAAGCTGCTGAGAAAGAATTCCTCTCAAAGATTCTGAAACCATGATGCGAATCTGATCTCGCTGGTCGGTAGGGAATACATCAAGAACCCGGTCTAGAGTCCTTGGAGCATTACCCGTGTGAAGCGTACCAAGCACAAGGTGACCGGTTTCAGCAGCGGTCAATGCAAGCTGAATGGTTTCAAGGTCTCGCATTTCTCCGACCATAATAACATCTGGATCTTCTCGCAGTGCCGCACGCAGCGCTCGACCAAAGGACTCGGTATGCTTGTGCACCTCACGCTGATTTACGTGGCACTTTTTCGATTTGAAGACATACTCAATCGGGTCCTCAAGAGTGAGAATATGGTCCTCGCGATCTCCGTTCACGAAATCAACGATCGAAGCCAACGTGGTCGACTTACCAGAACCAACCGAACCTGTAATGAGAATCAAACCGTTCTGATACCGAGTAAGAGGGATGATATGCTCAATCGGTAGACCGATACTTTCCATCTCTCTGATGTCAGAGTTAATAATTCGAAACACCATATCAAGGCCGAGGCGTTGCTTCACAACCGAAGCACGGTAACGACCGTCCGTTCCTTCATAGGCGAAATCGATATCTCCTCGCTCATCAAGACGGTTCCACTCTTCCTCGCCTAGAAAGGACCTTGCCAAGCGTTCGGTCTCCTCGGGTTTAAGCACTTCATGGTCAGGCCAGATCGGAGAAAGAGTTCCGTTCATTCGCCATGCCGGCGGGTATGCTGTCGCGATGTGAATATCCGAGGCACCATATTCGCGACCTAACTTCAGATATTCATCAACATGATCGAGGACTTGGTGTTCAGGCATTTTTTGAGATTAACTTCAGAGGGTTTTCTTTTAGACGAGAGAGAAAAAGATACTTCCTTTCATCAAAGGAGCAACCGGAATTGTAGGTTATGATGATTAGTTTGAATCGAAAGATTCCTCAGGAGCACGCGAACGATTCATCATTGGGTTACCAGCTGCATGCTTGTTCGCCAAATCACTCAGCAACTTCGCCACATAGACCTTCAGCGCAGGCCTTACCAAGGAAAACAACATAGAAGTAGGCGCCGGAAACAACCCCTTCGCATGATCAAATACAGTTTGTTTTTCTTCTCGCTGGATTCGCTTTTTCTTCTTCGACTTCATAAAAAAGCTGCCGACCAATCCAACTCCGGCAGAAATCCCCAACCATTTCATCGGTTGGGATTTAATCGAGCTTTTGACTCTCAATGGAATATTGAGCTTCTCCTTCAACTCATGGTGAGCCTCACCGAGCTTCAATCTCGCGGCCTCACTTCTCTGCACCAATTCGGCGAGATCTATCTCGTTTTTAGAGTTTCTAGCCATTCGCGGTCTTTTTCAAGTTCAGCTCGAGTCATAGGGAAAGGTTCGGCAGGCTTCGAACGGCACATCAACAACAAGATCAGTGAGATCAAACAATGCCCTCCAGAAATGGCGAACGCGACATGATACCATTGCCAATTTATGGAGTCCGAAATCCACCCCACCAATCCGACCAAAAGTAGAGCGTAGGTAACAAACAGAAAGAAAACAGCAACCAACAAGAGGGCGATTTTACCGATTGCCGCTGTGGCCGCAGCCTTTGCTTCAACTCTGAAAATACCAACTTTCGAGGAAATAAAATCAACGCCGGCTTCCTTCCAGTTTACCGGCCCCTTAGCACCCGTAGATGTCTCAGTATTCTGAGCTAATTCCGTATCGTTTGCCATTTCAGGAAATTAAGGTAGACCCCATCTGGAGGAGCCTCGAGTTGCGAAGGTCAAAAACTACGCTCTAATTCAGCCTCAGTGTTATAAAGATTCTGAAACTAGCGACGGGTGATCAACCCAATCAGGAAACCAACGCCAAGCGCTCCAAGCACTGCCTTGGTTGGATTCTGACGGATATAGTCTTCGGTAGTAACGTGAATCTCTTTGGCTCTCACCCGAGTCTCGTCCCATTGCTGTTGCGCTGAATCCTTCACATGGGCAGCTTTTTCAGTCGCTACAGCTTTGTAGTGATCGGCTTTTTCTGTTGCTACCGCTTTGTAATGGTCCGCTTTTTCAGTCGCTACCGCCTTATAGTGATCGGCTTTTTCAGAAGCACTGGCTTTGAGCGCATTCGCAGCGTCTACAGCACGCGTTTTTACCTCTTTTGCCTGCTCACCGGTCGTCTTGGCGAAGTCGGAAGCAGCATCCCGGAGGTCGGAAGCTGCTGCTTGAGGAGAAGGTTGTGAGGCCGCAGCAGCTGAAGTTGATTCTTTTGAAAATGGATTCTCAGTCATAATTTTGAGTGTTTGTTTGATGACGGTTACTTCGTAGAGCAATTCCCGTCCCGAGAATTCTACAAAAGGCTGCAGTTTGCGCAAGAACGCAATAAATTCAGATTGGCAAAGCTCGGGTTTTCCTACGAAAGCAACTCAGCACGAGTCAAAAAACAGACTAACGCTTCAACTGGCTCTCGATTCGCTCAATTCTTTCCCTCAAGCCGGCTTGCTTGCCGATTTCACTAGAAACCTTCTTGCACGCATGAATCACCGTTCCGTGATCACGCCCACCAAAAGCCTCCCCAATCTCCATCAAGGAAGTATGCGTCATCTGCCGACTCAAATACATCGCGATCTGGCGCGGGAACGCGATACTCGCAGGTCTTCTCCTTGAAATCATATCTGCCAAGCGAATATCAAACGTCTCTGCCACCACTCGCTGAATCCCATCAATAGTGACCTGCCGTCCTGACTCCTCCTGAATGAAATCACGAAGCAAATGCTCGACCTTTTCTACCGAAACACTTTCCCCAGCTAAAGATGCAAAGGTCGCCACGCGCACTAGGGCTCCTTCAAGTCGGCGCACATTTGAACGAATTTTTTCAGCAAGAAACGTAATAACCGAATCATCTACAGAAACTTTCCACTCAAGCGTCTTCTTCTTGAGAATCGCCATACGCGTTTCAAGCTGCGGCGGCTGAATCTCTACCGCAAGGCCGCACTCAAATCGTGAAACCAATCTTGGCTCGATGCTTTTTATCTCACACGCCGGTCGGTCACTAGTGAGAACCACCTGATGACGTCCATCCAAAAGCGTATTGAACGTATGGAAAAATTCTTCCTGCGAGCGCTCCTTGCCAGCAAGAAACTGAACATCATCGATCAGCAAAACATCCGAACTTCGGTATCTCCGGCGAAATTTTTCGGTATCCCCTTTACGAATCGCTTCGATAAACTCGTTGGTGAACTTCTCACAAGTGAGATAAATCACCCTCGAGTCTGGGCGTCGGCGCAGAATTTCCTGTCCAAGCGCATGCATGAGATGGGATTTCCCCAAACCCGAGCCACCATGGATAAATAACGGGTTATAGCCAACGCCCTTCTTCGTCGCAACTGCCTCACACGCAGCGTGAGCAAACTCGCTGTTGTTACCTACTACGAAATTCTTGAAGGTGTAATCCGAATTCAAACCCGCAGCCCTTGCTCTCTTCGTCAAAATTTCATCTGGCAGCTCTTTCCTGATCTCGACTTCCTTCGAACCTTCCAAATCGCTTGACTCAACTTCAGAGGGACTCTTCTCAACCTCAATTTGAACATGATGAAGGCCTTCATGCGCCTCACCTGCTGCAAGAATCAATTCTGGAAGATAGTTCGTTTCAATCCACACCTGGTGTATCTCTCCAGGAACCGTAATTTTTCCTTCCCCATCCTTAACCGCCTCCCACCTAGCTGTCCCAAACCATCGTTGAAACGCATCGCTTCCAATTGCACTCCGCAAGGATTTCGAAATACGCTCCCATTGGACCTCCACGTCCGATGAGGAACTCTCGCGAGTCACGACAGATTCTAAGGCTGGGTTATCCGAAATATTCAAAGGGTCTTTACTCATTTTGTCTCTCAAAATGTCAGCGCTTTCCATCCCCCCAACGGAGATTCATTCACCAACTGTCCCAAGACTCTGAACAAGAATTTTTGACTCGGAAAATTTTTTTAGAACCGATCTAACAGATAGAACTTTGTTGCGGCTTTCCACAAGTGTTCCACAGGATATTTTTTTAAAATCTTGACTGGAGAAATACTTAGCTTTGCCAAAGCTTCAACCCTCTCTAACAGGACAAAGACAACCTTAGGCATTGAAATTAAACCATCTACGCTGTGACAACTTCGTAACAAAAGATTTAGCCAATTTTTAAGAATTTAGAAGTTCTTTAACCAATCAGAAGACCGCTCGACCTCCCCGAAGTATTTCTCAACTTTTCTTGAACAGACCGCCGATCAATCCGCAGCTCAAAGTGAGCAATGCATTCAAAGGAAAGAACCATTCAGATGCCAACTTGGGTCGACTCTCTACCAAAATCTTTGCCAGATCATTCTGCTCAAGAATTTCCAGAATACTCACAAGTTCCGGGCGGAAATATGCCACCAACATCACAGAGAGCAGCGTCCCGACCACAAGACCGATCCCACTTGCTCTCCAAGGAATCAACGCTGCCAGCAAAACACCCAGTAACGGACCGTAAGTATAGGCCACCATTCCAAAGGCTAAACCAATCAAATCACTATCCTCATTTCGCTGGTAAATCTCCCATAAGAGAAGGCCGGCAAACGTCAAGATCACCCCCCAGATCAACACAGCAATCCGCGAAATTTTTACCATACGCGCACCTTGTCCCTCAGCCTCCATCTTCTCTTGTCCGTAAATGACCGAAAGACTCGTCTGACTGAGTGCCGCTAAGATTGAATCCAAACTCGATATCGCAGCCGCGAAAGCTCCCGCTAGTATCAAGCCGCTAAGACCCACTGGCACCTCGCGCACGATCCACGCAGGAAACACATTATTCGGACTCTCTTCAAACTTCGCAGCCAGCACCGCTTCTGGCGGAAATTGCTGATACCAAGCAAACAGCCCAGATCCCACCGCCAACATAAGCAACGTGATCACCAGCGAAACACTACTCCAGCACATCGCCTTCCGGGCATCTCGCACGTTTCCACAACAGAACATTCGCTGGGTATTGAGCTGATCGACTCCAAAGGCTGTGAAATTCTGGAATGGCATCGCCAACAACCCAACCCAAAGCGTGTATCTCAACTCAGGTTTCTCAAACGGAGCGGTCAGATCATAGAAGCGCATCTTATCAATCGCAGCTCCATCCACCACAATCTGGTTCAACGCTACGATCTCACTCCAGCCCAAACCTTTTACCAGCAGGAAAAGCGCAAGCAGTCCTCCAAATACGAACAAACAAAATTGCATCACATCGGTCCAAATCACCGTCTGCATACCTCCCATTAAGGTCCAAAAGACCGCAACAACCCCAATCACAACGATACAAAACTCAACCGGCATCCCAGTCACCTCCCGTAAAATGATCGCAGTCACCAATACACGGACACTCTGCCCCAGCACCGAACCCAACGAAAACAGGCCCGTTACCAAAGCCTTCACCTTCGCTCCTAGGCGGCTCCCCATGAAATCATACGGGCTGTAAATCTCCTTCTCGTAATACAGCGGCACCAACCAGTAAGCCACCGCGAATCGAGCCACCATCGAACCCAATCCCCATTGCAAATACGTCCAATCCCCTTTTAGTCCGAACACAATTCCCGGCACTCCGATAAACGTCAGCGCACTAATCTCGGTCGCAATCATCGATCCACTTACCGCCCACCACGGCAGGGTCCGACCGCCTAAGAAAAAATCCTTAATACTCGCCTGCTGCCCGCTCATCTTGTGCCCCACCCATGTCGTCAGTAGCAAATACCCAACAAGCACCGCCCAATCCCAATGCGTGAACTCAACCTGAATACCTCCGAGAAACATGCCCGAAGGCTATCCCCTCCAAATGCTTAACCAAGTTTCAAATCATACCAAAGAGCAAAACGAACAGGTAAAATGGCTGCGCCGATTATCGGCAAAATTCAAGGCGTGAGCAACGAGTGGAGAACATCCACGAATGACGAACAACGCCGATCTTGGCTTCGTCCGCCCGAAACGCTGCCTGACATCGCATAGCCAATTTCTTCGAACCCCAAAAAATCCACTCGATTTCGGCAAGGCCATTTGGAAACCGGTCTAGCCTGCATCTATCCGCCATTTTCTATTCCCATTCTCTTGCCCCTCACCTTTAATCCGCACATGGCTCCGAAAGAAAAACTTCCCAAGCTCGTCCAAGACGACCCGTGGCTCGAGCCACAGACCGAAGCAATTCTACGCCGCACGGAACGCTTCGAAAACACCTTGGCTGAAATCCGTAAAAAACACGGCTCCCTTCCCGCCTACTCCCGTGCCCACCGCTTTTGTGGTATCCATTTTAAATCCGCAGAAAACCAATGGATTATTCGCGAATGGCTTCCAGCGGCGAAGGCGGTCTCGCTCATCGGCGATTTCAATCAATGGAACCGCGACTCACACCCCCTCGCTAAAATCGACGGAGGTATTTGGGAACTCAAACTCCCCGCCAAGACTCTCAGCCACGGCGATAAAATAAAACTCCACATCCACGGAGCGGACGACTCACGACTCGACCGCCTCCCCGCGACCATCCACCGCACCGTCCAAGATCCCACCACCCACGACTATATCGCCCAGATTTGGTCACCTCCCGAAACCTACGTTTGGAAAAACGAGTTCGATCCAAGAACGATCCAAACCCCCTTCATTTACGAAACCCACACCGGCATGTCCGGCGAGGAACCCCGCCTCCACACCTACCGCGAATTCACCAACCAAATCCTCCCCCGCATCCAAAAGGCCGGCTACAACACCATCCAGCTCATGGCCGTCCAAGAGCATCCCTACTACGGCTCCTTCGGCTACCACGTCTCCTCATTCTTCGCCGCCTGCTCACGTTTCGGCACCCCAGAGGACCTGAAATACCTCATCGACACCGCCCACGGCATGGGCATCGCCGTCTTGCTCGACATCGTCCACTCTCACGCCGTCAAAAACATCGCCGAAGGCCTCAACAACCTCGACGGCTCCGGCCACCAATATTTCCACCACGGCGATCAAGGCGAACACCCGCAATGGGACTCAAAATGTTTCGACTACGGGAAACCTGAAGTCCGCCAATTCCTCCTCTCCAACGTCCGTTATTGGCTAGAAGAATTCCGTTTCGATGGCTTCCGTTTCGATGGCATCACCTCCATGCTCTACCACTCCCACGGCAACCGCACCTTCAGCACCTACGATGACTACTTTGGAGACGATGCCAACGAAGAGGCCATCCTCTACCTAAAACTTGCCAACCAACTCATCTCGGAAATCAAACCCGGCGCCATCGTCGTCGCAGAAGACATGTCCGGCATGCCAGGCCTATGCCGCCCAAACTCAGAAGGCGGCGTCGGGTTCTCCCACCGCCTCGCCATGGGCATCCCCGACTACTGGATCAAACTCCTCAAAGACCAGCGCGACGAAGATTGGAATATGGACGAACTCTGGGGCGTCCTCAACAACCGCCGCCACGGCGAAGCCACCATCGCCTACGCGGAATCCCACGACCAAGCCCTCGTCGGCGACAAAACCATCGCCTTCCGCCTCATGGACAAGGAGATGTATTGGCACATGGAATTGGAAGATCAACATCCCGTAATCGAACGTGGCATCGCCCTCCACAAAATCATCCGCCTCATGACCCTCGCCTTTGGCGGCGAAGGCTGGCTCAATTTCATGGGAAATGAATTCGGCCACCCCGAATGGCTCGACTTCCCCCGCGAGGGAAATGGCTGGTCCTACCACTACTGCCGCCGCCAATGGTCACTCGTCGATAACCCCGATCTCAAATACCATTGGCTTGCCAAATGGGACCGCGACCTCGTCACTCTTGCAAAAGAAAAAAACATCCTCCAATCCCCTCCCGCAAACCTCCTCCACATCGATCACGAAAACAAAATCATCATCGCCGAACGCGCCAACCTCATTTTCGTCATCAATCTCTCCGCCGGCAATTCCATCCCAGGCTACGGCGTCACCCCCCATCAGCAAACCACTCACAAACTCCTCTTGGACTCCGACGAAAAAAAATACGGCGGCCACAACCGCATCGATCACTCCGTCGACTACCCCATCCTTCAAGACAACCAAATCAAATTTTACACCACCTCACGTTCCGTTATTGTGCTAGGTTACTAGTGTTGGAACCGACTGCCCTCATGAAAAAATTTCTCCTCGCACTTCTACTCCTACCCTCATGGATCACGGCACAAGAGCCTGAAACCACCCAAAAGGAAAACAAAGTCGTCGTCATCCCAATCCGCGATCAAATTGCACCACCGGAGCTTTACATCCTACGCCGTGGCCTGAAAACCGCCATCGAACAAGGTGCCGACACGGTCATTCTTGACATGGAAACCCCCGGCGGACGCCTCGATACTACTTTTGAGATCCTCAAAGCACTCGACAAATTCCCCGGAAAAACCATCACCTTCATCAACTCTGAAGCCATCTCCGCTGGCGCACTCATCTCTGCTGGCACTGACGAAATCTGGTTCACTCCCAAAGCAGTCATCGGAGCTGCAGCACCTGTCTCCGGCAGCGGGGCTGATATCAATGAAACGATGAAACAAAAGATCGTTTCCTACCTCAAAGTCCGCGTCCGTGCCATGTCAGGCGAAGACGAAAATCGTGCCAAAGCCATCTCGGCCATGATCGATGCGGACTACGAACTCAAATTCGGCGACGAAGTCGTCAGCCCAAAAGGCGAGCTTCTTTCTCTAACCGCCGATGAAGCCATGAAAAAATACGGTGACCCAGAAGCACCTCTGCTCGGCGCAGGAATCGCCGAATCCATTGATGACCTGCTCGACGAGCTATTTGGAGCTAACAACCATACGGTCACCACCCTAGAAGTCGCTTGGTCGGAAAAGCTAGCCCAATTCATTACCGCCATCGCACCCCTCCTACTCGCCGCCGGACTCGTGCTCATCTTCGTCGAGTTTAAAACCCCCGGATTCGGCATCTTTGGCATCGGTGGTGGCATCCTCCTTGCCATCGTCTTTTTCGGCCACTACTCAGCTGGCCTCTCCGGCCACGAACCAGCACTCTTCTTTTTCATCGGCTTCGCCCTCGTGATGATCGATCTCTTCATCATCCCAGGGTTCTTCGTTCTCGCAGTCCCGGGAGCGCTCCTCATGCTCGGCTCACTCCTCTGGGGCATGTCCGATATCTGGCCAGACCAACCCATCGAGTGGGACTCCGGCTTCCTCACCCGCCCCCTCATCAATCTCATTACCGGCCTCGGTGGCGCCATCCTGATTTTCGCCCTTCTACTCCGATTCATGCCCCGCGGGGGCCTCTGGGGCGGCATGGTCCTCGAGTCTGCCATCGGCGGCCAAGATACCCTCTCCTCCATCGCCCGTGATCAGCCGTCACTCATTGGCGCCACCGGTCACGCTGTCACGGCCTTGTTTCCTTCAGGAGAAATCGAAATAAACGGCAAACGCTACGACGCTCGCCTTGCCATCGGCGACGCTCAGCCAGGAACCGAAGTAAAAGTGATTGGCAATACTGAGTTTGAACTGCACGTAGAAACTCAAGATGATACTGCTTGAGAAGCCATACTCTTTACCCCAAGCTTACTTGTAATGTCTCTGATCGCCCTTCTTTTCTCCCTTGGCATCATCCTTCTCGCTTTCGAGGTGATGATTCCCGGCGGAATCCTTGGTCTCGCTGGAGGAATCCTCCTTTTTACCGGATGCGTCCTTGCCTTTACCACACTCGGCACAGCAGAAGGAACTCTGGCGATCTTTATCACCGTCGCCGCTGCTGGGACCGTTTTTTACGTCCAGTTCAAAATCCTTCCGAACACCAAAATGGGAAAACGCTTTTTCTTAGACGAATCCGTGGAAGGTTCTTCCACAGCCCTAAAAAAAGATGCACAAGATTTGATTGGCAAAACCGCAACTTCCGTCACCGTCCTCTCACCCAGCGGCTATGTGAAAATTGACGGAAAGCAATACGAAGCATTTTCTGAATCCGGCCAAATACCAAAAAACACTGAACTCCAAGTCACTGACGCCAACTCCTTTCAACTCATCGTTAAATCTAAAGCATAAAACAACATGGAAACTTCCACCATCCTACTCATCATCCTCGGAATCGTCGGCCTAGTCGCCTCGTTCGTCATTCTCTCCTTCTTCAGCGTCTGGCTTCGCGCGTGGCTCGCTGGTGCCTACGTCGGCTTCTCCGATCTCATTGCGATGCGACTCCGACAAGTCCCCTACGGCCCAATCGTCGACTCACGAATCACCGCCAAAAAAGCCGGAATCGAAATCGATATCAATGAAATCGAGGCTCACTTCCTCGCCGGCGGCAACGTCCTTCCAACCATCCAAGCTCTCATCGCCGCCCGCAAAGCCGGTATCGAACTCGATTGGGATCGTGCTTGCGCCATCGACCTCGCCGTCAAGGGCTCCGAAAAATCCGTGGATGAAGCGGTTCGCACATCGGTCGACCCGAAAGTCATCGACTGCCCCGGCCACAACACCGGCCGCACAACCATCGACGGAGTCTCCAAAGACGGCATTCAGGTGAAAGTTCGCGCTCGGGTCACCGTGCGCACGAACCTCGATCGCTTCGTCGGCGGCGCCAAAGAGGACACCATCATCGCCCGTGTTGGTGAGGGCATCGTCACCACCATCGGTTCAGCAGACACCTACAAGGTCGTCCTCGAAAGCCCTGACTCCATCTCCAAAGTCGTGCTAGCCCGCGGCCTCGACGTTGGCACCGCCTTCGAGATTCTTTCCATCGACATCGCTGACGTGGATGTCGGCGAAAACGTTGGAGCGCAACTCCAGGAAGCCCAAGCCGAAGCAGACAAAAATGTCGCCCAAGCCAAAGCAGAAATTCGCCGCGCCGCCGCTGTCGCCGAAGAGCAAGAAATGATCGCCCGCGTCGCGGAAATGAAAGCCAAGGTCGTAGAAGCCGAAGCTCAAGTCCCTCTCGCCCTCGCCGAAGCCTTCCGCAGCGGCAACCTCGGCGTCATGGACTACTATCGTATGGAAAACATCAAGTCAGACACCGACATGCGGGACTCGATCTCCAAAGACGAAGATTAACCTCCTTTTTCAACCTCAATCGAAAACCCGGAGCGACATGCTCCGGGTTTTTCGTGCCGTGATCGCACGCCAACTAAGCCACCGATACCACCTAATTTCCCATCCAAGTTTATCAGCGTTCATCCGTGGTTTCATTCTTCCCAATTCATTGGCATTTCAAGTTTGAGATTTCACTCACGATGCCTAGCCTCCCCACGTGAGCGATTGCAAAAAACTTGGTATTGGCTTGGCGGGCTTCGGCACTGTCGGCTCGGGCGTATGGAACACGATTGAAAAAAATGGCGAACTCATCTCCGAACGCACCGGAAATGGCGTTTCGCTAGGTATCACAAAGATCCTCGTCCGCGACCTCAACAAAGCGCGCGCCACTTCCTCCGAAGTCGACAAAAAAATCCTTACCACCGACTGGCGCGAACTCGTCCAAGACCCCTCGGTTGATATGGTCGTCGAACTCATCGGCGGCACCACAGATGCCTTCGAAATCGTCGCCGCTGCCCTCCTAGAGAAAAAACCTGTCATCACTGGCAACAAAGCCCTCCTCGCCGAACGCGGGATCGAACTCTTTGCGATCTCCCGAAAAATGGAAACTCCCATCTTCTTCGAAGCCGCCATCGCCGGCGGCATCCCCATCGTCAAGACAGTCCAAGACTCCTTCGTCGGCAATCAAATCCAATCCTTCACCGGCATCATCAACGGCACCTCGAACTACATCCTCGAGCAAATGACCCTGCGCGGTATCGACTACCCGACCGCCCTTCAGGAAGCCCAAGATCTCGGCTACGCCGAAGCCGATCCCGCCCTCGATGTCAACGGCTGGGACGCCGCCCACAAGGCCATCCTCTTAGCCACTCTCGCCTACGGATTCCCCATCGACCCTGCAAAGGTCTACGTCACCGGAATCGAACAAGTTCGCCCCGCAGACATCCAGTTCGCCAAATCTCTCGGCTACGTCATCAAACTCCTCGCCATCGTCCGCGAACGCGAAAACGCCTCAGTCGAGCTCCGTGTCCAACCCTCCTTCATCTCTCAAAAGCACATCCTCGCTTCTGTGAACGGTGTATTCAACGCCGTCTCCGTCAATGCCGACGCTGCCGGCGAATCCCTTTTTTACGGGCAAGGAGCCGGCCAAGGCCCAACCGCCTCCTCCGTCGTCGCCGACCTCGTCGAGGCCGCCCGAGACCTCGCCCATACCGCCCGCCACCGTGGCTTCCTCCCCTACCGGGAAAAAGGCGAACTCGTCCCCATCGAGGAAACCACCACCTCCTATTACGTTCGCTTCGACGTCACCGACCGCCCTGGAGTTGTTGCAGAAATCGCCACCGCCCTGGCCAACCACAAAATCGGCATTTCCGGCACCCATTCCCCCGTCGACTCCTCAAACCCCGACGCCGAATTCGTCGACATGGTCTTCCTCCTCCACTCCTGCCCGTTCGGAAAACTGACCGCAGCACTCTCCGAAATCGAATCTCTCGACTGCATCAACTCACAACCCGTCGTCTTCCGTATCGAAAACCTCGGATAAAGATTTCCCATAAGCCAAGTCTTCCACTGCTCACTCGGCACTAGCCACTTTTCCAAATGTCCTACCTCGTCACCATCGGCCTCGAAGTCCACGCCCAAGTCAACACCGACACCAAGATGTTCTGCGCCTGCCGCACCTCCTTCGGCGACGAACCGAACACCAACACCTGCCCGGTCTGCCTCGGCTACCCCGGCGCACTTCCCGTTCTCAACAAGCGCGCCATCGAAAAGACCCTCCTCACCGGCCTCGCCCTCGGCTGCGGCTCGCCGGAATATTCCCGCTGGGACCGGAAGAATTACTTCTACCCAGACATGCCGAAAAACTACCAGACCACTCAGATGGACTTCCCTCTCTGCCTCGGCGGTGGCGTCCCTCTCTTCGACGATTGCTACCCCACCGACGCTCGAAAAAACATCAAGACCCCCAACAAAGTCGTTCGCCTCAACCGCATTCACCTTGAGGAAGACGTCGCGAAATCCACCCACCTCGCCACCACCTCACTCATCGATTTCAACCGCGCCGGAACTCCCCTCATGGAGATCGTCACCGAGCCGGACCTCGAAACCGCCGAGGAGGCCTTCGCCTATCTCCGCTCCCTGCAAATGGTTCTCCATTCTTGTAACACCTCCGACGCCGACCTCGAAAAAGGCAACCTCCGCTGCGACGTCAACATCTCCCTCCGGAAAAACGAATCCGACCCCCTCGGCGAAAAAGTGGAGCTCAAAAACCTCAACTCTTTCTCGGCCATCCGCCGCTCCATCCACCACGAGATCGAGCGCCAGACCGAAGAACTCAACGCCGGCATTCCCCAGATCCAATCCACCCGCCGCTGGAACGACGAACTCGGCGAAACCCAAATGATGCGCACCAAGGAAGACGCCCACGACTACCGCTACTTCCCCTGCCCCGACCTCCTACCCATCGCCACCGAGCCACTGCTTGAAACTGTCCGCCCCCTCGTCCCCGAGCCACGCCTTGCAAGGATCGCCCGATTCGAGACCGACTACAAACTCAACAAAACCTCCGCCGCAGAACTCTCCTCCAGTCTCGCCACTTCCGCCCTCTTCGAGGAACTCGCCGCCAACTCCCCAAAACCGCAGAAACTCGCGAACTTCATCCTCAACACCTACTTCGGCTCCCTCAACCAGGCAGGCTTCACCATCGAAACCTCACCCATTTCCGAAGCGAAATTCAAACAGATCGCCCAACTCACCTCCAGCGACACCCTCTCCACCGGCCAAGCCACCGAAGTTCTCGCCGAGCTCTTGCAAAGCCCCGATCAGGAAGTCGAGAAAATCGTCGATCAAAAAGGCTTCAAACCCGCCTCCGCCGACGACCTCGAAGCCTTGGTGGATACCGCCATCGCCGAAAACCCCACCGAGGTCGAAGCCATCAAAGCCGGCAACGAAAAGCTCCTCAACTTCCTCACCGGAAAAGTCATGCGCAGCGCCCCCACCAAACCAAACCCCAAGGCCGTCACCGACCTCCTGAGAGCAAAGCTCCTATAATGTGGAGAAGGAGATTTCATCTCCTTTCACACAACCCCAGCTCTTTCCCCATCCCCCGCAAAGGAGTTCCATATTCTCATGTTCCTCAATCCCTACAAGGCAATCGAGCGACATCAGGGAAACCTCCCGCACTGGCAGCAGGAAGAAACAATGCTCTTCGTCACCTGGCGACTTCAAGATTCTCTCCCCAAAGCAGTAGTAGAAAAAATCCAGGTGCGCCGCACCCGCTGGATCACCACCCACCCCCAACCGTGGGACGAGCCAACCTTCAGGGAATACAACCGCCTCTTCACACTCCGCATCGAGGATTTGCTCGACGATTGCCACGGCTCCTGCCTGTTGCGTGATCCCGGCA
Source organism: Akkermansiaceae bacterium (assembly GCA_045106015.1). Taxonomy (GTDB): domain Bacteria; phylum Verrucomicrobiota; class Verrucomicrobiia; order Verrucomicrobiales; family Akkermansiaceae; genus Luteolibacter. Next base: position 643 of record JBGCEE010000090.1, on the reverse strand, counting down.
ACTCCACCATCGTCGCCAATGCCCTCCTGCATTTCCATACCGAGCGCTACACATTGGATACCTTCGTCATCATGCCGAACCATGTCCACGTCCTCTTGGGCCCGATTGGTGAAAATAAACTCGGGGATATTATCGGATCATGGAAACGCTTTTCCTCCCGAGAAATCAACAAGGCTCGGGGTGAAACAGGTGCCCTCTGGCAACGCGAAGCCTGGGACAGACTCATCCGCAGCCAGCGACATCTCGACTGGACCCGCCAATACATCCTAAAAAATCCCTCCAACCTACCGCCCAGCAGCTACCGCCTCCGGCAACGCGCAGAAGAAGTGTAAAATCCAATATGGAGAAGGAGATTGCATCTCCTTTCACACAAGCCGACTATTTCCAATAGCTCAACAGGATCGTTCTCAATCCTCCGCAAAGGAGATGCAATCTCCTTCTCCATATTAAAAACCCATGAACCCCGAGCTCCTCAACCGCCAGCCAAAATGGTTCAAGTCGGCGTTCTACGGAACGATTACCATCACGATTCTGGCTGTCATTCTTGGTGCTTTCATCGCCACTAACATGATCCTCAGTCAGCGCGCAAAGGCTGATACAACCGAGGCATGTTCTAACGCCCGCTCATTTGGACTCGCGCTTT
>JBGCEE010000089.1:0-5498 GCA_045106015.1 Akkermansiaceae bacterium | reverse complement strand
AGAACCGCTGGAGAAATGAGCGGATTAATGCCTGCGATGCGGAGGTCGTCTGTGCGGTGCTTGGTCACGCGAGGATGGAAACCTGCCCAGCGGCGATTGGCTAGTTTTAAGTGACCATATTGCTGCGCACCTATGGAAGATTTACTCCTCGGAATTTTGCTGTTCAGAAGGAGGTGCTTCTTGTGGAACCTTCATTGGGATTTCCACGGGTGGGTTGAAGGAAGGAACCCCAGGGAATTGTCCAGGGCCAGGCGTGGGAGGATTTTTAGCACCTGCGGGTCCTTCGCCTTTATCCATCAGATCGGCCCGCTCTTTTAAAAGAGCGTCAACTGTGAATCTACTCACCTCGAACGTGCGATCTTCAATTTTTTTGATGTCTTCGATGATTTTCGAGAGAGCCTGGGTGCGTTCTTTAAATGCTTTATCAGCTGCTTGTGCGTCCTCTTCGGTTTCACCTTCGGCTTTGTTCCGTTTTTCCGGGATCTCTCCAGAGACGCTGACGGTCATGAGAAAGGTTTCGGTGGTAGGTGCCTCGTCTTCTTTAGGAGCTTCAAGAGGTTTCGCTGGCTGCAGCGTGATGTTGTAGGTGAGTCCTTCGAAGGTTGAGATTTTGACGTTCTGCAGTTTCTCTGGATTCGATCTCTTTTCAATATCTGCGGCAGGGACGACGTCGTCAAAGCGAGCGTAGGAGAAAAGGGACTTAAGTGGAGTGACCGCAGCCGGGTCGATTTTCACACCGGGAAAGGCCTCAGAGAATTTGAACTCGGCGCTCTCGTCGTCGCGGGTGATCGTCCATTCATTCTCGTCTGATCCGGGTTTATCAAGCGAGATGGTTTGGATTCGTTCGACTTTGAAGAATTCATCTGCGAGCCATTCCTTTGGATCTGAGGAGAGGGTGCTAAACAATTCAGATACCGCATAGAAACCGGATTCGTCACTGTGGTTGCGGACAAAGCGTCCAGTCGAGCCTCCACCGAAAGGCGAGGAGGAATTGGCATCGAGATTTTTACCGAAAGAAACGATGGCAAGATCTGTTTCGGATGCGTCTTCAAGAATGACCTTCAGTCCGCGTTTTTCGGGATCGGCTGAATCTGCATCCATGCCGAAACGTGGGGCAAAAGTCGGGCCGGCTTCGATTCCTTGGGTGACTTTGACTTCGGCGATGGTTCTGATTAGATCATTGATGTTTCTCGCGTCTGCCGGGAAATTATCACGGTTGACTACCTTCCAAGTGCCATCCTTTTTTGAGAGCTGAACGGAATTTTCTGCGCCCTTGATCCAGATGGTGGCGGTTTTATCAGCTGGGAACTCGGAGAGCAGTTTCTCGCCGGGTGAGCGTTTTGTAGCTGTCTCGTCGGAGTTGCCTTGAGATTTTTTTAGGGCGAAAACGGAGGCGGCCAGAATAAGGGCGATAGCCCAGAGGATGATTACGGTGCGTGATTTCATCGAATATTGACGGTTGAGGTTTTGGACGGTTTAGAGATTAGCGAGCGCGGGTTGATGAACGGCGTTTGACGTAGAGCAACAGTCCGAAAATTATGACAACGGCTGGGATGCCGGCGACGTTGAGCATTGTAATTTTACCGGCTAGCTTGTCCTTCTGGCGGCGGAGGTCCTTTTCTTGCTCACGGATGAGTTTTGCATATTCGACCTGCTGCTCACGTAGTTTAGCAATTTCAGCTTCTTGTTCGGGCGAGAGAAATAGCTCGGTGCCTTGAGCTTTCTGTGCTTGAAGTTCTTGGAGTTTCTGTTGGGCCTCTTGTTGTTTTGCTTCAAACTCCTCAATTTTATCGCCGACTTCTTGGTCGAATTTGTTCTCCATTTCTTGGACAACAGTGAACGGTCGTCGAGTGGCAGCTCGCGAGCGGGATCCGATTAGATATTTGGAGCCGACGGCTTGGTCGAGGAGGTTGAGTAGGAGTGAGGCATTGCCATTGGCTGGAGTAGCCATCTGCATGCCGCCAAAGTTTTGCACGTTGTAGGCGAAGCGGTCGTAGAAGGCATCGATATCGGCGATTAGGAAAACGTTTCCGGGCTTTTCTGCTTTCTTGAGCGCATCATCAATTTTCTCTTTGGTAGTGGCTTTTTCAGGAGTTTCTTCTGTGGCTTCTTTCGCGCTTGGGTCGCCATCTGGGAAGGCGGATTTGAAATCACCAGAAAGGTGGGTGATCAGATCAAAGGCGGTGCCTGCGGGCTTGAGGGTTCTTTCAAGCGTCGGGTCAAGTCGAGAGGCTTTCATGGAGTCGACGAATCCAGCGCTTGTCGATGAGCGCACCAATGAGTTTGAAGAGATTCCACCGCCGCCAGTGCGTTTGAATGCACCAGGAAGGTAGAAGGTGATGGATTCGATGCCTTTGGTAACCATGTTGTCTTCTTGTGGCATGGCCGATTGAGGTAGGCTCAATACAGCGAGGCCCTTTTGGCCGCTTCCAAGCATGGTTGCATGGATGGGGTCAGCGAGGACCTGTTCTGATGTGAAATCAATTCCCCATGCGGGAAGTAGGGTTGGAAGTGTGGAGCTCGTTGGGGCGCCTTGTTGTCCCATCATGGGGTTCCCTCCTGCGGTCATTTGGGCAGCGAGTGAGAAGGCGTCGAGGCAGGCGACCACGGTTCCACCTTTTAAGACGTATTGATCGATGAGGAATTCGGTCTCCTTGGAAATGCCAGCTGGGTGGAAAAGGAAGAGGACTTTCAGCTCTTTCGGATCCAAGGACTCAGGGTTCATTCCGAGGTCACGGAGGTCGAAGGATTGCTGGAGTTGCTGATAAATAACCCAGCTTTGTTGTGGAGGCTGCCCCGGCATCATGGGTGGGGTGCCTGCGAGGTCTAGGGCAGACATGACACCGATCGTGGGCTTTACAGGTGTAGTGACTTCCGCGACGGCTTTGGAAATTTGGTATTCCAGCATCGTCTCTTCGTTTGGACTGAGGAACGGTAGGACGACCTTCTTATCCAGTGCGGAGACCGAGAGTCCGAGGAAGAGATTTTCATCGTTGATTCGTTGTCCGTTGATACCATCCAGATTGGCGGAATCCTCGGCATCTGTATCGGGCTCTGGATCGAGGTTTTCGATGCGTAGCTTTCCATTAGAAAGGTTTGCGTATTCTTTTAGGAGGTCGTCCACGCGGCGTAAGTGAACTTTTAACTGTTCGGGCATGTAGTCGCTATTACGGGAGGCATAGTAGCGAATGACGACTGGCGTATCGAGTTCTCCAAGAATGGACTTCGTGCCATCTGAAAGTGTGTGGACTTTGTTTTCGGTGAAGTCAGCACCACGATTTCCCGCGGGCGTGAGAGAAACTAGCCAGTTCGCTAGAACGGCGATTGCAACAAGGGCGGCGATTCCGAGGGCGGCGCGTGTGATAGGGGCTTTCATAATACTCAGATTCTAAAAGTGAAATTTTAAAGGTTATATTAGGCGCGTTTGGCTCCGAGGATGGCGGATGTGCCTAGAAGGCAGAGACCGATGAACGATGAGAACCACACGAAGTCGCTCAGACGAAATAGCCCTCGATTGAGTGATGAGAAATGATCCCATACTCCAAAAGAAACGATGGCTTCGACGGTAGCAGGTGACGTGGCCTTGGCGAGTTCGCGGGTGAAATCATCATATCCGCACAGGACCATGATTGTGCAGATGGTGACCGAGACGATCAGGCAGACAACTTGGTCGCGCGTGCATGCGGAGATAAGCATGGTAATGGCGAGGAAGGTGCAAGCGACGAGGAAAGAACCGATGTAGCCCGAGATGATGGCGCCGTTGTCGGGACTTCCTAGATAGTTGACGGTGATGACGATGGGGAAGGTGAGTAAGAGGGCGACCAATGTCACTGTGGCTGCGGCAAGGTATTTTCCAAGGATGGCTGACCAAACAGAAACGGGGAAGGTGCCGAGGAGTTCGATTGTGCCCGTGCGTTGTTCATCGGCCCAGAGTTTCATGCCGACTGCTGGCGCAATGAGCATGTAAAGCCACGGGTGCCAGAAAAAAAACGAATACTGGAGGGAGGCATCTCCGACCCGCATGAAGTTGCCGAAGGTGAAAGTTAAGCCCATCGAGAGGATCAGAAAGATCACAATAATCGCGTAGGCAGTGGGTTGGGCGAAGTAGGATTTTAGTTCGCGTTGGAAGATGGTGAAGGTACTCATGATCAGGTGGATTTCTTGAGTTGAAGTTTAAGCTGCGGTGTCGGTGGTGGTGACTTGGCGGAACAGTTCAGTGAGTGAACCGTTGGGCGATTGGGCAATGAGTTCGTCCGGTGTGCCATCAACGACGATTTTTCCTTTGTCGACGATCACTGCACGGGAGCAGGCGGCTTGGACTTCCTCAAGAATATGAGTTGAGAAGAGAATCGCTTTCTCTTTGCCGAGGCGCTTGATGAGTTGGCGGACTTCGTGTTTTTGGTTGGGGTCCAATCCGTCAGTTGGTTCATCGAGGATAAGGACTTCAGGGTCGTGAAGTAGAGCTTGGGCGAGGCAAGTGCGGTGGCGATAGCCTTTTGATAGGGTGTCGATGGATTGGTGAGCGACACTGCTGAGGAAGCAGGTTTCGATCGCCTTCTCTACGGCATCACTTTTTGCGGAACCTGATAGATTGCGAACACTTGCGCAAAATTTCAGGAAACCGATCACCGTCATGTCGTTGTAGAGAGGTGCGGATTCTGGTAGGTAGCCAATTTTGGTTTTTGCTTCAGAAGGGTTTTCCACTACGGAAATACCGCAGATTTTGGCATCGCCGGAACTCGGTGGGAAAAAGCCAGTGATCATTCTCATGGTCGTGGATTTCCCTGCACCGTTGGGTCCCAGAAAGCCAAGGACATCACCTTTTTCGACGGTGAATGATAGGTTGTCGACGGCAACTTTGCTGCCGAACCGTTTGGTAAGTTTTGCGACTTCAATCATGGATTTTGTGTGGAGGTTCCTAAAGGGGGACGGCTTGTAACGAACGTCAAAAAATTTGCGACACCAGAATCGTATTTTGTCTAAGAAATTTGCTGCAAATTTCCGTAAAGAATCGCAGAGAGAGATGATTCCATTTATCTTTAGGGGTAATGAAAGGGTCTACGTTTTTTTACAAACGGGTGAGATTGCCGATCTGGCCAATCATTCCGTTGCTTTTTATTGGTTATGCGATAACGCCCAAGTATTATTCGCAGATTGATGTGATTATGGGTAACTACGCTGCCGCTGGTTTGGTGATCGTTGCTGTTAGACCGGTTTCCAAATGGCCTTGCCGAAATCGAGTGGATTTTTTGGGGTTTGAAGAATTTGGCTACGCGATGTGAGGCAGCGTTTCGGGCGGATGAAGCCAAGATCGGCGTTGTTCGTCATTCGTGGATGTTCATCCACCCGTTCCTCAAGCCTTGATCTTGGCTCCGTCCGCCTCGACCATTTCGGCAATTCCATCCGCAAAACGGTCTAATTCAAGATCACGAATCCTGCAGATAACTTTTTGGTCGGTAGAGCATCGCAAACGGAATGAAGAGCAGAGCCGTCGCCCC
>JBGCEE010000088.1:0-42014 GCA_045106015.1 Akkermansiaceae bacterium | reverse complement strand
GAGATCCGAAGAGCGTCCGCCGTTTCTGCAATCATGTGGCAGAAAGCATCTGCCGGCGAGATTGCTGAAATGGGCAACCAGTGCCGATTTAGTACTAATACAGTTTTCTGATGTAGCATTGTAATTGTCATATAGGTATAGTGGTGCCATGGCTCGAATAATTATGTTTTCGAACAACGGTCAGTTGTGTGATAAATCTGCCGCCTTGGTGGCAGGGTCTTCAGTTTGAAATATTACTAACCAGAGGCTTGTCTGGTGGTTTTTTCAGATTGGATAGAAAATGTGGTTTGGTTCTTGAAAATTTGGGCAACAAAAAAGCCCTGTTCCGATGAGGAAGCAGAGCTGCGAAAATTCCTTAAATAATTGAATTATTAGACACTCACGTGTCGCACCCTGCTACCATTCTGATTCGGCTCAATAGTGGAATCGAGCAACTGACTGGCGCGCATGACCTCATGGCATCTCCCGAAGAGATACCTGCCTTGGTCTATGTTTTGCGCGTGATGTTTCATTAAATTACTTGGTTGCGGGCGGGAGAAAATATAAAAACGGATCTCGTGTCAATAGATAATTATAAAAATTTATCTATTCTAAAAAGCGCAGATATTAAGCGAATAGGCGAAAAAACAAGTCATACCATGTTCATGACTTGTTCCAGCTTTCACTATTCCGTCTCGGCTTCTGGCACGCTTCCCTCATCTTCAGAATCCTGTGATTCTTCGGTGGCATCATCTTCTCCATCAGGAATGACGAGCGAGATGTCTTGGAGTTTCTCTCCTGCTTTCAAGGTAAGTAATTTCACACCTTGGGCGTTACGCCCAGTGGTACGCACTTCATTGACTCGGATACGGATCGATTGCCCAGTGGAAGTCATGAGCATGAGTTCGTGCTCTTCCTCAACGGCAAGGGCACCGACAAGTGGGCCGGTTTTCTCCGTGACCTTCATGGTGATGATGCCTTTTCCGCCACGCGATTGCTTACGGTATTCCTCAAATGCAGTGCGTTTTCCGAGACCGTTTTCGGATGCAACGAGAAGAGTGCAACTGTCGGTGACTTTTGCGAGGCCGACAACGTAATCACCTTCGACCGGACGAATACCCATAACGCCCTGCGAGGAGCGACCAAGCGGACGAGTGTCCTGCTCCGAGAAACGGAGGCTGATTCCTTCGTGGGTGACAAGAATGATGTCGTCATCTCCGGAAGTCATCGTGCTGTCGATAAGTTCGTTTCCTTCTTCAAGAATGATAGCGATGGTTCCGGCTTTGCGGTAATTGCGAAATTCGTTGAGAGCGGTTTTTTTGACTTTTCCAGTGCGAGTGGCGAAGAACACATAGCCTGCATCCTCGCGGAAGGTGATGTCGTTTCCGTCCTCATCCACGGTGCGTTCGAGACGGAGCATGGCGGCGATGCTTTCCTCCGGTTGTAGATTAAGCACGTTTTTGATACTGCGTCCGACGGAGGTTCTTGAGCCTTCCGGGAGTTCGTAGACACGCTCGACGTAGAGTCGACCGGTGTTTGTGAAGAAGAGAACGTAGTCGTGTGCTTGGACGGAGAAGAGGTGCTCCACGAAATCGTTTTCCACATCTTTTGCGGTCGCTTTCGTTTCCATTCCTTTCAGACCTTTTCCGCCGCGGCCCTGGAGGCGGTATTCGGAGGAAGGAGTGCGCTTGATGTAACCGCGATGTGAGAGCGTAACGATCATCGCATCATTGGCGATAAGGTCTTCCATTGCGACTTCACCGACTTCAGCGACGATAGGGCATTTACGAGGAGTGGCGTACTTGGCCTTAATCGCGTGGAGTTCGTCCTTGATAATATCGAGCACGCGCTCTTCACGAGCAAGAATATCGAGAAAGTCTGTGATCTCGATGAGGATGCTATCGTATTCACCTTTAACTTTGTCGCGCTCAAGGCCGGTGAGTTGATAGAGGCGGAGCTCAAGGATGGCGTTTACCTGACGTTCGGAGAAAACATATTTGTCTCCCTGTACGGCGGCTTGGGAGCGGAGGAGAATACCGAGTCCTTCGGCAGTGGCCGTGGAAAATTCGTAAGCAGCGAGGCGCGTGCGAGCTTCGTCGCGATTTTTGGAATCACGGATGATTTTGATAAAATCATCAAGATGACCGAGAGCTAAGAGATAGGCTTCAAGTAGCTCAGCACGCTCCTCGGCTTTTCCGAGGAGGAAACGAGTGCGCCGGATGACAACATCGCGGCGGTGCTCGATGTAGCAGTCGATGGCTTCCTTAAGAGAAAGCTGTTTTGGACGCTTCTCGTGGATCGCCAGCATGTTGACGCTGAAGGAAGTTTCGAGAGCGGTGAGTTTGTAAAGCTGAGCGACGACGACTTGCGGACGAGCGTCGCGTTTCAGCTCGATCTCGATGCGTGTCTCTTCATCGGAGAGGTCGCGCATTCCCGAGATACCTGTGAGCGTCTTTTCATTCACCAACTCAGCGATACGAGTCTGAAGTGTAGCGCGGTTCACTCCGTAAGGGACCTCGCGGATGATGATCATGGATTTGCCATTTTCATTTTCCTCAATTTCCAAAGTACCACGAAGGCGCATTGAGCCGCGGCCGGTGGCAAAATAGTCCTCGATACCACGAATCCCACGAACTTCGCAGGCGACTGGAAAATCAGGACCTTTGATGTGTTCCATCAGGCCGGGGAGGTCGATGTTCGGGTCGTTGATCATTGCGCATATACCGTCGATGACTTCGCCGAGGTTGTGCGGCGCGAGGTTTGTCGCCATACCCACCGCGATTCCGGTGCCGCCGTTCACAAGGAAGTTCGGAAATGCAGATGGCATGACGGAAGGTTCCTGTAGCGTACCGTCATAGTTCGGCACGAAATCGACCGTGTCTTTATCCAGGTCATCCATCATCGCCATTCCGAGCGGATGGAGACGCGCCTCGGTGTAACGCATGGAGGCCGCAGCATCGCCTTCGACGGATCCGAAGTTACCCTGACCATCGACGATCAATTCGCGCATCGACCATGGCTGACCCATATTGACGAGGGTCGAATAGATGGAGGAATCCCCGTGGGGGTGATAGTTACCCATCGTTTCACCAACAATCTTCGCACACTTCACGTGAGACTTGGAAGGGGTGACACCCAGTTGGCGCATGGCGTATAGCACACGGCGCTGGGAAGGTTTCAAGCCGTCGCGAACATCGGGAAGTGCACGTGAGATGATCACGGACATCGAATACTCGAGGAACGACTGCGAGAGCTCGTCGGCGACGTTGATGGGTTTGATTAAATCAGACATGGAAAACTATGTGGTCAGAAAATGGACTTGCAGGAGGATCAGACGTCGAGATTGCGGACGTTGAGTGCGTTGTCTTCGATGAAACGTTTGCGAGGTTCTACGACATCGCCCATGAGGACATCGAACATCTTGTCGGCTTCGACGGCGTTGTCTTCGTCAAGGCGAACGCGGAGGAACTGGCGAGTTTCCGGATCCATAGTGGTCGCGAAAAGTTGCTTGGCGTTCATTTCACCAAGTCCTTTGAATCGCTTGATCTGGACGCCTTTGGCGGAGATCTCTAAGACCTTACCAAGGATTTCAGAAACCACAAAAATCGGAGTGGTCGATTGCTTCTCTCCATCGCCTTCGACGATTTCGAAAATCGGCGTATCCATGGAATAGAAGACCTTGGTATCAATCCCAAGTTCGTTTAGTCGGGAGAATATCTTGGCAATGGAGTTGGATTCGTGGAGTTCGTGCAGAACCGCACGGCGGGAAGGGCCAGTGACGGTTGCGATTTCCTCTTCCGTGAGAACTTCATCGAAGAGGCCGAGGTCTCGGTTATTACCTGCGTAAGTGGCTAGCGAACTCTCATCTTCGAAGTAGTGAACAGATTCTTGGTTACCCTCACGGATACGAACCATATATTGCGGTAGACCACCATCATCACCGCGTGCTGCAAGATATTCTTGGAAGTTGCCTCCATTACCTTCAATTGCTTTTTGGAAGCGAGAAAGAGAGGAGAGACTTTCCAAAATACCCTTTAGCTCATCTGGCGAAAACTCGCGGGATTTATCGAAATTACGGAGTGTGACTTCGCCGGCACCAAGATCGATGAGGATCTTGTTAAGCTCATCGTCGTCCTGAACGTATTCCGAACGTTTCTTCCGGGTGACCAAGTAAAGAGGTGGCTGGGCGATGTAGAGATACCCTTTTTTTACCAGCTCCGGCATGTGCCGACAAAAGAATGTCAGTAGCAAAGTACGAATGTGGGAGCCGTCCACGTCGGCATCGGTCATGATGACGATCTTGTGGTAGCGAACTTTCTCGATATTAAATGCGCCATCCTGATCGCCTTCCCCGATTCCTGCACCAATCGCAGTGATCATGGATTGAATTTCTTTATTCTGAAGAGCGCGATGAAGGCGAGCTTTCTCGACGTTGATCACTTTCCCGCGTAGCGGAAGAATGGCTTGTGTCCGTCGGTCGCGGCCTTGCTTGGCAGAGCCACCGGCGGAGTCTCCTTCGACAATATAGATTTCAGATTTCGCAGGATCGCGCTCAGAGCAGTCAGCGAGTTTTCCAGGAAGTCCACCACCCGAGAGGGCAGACTTGCGGACGGTCTCCCGAGCTTTCCGAGCAGCCTCGCGAGCGCGGGCGGCATTGACCGATTTCTCAATGATTTTGCGCGCGAGCGCCGGGTTTTCCTCAAAGTAGGTATTGAGGCCTTCGTAAACAATGGATGAGACGACACCTTCGATCTCAGCGTTGACCAGCTTGCCTTTCGTCTGCGAAGAGAACCGCGGGCTAGGCATCTTCACGGAGATGACACAGACGAGGCCTTCGCGAACGTCATCGCCGGAGAGGGCTGGATCCTTGTCTTTAAGAATCTTGTTGGTCTTGGCGTATTGATTGATCGCGCGGGTTAGGGCGCCACGGAAACCAGTAAGGTGAGTTCCGCCATCGGCATTCGGGATGGAGTTAGCGAAGCAGAGGATTTGATCCTTGTAGGAGTCGTTGTATTGAAAGACGACATCCGCAAAGACGTCTTCTTTAGTTTGCTTGCCGTCATATTCGTAGTCGATCTCGCGTTTACCATCGATGACAACGGGAAATTCGTGGACGACGTTCTTATTTTCGCAGAGCTGGGCTACGAATTCGACGATGCCGTCTTTGTAGAAAAAGGAGGCTTTTTTAGCTGACTCGGGGCGTTCATCCTCGAGCTCAATCGTAAGGCCGGGGTTGAGGAAAGCTAGCTCACGGAGGCGCGTAGCAAGGCGATCAAACTGGAAAGAGATCGTATCGACGAAAATCGTGGCGTCTGGGAAGAAAGTGATGGCAGTTCCAGTTTTCGTCGGATCCGCCTCGGCAATAACGTGAAGGGGTTCAGTGGTTTTGCCACGCTCAAAGGCGATGCGGTGAACTTTCCCACCGCGAGTAATATCTGCGCGAAACCAATCGGAGAGGGCGTTCACACATTTCGCTCCGACTCCGTGGAGACCGCCTGAATACTTGTAGGCTCCCTGTCCAAATTTTCCACCAGCGTGGAGACTCGTCAGAACCAGCTCAACGGCAGGCATTTTGAATTTCTCATGCATATCGACCGGGATGCCTCGGCCGTCGTCGGTGATGGAAATGGAGCCATCGACGTGAATGGAAACTTTGACTTTCGAGCAGTATCCGGCGAGGTGCTCATCGATGGAGTTATCTAGAACTTCGAAAACGCAGTGATGGAGACCCCGCTCATCGGGATCGCCGATATACATTCCAGGTCTCTTGCGGACGGCATCAAGGCCCTCGAGTTTGTCGATTTGTCCGGCGTTGTACTCCTGCTCGTTTCCTACCTTAGTTTGGGCTTTCTCAGGCTCTTTGGGGGTCTCTGACATATGACGGTAATAGGGTCTGAAATACACGGACCGGAAACAAGGACTTATTCCTCCTAAAAAGTCTTTTTCTAGCGATCCCTAAGCTACTGAAAATAACGAGCTTGTGCGACGTTCATTCACTTATCCACTGCCTCATGTAGAGTGTGATGATTGCAAGCACAGCAAATACGATAAGGGCCACACCAAAAATACGGAGGGTAACCAGAAATTCTCTACGCTCCGTGTGCCCATGATCCAAAAAACCATCGGCGCGAATTCTTCCGTGGTTAGCTCTCAGACTCCGACTTCCTTTTCCCGCTGATCGATCATCTGGAGCGGTCGTAGCGGGGCCTATGGAGCCATCTGAAGGACTAAAACTGCTCGCATCAATCCAAGTTTGGCACCTCGGGCAAGGCCCGCTCTTCACGCTACTCGAATTTGGAAGGACGAGTTCAGTATGACATCTAATGCAGGTAAAACGAAATTCAGCAGGCGGAATCGTTCTCCTATCAGGTATTCCATTCGCTGCCTTCACTGTCAAAGGCTCTTCTAAAATCGAAGGTCAGACAAGTTCAAAGCAATCAGAGATTTATAGCGAACTGTCGGAAAATGGCTTTGAGACAGTGGAATCTCAAACGTCATTACCACGATTTTCTCCAGAGAAAATTTGTCGAAGGAGGAAGTATCGGCCGAGCCCCTAAACGGCTCATGACTACACTACGCGTACACCTCAACAAGAACTTGTCATCAATAGCTGCGAAAATCCTTGCCAGCTTGGTGGATGAAAGCGTAAGAAAAACCTGTTGGGCGAATTGATTCTGATCAACTCTCCCAACCTTCTTTCGAGAAGCTTCATAGCAATACCGATGCACGAGTAGCTCAGCGGTAGAGCAACCCGTTTACACCGGGTCGGTCGGCGGTTCGATCCCGTCCTCGTGTACCACTTGCCGTCATTTTCTTCCAGCTATCTGGTAACTACTCCCTGACTCTCCACTTGAGCCAGTTTCTCTTCAACGACCACCAGCCAGTTTTTCATCGTGATTGGAGGCAGTTCTGCAGGATGATTGATTTTTGAGAGGTTGATTTTCAATTGTGCCGATTTCATATTCAATCCAGAAACACCTTTCGCATCCAACGGTCGGATTGGTTCCGCTATATTTTCGCTAGCTACCGAGCCGACTTGGCCAGAAAACTCAACTTCTAACGGGTCTCTGTTTACACCAAAGCGTTTCTCCGGAGCGAACAAGGATGTCGGAGGATAGAAGTTAGATCCATTAGGTGGCGTGTAGTCGGCTGGCGGCGTGGTCGGAACGACGTTGTAATCATCACCGATATAGAGCCTCAAGTTGGTCACAAAAGAAAAACCATTCGTAAAGTCGGTGAGATCGCGGCATTCCTGTATGATCGCTCCGTAATCATTCAAAGTACAGGGAATCGACGGCTTCGTAAGGTTGTTGTTGTTCACGTAGTCTACATTGAGAGCAAGAGAGTTGTTCACCTCGGGACCGTCGGCTCCAATTAGCGTTAGGAACTCTTTGAATCGCTCAGGATACACTGCCACGCAGGTTTGTCCGTTAGGCAGACTTTTGATCTCGAATGGGTATAGAGGACGGTAATAGCCATATTTGCGATAACCTACGATGGGATCTCCAAACGTTTGGTTGTTAAACTCAACGAGTCCACTTACCTCGTTTTTGAAGTAATATTCTCCTAATCCGCCATAGGCCACGTCTACTGGCGTTGCAAAGAAACGGGATTGGTATTCCCTGCAGGCATAAATATACCCAGCCGGAACGTTATCATCCGGACCCGTATCGAACGAAATGGTTAAGTTTTGACGAGATCCGTTTTTCAAGTAACTAAAATTGACTTCGGTCGGTGTTGGATCGGCGGCGCTGACACACTTGGTGATATCTAAGCGCATCGCGCACTGTAACGCTCCAACAGAATAGTTATTCCAAGCCGTCGGAGAAACAGTTCGTGACTCCGTTTGGTGGGCGTAGCGGTCAAAAAAATCGGCACCTCGGTTGATCGGAACGAACGCTGCGTTTCCAGATTCTGAGACCAAAGATACAGGAAAGAATTCGCCCTCGGTCAAACGAAAGTTTTCGATCACACCGGGTGTGAAAGGATTACCGATAAAACTCTGCCCACCGATGGTAGTACCGGTTGAGAGTTCGAATCCTCTGCGACTGGCAAGGCTCGGAAGAACTGTATCTCCCTCAACCACTGCCTTCCCCGCAAAAACATTTCCCTCAATCGTCACATCGCCCCATGCCTGACCGTTTGCATGCTCACCAAGGGCTAGAAACGAACTTGCAGAAATCGGAAGCTGGGAAGGTATTTCATAAATCGAGAGCACAAACGTTCTCGCCTGCCGTTTTAGTTGAGTCAGGTCGGAATCGTGGCCTGCAAGATCCATCGTAAAGGCCCACCAATTTCGCTTGGCCACAAACATCTCGCCGGGCTGAGCGTATCCAAAGTCAATTTGAGGATAAGGGATTAGGTTGAAGTCCTTGTAATCACTTGGAGGTAGACCAACACGCCCGTTTGCATAACTACCGTAGATTTTTCGAGTCGTAATAATCGGGTAAAGATTGTCGCCATACACACCGGCTGATAAATTCAACGCTGGGGGGAAACCTTGGCCTAGATCTCTCATCAGCCCACTTGTGACTCCAGCCACCCCAGAATCAAGCGATCCAAAAATTTTACTCATCGAGGAAAGACCTGAATCACCAGAATTTCCGCTATAAACCGTTTCAATATTCAATCGCTTTAAAAGTTCTTCAGAAACCGAAGTTCTTGCATTGGACTGAATGATTGCCTCCTTGAAGATGCTGTCGAAACTCAGAGGATTTCTTGTCGCAGACGAAACATCAGAGCCACTCTGCATGGCTCGGATCGCTCGATTCGGAGTTATGGATACAATTGACCGGAGAATCGCCTCTTCTTTCTCCTGATAATCAGTTTGAGTTTGAATATCCGCGAGCGCGCTTTGGTTATTCACCGCGCGCGTGTAGCTGAATATCATCATCGATACCATGAATATGGATACCGTGAAGACCGTCAGCAATGATGCGTAACCACGAGGATGGCGATTTTGAAACTTCGTATTCATTACATAGATCCTGAAAAAATGATTTCTTCACCAGCAGGCCCAGTAAGACGAACGCGCATGATGCCGGACTCGACAAAAAAAGTAACACCACTGGGCTTATTCGTTATGGCCCACTGTGGCGTCATCAATACACCCGTAGTTGGCACAACGTAATAATAAAGAGCGTCTCCTTGCCCTCGGTTTTCAAACGAAAGAATCCCTGCTCGAAGTGTTCCATCTGGCTGACGAAAATTCAACACAGCCACAGGAGATTCAGACAGCCTAGGATTCGCCCCAGAGAGAGCATCCTCCATGGAAGCATGGAGCCGAAAACGTTCCGCATTCAGCAAAAGCTTCGAGAGATGCGCGTTGATCATCGGTGCCTCTTCATTCAGGAAGCTCTGGGCACGAAAGATCTTCAGGAAAGCGACTTGCTGATTCGCCATCGCTAGGGTTGCGCCGCCGATGGCAAGACCGACACTCATCGCAAGAGTCATTTCTAGCAAAGTGAAGCCTCGTGTAATTTTCTTATACGTCGTCTTCATTGGCTTCTAATAATGGTTCGGGATTTTACATAGGTACGCCCAGAAATATCATAGCGAAGCACACTTTGGACTCGCCAGATTTTCATCGCAGCGGGATTGGTTACCACTGTCCCAGTTCCTCCATCGATCGGATAGTTGTCTGGGTCCGCGATCCTCGTTCTCGTGATCTCTCCAGTTACAGATTTCCCTCCAGGCAACTTCCCGACCTCCACAGTTTCTGTCGAAATCTCCGGATACGAAGGCCAGTCCGAATCCTGAGAAACGAGATCCTCAAAAGGCACTCGCTCAGCTTTCGCGCGTTCAAAGGTCAGATAAGAATCGGACAAGACTTGTTGAAGAGCATATTGTCTGGGGTAGACCACGTTGAGTGAGAGCTTCAACAAGATCAACCCCACCACTGAAAGAATCGACATCGCAAGCGTCGCTTCCATGAGCGCAAAGCCCTTCTTTGATTTTCGCGGCTTGCGAAGTAGGCTCTGACGCGAGAAGCTAGGGCCGTGAGAACGAATGGAAACCGAAATGCTTTCAGAGTTCTCTTTCTGTGCTCGTTGCTCGTCGTAACCAAGATTCACGCTCAAGCGATCATTGAACCTCCGTTCGGATTGAACTGGGGCGATTCTCCTGAAAAGTTGATATCTTGGTCTACTAAACATTCTCTGGACCTTACCATCCTCGTTCCTGGCGATCAACCCGCTTTGCGAGTCCTCAAGATCGCGCCCCAAAAGGGCATGCTGCCCAATTCCCCTGCATCCGGTGTTGAAGCAAAATTCCTCAACGGAGGCCTTTTTGAAATGACGGTGCATTACGCTGACCCGGCAGCCTCCGCTTTGATGATGCAGGAACGGTTTACGAAGCTGAAAAAACAGATCGCGCTTGAGCACGGACAGCTTCTCGCCAACCAACAACGCAGAGTTGTCGAAAACCAGTTTGTGACGCGGACGCAATCGTTTCATCGGGAGCCAGTCAGGGGTGTGTTCCTCCTTGTTGCTTGGACCGAAGTCGAAGATCTTTTGAGAAAATCTAAGCAAGCTAGGTTTTCGTTGATTTACAGAAATGATAATTTCAAGAAGGAGTTGAGTAAGAGGACAGAGAAAAAATAGTTGTTATTCGATGGTTGTAACCGTGCCGTTGATCGTCATGGTTCGATCCACCTCGAAAGTTACGTGATCCAGCCGATCAATTCCAAATACCGTGGAGGTCAGTAATTCCATGGTCCATGTTCCGTTCTCAGTGATAATCGAATCCCAATCGGAAACGGTAAGCAGACGATCTTGTGGAACAGATTCGTTAACTACCACCGCCGAACCGGGGACGATTGTTCCCATAAATCCGTCATCGCGTTTCGAGCCTTTGTAAACCTGCGCATAAATCCTAGCTTTCGGGTAAATGTCGTTCACAGCGATGGTAACCGTAGGTGGTGAGAATCCAATAGCTTGACCATCGGCAATTCCTGAGAGGGTCCCGTCTGCAACCGGCCATACTTGGATGAACTGAGTGGCCAACTGGGAAGCTGGCGCCTGATAGTCTGGAAGCGAGAAGATGGAAAAACGCTCTTCACCCCTGACCTTTGCACGGTTCGCTCCTGGAACAGCACTCAGCGCAAATGTCAGAATTTCCGTTCCATTCTCGCTTATCGTCGACTGAGTGTTTAGAATTGCCTGCTCTCTATCAATATTAGTGCCGTCTCCGTTCTCTCCGTATGATTGAACATGATGGTAGAAGGTCACACTCTTAGAAGAAACGGGATCATCAACTCCACTTCGAAGCCCTTCAATTTTGACATCCACAAAAAAGGGTCTGTCTGCCCGAGTCCTTGGAACCAATGAATTGACATCCTCAGTCCGAATCGTCACTTCCGCTTGAGGCACGTAGGCTCCAACATAACGAGTATCTAGAAGGTAGCTTACAAACGGATCCGAGCTCACCGTGTGCAATTCGAAGCGAGCTCCCCCTGGGTTAATCTCCAAGGTTGACTCCTGCTGACCTGAAGAGGCCACATAAGTTTCGTCCGTCTGATCGGCTTCCACCGAACTTGGCAATTGGACTTGGCGAATAAAGTTCGTGTAGGTCGTGCCAGCGTTTTGAGCAGAGAGCTGAAACGAACACGCGACGGAAATGATGGATAAAGTATGAATGGTTTTCATTTATTCGGAATCTTTGTTTGCAGTTTGAATGGATGGTGTTTCCTCTTTCGGAGGAAGAATCGAGATTGGTCCATCCATGTAGATGGCGATCACGAGGTTGTTACTTTTGGAATAGATTTCGACGATTGCAGGATCGATGGGTTCTTTTCCTTCAGCTTGGATCCGAGAGACATTCACCACGGTGATCCAACCTCGATTGAGGGAATAAAATTCGTTCCACCGCATGATCCGGTTACCCGGTGTATGATTGTTGATTCGGCTCTCGAATTTCTTCGGAATCTGAATGATGGAAAGTTTTGGAACAAGGGTTGTCGTCCCATTGAAAGAAATCACGTCGGAACGTTCGATGAGATTGCTCGGAAGATTGGTTTTGGTGGCGTCCTCACCGACAGCGGGTTCGAACTTACGAACCGGACTTTGAATTTGGGACTTCTTGAATTCTGGAAGAAGTGAAGCGTGGGTAGCAGCATCCCTGAAAGGACGTTTGACTTCCTGTTGCGCTTGCAAAGGCACAGTTAAGGTTAGAGCTAAAATGAAATAGGGTTTCATAAGGTCAATATTTCTCAGGTCTGCGATTACTTCTTCTCGTCGTCGACGGTGCCGGATGGATCAACTTGGCCATTTGGACCACCGTGTCCGTTTCCGGGATTGCTCACATCCACGCCATCGACATTGTTTCCGTGGCCGTTGTTATTTTTGCCAAGGCAAGTGACGAGTAGAACGAGATCCTGAAGATTGTAGCAAGGGCTCGCCATGTTCGTAGAATCTTGAGTCAGCTCCATCATAACAATCATGTCCATCGGACCGATCGAAATGCGCCCATCACCATCAAGGTAGGGCGCCATGAAAGGCTTCAAGGCTTCCGTGCTTTGCAAATCGTATGCGGTCGGTGGAATTTCACCATTTCTTAAAATCCTAACGTTTCCTCCCGAGTTCAGGGAATTGTAGGTCTTACTCCAAGAACCTCCGGCATAATAACGTCCGCCGAATTGGATAACCTGGTCCGGTTGGAGCATCTTGGACCAAACAACCTGATCGGGATTTACCTGAAGATTGTTTCCGTAGAAGATACTGGAGAATGGAGCGCCATTGAGGCTTAGCTGTGCCTGTGCGGGAACCCAGCTAGTATTTTTCCCAGCACAACCTCCGGTTGTCACCCCCGACCCGATGACCCTGATTTCCACTCTCGATTTGTAGAGAGTACGAATCCATGAGGTATCGTTTACCTCAAGGCAGCTCGTTACGTTTGCCGGGTAGGTGATCGACCAAGTAAGAGTGGGTTTTGTTCCTGTTTGAACCACGGTAGGGAATGCGGTAAGCCAACCAGTTGGACTGGTAGGGATGAGTTGATTGTTTCCTCCTCCGTTGCCGTTGTTTCCTTGGTTGCCGTTGCCGTTGCCGGCAAGGGTAATAGTGGAAGCGAAGATAAGGACGGAGGTCGAGTATGCGACTGCCTTCACGGCAGCCAGGTGGCTGGTTGTTTTCATGGCTGGTTGTAAGGGTGGGTTGTTTCACATTTCTCCGCCTTGGGACCTCTTGGAATGGGACGTTCTAAGAGAGGCGGGCAGCCCGGAGCGGGCAGGGACAAGGACTCCACGCAACAAACGCTTCGGCCGTGCCAATTCGGGACAGAACCCCGATCCGGGCTACCGGATGCTCCTTGGGACAAGCGAGCTTCCAGCAAAAAATGTTAGAGAATCAATTCGATTGTATTTTCTTCGTATGAATCGGGGTTAGGTGTTGATAACAGCAGTTGTTAGTTGGGTGTGGGTGAGATGGTTTATCGTGTGGGCAGCGGAGGCTCGCCAGGAATCGTTCCTGACTGAAATCCACTCATTTTCCACGGGCCTCGTGGCACTTCGAAATCTTCGACGAATTTCCATTCGACGCGTTGGCCGCTTTTCATGCCGAGGAAATCACGAACTGCGGGGCTGATATCGAGTCCCGCTCCTTTGTTGCGATTCATGCGGGCATCTTCATTGCCAAAGACGTATTGATAGTGGTCGGTCTCGAAGGGTCCGACGTCTTCCCATTGGGCGTAGCAAATTTTTCCTTCGAAATGAATCGCGAGCCAGCGACCTTTACAGACTGAAATCCCCTCTCCTTGGTAGCGCTCCCAGAACCAAGGTATGACCTCGGAAGCTTCAGGGCGATGTCGGAAATCCTTACCGATGTCGTTATAAGGCAAGGCCACATAAAACGGATTGAGCTTTGGAACAAAACCACTTGGGAAATATCCATTGCGACTGTTCGGATCATCGTATCCACCAAAATTTGCCTCCCAGTTCTGATCCCAAGAACTCTTATGATTCGGTGTCGGGTTATTTTCAGCAGGTTTTTCCCCAATCCAGAAAATCGTTGTCACCACGTTGCGTTTCCAACGAGCACTCCGACGGAAGGCTTCCATCGGATCTTCAAGTACAATTCGAGCTGCCTCTGGGACTCCGAAAGGATCTGAAAGTCCGGAAAGCGCCTCACGCCTGTCTTCAAGGAACGCCTCATGGGAAGTGCCTAGCCGATCCGTCAGTGACATCATCCCCAGCGCGTTCCCGAAAAGGAGGCTACATGAGCAGATGATTTGGATGAAAAATTTCATTTTGTCAGATCGAGCGATAGACGACTTGTCTTAGAATTGCAGCGATCTTAACTTTTTAGAAAACGAGATCAAGATTTTTTTGATCTTTTTTTGAACATTTATTAGATTTGGCTGTCACCACCTTTAAATCCTTATTTTAAAAGATTCTTAGAGCACCTAAGAATCTCATGCAAGACCTTCACAGGTCATATTTCAAGATATTCTCCGCCCTAAAGCTCATCTTTTCTATCGTAAATAATCAATCCTTACAAACTATTTTTAGAATTTCCGCCCATTACAAAGACTTCATTTCAAAAAATTACCCGCGCCCGATACCGAATCGGCGATCAATGTCCTTGCGGTTATATTCGGTCAGTGTCGGCCGGCCATCCGCAGCACAATAGGGAAGTTCACAATGAAACAGCTCTTCCAAAAGCCTTTGGGCCTCTTCCAGCCTGACAAGTGTATGTCTTGAAGCATGTTTTGCGATCATTCTGGACAAACGCTCAAACGCAAATCGACCCGCCGATGCCGGGCCGTGGAGAGCTTCTTCGAGGATTTCATCCAAGAAGACTTTTGGATCCTCCATTTTAAGAAATGCCGGTAAACTTCTAAGTTGGAGAGTATTCCCACCAAATGGTTCCACCTCCAGCCCTGCATCCAACAAGGCCATCTTCTCACGCAATAATAGGTCAAGGTCCCGCGGATCAAGTTCCACAAGAACGGGAACTAGGAGACTTTGAGTCTCCAACCCATCTTTCCTCGCCAAAGCAAGTTGCTCGAAAATAATTCGCTCCCTTGCTGCCTTCGGATCGAAAAGAACCAAGCCGTCACTGCTTTCCAAAATGACGTAACGGTCTTGAAGAAGACCGATCAATCTGAAGTCAGGCACTCGTGATCTAACCTCGGTCTCACCACTCGCAGGTTTGACGGTATCCAACAACTCTCCTTGGGATGCATGAAACGAAGGCCCAGACTTCGGTGGAGCAACATCCACCGAATCTGTGGATGTTGAGTTTGATGAGAGCGTGGGTGCGATGGATGTTGCTGTTGCAGGCTTGGGCTTGGGCTTTAGGCATTCCGCTACGGCGTTCGATATCAAATCTCGTATTTCATGGGGCCGATGAAACCTCACTTCCTTTTTCGCAGGATGGACGTTCACATCGACGAGCTGTGGCTCCACTTCCAACCAAAGCCACGCAGCTGGATGCAAGCCCTCCTGTAAATTTCCGCGAAACCCTTCGGCCAGCCCCTTCGACACAGCCGTATCCTCGATTGGCCTTCCGTTGAGAAATACGAACTGGTGGCGTCTGCCTTTCCTCGCGTGCTGGGCGGGTAAAACGAAACCCATCACACCCATTCCAGCACCAAGACGGTTCGGGATCTCCACAAGTTCTCCACCCATCTCGTTACCGATCAATTGCCTGACACGATCAATGGTCTTTTTGACTCCGGGAAAATCGAAAATAATCCGATCATCCTTTCGATACCGAAACCGAACCTCTGGCGCTGCCAAAGCGTGGAGCTTCAGTTGCTGCTCGACGTGTGCTGCTTCCGTGGTCTCGGCCCGCATAAACTTCCGCCTTGCCGGCATGTTGAAAAACAAATTCCTCGCTTCGATTACCGTTCCCGGTGCCCCGCCCGCTTCTCGAACATCCTGAAGCTTCCCACCATCAACGGTGATTTCCGTTCCAGTCAAACTCTCCGCACGTCTCGTCACCAAGCGAAATTTTGCAACACTTGCGATACTGGGAACGGCCTCACCACGGAAACCCAGAGTCGTAACCGACGCGAGGCCTTCAGAACTCCTAAGCTTGCTAGTGGCGTGACGCTCAAGTGAAAGCAACGCATCTTCCTTTTCCATTCCGCAACCGTCATCGCTCACTCGAATCAACCGCACACCGCCTTTTTCAATATCCACTGAGACCTCTTTCGCCCCGGCATCGATGCTATTCTCGACCAATTCCTTTACCACACTGGCCGGCCGCTCCACAACTTCGCCCGCCGCAACTTGACTAGCTAAAATATCGGGGAGCACTCGGATCACAGGCACGCACTAATTTTGTCCATCTACACCGCAGGCAGCAATCTTCAATTGACCAAGGCCGCCTCATGACTAGCCTTCCTCGCCCATGGCAGGTTTTTTCAAAAAGCTCTTCAATACGATCACCGACCAAGCAGAAGTCGACTGGGACGAACTTGAAGCCAATCTCATCGCTGCCGATCTTGGTGGAAAACTGAGCATGGGTATCGTCGATGAACTCTATGATCTCGGCCGCGAAATCACCGCCAAAGACGTGGTGGATGTGACGAGAAGGCGACTTTCGAAAATACTTCCCGAAGACAAAGCCGCGCCAACACCTCGCGCCGATGGCAAGCCAACCGTGATCCTCGTCGTCGGCGTCAACGGTACGGGAAAGACCACCTCATCCGCAAAACTCGGGCTCTGGCTGAAAAACCGCGGCCATTCCGTCAAACTTGCTGCAGCCGACACCTTCCGCGCCGCCGCTGTTGAGCAATTGCAGCGTTGGGGCGACCGACTCGATATTCCTGTCGTTACTGGAAAGCCTAACTCCGATCCTTCCTCTGTCTGCTATAAAGCGCACGAGCTCGCGATTGCAGATCAAGCAGAGTTCCTCATCTGCGACACAGCTGGCCGCATTCATACCCGCCACAACCTGATGGAAGAGCTCGGTAAAATCCGCCGCACCATCGCCAAGCAGGATGACACTGCTCCGCACCTCACGCTTCTTGTTGTCGATGCTTCCACTGGTTCAAACGCTCTCAATCAGGCCAAAGAGTTTCACAAAGCCAGCCCTCTCGATGGCTTGATCATCACCAAACTCGACGGCTCTGGAAAGGGCGGCATCGCTTTCACCATTTTCGATCAACTCGATATCGCTCCAAGTTTTATCGGCACCGGAGAAGAACCGGAACAGTTCTCAATGTTTGAAAAAGATCGCTTCGTCTCCGAAGTGCTCTGAATCACTGCGAACTAGAGAGGAAATTCTGCTTTAAAAATTGCGCTCGCGCCTCGCCGACTAAAAAGAGCGACCCAGCGATAAGAATCGGCCCCTCAGACCTCGAAGCCTCTTCGAATGCGTCCGCGAACGACTCTATACAAATCACTGAAGAGCGCTCTGCTTCAGGCACGCCACCTAGCAAATCCTTAGTAGGCAAGCCCCGCATCGTGCCGACTTTACAAAAAATGATCTGATCTGTTAGGTCGACCAATTCAGAAATGATTCCTGAAACATCTTTCGATTCGACTGCTCCAAAAATCAACGTCCCCTTTCCTTCTCCGACTTCCTCTCTCCACGTCTCCCGCAAACTTCTCGCTGCGTGAGGATTGTGCGCCCCATCCAAGATCACCTCGGTTCCATCGACATCGATTCGCTCGAATCTTCCAGGCCACCGAACCGTCCGGAGTCCGTCGGCAACGCTTTCGTATCCAAGGTTGGTCCTCAGAGCATGAAGCGCATCCATCGCAACCGCCGCGTTCCACTTCTGGTGACGACCCGCCAGGCCAATATGGTATCCTTCAAGCTTAGCCGTCACAAATTCTAGCGGTGTCCTTCGTTCGTTCGCCTCCTTTTCCAAAACTCTCTCCACCTCTGACTCCTGCGGAGAAGAGATCGCTGGCACTCCTTCGAGAAAAATTCCCGCTTTTTCAAAGGCCACCTTTTCCAGAGTATCACCAAGCCACTGCGTATGATCCAACCCGACTGGGGTGATCACACAAACATCTGCAGGAACCGCAGTCGTCGCATCGAGCCTACCCCCCATCCCAGTTTCCAAAATGATCAGTTCAGCTTCCTTTTCCCTGAACCAACGCATCGCAACCGCCAGAGTGATTTCAAAAAATGTGGGATGTGTCTCAAGCCTCTCACACAGCGCGCGAGCTTCCGTTAGCAGTTCCGCACACCGTTCCTCGGGAATCATCTGCCCAGAAACACGCATGCGTTCCCGATAATCGACCAAGTGAGGGGAAGTAAACAACGCCGTCCGCTTCCCACAGGCTCTAGCCACACTGTCCATGATCGCACACACACTGCCTTTACCGTTCGTCCCAGCAACATGGGCGACTTGGACTCCGTGCTTCGGATAGGCCAGAAATTCCTTCAGCAAATTCTTCGGCCCATCGAGCCCGAGCTTGATTCCGAATTGCTGCGTTCCAAACAGCCAATCAATTGATTCCTTATATTGCATTATCCCTGTCGTCAGCTTCCACGTCTCCACTTAGCTTTCAGGCCGGATTCAAAGGCTGTCCAGTTCAGAATAATATCCTGTGAAAAAGCCGACGATCCTCCAGGCAACATAACCCATGATCAGGAAGTAGAGAACCTTCGGCACCATGATCGATGCGGTCTTCATCGAGGTCTCCGCTGCTTCCTGAAATTTGCGCGACCAGTTCCCCATATCGATATCAAGCGTGCCGGCTTCTTCACCAGTGGCATAGGAGCGAGAAAATTCTGAGGGAAAGGCATTTTCCGCGATGAACTGTGGGCCCAATGGATTCCCTCCAGCTGCAACGGCAGCAATGCGTTTCCCCGCGCGGCCTATCATTCCGCCCTGCGCGGATTCGGCTGAGACCTGAACGGTTTCAACCATGGAAATCCCGGCAAGAAGACAGGCATGATAGACCTTGCAGAAACGAGACATGGCCATGCTCCGGCGGGCTGGTCCGATCCACGGAATACGGTTCAACGCACGGTCGAACGCAGGATTTCCAGAAGACCTGTTCACCATAAACCTACCCAAGAAGAACACCGCAGCAGCGGACACATATAGAACGATCAGTGAGATCGCAAAATCGCCTGCAATTTCACCCGCGCTTTGTTTTTCACCCATCATCGAAAGCGGCACGCTACCAACGAAGATGCCAAGATGCAGAACAATCAGCGGATAGATCATGCCTTTGACGATCTCGATTCGTGCGGATGCCAACATACCGAAATAGTCGGAGAGATGTTGAAAGGCAGGAGCAAGCTTTCCACCGCGCTCACCCGCCGCAATCATGCTTCGTTCCAAACGACTGATCGCACGCGAGTCTCTGGAAAAGGCATCGGTGATACTTTCCCCAGACTCCAAACCCTCGTCCAAATCCTTAAGCAAGAGGATCTGCGCAGGTGGTAGTTTGGTATTCCCCATCACCTCAGCTGCACGGCGAATATTGAACCCAGCCCCAAGCAATTTCGCCATCTCCATGTAGAAAAGGTGTTTTTGGCGAGGCCCCACTTTCATCCCCATCAAGCTACTCACTTTCCTGAAAATGGAGAGAAGATTTTTAAAGGAGGCGATACACTTAGCACCTAGACCGTTTTGCGGATGGAATTACCGAAATGGTCGAGACGGACCGAGCCAAGATCAAGGCGTGAGGAACGAGTGGATGAACATCCACGAATGACGAACAACGCCGATATTGGCTTCGTCCGCCCGAAACGGTGCCTGACATCGCGTAGCCAATTTCTTCAAACCCCAAAAAATCCACTCGATTTCGGCAAGGCCATTTGGAAACCGGTCTAAATACAATCAAACTCGCCCGCGTCGTGTTATCGGACAACACGACGCTGAGCAGGATCTTTCGTTTCCTAGAAAGCGCGAGAGAGATGCGGACGATCACTCGATGGTGGTAACCGTTCCGTTGACCGTAATGGTCCTATCGACGGTAAAGCTGACCCAATCGAGACGATCGATACCAAACGGCGTCTTCGTTAGCAATTCAATGGTCCACGTACCATTGGTATCGATGACATCATCCCAGTCCTCCAAGGTGATGAGGCGGTCTTGCGGAATAGGTTCCTTAATCACCAATCCGGAACCAGAGATCACGGTGCCCTCGGTCCCAAGGCTTTCCCCTCCTCTGTAGATTTGGGCATACACCTGAGAATCTGGGTAGAGATCGTTTGCCGCAATCGTCAAGGTGGGTGTCTTGAAATCAACATGCTCACCGTCCGCGATTCCAGAAATCGTGCCATCAGCTACAGGCCAAATCTGGACGAAGGCTGAATCGAGGTGTGACTCGGGCGCTTGATAATCTTCCAGAGAGTATACGGAAAACGTTTCCTCTCCACGGATTTTCGCACGATCCGCACCTGGAATCGAATTCACAAGATATTGAAGTGTCCGTTCTCCGTTGGTGTCGATCAAACCTTGGCCGAGAAGAATCGCATTGGATGAGTTCCCGTTCCCATTGCCGTTCCCATTTCCTTGGTTCCCCGTGCCGTAGGATTCGACGTGATGGAGGAGTTTGACTTGTTTCGAGGCTTCAGGATCGTCCGCTCCATTTCGAAGGCCATGAATTGTTATCTCGACATTGAAAGGCCGGTCGGCACGTGTGCGTGGAACCGTCTCATAGGGATCCTCTGTCCGGATCTGAACCTCTGCTACGGGGGTGTAGGCACTCACATACTTCGTATCTAGTAGGTAACCGATGAATGGATTGGAGTTTACGGTGTGAAGCTCAAAACGAGCACCGCCGGGGTTAATTTCAAGTGGAGATAGTCTTTCACCAGCTTGATCTACCGGAACGTTCCATACAACACCTGGGCTCCCATCAGACGGAAGTTGAACCTGCCTCACGAAGTTCTGATACAAACTGGCAGGAGTTTGCGCCGCAGCAGTCCCAAAAGATATGGCGATTCCTGCTACGATTTCTATAGTACTAATTGCTTTCATTATTTCGACGCGGTTTCGGTATTGTTGTTTTCCTCTTTCACTTTTTGCGGAAGCATGGAGATCGGTCCTGTAGAGTAAGTTGCTACAACTAGGTTACGGCTTTTTCCAATGTTCTCCGCGACAGCTTCGGCAAGTGGCTCTTTCCCTTCAGCCTGTGCGCGGGACACTTCTACCGTCGTGATCCAACCCCGGTTGAGCGTGTGGAACTCAAGCCACCCAACCACCTTGTTCCCTGGCTTATGGTTGTTGATCCGGTCGGAATATTTATCTGGAATTTGGATGATCGCTCGCTTCGGCACCAAAGTTGTCACTCCGTTGAACGAAATAATATCTGATGACGAGATGAGATCTGTTGGCTGGTTCTTCAGGGTTGGATCCTCGCCCTCGGATGGGACGAATTTCTTCATCGGATCTTTGTTCTGATTCACCTTGAACTTACGAACGAGCAGATCGTGCGTCTCGGCATCTCGATAAATGGGTTTCTTCCGCTCTTGTCCCAGTGCCGGGCCGGTAATCAGAAGTATGATAGCGAGTTTTGTATATGATTTAAGTTTCATGATATTGATGAGGTTGATCGCGAACGGCTGAACCGTTCATTGATCGATTTGAATATCAGCTTCGGAGTTTTTCATGATTCGTCATCGACGGTCGGATCGGTGTCATATTGCATGAATGGTGCGTTCCCAGGGTTGCTGGAGTCGATTCCATCCACATTGTTGCCGTGTCCGTTGTTGTTCTTCGGATTGTTCGAAGTGAACGTGACGAGCAACACCATGTCCTGTAGATCGTATCCCGAATTGCCTTGTTGGCTGTCCGTATGGGTCAGTTCCATGAAAATAATCGCATCCATCGGGCCTATATTAACTTTCCCATCTCCTCCTAGGTAAGGCTTGATGAAATCCTCTAGGCTTGGAGCATCGTGATCGGGGACGTTCGCAGGAGGTGTATCGCCGTTGACAAGCACTCTAACATTCTGAGTGCCACTGTCCGAATTGTAGTTCGGACCCCAGCCATTGTAGTAGTAGCGGCCACCGAACTTGAGCTTCTGCCCAGCCTGAGCGTTCTTCTTGCTCCAGACCACCGTCGATGGATTCACATCATGGTTGTCGCCATAAAAGATGCTGTTGTAGCCGTTCCCGTCGAAGCTGAGGCTTGCCTGCCCTTCGACGAAACTAAAGGAATTGCTATTGCTCGAGGAAACCGTAACGCCATTTCCGAGAACACGAACTTCAATATCCAATTTTTCCTTCGGCACGATCGTACCTGGCTCAATGATATCGATGTAATCCTTCACAAGTGAGGGATACGTGATCGACCATGTGATGGTCGGTTTGGTTCCGGTTTGAACGATGGTCGGATAGGCGGTCAACCAACCCACAGGATCGGGCGGAATTTTGTGATTATCGGAAAGGTCTGCCTCCGAATTGGTAGCGTCATTATCATTCTTGTCGTATTTGTCCTTTTTCTTTTTCTTTTTGGCATCTGCGACGAACGTTGTTGCCGTAAGAATACAAGTTACGAATGTTACTGTCTTCAAGACAGCCTGATGGCTGGTTGTTTTCATGGGGGGGATTTGGTTGGGGGATAAATTCGCCTGAGTGGACGAAGTCACGCACCTCTGCCTGACACCCATAGAATGCCTTAGATTGGCGTAATAAACATTACGTAATCACGTAGTTTTTACCTATCTTATTAATATCATTCTGAAGAAAGTTAATTGAACTAATAGGAGAGAGACTGCCTCTCGATAGCTAAAGAATAGGCCCATCGAGAGGTTCTCGGGATACAATCCTTGACCTAAGGAAATGAGCTAGACGTTCTTCAGAATTCCTGTGGAATCACCGAAACGATTCTCCCTCACACCGAACTCCTCAAGCATGCGCAGGTAGAGATTTGCAAGCGGCACGTCCTCGCCAAGCTCCACGTGCCGTCCAGGTTTCAAAACACCGCCGCCGTTTCCAGCCAGAATGATAGGAAGATCGTCGTGATTGTGACGATTCCCATCAGAGATACCACTGCCGTAAACGACCATCGAATTGTGCAGCAATGACTTACCATCCACATCTTCCGTCGTCTTCATTTTCTCTAGAAAGTAAGATAACTGAGCCAAGTAAAACTCATCGATCTTGGCGATCTTGTTGAGGTTTTCTTCTTTGCTGCGGTGGTGGGAAATATTGTGATGACCGTCGTCCACTCCGATATTGGAAAAGGATCGGTTTGAGCCATCGTGAGAAAGCATGAAGGTTGAAACACGGGTGGAATCCGTTTTGAACGAAAGCACCATCATATCGAACATCATTTGAAGATGCTCTTCAAACGAGGTGAACTTGTCTGGAGCCGGAACACCGGGATCGACAGGAATTCCCAGAGACTCAGCCTTCTCGATTTGTTTCTCAATTTCGCGGACTCCCGTAAGATATTCGTCAAGCTTGTGTTGATCCGTACGGCCAAGCGCTCGACGCAGGGCCTTCGCATCATCGTTAATAAAATCAAGGACGGACTTCTTGGAAGCCAAGCGCTGCCCTAGCGACTTGCTACGCTCACCCGAGTTTCCCGCGCCAAACAAACGCTCAAAAACAGCACGTGGGCTCGATTCTGGAGTCATTGGCTGCGTTTCGGAACGCCATGAAAGATTGAACTGATACGCACAGGAGTAACCGGAATCACATTTTCCTGCTTTCCGGACGCCGCTGGTCGAAAGCTCCAGAGAGGCGAAACGCGTCTGGTCGGCAATGGCATTTGCCGCGACTTGGTCGATGGAAACGCCGAGTTTGATATCAGAACCCGCCGTCTTTTTCGGGCGCGTACTGGTAAGGAAAACGGAATTGGCACGGGCATGATCACCCGGCCCGTCGCCTCCATTACTCGCATTTTTCTGTTCGAATCCCGTAAAGATCTGGAAATCCTCCCGATGCTTCTCCATCGTCTTGAAGCTCTTGCCCATTTTGTAGGAACTTGCGGTTCCCTTGGGCCGCCAATGCTCAAGGTTGACCCCGTTGGGCACATACAGATATGCCATGCGCAATGGCGCTCCGCTCGCGGTCGTCGCCATGGGTCGGCCGAATGTCCCCCCCGCTGCCATCAGCGGGCGATGAAAGGTCTCCAATGCCGGCAATGAAACCGCGGCGCCCAGGCCACGAAGAAATCCGCGGCGTGATGTCAGATGTATGCTCATAGGGATGGACGGATGGAATATATCTAATTTACAGAATTCTGGAAGGAGTAAAGGAAAAGCTGAGTCATTGATCGCCACGGCGTTTTTGAAACGGGGCGGACGTGGTGATCGCGTGAATGAGCTCGACGAGCTTGCCATCGTTTGCCTCCAAATGCGCAACCAATTGGTCAACGGTGGTCGTATCGTAAATCTCAACTCCGCGCCCAATGGCATAGGTCAGCATTTTTTCGGAGAGCGCACGGTAGTAGTCGGTCTTGCGTTTCTCAGCCAAAATCTCTTTCAGGGTCGCCACGTTTGAAAACTTCTCACCGGTGACTAGCTCCCCGGCCGCATCGATGTGTTTCCCACTTTGTTTCACTCGGAAACGCCCGAGCGCATCGAAGTTTTCCAAACCCAAACCAATCGGATCCATCCGCGCGTGGCAGCCACGGCAATCCGGATTGTCACGATGAATTTGCATCATCTCCCGCATCGTGGGCTCGCCTCCACCCTCAGCTTTTTTCATGGCCTCCTCAAGCTCTGGAATATCCGGCGGAGCGGGCGGAGGTGGCGTCCCAAGAAGATTGTCCAAGACAAACATGCCGCGCTTCACCGGAGAGGTTCGCGTCGGGTTCGAGGTCACGATGAGAAACGTCCCCTGAGTCAACAATCCCCCGCGCTCGGGATGCTCGGTAAGATCGACGGGGCGCAGTTCTTCGCCTTTCACTCCTTCGATCCCATAAAAATCCGCCAAACGCTCATTGAGAAACGAATAACGTGCGGAGATCAGTTCCTCCGCAGGACGTTCATTGCGGAGGATAAAATTAAACAGTGCGTAGGTCTCGTTCTGCATGTCCTGTCTCAGGCGAGGATCAAACGCTTTCGCTGCCTCGGCATTATTCTCGACCCCCAGAATCGTCGCTGTGGAAATATTCGTGGTCATCACATCACGCGCCTGCAACCACTGACCGATGAAATTCTCCGTCAATCGCTCCGAGCGAGGGTCCGCAAGCATACGCTCAACTTGCTGGCGCAGATTCGTGCGGAGCTTTTTATTAAACGCGAGCGAGAGCAGTTCATCATCTGGAACCGAGGACCACAGGAAAAAGGAAAGACGAGACGCGAGCGCGTATTCGTCCAATGGCACAACCTTATTGGGATTGTTCGGCTCTGGCTGGATTTCGACTCGGAAAAGAAACCGCGGCGAAGACAGGCATGTCGCGATCGCCTGCTTGATTCCGTCTTGGAAGGTCTTTCCGGGAAGCTTATCGGTCTCCCGGACGATGCTCACCAACCGATCAATATCCCCTTTCACCACAGGACGCCGGAACGCCCGAGATACAAATGAACGCATGATCTTGCGCGCGTAGCGAGCAGCCTCCTGCTCATCCTCGGGAACCGGACCATCGCCAAGAATCATTTGATATCCCTTTGAATACTCGCGCTGCTTCCCGTCGATCGGCCCTTTGAGAATCAACCGATGAATTCGGAGATACAGCGGTTCTTCGCCTTCCTTGGCTTGATCTGTGGGTTTGAGCGAAACACGAATCTCGCGCTGCCCTTTCTTCAGATGGGCCGATGTTTCCAAATCAATGCTCTGCCGCTGGTCCCAGCCAAGAGTCTCTTTTTCCAGACGCTTTTTACCCGCGAACAGTTCCATCACTGCTCCTGCGGTGGTCGCTTCGGTCGCACCGCCGATGGAATACTCAAAAATGATCTGATATTTCCCATCCCATGTGATTGGAACCTCCAAGACCAGCTCGGCTTCATTTGCAAAAGGTATCCAACTAGGGGGAATCGACGGATGTTTGAATTCTTTGCCCAAGAAATCTGCCCTCGGCACCTGAGCAGAGGCATCGTCCGGCAGGGCAAGATTTACAATCTCTTCCGCCGCAGTGAGGTATTTCTCCATCAGCAGAGGGGAAATCGAAAGAACATCGCCGATATTATCAAAGCCGTAGCCGCTGTCATCTGGTGGAAATACCTCGGTCGTATCATATTCCACCCCGAGCAGATCGTAGATCGCATACTGGTATTCGCTGCGGTTCAGCCGGCGTATCGTCACGCGGCCCGGATCGGGATCTTTCGGATCCAGCTTGAACACTTCCGTTTCGATCCAAGACAAGAGTTTCTTCTTCTCTGCCGCCGATGGCTGAGCTTCATCTGATGGCGGCATGATCTGCGAACGCAGATTGCTCCAGATTGGATACCAATGTGTCCGATCGCCTAGGTGCTCCGAAAGATCCCCAAAAGCGTCAATCGCAAAATCCCCCTTCTTCAGCCCATCTCCATGACAATCAAAGCAATAATTCACAAGTAGCGGCTCGATGTCTTTCTGATACGAAATTTCAACCGCCAGAGCGGTCGCACAGAAAATGAAGCCGAAGATGTATCTAGAAATAAACAAAGGTCTGTAATTTACGGAAGAATCCTACGAAACATTTCTGACTCCTGAAAAATTTATTTTAAATCCATCACGTCTTAAAATCACGCGATTGAAAGGCCATCCAACCGATGGTGAAAAGCGAGGCATTGAGCCCGATCAAAAACGCGTAGCTTTCGACAATCTTTGGCCACGAAATCTGCTGCTCCATCAGGAACACCCAAGCACTCATCCGGTAAGTCACAAACCAACTTTCGTAAGGTTTAAAGAACGGGAATCCTTGCAGAATCATATCCACAAAGAGGATGGTTAGAGTGATGATCGTGGCAGCAGCGGGCTTGATCTTGAAACACGAAAACATGAAGGCAATCGAAGACAAGGTAATCATGCTGATGCCGATTCCGCCTGCCGAAAGCGCCAGCCGCCCAGCTCCTTCCCACCACTCAGGATACGCGGCAAATACTTTCATCTTCGGCTCCATCACAAACAGCCCGCCTTCCCAACCCACGGCTACAACCGCCATCGCATACCCACTCACCCCTACAAAAAACACAAAGCTGAAGGTGTAGAGGCAAACCGCCGTGTATTTCACCAACAGCAATCGAAGCCGGCTGATCGGACGAGCGAAGACCATGCGCAGGTTCCCATCTTCATTTTCCTTCGCCACAATATCTCCAGCGACCAAGGCAAAATAGATCGAGCCCAACAAAAACATGCTCAACAGCATGATGGTGAACGTGATCGTCAACGAACTGTAGTAAGTATTGAACTCCAACCCGTTCCGCTCCACCAGTCCGCGCATGTGCCGCTGACTTGCCTCTAGTTTATAAACAGCAAGAATCACCGCCTCCATCGCAAGAAACGCCCCATATCCCATCCACGTCCGCGGCCTCGCAAAGAGCTTCCGCAGCTCACCCCTCAGTTGTTGGAGAAATACCATCCGCACCCTTCATACGCCGGAAATCGCAACACGCCACTGCTTTTCAATATCGCTGACACAAGATCGCTCCCGAACCTTTTTCGCAAAACATAAGATTGTTCCGACGGGTAGATACCTGTTTCTCTTACAGGATGAAAAGATTCGGTGACCCATCCCATTTGTGTCATGGGGCCAAATTCCTATTTCTTCTTTTCCTCTTGGCAGAATTCCCCATCGGCAATCTAAGGGCTGAAAAAACCTCGTATCCTCCAGAAGTTGAGAAAATCATCTACGTTTCCTCCACCGACAAATCCCTTCAACCTGCTCTTTTCTGGAAACCCGCCGAATCGAAAGAGCCCGTGCCCTTGCTCGTTGCCCTCCACACGTGGTCCGGCTCCTACGATCAGGCGGGCGGCGAGGTCAAATACGCGGAGTGGTGCCAGAAAGCAGGATGGGCGTTCATCCATCCGCACTTCCGCGGACCCAACTGGACACCCGAGGCGCTCGGTTCGGATCTTGTTGTAGCGGATATTCTCGATTCGGTGGAGTTCGCCAAAAAACAGACAGCAATCGATCCAAGCAGAATCTACTGCATCGGCGTATCGGGTGGTGGCCACGCTGCCTTGCTGATGGCCGGTCGCGCTCCGGAAACGTGGGCGGGAGTCTCCGCCTGGTGTGGAATTTCCGATATCGAGACCTGGCACAGGCAAGGCATCAAGGATGGGAAAGTTGGCAAATACGCCAGACACATCGAGCGGGCGCTTGGTGGCCCTCCCGATTCAAGCAAGGAGAGGAAAAAGTCAGCTCGTCACAGATCGCCAGTCGCGTGGCTGGGGAAGGCTTCGAAAGTTCCGCTCGATATCAATCACGGCATCAACGACGGAAGGTCCGGCAGCGTTCCCTTCACTCATTCCCTCCATGCATGGAATGCGGTCGTTCCGACCCCAGCAAAGCTTGACCCCTCTTCGATCGATGACTTCTACCAAACACGAAAACCACCTGAAGCATTCGCGGGGAAGGATGCTTTGTATGGCAAACGACAACCCGTATTCCGACGGGTCCACAAAAACACCCGTATCACCATTTTCAAAGGCGGCCACGAGATCATCCACGAAGCCGCGCTCAACTGGCTCGCCGCTCAAAAAAAAGGTGAGGTCGCGAAATGGAAAGTCAGTAAAACCACCGAACTGGAATCAACGGGTGAGGCCATGCAGAGCGGTAAATAAGCCAAACCATTCAGCCTTTCTGATGAAATTCAAACTTCCTCTGCGTAAGCAGTTGTGCAATGAAATTCACCGACGCACACCATTGCCTTCTTCGACCATGAAATCTCACAACTTTCCAATTCCACTCGCGACCCTAATTTTTGCGCTTTTTGCCATTTCTGGAAACCTCTCAGCAAAAACTTCCGAGCATCTCATCGGACCGACCGGGCTTATGGCTCAAGTTTCGAAAAACGATATCAAAGTAAACAGCGTCGGTGCTGGCTCACCTGCTGAGGGAAAACTAAAAAAAGGTGACGTGATCGTTGGTGTCGGGGGAAACAAATTTTCAGGCGATGCTCGCCAGCAAATGGCCGCAGCCATCGATAAAGCAGAAGCCTCCAGCGGAGACCTTTCCCTCACTCTCAAAGGCAACAAGCAGGTGACTCTGAAACTCCAATCACTGGGCTCATACAGCAATACCGCTCCATGGGACTGTGAAAAGACCGATAAAATCGTGACCCAGATCGCCGATCAGATGTTGGAAAGCAAAAGCTACTTGAAAGGTAATATCCCGGTCGGCTTCATTGGTCTGCTGGCTACGGGAGAAGATAAATACATCGACGCCGTCAAACGCGATCTCCCCAATCAGCCATGGGCAAAAGCCCCAGACGCCGAAAAGCTCGCCGCCCTGCTTCGCGGAGATATCGATATGGGCTACATCGGTTGGTATTGGGGTTACCAGATGATCGCTCTAGCAGAATACCATCTCAAAACTGGCGATAAATCCGTCCTACCAGCCTTGGAAGCGTACGCGCTCACGATGGCGCGCGGTCAGGATTCGGCGGGGATCTGGGGCCACCGCTTGGCGACTGAAAAACGCAATGGCCGACTACCCGGCTACGCCCACATCAACAATCCAAGCCTCAGCACCCTGATCGGAATGCAGCTAGCCCTCAAATGTGGAATTAAGAATGCGGAAATTGAAAAAGGCGTCGCGCGCAGCGTTGCGTTTTTCAAGACCTTCTCGGGCGAAGGCGCTCTACCCTACGGAGTCCACGACCCGAACACTCGCATTTTCAATAACAACGGCAGCAGCGCCATGGCCGCCATCGTGATGGCACTCGCAGATGAAAGGGAAGCCGCCGCATTCTTCTCCCAACAGGCCGCCGCAGCCCACGATATTCAGGAAACGGGCCACGCGACCTATTACTTCAATATCCTCTGGACGCCACTCGGCGCAAATGTCGCTGGACCGGAAATCTCCCAAGCTTTCTTCAAACGCGGCAACTGGGTGCGCACCCTCTACCGCACGTGGGACGACCGCTTCACCTACAACGGCAAAAACCAAAAAGCCTGCAACGATGACGGCTCCCTACTCCTCGCTTACTGCATGCCACGCAAACAAATCTACCTCACTGGAAAAAACGCCGATGCATCACTCTGGGTCAAAGGCGATGAAGTGGAAGCCGTAGTCGATGCCAGCCAAATCGACTACGGAGCCCTAACTAATGACGAACTTATCGGCTTATTCGGCCACTCGGCACCCCAAGTCACTCGCCGTGCCGTATGGACCCTCAGAGAGCGCAAAGGCGATTTCATTCCTCAAATCGTCTCCCTGATAAAATCCGGCAGCGAGATCGAGAAACGAAGCGCGATCGGCTTCTTTGGCTACAAGTGCCCACCTGAATGGGCGCATCCCCAGATCGAGCTGATTGGCAAGGTTCTGCGTGATACAACCGAACATCCAAAAGTCCGCACTGCTGCTTCTTACGCTCTCTGCTGGCACGGTGAAAAGGCACTGAAATACTATCAAGACATGCTCAAGATGGTTGTCGCCGAAGAACCGGAGGACACCTTCGCGATCATCGATAAAGAATTGGCCAGCAGCCTAAACATTCTTGCTCCCGATCCGTTTGCCGCAGGTGTGGTGACCGACAAGAAGCTATTCTACCAAGCAGCCCTCAAGCTCGCCGACCATCCACGGCAAGGAACTCGGGCCAATGGACTCAAGATGCTGCAATCGATGCCCAAGGAAGACTTCCACATCGTTGCGGACAGAGTGAAGCACGTCGCCATAAACCAAGATCCAGACTACCATTCCTACCACAATCCAATGGCTTCGGTGCAGGCCGCCGCCTTGATTCTCGCGGAGCTCGATGTCGAAGAAGGCTTGGAATGGAGCTGGGACATGCTGGAAGCGAAAGACGGCAAAGCCGGTTTCAAAGCACGTGCTATCCTCAGCATTCTCAAAGCCTACGGCCCCAGCGCCCTTCCTTACCTAGAGAAGATCGAAGCCGACCCAAACCTCACCCGCATGCTGAACGGTGGACGGTGGAAAGGAATGTATAATGATATGGAAAAGGCCGTCAGAAGCGGCGATCCAGAAGAGCTCATCCCCTTCGAAGAAGCTCGCAAGGCGAAGAAGTAGACCGTTTGCCGAAATG
This sequence comes from Akkermansiaceae bacterium, assembly GCA_045106015.1. GTDB lineage: Bacteria > Verrucomicrobiota > Verrucomicrobiia > Verrucomicrobiales > Akkermansiaceae > Luteolibacter. The sequence continues at coordinate 11,032 of JBGCEE010000088.1, read as the reverse complement.
ATTTGCCGACAAGTCGCGATGAAGGAGTTGATAAACATCAACGACCGAAGAGCAACGCAGCTGAGGGGCACTTGCGCCCGGATTAACAGACTACCGCTTTGCGCGGACACCCTTTTTCCCTCCTAAAAAACGGTTTCGGCAAGGCCTTTTAGCAAAGGGTCATTGGCACCCTCAATTCGGGCTACCCCGACCGTTCAGAATTTCCATATAAACATCCTCCAACGAACGACGAACTTTAGCAAAACTCTTCACCCTGACTCCAGCGTTTACAAGTCTCTCAACGGCTTCTGCTGGGTCAGCCTCAGCAGGCAGTGAAATTCGACTCGGTGACATTACGTCCCCACCCATCTCTTCGATCAGTGGTTTCACCCGATCCCACGGCTCCAAATCGACCTCAAACACTGGAGTGTCATTACGGAAATCTTTCACCGAGCCCTCAAAGACGCGTTCACCCTCTCGGAGAATCGCCACCCGGTCACACATCAGTTCGACCTCAGCGAGAAGATGCGAATTGAAGAGCACGGTCATCCCCCGCTCATCGCGGAGACTCAGAATAAAATCTCGGAACCACTTGATTCCTTCGGGGTCGAGCCCATCGGTCGGCTCGTCGAGCAACAGAAGTTCGGGCTCTGGCAACAATGCCTGCGCCAGCGCAAGACGTTGCCGCATTCCATGACTGTAGGTCCGGACCTTCGAGTCGATACGTTTGCTCAGGCCCACTCGATCGACAACCACCCGTGCGGCTTTTTCATCAAACCCTCCGGAATAACCCATGAGAATGCGCAGGTTTTCCCACCCACTCATGTAATCATAAAATGCAGGTGCTTCAAAAATGGCACCGACTTTTCGGAGCGCTTTTTTCCTACTGGATTGGACGGAGTGACCACCAATTTCTACGGAACCTCGATCCGGTTCCACCATTCCCAAAATAATGCCAAGCGACGTGCTTTTCCCAGCTCCGTTGTGGCCAAGCAAACCATAGATCTCTCCCTTCTCAAGGCGGAATGAAACATCTTTCAGGGCTGGTTTGCCTCCGAAGCTTTTGTTCAATTCACGTGCTTCTAACATAGGTCAATTATTTCCGCTTCCTGCCACAAAACGCGGTTTGTTTGAGCTACTGAAATCCGCATAGAGAAAATTTGTGCCTCCAGGGTGCCAACTTTCCTTATCACTCACCAGTGGAATGGACGCCGGTTGATCTTTCCCCAAAAACTCCACTTTCGAAACATGGAGGCCGTTCTGAGTGATGTTCCAATTGTAACTGCAACCCGTCTTCGAAAATTCTTCCGTATCAGCTGGGCAACGAAACACTTCCTCACTCTCAAGATAAGGGAGAAGCACCGTTTCAAGCACTGGCTCTGGAGACGACTTACTCGCTCGGCCCAACGCAAGAACCGGAAGTCGGTTGTTATTGTCCTGCAGGTAAGATTGCAGCCCGATTCCAATCGACCGTAGATTTCCCAAGCATGCGGCCTCTTTACCCTTGGCAACCATGGAACGACTCACTGGCACGGCAATCCCTGCCAAAACACCAATGATCGCAATGACGATCAGCAGTTCGACCAAGGTGAAACCAGTTTTTAAACTCGTTGGAAGCTTCATCGCGGCCCGAATTGGTTTCCTCTCAAACCCTGCATTACCTCGTTCATTGCTTCCATCAACGGCGCAAGATCGAGCTTCGTATCCGCACTGGCTTTATCAAAATAGGCTTTCATGCCTTCCTCACTAATTTTCGTGAGCAAGTTCTCATCCATTTCTTCCGCACGTTCCATTTCCTCTTCCGTTCGGCCATCTTGAATCTCCTTCAATCCTTGCTCGACGAATTTCTTCCGCTGATCTTCGGGCATTTGGTCCAAAGCCTCCATAAATCTGGTCATCGACTCAACAATCGTCAGGTCGATAAATAGATTCTTCTCATCCGTATTGAGCTTCTTAAAAAACCGTTCACCTGTGCGGCTATTGCGATTTTTCTGCCTCTCTTGGAAATCCAAGCGATTCACCATATCGGCAATCCTACGAATTTCTTTCTCCCGCCGCTCGCCCATGGCCTTGGTCCCAGAAGTTTCCGACCAATCATCGAATGCAAGATCTTTGACCTCCTGATCAAGGCGATCCGCAGTGATCTTTTTCGATGAGGCGAAAGAACGAACGGCAAACACTGCCACCCACACGGACACCAGCACCACGAGAGCTCTGATAATGATGACTTGATTGCGTTTCACGCGGCGAAAGTAGTCCAACTTTAGGCCCGCGCAAGCTGCTCTAGAATAAATTCCCCGAGTCACAAGCGTATTTCGTCTCGACCTCAACGCCGTTCCACATTTTCCTCTTCCCACCAATCTCATTCAACGCCTTCTCTCATGCTCCTTCCAATCGTCCAATACGGCGACCCAGTTCTTCGCAAAAAATGCCAACCGATCGAGTCCGTGGACGACGAGATTCGCAACTTGGTCGATGACATGATCGAAACGATGGTCGACGCAAACGGAGTCGGCTTGGCTGCGCCACAAATCGGAAAAGACCTGCAACTGGCCGTGGTGGATGTTTCTCACGATCCAGAATGCATTTCGTATCTAAGAGTGAACGGTAAAGATACGGCACTTGAAGAAATCATGCCGCTTGTCTTCATCAATCCTTCTCTTGAATTCGGCAAGGACAAAGAATCGGAGTTGGAAGGCTGCCTGAGCATCGAGGATATTCAATACGAAGTTCGGCGCCCCGCAGATATCAAAGCGACTCTCCCGCAACTAGATGGCAGCACCCTCGTGATCGAAACGGACGGCTTACTGGCCAGAGCGATCCAACACGAAACGGATCACCTCAACGGCGTGCTGTTCGTCGATCGCTTGAATGCCGTCGGCAAGGTGAGCGTTAAAAACCGCCTCAAGCGACTACTAAACCAAGGATAGTCATAGGTTCAGACTTGAAATGACAAATCCTTGAATGAGTTATAGGCTCGACATTCAAGCCGGTTCCTGACTAGTCTTGCCACCGGCGAAAAAATTCCACTCAACCGACCTCCCACTATGAGCAACAACCGCGGCATCTTCGAAACCTTCAGCAATCAGCCATCGGAATCCGATAGACCGGCAAATCCGCCACAAAGCTCTCCTTTCGCCATGGCTACCGATCAACCTAGCCAGAACGGCAACCCTGCTCCTGAAGCTACACAAAATTCTCCGTTTTCGATCGTTGACGAAAACAAACCAAACGAAGCTGATGCCACCGTGCGTCTTCCTGAGCCACGCAAGGCGAATGAAAGCCCATTCCAAGTCGCAGAACCTCAGGGTTTTGGTTTTGAAGCTCCACCTCAAGCAAGAGTTAGTCCACTAGAACAGAATCATCCTGCCCAAGCCCCCCAACAGCCCTCACCGGTTCCTTCTTCCCCATTTTCGGTCGCTCAACCTGAACCTACGCAAAATCCTGAGCCCGCTCAAAACCCGTTCGGCGGTTGGCCTCAAACCAACACCGCCCCAGTGGCCTCACAACCATCACCCGTGCAGCAAACCGCAATGCCAGCAAGCGCTGGGAATATGCAGCAGTCTTCGATGGGCGATTCCTCTTCGGACTCCAGTTCTATCAAACAACTCGAACTTCGCGCGATTTTCGGCGTGGATAGAGAAATGACCAAGGATGAAATCCTTCAACGCGCACGATCCCTGCCAGGTGTTCGTCACATTGCCAAAGTCAGCCAAAACGATATTTCCACCGTCGATTCCTTAAAGCAGGTGATCGCCAACCTCGGATTTGGTGGCGGTGCGATCAAACTCTACGCCGGATCGGTCCCCATCGAATTCATTCGTGAGGGAGAAACGCTTCTTGCCGTGCAAACGGATGGTGGCTTCGCACCTGGAGTTCGAGAAACTCTGATGATCGTTGCTCGCGAAATCGGCAGCTAGCCTACTGCTAGAAAAGATCAAATCTTCCGTTGCGCATGCCGCAATTCTCCATATGGTGCGCCATGGAAGTTCTTTGCCAAGGGAAGAGTTGCCGCATCACTAGCAAGATGCGGACGGTCCTGTTTCTAGCAGGCATCTATCATCTTGCCTTCGCTCTTTGGGCTATTTTGTGGCCATCAAGCGCCTTTGAGATTCTACAGCTTCAAGAACCCCACCACCTTCTACTTTGGCGAGTTCTTGGTCTTTTGTCCGGATTGCTCGGCACTGGACTCATCATCGCTGCCAAAGATCCCATTCGTCATTGGGTCATTGTCCTTCTAGGGCTACTCAAGGCGATCACCGCTTTCATACTCGTGACCATCGCGGTCGTAAGAACCGACCTTCCCTCTTCTGCTCTCATCATCGTCGCAATCGACGACTTTGTCTGGCTGCCATTTTTCGGCCTCATTCTTTGGGCAGCGATTCGTGCCCATGCCGGTGTCCCACCTTCTCGCCGTTCGCCTTATTCATTAGAGGAAGCCGCTCAGAAATATCAGCTTTCCACAGGCCAACTCCTCTCCGAAGCCTCTGAAGAAAAGCCTCTGGTGCTGGTCTTTCTTCGCCATTTCGGTTGCACATTCACGCGCCAAATCCTCCGCGGCCTTCAAGACCTCGAAAAACAAGCCAAGCAAAACGACGCGACGCTCGTTCTCGTGCACATGCTGCAGTCCGGCCAAGAGGTCGATTACCTCGGCCAAAATTCAAACACGCCAAGAATCGCCGATCCTCGCTGCGAACTCTACCGTTCCTTCGGGCTTGGCAAAGGTGGATTTTTTGAACTCTTCGGACCCTATGTCTGGTGGCAAGGAATGATTTCCGTCTTCAAAGGCTGTGGCGTCGGACATCTGGCTGGAGACGGACTACAAATGCCGGGAGCGTTTGTGTTTCATCAAGGCCGAGTCGTTGCCTCCCAACCGGCTCACACTGCGGCTGACCTTCCTGATTTGGTTGCTCTTTTCGATAAAAACTCGGAGAGTTCGATCACTCAATGATCGCCTTGAAAGGAAAACGCTTGCTCGTCACCGGAGCCTCAAGCGGTATTGGAAAAGCACTTTGCAGAAAACTCGTCGCCCAAGAGGCGGAGGTCTTTGGAGTGACTCGCCGTCCCTCAGCACTGATTTCGGGAGTCACGCCAATCGGTGCAGACCTCACCTCTAGAGGAGAGATCAAAGCGGCTTTCGATCATCTCGAAGAAATTGATGGCTTGGTCAATTCAGCCGGCATGGCCTACCTCTCACGCATCATCGACGGGAATCCGGCCGATTGGGAAGAAATGTGGAGAGTCAACGTGATGGCTCTCTCTTATTGCTGCCAACTCGCAATCAGGCATTTTCCAAAATCAGGTGGCCGCATCGTCAACGTTTCCTCGATGTCAGGTCACCGGGTGCCCCCTTCGGGAGGATTCTACGCACCGACTAAATTCGCAGTCACAGCCATCACACAATCACTCCGAGCCGAACTGAAAGCGATCCAATCGCCTGTGCAAGTCGCCTCAGTTTCACCAGGTTTTGTCGATACTCCTCTTCTCGACAATTACTTCCGGGGCCGTGAAGAAACCCTTTCGAAGACACGTGCCGGAATGAAAATGCTCGAACCGGAAGACGTCGCCGACTGCATCATCAGCATTCTCACTGCTCCACCACACGTTGAGATCAGCGATATCCTTGTACGTTCTTCCGACCAACTCGCTTGAACTCGAATGAAAGTGATCCGGCTTCTAGCAATCGTTTGCGCAACGGCATGTCTTAGTTCTTGTTTTGACTCTCACGAAGAAGTTTGGATCAACGCCGACGCTTCCGGTATGACGCAAATCCAAGTTTCCCTGCCAGCCCTCGCAGTCAGGCTTCAGGGCGGAGAGGAAGCCGTGGTGCAATCGATAGAAGACTATTTCGAGGCAACCCCAGCCTTCAACAGTTACAAGGTCAGCTCACAAGCGAATGGAACTCAGATTGATCTCGAAATTCTCTGCTCCTTCAAAAATGTCTTGGAGCTTGCCGACCTCACCTCTCAACCAGCGATAAAAAAACTCCCCGGAAATGTACCAAGTCTGTTAGGTAAAACGACCGTCGGATTCCAAAGTCTAAATGTAGACTATCGACGCGATGTTGACTTACCAAAAGCCATTCCAGCTGCCACGTTTTTACCAAAGAGTAAACTCCAAGGCCATAGCGTGACGACCGTCTTTCACCTACCGAAAGCCCCGACAGTGCACAATGCCGATTCAACCAGTAATCAAGGCCGGACACTCACTTGGGTCACTCCACTCGATGAGGCGCTAACTCAACCCATGGTCACTCGCTTCACCATGCCTCTACCCATCCCGTGGCTGACGATCGCCGTAGTGTCCCTGACCCTCATCATACTCGTCGGCGCGATGTTCATCTACTTCCGCCGCGGCCGGAAAAAAGCCAAGGAAACCCTTAGCTGAGCCACTTGCGCACCGTGGCGACATCTTTTTTCATCGCATCGCAGTTCTGCTGAACTCCTGCGTCTCGGATATATTCCACGTGAACCGAAATCGGAACGTCTTTTGGTAACATCTTACTGACCAATTTTCCAGCCGCTGGATCCACCGCTCCCTCACCAATCGGGCAAGCCTTCCAGTCTTTCCCAACCAGCTTGTAATCCTTAAAGAAAACCGCACCGATATGCGGGATCGCACGGCGGAAATTCATCTGCCAAGCGTTCGCACCCTCTACGGTCGCATGCGCGAAATCAAAGGCCATCCCGAGACTCCTCGGCAACGAAATTTCTTCCAGAATCCCAACCATGTCCCAGATCGGACCTCCCACATAGTTTTTCCCCCGATGGTTCTGATACACCCCTTGGATACCGAGTTCTTTGTTCAACTCCGCAAGGTCTTTGAGCTGAGCGGTGAAATTCGCGATCTGCGGCTTCAGCGGCTTGGAAAGGTCATAGCGTAAATGTTGCAGTCGATACTGATTGATACCTGCTCCGGCAGCGGCTCGAAGTTGGCGTTCGGTCAGACCAGCCTTATCCACCTTATTGATGCTGGATGCCATGATCATCACCTCGAGATCCTTCTTCGCCAACGCAGCCACAAACGCGGGTAATTTCTCCGCCAATTCTTCCGGTTCAATGTGACCTCCTTTTCGCAGAGGTGCTTCCACCCCCCCCGCCCCGACAGCCGCAATCTTCGCCGCCAATTCATCATACGGGAGCTTCTCCAAAAACTTGGTAAACACCGCAATCTTACGTCCCCCTTTTTCCTCTGCCCCAAACGCGCTTCCACCTAGTAGCCCAAGCCCAGCGACTGACATCCCGTTCACGAATTTTCTTCGATTCATGCTTCAATCCTAAACCCATGAAAGGGCCTGTCAAAACATCGTGCGCAAGATCACCGCCGTAGGAACTTCTCCTCAAGTGGCACCTCGGCGACAGTTGCACGGTCCACCACAAGCACTGGGCGAATGATTCCTTCCTCTTCTGGGAAACTCATGGTTCCGGCCACCTTGACCCAGCCATTTTCTGGTAGCAGCGGCGGTTCTTTTCCAAATTCTAAGGCAACTGGTATCGCCCTTGAGTCGGCGATGCAGCAAGTCATGAACATACGGTAAAGGCGCATTCGAGTGCCGTCGGGGTTGTTGATTTTCTCTGGGACGATACGGCCTTCGGTTTCGATTTTGAGACCACCAAGCAGTTCCTGTAGTTCTCGATCACCCGTGGCAAAGAACAATTCTAACAAACTGAATTCAAGATAACCATCCGAGGTCTTGCGGTGGCTTTTTTCGATTTCCTCCATCGTCAGCGGTGGCAATACCGATGAAATGAAGGCGCTATCCGAGATTGACGGCCCCTCATCGTAGAGACCTTTTCTTGCCAGCGTAGCCTGTGAAAACGAATCGGTCGTCCATGCCATGGAACAGCCGACTGGCGCCACCATGAGCAGGAATGCAGTAAACGGATTCATATCGCCGCCTTCGTGATCATGCTCTTCACCGTGGTCGTGCCCGCACTTCGCCTCTCGAAAGGCAGTCAGCAGGTTGAACATGCCCAGCACGGCCAATCCCAGCCCTCCAACCAAGGCAATCGGACGAAAGTCCGGCGCAAGGTATTTCACGATCCGGCCCGAGCCATAAAAATACAACAAGCATACCGCCCACAGAATCACCGCGAGCGAAAACAAGAATGTGCGGACCTGTGGTTTCATTAGATAGGATTTAACCAGTATTGAATCGCCACTGAGACGAGCCAGATGACAGCAAAAATCGAGACCCCGAGAATCGCGATGAATTTCTTTTTAAGAACCGTCTGATAGAGAAAAATCAGTTTCACATCGAGCATCGGACCAAAGACTAAGAAGGCGAGTTTCGCTCCCCATGTGAACTTCGCGAGTGTCGCTGCAATAAATGCATCCGATGTGCTACAGAGGCTCAAGATGAAGGCGAGAGCCATCAGCGCGGCCGGTGCGACCAAAGGATCTCCAGCGAGGCCATCCAACCACTCGGCTCCTGGCGCGATACCTGTATTGAACAGCGCGGTGATCGCCACTCCGATCGTGAAATACACACCGACATCCACAAAATCCTTTTGCGCGGAGCGCATCGCCGCGATCAACCGCGCATCATCTGGCTCGGGTGCATGATCATGGGAATGATCGTGATCATGCGAGTGGTCGTGAGAATGGCCGCAACAAGCGGTCTCTTCTTCATCGGCGGTTGGTGGCTTCTCTTTGATCCGATCCACAATCCGTTTCCTCAGAATCGTATGGATCGGGAACCTCATGATGACCAAGCCCACACCGACTGCCACGAGGTAGCCCAATAACATGCGCCCACCCGTCATCATCCAAGGTGATTGCCCTTGAAATGCCTTCCACGTGCTGAGCGCAGTGATCGGGTTCACAATCGGAGCCGCGAGCATGTAGGTAAGCGCACAACTTACCGGAAGCCCCTTACCCACCAAGCGTCGAATGACTGGAACCACCGCGCATTCGCATACGGGAAAGACAGCCCCCAAGAAACCCGCGACCATAACCGCCAGTTTTTTGTTTTTTGGTAGGAACCGATCCATGGTCCCAGCAGGCAGATAAATATCGATGAACCCGCTGATAATCGTCCCAAGAAGAATGAACGGCGCACCCTCAAAAAGGATACTCAAGAACGCCAGAGCGAAGTCTTGTTGGGCATCAGAGTTCATCGCGAGAAAGCCAAACCTTTGTCACCTCTTGATGCAAGGCCAGAGAACGATCAGGCCATCACTGCAGCCGAAATATCTTCCCTTATTTCTTTCCCCACCAATTCCCCCACCATCGTGAGGCCGAACTCCAGAGCCGTGCCTGCACCACGCGAAGTGATGATTGCCCCATCAATCACAACCCGCTCCCCGTTGATCTGCGGAAGCTCCTCCTTGATCGTGAAATGCCCAGTCATTCTCAGCCCTTCAACCAAGCCCGCATCGAGTAGCAGAAGCGGAGCCGCACAAATGGCCGCGATAGTTTTTCCCTCGGTATGGAAGCGACGAACCAACGAAATCACTTCGTCATTGCTTCGTAGTTCAGCGACCGCTGGGCCACCGGGCAGGAAAAGCGCATCAAAATGAACTCCCTCAATATCTGTTAATAATCCATCCACCTGCAAGCACATCCCACATTTACCCGTGGCATACTTACCGGAAACCCCAGCGATCACCACCTCGATCCCCGCTCGTCTCAGCAAATCCACAGGTGTCACCGTTTCGATCTCTTCGAAACCGTCTTCTAACAAACAAAGCACCCTTTTCATCTCTGGCTTCAAACGAGACCTACGGCCTTGCGCACGCGGTCCAAGGTTTTGGTCGCTTCCTCCCTCGCTTTTTCCGCCCCTTTTGCCAGCACCTCTTCGACGTATCCTGGATCATTTAGAATTTCCTCACGCCGCTGGCGGATTCCTGAAAAATAATCCCAGTAGGACTCAGCCAATCGTTTCTTGAAATCCCCGTAACCAAAACCACCGCTCTCGTGATCGGCAATCATACTCGCGACCTGCTCATCCGTGGCAAAAAGTTTGTAGAGCGCAATGATCGTCGAATCATCAGTAGCCTTCGGCTCTTCGACAGGAGTCGAATCGGTCACAATTTTCATCACGAGCTTGCGCAGCTTTTTCTCCTCACCCGTCAGCGGCAACGTATTTGCGTAGCTCTTGCTCATCTTTCGTCCGTCCGTGCCGATCACGAGCTCAGTTTGTTCCTTGATGATCGGTTCGGGCATCACCACGGTGCCTTCGCCGTAGGTCTCGTTCAGCTTGGTCGCCAAGCTTCGTGTGACCTCAAGGTGTTGCTTCTGATCTTTTCCTACCGGCACTTTGTTCGAATCGTAGAGCAAAATATCCGCTGCCATCAGCACCGGATACGCATAGAGCGCATGGTTGGGAGAAATTCCTTGGGCAACTTTGTCTTTGTAAGAATGGCACTTGGCCAACAAAGGCATCGGACAAACGGTCGAAAGAATCCATGCCAGCTCATTCACTTCCGGAACCGCACTCTGGCGGAAAAAGACCGACTTCTCCGGATCAAGCCCACTCGCAAGAAAATCCACCGCAAGCCCCCTAACATTATCGCGTAACTCATCAGCGTTCCGGCCAGATGTCATCGCATGATAGTCAGCGATAAAGTAAAATCCCTGCCCCTCTTCTTGCAACTCGACGGCTGGTTTCATAGCTCCGAAATAATTTCCGACGTGAAGTTTCCCGCTCGGTTGTAGCCCTGTCAAAATTCTCATCTCACGAACCATGCCGCTAGCAACTCCTCACGGTCAAGCATCGGCACACGTTTCAGATGACTTGGTGTTTGAAATTCAAAGCGAAAACCTTAAAAAAAACAGCATGCGAATTCTCATCACCGGCGGTGCCGGATTTCTCGGCTCCCATCTATGCGAGCGATTGCTCAACGAAGGCAACGAAGTCATCTGCCTTGATAACTATTTCACCGGTAGAAAGCGCAACATCGCCCACCTCCTGAATAATCCTTATTTTGAACTGGTCCGACACGACGTTACCGAACCCTTCAAATTCGAGGTCGATCAAATCTACAACCTCGCCTGCCCAGCATCGCCCCCACATTACCAGCACAACCCCATCAAAACCACCAAGACCTCT
>JBGCEE010000087.1:0-14896 GCA_045106015.1 Akkermansiaceae bacterium | reverse complement strand
TCTCGGATTTCAGAAGAGACTGAACCGTGCCCTTCGGAAGTTTCTTAAATGCTTCATCCGTAGGTGCGAGAATTGTGAGTGGGCCTTCACCGGCCAAGGCCTTGGAAAGACCAGCAGCATCGATTGCGGCCAAAAGTGTCTCAAAGTTTCCAGCACGCTTCGCAACGCTTGCAATGTCATTGGAAGGTTTCGGTGGAAGAATGACGGAATCGATCACGTGAATGACTCCGTTGGATGCCTCAATATCGGCGTCGATGAGAGCAGCATCGTTGACTTTAACTTGGCCACTCTTAAACGCGATGCTGGCGCTCTCTCCTAGGAGCGTCTTTGCTTTGCCTGCTTTCAGTGCGCTAGCGAGATCGATCGAACCACCAATCACGTGATACTTGAGAATGCTTTGAAGCTTCTCCTTATTTTCCGGCTTCAGCAGAGACTCGACAGTTCCCTTCGGAAGGGCGGAAAACGCTTTGTCTGTCGGTGCAAAAACGGTGAAAGGGCCATCTCCTTGGAGCGTTTCGACAAGGCCGGCTTTGGTTAGTGCCGTGGCAAGAGTTCCAAACCGCCCATCGGCAAGAGCAAGCGAGACGATATCAGAGCCTCCAGAGTTTGAGTCTCCTGCTCCGTAGGTGCGAATCCAATCGACGTTGAGTTCGAAAGGCCCGGATTTCTTGTCTGCCAGAAGCAACCCGACACGGCTGATTTTTGATGGGTCAAAGGTTTCTTTTCGAAGCTTCATCCCACGGAATGATCCAGTGAAATCACTGAAAGGAATTTCTACTTCAGTCCAGCTGTCTTTTTTAGTTGGGAATTCTGCCATAAAAGAGACTTCCATTCCGCGAAAGCGAGCATCCGTGTTGAAACGGAGTTGGTAGGTTCGGCCATCTCCTTTGACCCGTGCCTTAAATCCATCGGCATCCGAAAAGTCCATGCTCACCTTTTCGGTCCGGATCGATGAGAACCCGCCATTGTTTTCGAGTGATAGATTCCCTTTGAAATTTAGAATCCCATCTTTGGAAACGTTGAGTTGGCCTTTTGAGAGACCACCCATCACGCCGTCATTAACGACTCGCCAGTCGAGCGATTTGGCTTCTTTTTGATCGAATTCTGCGACGCTGTTTCCAGCGTGAAGGAGGGATATGTGGCCAAATGACATACATAGGGCAGCGATAGGGATGTTTAAAGAGCTTTTCATTTCTCGTCAACTGTGCATCGCTCACGAGCGAAGCAACTAGAAATTTTCTAGAAATAGCGGGATCAACTCCTCGTGAGTGGGGACTCAAATCGTTCTACCAACCGCTTAACGGGGTAAATTATCCGATTGGAAAGCTCAGTAAGAGAAGCGGTATCCTACACCCAGACCATTTGTGCCGCCTTCATCAAAGAGATTTCCGCCGGATTGATGGGCGATGTATAACATGAGTTGGTGGTCCGGATGTTGGGGCATTGCGAGAGTAAGCTGAAGCGGCCAGTTGATTTTGAACTTCGAACGGTCTTGCATCGGGTGGCGCTTGATATCCATCAAATAGATCTGGCTGCTGTATGAGAGGCCAACGCCTGAAGTCAGAGTTGTTTTTACTAGGTGATTCCATGGAAACTGCTCCCACCGAATCGCTAGTGACGCGTTGATATCCCAAAAAGGACTGCGTGAATTTTCGTCGATTATTTCCAGCATCAAAGGCATTTCCAACTGGGGTCGAAAGGTGTGCCTCCATAGATCTAGCTTGAATTCTCCCAAGCGACGCGCAGCGGTAAATGAATAAATCTCCCCACCAGCGGGTCCGTCATCGATGTTGAGATTACCCGAAAAGATAGCTCCAATGTTATCGGGAGTGAGAAAGGATACACCTGTCTCAAAAGCCCAAGTTCGTCGCTCACTCTCACTCTGATGAGGAACGAAGCTGAGACCCGCCGCCTTGAGTTCGGAAGTGAAAGTTGTCACCAAGCTAGTGATGACAAGAAGGAGGAACTGAGACTGCATGCAAAGGTTCTAGGTGCTATGTGGCCCGAGTGAAGCGAATACTTCGGCGCGGAGATGCTTTTGAGGTAGGAGACAAGAATCAATTCCCCGCAAAATAAACGGGTTAAAAGTGCACCCTAGCTGTAAATCTTCAACACTCAGCTAGCAGCTTATCAACGCCAATCAAACTATGAGGAAGTGGAGGCGAGGGGAGTCGAACCCCTGTCCGGAACGCCATCTACGTTGGCATCTACACGTTTAGCGGATCATCTAGGTGTTTCGGAAGTGCTGGGCCGATCCGCCGCGTTGCGCTACCTAGGAGCCTGTTTAGTCTCGATGGCATGCCCGGTTCCCCGGCTCACCATCCAGTCTGCTAAGTTTCGCCTCCTCCCCTAACAGACATCAGGGATTTGACGTTGCTGTCAATTAAGCAGCAAGTGCTAGCTCGTTAGAGTCTGCATTTATGTGTTTTGAGCGGCTTTTTTAAGAGGCCAGCCGATCAACCTCTACGTGCAACCAGCGATTCAAACATTCCGTCGAAACCAGAACGCCCCCATTCGCTAAGCGAAGTGCAACATATCTTTGGAAGTGGAAATTTTCAATGGAAATTTAATCCGTTTGAAATTGCCGAACCCTCAATCCACGGGACGATTGCCAAAATAAATGGACCTCTATGGCGTATTTTGAGAGAGTCAGATTTATGAAATCTGATTCCTGCCCCGATTGTTCTCCTGATTCTGCAATTTTGTCGACTCGCCGTTCGTTTATTCAAAAAGCTGGTTTAGCGGCTGGTGCAATTGGGGCTGGAGGAATTCTTTCTGCATCAGGGAAACCCGTTTCTCAGAAGCCGAAATCTGAGACTCTTGTGAAGACTTTTTACGATAGTTTGAACGAAGAGCAGCGAAAGAAGATTTGTTTTGATTTTGATCACAAGCTGCGTCTTGAGGTGGATAACAACTGGTATATTACCAAGACGATGGTGAAGGATTTTTCGAAAGATCAGCAGGCGATGATTAAAGAAATTTTCATGGGTCTGCATAGTGAGGAGTATGCGCAAAAGGTGTATGATCAGGTGGAGTGGGATAGTGGAAAGGATGGTTTCGACGGAGGATCATCGGTGGCGATTTTCGGAGAGCCGGGAACTGGAAAATTTGAGTTTGTTCTAACAGGGCGTCACTGTACGCGCCGTTGCGATGGGGACTCAAGCGAGGGAGTTGCGTTCGGTGGTCCGTTGTTTTACGGACACGCAGCAAAGGGTTTCCGAGAAGGGCCGAAGCATGAGGGGAACGCTTATTGGTATCAAGCGGTGCGGGCGAATGAAGTGTATCAAATGTTGGATGGGAAGCAGCGTAAGATTGCGCTACTTAATAAGAGTCGGGGAGAGAATGGCTTGGAGACCGTTAAGCTGAGTGGGAAAAAGGAGGGATTAGCTGGTATCCGCGTTGCGGATTTAGCTCGTGATCAAAAAGACCATGTTGGGAAAGTGCTGGCTGATCTTTTTGCTCCATTCCGTAAACAAGATGCAGATGAGGCTCTAAAATACGTGAAAGAGGCGGGGATGGATAATCTTCATCTTTCTTTCTATAAAGGCGAGAACATCGGTGATGATGAAGTATGGGATGTTTGGCAGTTAGAGGGGCCAAATATGATTTCCTATTTCCGCGGAAAGCCCCACGTGCATGCTTGGCTTCACGTCCGCAAACCGGTTTAAGATTTCCTGAACTTTCGAGTTATTTGTTTGGGATATGCTCAAGCTGAGTGCCGTCTTTTAAGATGAAGATGGTATGAATGTGATGCTCTCTGGCCCACTTCAGTCCGGCTTCCGGACCCATGACAAAAAGCGCGGTGGCGAGGGCGTCGGCAGTGGTGTTTGAGGGATGGATCACAGAAGCTGAAAATAGATGGTTCTGTTTCTTTTGAAGATCTCTTGGATCGATTATATGTTCTCCTTTCAGGTCATTTCCCGAAGTGGCGATTGATGTGTTCTGTAGTTCGAATTGCGGTGTGGGACTGCTGGGAGAATAGATGCCAACCTGCCAATTGCTGCCACTTGGTCCGTTGCCTGAAGCTTTAATTTCACCGCCGATTTCGACGAGGCAGTCTTGGATGTTGAAGTGGGACCTGAGTATGCCGACGATTTGATCGACGGCATATCCTTTGGCAATTGCAGAGAGGTCGAGATGCTTTGAATGATGGTGAATGCTGAATGCTCCGGCCGTTTGCTGTTCAATCTCGTTGGAGCGTTTGAGAAGAAAGGCGAGGTCTGAAGATAGATGAAAGGCTTGCAGGTCGGGCGAGCGACCATACCGCATGAGTTCGGATTCTTGATTCCAACTCGAAGCGATTGAGTCGATGCGCTCCAGTTCAGCTTCGACCGCTTCCTTAGCGATCTTTAGCTCCGGTCCGCGGAGGTAGGTTACGCTATAGTTTGTTGCAAACGCTTTGCCTTCGAAAGTGATGTATGGGCTTTTGTTTTTGCCGAAATTCCACCAGGTCAAGATGCCAACGAAGGCGAGTAAGATGCCTGCCGCGAGCCAAGGAAGCCGCGACTTCATTTTTTATTCTCAGAAGATTTGCGCTCGATGCGCAGCAGTGCGCTATCCAGTAGGTTCCGTGCGGTGGTGATGGTTTCATCGGCGAAGTGCAATGACCATTCGGGTTTTCCATCATTCATTTCTATTTTTGGGTATCCGACGATTTCTAGAACCTGAAAAGTGCGAGGGTCACGATTGTCGACTTCAACTTCGTAAACGAGTGAGGGTTGATCTGGGCCTGAAGAGTTGGCGTCGTTTTTGGCGTTGATTTCAACCAAGACTCGGAAAGGTGTCTCACGTTCAGGGTCGTCAGGCACGATGTAGTCGGCAGGGTCGAAGCTGTCGTTTTCAGTGGCTGAGCTCATCGCATCGATCTCTGCCTGCTTTTCTGCCTCGGACATTTTTTCGTGGCGGGTTTTATATTTTAAAAACTCGCTTCGCTTGAAGTGCCAGTAAGGAAGGATGTTTTCATGATTTCCGGAGCTCGTATGATGGAGACTCTTGATGTGGTATCCCGAGCGGTTCTCAAGCCAAATCGCAACAGAAGGTGGGTCGTTTGGATTGAATGCTGACCCGCCTATGATTTGGAGTTGTATCTTGTAGCTAGGGTCAGGGGTGTATTGATAGACCATTTGGTTCGACTCGATCTCAAAACGATCGAGTTCAGGGCCGAGGTTACGGCTGAGGCCGAGGATGGCCTTTACCGGTTGAGGTTGCCACAAGATGAAGGCGATCAATCCGAGGACGAAGAGCAGCAGTATCAACGCACTTGGTTTGCTGAAGTAATTTCGAATTTGGCGAGCATTGTTTTTCACATGCAAGCCGATGGCAGCGATGAAAACGAAGCCAACCAGCGAGTGGACTGAAACGGTCCTTAGGCTGAACGGCAGAAAAAAGCCCATGATTCCCGTGACCACCAGAGTCAGGAAGAGCATGGCGATCAGCAGTGAAATGAGATGACGCTTCACGGTGGGTCAGCTCGGCTTCTTTTCGGGAACGATGGCCCCGTGCTCTTTGAGGAGGGTATGCAGTTTGTCGAGTGGGACTTTGCCGGGAGTCGTTCCATCCTTCGCAGCGATTGCAGCCGCGCAGGCAGCGGCTTGCCCCATGGCCATGCATGGTGCTTGCACGCGCAGGCCTGAGTTTGCGAGGCGATCGCTCGAGACGCAACGGCCGGCGACGATGATATTTTTGCTGCCTTTCGGAATCAGGGCTGAAAGTGGAATAGTCGGAACTGTGCCGGGTTTTAGCGGTACGGGTTTGACTCCATTCTTGGTATGGAGGTCGACTGGGTAGAAGGCGTAACAAACTGCGTCTTCAAAGAGGCGGCCGGACTTGTAGTCTTGCACGCTGATAACGGTTTCACCCTCGATGCGGTAGCTTTCGCGGAAGCCGGGTTCTGGCTGCAAGTGCATGAGTCTTTCTCCGGTCTTACGCATCTTGGCTAGGACTGCCTTGCGTCCAGTGAGGCTTGCTTCGGTGACGGTTCTTGAGTTGGTCGAGTCTGCCCCATGGACGTAGATGGCATGCAGTAGACCCGCGCCATGTGATTTGACTGGGCGGCCTGGGTCGTTGGCATGGCCGAGCAAAAATTGAATGGATCCTGGTTGTCGCTCATCTTCCCGAAGTCGTGGGTGGGCGAGCATACCAGCGATTTCCGCCCCACCCGTGCAGTCGACGATCTGTTTGCAAAGGACACGGCGTCGAGTGCCGAACCCGACACAGTCGACCTGCCAACCAGTGGTTGTTTTTTTGATCGTCTGAGGGAATTCGTGGTAGGCGATCTTGACGCCAGCTTGGGCGCATTTTTCTTCGGCGAGCAGGTAGAAGAGGTATTGGTTGATGTGCACTTGATTCATCCAGTGGCGGCGCTGGACTTTCGAGAAATCGGGGAGAGTGCCACCGTCGAGTTCCACGCATTCTTTGACCAATTCCCAGCCGATACCTGCGATGATTTGTTTGCCCCATGCATCGAACAGACCGGGGAAACAGACGCCGCCTCGAGTGGTCATTCCACCAAGAAAAGAGGCACGCTCCATGACTACGGTGCGGGCTCCTGCTCGCCCAGCTTGGATGGCGGCTATGGTGCCCGCGGATCCACCGCCGACGACGAGGACGTCGATTTCATCGGCTAGATCCTGACCGTTCGGGCCGGAAACGCTTTCGCTGTTTTTTGCCAAAGATACTTCGGTGGTGCTGGCAAGTGAGAGTCCGGCTAGGCTTGCAGCTCCCTGAGTGATGAAAGACCGGCGATCAAGAGGGTTGGGCTTAGAGTCAGATGAATTCATGAGATGAAGTTGAAAGGTTGCTTAAGAGTGATGTGCATTCATGAATTTTCGAGTAAAAGTTTCAATGTTTCGCTACGCGGAATCTATTGAGTTTGAACAATTGGAAACCGTTGTGGCTGATTTTTTCAAAAAAGGAATTCATCGTGGAAAAAACTCGGTAACGTGTCGTATAGTAGACGGAGAATGCGTTATCCTTTGAAAGCTGCCGTTTTGTGTTCGCTCGTCCCGTCTTTGGGACTTGCGGAGAAGGTGGAATTCACCACTCAGATTCAGCCGATCCTTTCGGAGAATTGTTATGCCTGTCATGGGCCGGACGAAGCGACCATGGAGGGAGGGCTCCGACTCGACGTTCGTGAGTTGGCCCTGAAGGGTGGTGATAGTGGAAATGCGATTGTGCCGGGTGATCCGGCGGCTTCGCTCATTTTGGAGCGAATCACGCACTCCGATCCAGACGAGGTGATGCCGCCGCCGGATAAAAAGAAACGCTTGAAGCCCGAGCAGATTGATCTGATTCGGCAATGGATTGACGAAGGTGCTGAATGGGGTGTGCACTGGGCCTTTAAGACTCCTGAGCGCCCATCCGTTCCAAAGGTGCAAGACAAGAAATGGGTGAAAAACGCAATCGACCAATTTGTGCTCTCTAAGCTGGAAGCCGAGAATTTGAAGCCGATGCCTCCTGCGGATAGGCATGCATTTTTACGTCGGCTATCGCTTGATCTCATTGGCCTCCCACCGAGTTTAGAAGAGTTGGATTCGGCAGGATCTGCGGAAAAGGAAATTGATCGCCTGATCGCCAGTCCGCATTTCGGGGAGCGTTGGGGGAGAGAGTGGTTGGATGCTGCGCGTTATTCGGACTCCGCTGGGTATGAAAAAGATCTTCCTCGTTTTCATCACTTTTATCGCGATTGGGTGGTCGATGCGATGAACTCGAACATGCCATATGATCAGTTTGTCATTAAACAGATCGCAGGGGATTTACTTCCCGAGGCAACTCAAGCGGACCGAATTGCCACGGGATTTCTTCGGAATTCAATGACGAACGAGGAGGGTGGTGCGAATCCCGAACAATTTCGTATTGAAGGGGTTTTTGATCGGATCGATGCGATTGGGAAGTCGATGTTAGGCCTGACGGCGCAATGCGCGCAGTGCCATACTCACAAGTATGACCCGCTAACTCACGATGAATACTTTGGGATGTATGCCTATTTGAATGGTATCGAAGAAACGTCGATTGCAGCGCTGAGCGAAACGGAGCGCCGAAGTACCGATGACATTCTTGCAGAAATTGCAGCGATTGACCGTGGGATTTTAGACGAGTCTCCTGAAGTGAAAGGGCCTTTCGAGACGTGGCAGAGAGAAATGCTGGGCTTGCCGCGCACTCAGTGGCGCGCGCTTGAGCTTTATCAGATTGGTGATTCGGGGCAGAAATATCGGCCGCTTCCAGATAAGTCGGTGATCAACAGTGGATACGCAAATACCCGCGGAACTGAAACGTTTTCGTCGTCTTTGCAAATTCCTGTGGTGCGTGCGGCACGATTGGAACTGATGAACGATCCGTATCTTCCGATGTCGGGCCCCGGGCGTTCGACACGAGGAACCGGTGCGCTCTCTGAATTTGTCATGAGTGCTGGGAAGGATCAAAAGAGCGTCGAAGCTCTGAAATTCGTAAATCCTATCGCAAGCGTGAATCCACCGGTGAAGGCGCTGGACCACCTCGCGCATCCTAGCAATGCGAAGCGCCAACCTGATGACCGAAAGACAGGCCCTGCGAAGTTTCTCCTCGATGGCGACAATAAGACCGCGTGGACGAATGAAAGAGATCCCGCACGAAATCATGATCCCGCTGTTTTTACCGTGGAACTGGAGCAGCCATTCGAGAGTGATGGAACGGCTTATTTCAAATACAGTCTGGTTCAGCGCCATGGTGGCTTCAACTCGGACGACAACCAGACGTTCAATCTCGGGCGGATCCGTTTGTCTGTTTCATCGACGCTTCCGAATGCCTTAGATCAGCTGCCGCCCTTGGTGCTCGCAGCGCTTGAAACACCTGCGGATCAGCGTTCGGCCGAACAATCGGCGCGACTCTTTGCTCACTGGCGTGAGATGCAACCGGACTATGCGGAGCAAAGTCAGAAGATCGAAGAGCTTTATGCAAAAGTGCCGGCTCCGACTTGGGCTTTGGTTGCAGGAGAATCGGAAAAGGACCGTGTCACGCGATTGTTCGAGCGCGGCGAGCAGACACAGCCAAAGCATGTTGTGACGCCTCATGTCCCTGCCTTTCTTCATCCGCTACCTCCAGGTAATCCAGAATCGCGCCTGACTTTTGCAAAGTGGTTGGTGGATCCAGCTTCGCCTGTCGCCGCGCGCGTGATGGTGAACCGCATTTGGCAGGCGTATTTTGGAACCGGGCTTCTTGAAACTTCAGAGGACTTTGGTCATCAGGCCGCGGCTCCATCGCATCCTGAACTTCTCGACTGGTTGGCCGTTGAATTTATGGAGAGTGGCTGGGATATGAAACATATTCATCGTTTGATTACCTCGAGTGCCACCTATCGGCAGGATTCGATCGCAAGTGCCTCGCTGCGCGACCGTGATCCCGCGAATCGCCTTCTCGCACGTGGACCGCGTTTTCGTGTTCCTGCGGAAACGGTTCGAAATATCCAGCTGGCAAGCTCGGGTCTGCTGGATACCTCGCTAGGTGGGCGCAGCGTGTTTCCGCCAGCACCGCGTTATCTTTTTGAACGCCCTGTTTCGTATGGGCCGAAAACGTGGCCAGTCGAGATGGACTCCCAGCGCTATCGCCGAGCGCTCTATACCTTCCGTTTCCGCTCCGTGCCTTACCCCATGTTGGCGACGTTTGATGCTCCTAACGGCGCGGTCTCTTGTGTGCGTCGAACGGTATCGACGACTCCATTGCAAGCCCTGGTCACTCTGAACGAGCAAGTTTCATTGGAAGCCGCTCTAGGGCTTGCGGATTTGATTCTTAAAGATTCAGGAAAGCTTGAGGACAGGCTTGCAAAAGCGTTTGTTCGCTGCACTTCACGTGAACCTGAGGCGGAAGAGGTGGCGGCACTCGTTTCGCTTTATCAGTCGAGCCTTTCGCCTGATCCAGCAGAAGCGGAGCTTTTCCGAGAGAGTTATCAACCCGTCACCTTGGAGCTCTCTGGGCACAAGCTTGAAGAGCTATTTGCGGCTGCTGCAGTAGCGCGTACGCTGTTGAACTTAGACGAAACCATCACCAAAAACTGATTCATGAATCTTCCTGACTCGACCCTGCACAATATCCAGCGCTCCGTATCGCGGCGTTGGTTCATGAAGGATTGCGGACTCAGCCTTGGCTCGATTGCACTGACCTCGCTGCTAGGAAAAGGTGCTGCTTCCGGCTCGCAAATTTTGCAGAACCCGCAGGCACCGAAGCCGCCGCATTATCCAGCAAAGGCGAAGAACGTGATCTTTCTCTTCATGGGTGGCGCACCGAGCCACCTTGATCTTTTTGATAACAAACCCGTGCTCCGTGAAATGGACGGATCGGTCCCACCCGCAGAGATGCTGGAGGGGTATCGGTCCGCATTCATTCGACCAGATAACAAGCTTCTTGGTTCCAAGTTTGAATTCAAACGCTACGGAAAAGCTGGCATGGAGATGGCGGATATTCTTCCCTACACCGGAGCCTGCGCGGACGATATCGCACTGATCCGATCCATGCATACGGATGCGTTCAACCACGCTCCCGCGCAGATCCTGATGTCCACGGGTTCACAACAATTCGGGCGCCCGTCACTCGGTTCGTGGGTTTCTTACGGGTTGGGGTCGGAAAATAATAATTTGCCCTCGTTCGTGGTGATGTCCTCGGGACAGAAGGGACCTTCTGGGGGAAATGCAAATTGGTCGTCGGGATTTTTGCCCAGCGTACATGATGGGGTTTCCTTCAATTCGACCGGGGAACCGGTTCTTTATCTTTCCAACCCGAAGGGTATTTCACGGAAACAACAGCGCAAAACCATCGATGCGGTCAATTTCCTCAATCACAAGCGTTTCGAATCAATCGGAGATCCGGAGATCAATTCACGAGTCGCGGCCTTCGAGATGGCGTTTCGCATGCAGGACGTGGCGCCGGAAGTCACGGATATCTCGCTCGAACCAGAAAACATTCGCGAAATGTATGGAGCCGAGCCGGGCAAACGTTCTTTCGCCAACAACTGTTTGCTCGCTCGTCGCCTTGTCGAGCAGGGGGTTCGTTTCGTCGAGCTTTTCCACGAGTCATGGGACCAGCATTCCAATCTCGTCGGCGGCTTGAAAAAGAACTGCAAAGACGTCGATCAAGCTTGTGGAGCTCTGATCAAGGATCTGAAACAGCGTGGGCTACTTGATGATACCCTGATCGTCTGGGGCGGAGAGTTCGGGCGCACACCGATGCTGCAAGGCGGCAACGATGGCCGGGACCACCATCCCAATGCCTTCACCATGTGGATGGCCGGCGGAGGAGTGAAAGGTGGAGTCGAACTCGGTAAAACTGATGAGCTCGGCTTCAACGCTGTCGAAGACAAGGTCCACGTCCATGATCTCCATGCGACGATTCTGCACCAACTCGGCTTCGATCATACGCAGTTGACCTACCGCGCTCAGGGAAGGGACTTCCGTTTGACGGATGTGCATGGGCATGTGGTGGAGAAGATTCTCACGTAGGATGGAGAAGGAGCGTCTCGCTCCTTTTTATCAATCCGAGCGAACCGTTCTCAATTTTTGCTAAGGAGCCGGAGGCGTCCTTATAGAGAGTTTTAGTCTCTGATCGCACGTTACTAAGCGATTCTGTAGCTTTCGTCTGACCAGTGCATGTGTTAATTTGATGACCTAGATTCCCGAGTGGAGAGAATGCGGGGTATTTTCTTCTTGCCGGAGAGTAGATATTGGGAAAGAACCCTTTTGATGAAGAAATTATTGATTCTCAGTTTGTTATCCGTATCCGTTGCTTCGGTGTATGGAGCAGGACTTATTCCTTACAATCCGAATCTGGTGGCTTACTATCCGATTTCAACGACGACTGATACTGGAAACTTTATCGACGACGTGATCGATTATTCGGGCCATGGCGCTCAAGATGGGACTACGGGACAAAGTGGTGGAACAATACTATTGGATCCTATCCGAGGAGGGGATGTTGTTGCTACCGTCCAAGGTCACCGATTTACTGCCGGTATACAGGATATCAATCTCGCAGAGGGCTTCACTTGGTCGCTGTGGGTGAAATCTGATTCAGCGGCCAACGCGGATGGAGGTGCTGATGTGATCATTGGCAGCAGAGCCGGAATTTGGAACAAAGTGCAAGCAAATGGAACTGCACGGTTCTTCGATCATTCATACAATATCGATGACGATACGTGGCATCATATTGCCTACACAGGTAGATCCACGGGTTTGAATACTGAGATCTCTGAATTTTGGATCGATGGTGTGAAGGTAAGCACAGACAGCAATGGTTCGTTTGGAAACAATCAAATTGAGCTTACTGCTCTTCAGATCGGTGGAGCGAATAGTTTTTCAGAAGATTGGACCGGTCTCATAGATGATATCGCTATTTTCAACACGGTTCTGAGCGACGAGCGCATTCAAGAAATTGCCGCCGGTGCGTCCGTGGTTATTCCCGAGCCTTCGACCGCTCTCCTCGGAGCTCTTGGAGCTCTCGTCCTGCTTCATCGTCGCAGATAAGACTACGGAATTCATCGATTTCAAGGCGTTCTGGTTTTGACCGGAGCGCCTTTTTTATGAGCTAATGGTTTCAAACGTATTTCGTTACTTTCTTTGATTTTATAAAGGGAAGGCCGTAGACGGCGATGAACTCGGCTTCAACGCCGTCGAGGACAAGGTCCACGTCCATGATCTTCATGCGACGATTCTACACCAACTCGGCTTCGATCATACGCAGTTGACCTACCGTGCTCAGGGAAGGGACTTCCGTTTGACGGATGTGCATGGGCATGTGGTGGATAAGATTTTGGCCTAGTTATAAGGAGAATTCCTATTTCGTTAGGTTTTTACAGGTCTAAAAAGAGATAAATAACCAGCTTGTCATTCTCGAACCCTCAACCGCTTTGCCCGGTGCGTTTGGTGAACTACTTCTGCTTCGCCGTCGTCGATAGGACTTACGTCCAAAAAAATTTAGGCGCTTCGGTTTTCCGGAGCGCTTTTTACTTGTTTAGGAATCTCTAGTAGAACAGACTTGTGCTCCATTAAACCCATGAAAAACCCATTTCTTGCCGCTTCAGCGGTCATCTGCCTCGCTAGTTCTTCCCAAGCGATCACCGTATTCAGTGATACTTTTAACCATGGCAGCGGAGCAGGAACATTTCCGCTCGGGACAAATATCGGTCCACGCCAAGCAGGAGGAACAACTTCCTCCACCTATACCGGATCCACGGCAGGATCAGGGGGCAATAATACCTTACTGAACACTAATAACGGTCTTGAGGTCCTTCTTCTTCGGACATTTAACGTCGCTTCCGGTGTCTCGCAGTCTGCCGTTGACTTGGATACAAATTTTGCCTCAGCACTCGCTGGTAACAAATATTCGATCAGCATGACCAATGTGAACTTCCAGCGTTCTAGCTCAACGATCACCGATATCTGGATGGCCCTTTCTATTGGTGACACTTCGACCGGTATCAACGGACCAAATAGCGGTCTCGCGGATTTCGGGTTGCTTCTTCGAGCACAAGCTACCGGTTCAAGACTTTGGCAGGATAACGTCAATGCCACTGGCTTTGATCTAACAGGTTCAGGTGCCTCCATTGGTGCAAATAACGGTTTCGATAGTGTCGTTGTTACTATTGACGAAACGGCGGGTGGTGGGAGCGCCACCGCAATGGTGGAAGCGACCACAGCCAACGGAACTTTCACAAGCTCGGTTCTCAACATCGATTTCGACAATTCCACCCATCGTTTTCTTGAACTGCGCGCCCATCAGGGAGCCGCCGGGACTAATGGTCAGCTCATGGATATGAGATTCGACAGCCTTGCCATCGATGTGATTGTTCCTATCCCCGAGCCATCGACAGCTATGCTTGGTGTCTTGGGTAGTCTTTTGCTTTTCCGCAGGAGGAGATAGAGTTCCAGTGTGGGGCTTTCGCATGCGCCGAGAGAGCTGTAGGACGGATTCCGGTAGCACAGTAAGGACTGCCAATTTCGAGAATATCCTAAGTGGTCCGATCACCGTGGAAGGTGGCGACGGCTTCGTTTTGAGGGTGGCAAGGAATGGAAATACCCACCAGACCGATGCAATTCTTCTAGATGTCACTTTTGCTACAGCCGCGATTCCAGAACCTTCCACCGGAATGCTCGGATTTCTTGGTGCCGCTCTATTTTTCCGTCGGCTCCGATAGGTTTTTGCTGATCAAGTCGTTGGTCAGTTACAAGGCATGCTCACTGCCCTAGTCTTGTGCTGAGCATATCCCGCACCTCTTTGAGCGTAGCGGGTGGCGCTTCAGATACGGCGAGATTGCTGAACTGGCCGGGGTCTTTTTCCATGTCGTAGAGTTCTTCGGAACCGTCTTTGTAGCGTATGTAGGCCCAGCGGTCGGTACGTAAAGCGTGGTGGCCGCGATTGAGGGAGAGGGCGGTATCGCGGACGGAGACGGTCGAGTCCTTGATTATGGGGAGCAAGCTCTTGCCTTGGACGGTTGTGGGTATGGTGAGATTCATGATTTCACAGACGGTTGGGTAGATATCGACAAGCTCGGCAAGGGAGGTGGTCCGGCCGGGTTTCATGCCGGGAACAGAAATAATGAGAGGGACGCGAGTGACCTCTTCATGCAGGTCGGATTTCTGCCAGAAATCGTGTTCGCCGAGGTGGTAGCCGTGGTCGCTGGTGAAGACGATCGCGGTGGTTTCGCTGAGGCCCTGGGCGTCGAGTTCATCGAGGATTTTTCCGATTTGGGTATCCATGAAGGTCACGGTGGCGTAGTAGGCCGCCCACATGCGGCGGATGTTGTCCGGCCATTGGGCGATACCGCATTTTTCACCGAGTGTTTGGCCTCGCCCGAGCTTAGGGATATCTTCGAGATCATTTTCAGGGAATTCTGGAAGAGGCATTTCAGCAAAGGGATATTTGCCGAAGAGTTCTT
>JBGCEE010000086.1:0-16686 GCA_045106015.1 Akkermansiaceae bacterium | reverse complement strand
CAACCGCTGACCTGAATAACGGACAGCTATGAAGCGGTGGAACTTCTTTAAACTACACACTGCTCCGACAAACTCAAGGAGCGGTCAGCGGTTAGGTGTGACGTCTTGTTGCCCGATCATTGCTTAGAATTCGGAATGATTTCAGCAAGCTTATCGGCAAACCCATCTTTCAATTCGAAATACTCAGACTCGATTTTATCTAATTCCTCCCCAAATTGACTCCGAAAGGCATCAGGCTCTGAATCGTCAGCAGGACCCGTGGGCCAATACTGCCTCCACAAATCCGTGGCTTTAGCAATTAATTTGGCGGCATCATGAAGCCCCGAAAAGCGATAGTGATCAGCGACAGAGTAGGCCTGATCGCCAACAGAACATAAGTAACTGTGCAGCCCACCATTGCCTATTAGGCCACTCGAATGCCATACCTCCACGATCGAAAGACTCGCTGAATCAAGCTCGGCTTCGGGCAACTCGCATACCTTACAAAAGTAGCTATCGACTATGTCGAAGGAATCCATTTTTCCGGGCAACGTCAAAGGCCTGGCACCCGCTACTGGGAGCGCCCCTTCGATTCTGGTTGAGGGTTGTCGGCATCCTCAGAATCCGACTCTGGGCGGGTAGCGGGTTGCCCAGCGCCGTCTTGTTGTGCTTTTCTCAGTCTGTGAAGGCAATTACCCGAAAGGCTTCCCCTGGTTTGACAACGACCGAGATCGTTTCATCGTCCCCTTCAATCGCGATCGATACAGTGACTTTCTCGGGAGTGGATAGGGTCACTTTGGTCGACGTGATCTTGAGGTTTCGCTTACCCTTTTTCTCGACTACTCGATCATACAGTTTCTTCAGTTCTGTGATCGTTGCGATCTCGTGTTTGCCGTCCATTACAAAAGGGGCTTCTGACAGAGCCGTGGTCACGGCAGTATCGCCTTGCATGAGAGAAATAAACCAAGCCTTCGCAACTTGAGCAGATGCATCATCACGGATGGTCTTCGCATCATCTGGAGCGGCAAATGCCACGCCTCCAATTATGATAGCAAAGAGCGGTGCTAATAGGCAGGACAGCATAGATTTCATTGGCTTGATTTTCATAGATTTCATTGGTTTGGTTTTCTTGCACAACAGTGTTATTAGTAGCACCGATTGCCGATATGCGGGTCGGTAATTAGACTCTAAAAGGTGGCGAAAATTACCTCAGGTGTCAAACCGCATCAGGGATTTTGAGGCTGTGTTTCGAAAATAATGAATATCAAAGTAAGAAAAAATTTAAATTTTTGGAAGGACCTGATAGTAATATTTAGGCATATCACTTTTTCAGTACTTTTTGATATTCGAAGTAATTGAATTGAGTGAATTCTGGCAGGCTGTGTTTTTGGAGCATGTTCCAAGAGTCTGTTCATCGATCAAGTGACATGAATCGTTTTGAATCCTTTCTCTATCGACTGTTTGTGAGGGAAGAAGATCAAAGACCACCATTGCGCTCTACCGAAGCCTGCGTTACTTCTTTCCGAGATCATGAGACCCTTACTGCAATCGACTTTTCTGAAATGTGCCACCCTTCCAGTGATACTTACGAGTTCCGCCTTGGCGGATGACAGCCAATGGCTCAGCTACGAAGGCGGAGAAGGTCCGGGGAAAGGGAAAAAAATTGTCCTGATCACGGCGGATCAGGAATACCGTAGCGAGCAATCCTTCCCAATGATGGCGAAGATCCTCTCAAAGCACCACGGCTTTGAAACGACTGTGCTGTTCGGCGTGAACGAGGACGGTCTCGTCGATCCAACCATGCCGGTGTTTCCGAAAAAAGGTGAAGAAGAAGCTTTCAAGGCGCACAACATCCCTGGCCTTGAGCAACTCAAGGACGCAGACCTGTTGATTTTCAAGACACGGCTACTGACCCTCCCCGAGGACCAACAGCAACATTTCGTGGACTATTTTGATTCTGGAAAACCGTTTATCGCGCTTCGCACTGCCAATCACGGTTTCCGTGGCAACCTGCCTTACAAGATCGATGGAAAACAAGTCACCCTGCGTGAAATGCTTGGCGGTGCCTTCATGAGCCACCACGGCGTCTGGCATCAGGACTCAACTCGTGGCGATATTATTCCAGAAATGAAGGATCATCCCATCGTCACGGGAGTGAAAGATATCTGGGGACCATCCGATGTGTACCGCACCTACAAAGAGGATGCTGGTCTACCAGAGGATTGCACCGCTCTTGTTTACGGTCAGCCTCTAATCGGCCGTGAGTTCGGCGGAGCAGACAATCCCAAGAAGATCCCCCTTCCTGTCGTTTGGTTCAAAAACTGGACCACCAGCGAAGGCAAAAAAGCGCGAATTCTGCATTCCACCATGGGCAGCGCCCGCGACCTACAGAGCGCTGGCCTCCGCCGCCTTGTGATCAATGGTGTTTACTGGGGACTGGGGATGGAGGACAAAATCGATCCGAAAAGCAGTGTCGAATACATCGATGCATACGAGCCCCTCAAAAGTGGCTTTGCATACGACAAACTCGGTGTGAAGCCCAGACCCGTATCTTACTACAAGTAAGACGCTCTCTGGAGACCGATACTAGCGAGGGACGTTTGGGCGGCTGAAATGAGAAAACCAGACATCTGCCCGATCAATGAAGGGACTTTCGGAAAATGGTCTAATCACCTTGATTGAGAGGGTTGGATTGATTAAGAAGGAAAACACAAATCAATCCCTCAATGAAAAATTACAAAACCGTCCTCAGCACCTTACTCGCCGCATTTCTTCTATCCAGCCCAGCGCATGCAGATGTGACGCTCGACCCAGCGGCCAAGGAAGTAAAGAAGACACAAGTCACGAGCGGGCAAATCGGCTACCGGAATACCTTGGTCTTTTACACCTTTGCCGACTCGCAATCGGTTCTCCAAATCAACATCGACAACAAGAACACAAAGTTTCCTATTTCAGCGGTGTTGCACGTATTCCCAGAAGGAACAGACGCCAAAGGCTTAGCCGGTTGGGTGAACAACCAACACTCCTGCGGGCTGTTTCCAGATGTCCCCAAGCCGAAAGCCACTCACAAAATACCTGCGGCAGCATGCACGGTCGTCTCTCACAAAATCGGTGAAAAAGTCCAAGGTGGTGGCAGAATCGCAGCCCCCGACGGCGCTCCAAACGGCACTTTCAGCCGATACGATGTTGAGTTTCAACTCAAAGACGTTCCTGCCTTTGATGGTATAAAGGTGAAGGATTTTATCTCGACTGCACCGGTTTACGTTCCGGTCCAAGCAGGTTGATGCCTGTCTAAGGAGAATATCGCAAAGGGCTTACCTGATAAAATTCGATGATGAACCTGTTTACCAAAACTCTCCTTGCCGCTGCGTGCTGCGCGGTCCTCACTCCTCAGGCCTCCGCAGAGGCCCTTGACCCAATGGCGGAAAACGTCACACGAACGGTGAAGAGCAGCTCGATGATGGGCCCACTCAGCACCATGATTCTCTATCATTTCCAAGAACAGAATCTAATCCTTGAGGTGACAATCGATAATAAAAATACGAAATTCCCAGTCATGCCAAGACTGCATGTCTTTTCAAAAGACGCGACGCCTGAGAGCGTGGGAATTTGGGTGAAGAACCTCCGGGGTTGCGCATTAGAAATCGGTGCTGCCAATCCAGAAAAAACAGTTCCTCTTCATGAAGCATCTTGCGTGGTGAAATCCCATACGGCCGACGGCGAAACCGATGGCCGAAACGGCAAATTCACGAAATACAAGGTCGAGTTTGAGATCAGAGACCTACCGGATCACGGAGACGTGGAATTCAAGAACTTCACTGATACAGAAACCGTCTACGTCAAAGTTCAGGCAGGCTGAGACAGCTCACCTTTTCTTACGCGCATTCGGCAATGGGTAGATGCGTGTACGCTGAGCACTTTCTTCCCATAGCTCCGCAAGCTCCTTGGCTTTGTCGGGATGCTCCTCTGTTAGATCGTTCAATTCACTACGGTCTTTTTTGATATCGTAAAGCTCCCATGGCTTGTTGTAGCCGAGACGCACCAGTTTCAAATCACCCTTGCGGATGGCAGCTTTGCCAAAGTGCTCGAAAAGTAAAACACGGTCTGGATCCTCATCTTTGGCGAAGCTTGCCATGAGACTCTGGCCTTCGAGTGGCTGGATGTCGTTGCCGTTAAAGGTCTTGGGATAGCTGGCACCTGAGAGTTCAACGCAGGTCGCCATGATATCGATCAGATGGCCAGGGCGGTGCCGAATTTCGTTCTTGGCCTGGATCCCTTTTGGCCAATGAGCGATCAATGGTGTGGAGATGCCACCCTCGTGATTGTGCGATTTGTATTCGCGGAACGGTGTGTTGGATACGTTCGCCCAGTTTTTCCCGTAGGCGATGTAAGTCTCGGATGGGCCCGGCATCACCTCGGGACCCATGAGCACTGGAAGACCGGCACGGCTCCTTAATGGTTCCATTTTTGTCTGAAGCTCATCTTTACCCATGGGTTTGATTCCCGTGACGGCATCTTTGCGCGCCCTGCGTCCCCTGCCCTCGTGGCAGCCACCATTATCTTGCAGGAAAAGAATGAGCGTATTGTCTAGTTGGCCGGTTTTTTCGAGAGTGGTCACGATGCGGCCGATGCCCTGATCCATGCTATCAACCATCGCCGCATAAACCTCCATGCAACGCAGCTCCCAAGCCTTGCGATCTTCTGGAAAGTCCTCCCATTTCTGAGGAGCTGGGCTGAGCTCCCAATCACCAATCACACCTAATTTCTTCATCCGCTCGTAGCGCGCCTTACGGATCGCCTCATAACCGGCATCGTATTTACCTTTGTATTTCTCAATATCCTTTTCCAAGGCATGCATCGGCCAGTGCGCTGCGGTGTAGGACACATAGAGAAAAAATGGATCTTCTTTCGAGCCTTCTGCATGCTCTTTCACAAAGCGTGATGCGTAGTCGCTGATCGCATCTGTGTAGTAATACTGCTCCGGCTGGTACTCTTCATCGTTGTCCGGCGTGATGGCTTGCTCCCCTTTCGTCAACGTCCATGGATCAAACAGGCTACCAGCACCGATGATGGTTCCGTAGAATTTGTCGAATCCCCGTTGCAGCGGCCAATTCGACTTGTCGCCATCCGGCTTGAGTTGTTTGGTGACGTGCCATTTGCCGGCCATGTAATTCTTATAGCCAGCGGTTTTCAGCACTT
Source organism: Akkermansiaceae bacterium (assembly GCA_045106015.1). GTDB lineage: Bacteria > Verrucomicrobiota > Verrucomicrobiia > Verrucomicrobiales > Akkermansiaceae > Luteolibacter. Next base: position 11,508 of record JBGCEE010000086.1, on the reverse strand, counting down.
CCGCCATGGTCATTGCATCTCGCCCGAGATCTCCTTTGTATCCGGGCTGGCCGGCATCATTGGTCATCTGACCGATGCCTGCTTGATGAGCGTAGAGTCCGGTGAGAAGAGAGGCACGAGTCGGGCAGCAACGACCCGTATTGTAAAACTGTGTGTATCGCAGGCCGTTGGCCGCGAGGCCATCGAGAACCGGCGTGGAAATCTCACTGCCATAGCAGCCGATATCAGAGTAGCCCATATCATCCGACATGATGACGATGATATTAGGGCGAGGTGCGGCCCCAGCCATCCCCACGGACAGCAAACCCGATGCCATGCCAATCACCAGCGAAACCGCCTTGGTAGATAATTTCATGGGGTGGAACCTAATCCCTTCATTCCGGCACGGCGAGACACTTTTTCTCGCATCAGATCGTGAAAAAGGAGCCGTATAGCCTATGCCATGAACTGCTGAATTGCGCCTTTTTGGTCCAGCTTCTTGCGAGCCATTTCCAGATCGAGGTCGCCGTAGTGTTCGATGGGGTTTCCGTGAGCGTTGAGCAGGGTGGTGTACCAGTTGCCTAAGGTTTTGTGACCTTCGACACCTAGATGCGGCAGGCGAATGTAGCGCCCCGCCATATCGAGATTGCAGTTGCTGCCCGACATGACGACGAAAGGCGACTCGATGCCGATGCCATGGTGAGTCTCGCCGTTCTCCGGGAAATACATGATCATGGTGTTGTCAAACATGGTGCCATTGCCTTCGGGAGTCTTCTTGAGCTCATCGATGATAGTCTTGATTTGGTTGACGTGGCTGATGCGAATTTGCTCGCGAGTCTTCCACGCGGGCACGCCGCCGAAGGCCTCGTCGTGACCCAAGGGGTGAATGCCCACTCGGTCGGTCTCGTTGCCGGGCAGACCGGTGATGGGTGTACCGAGATCATCCACGGTGTAGGTGACCACATTGGTGAGGCCAGCCTTAAGGGCTGAGATCAATACGTGAGTCATGGCGGCTTGCTTTTCAGGGGTGCTCGCGTTGGCGCCACCATTGGCGTGCACATCGGAGATTTCAGGCAAGTGCTTGGCCAGTGAGCCCGACATCGTGATGAGCTTCTTGTTGCGCTTCCGAATCACATCGATGGATTCGATTTGGTTTTCCTGGCGCTTCTTCTCGTGACCCTTGATGCCGGCAATCGAGAGGCCTTCCCGGCTCTGCAAGAAGGACAGCATGTCGTTATCCGAGTTCACTGCATCGGGATTCAGGACCGATTTAAAGAGTTCGTTGCGCGCAGTCTCGGGATCTGCGTAGCAATAGTTACGGGTCTGCGGCGCGGGTGCGGAGTAACCCGAAGCAATGCCTGTGCGACCTTGCGCAAAAGACAGCTCGACGTGACCGAAGGGCGAGGGGAAAAGCTTGGCCAATTCAAAGTCAACGGTCGTGCGTTTGATCGCGCTCAGAGTATTTCTGTTAGACTTAAAGCAACCCATCACCGAGGAGAACGAAAAGTGAATATTCTCGCTCATCTTGGCGGAAAGACCTTGGAGCAGCGTCATATTCTCCTTGTGATCATCGAGACCTCGCAGCCATAGCGGTAGCTCGTGCTTACTGAGATCCGCCTCAAAGGCCTTCTTGCCCTCATCCAGCTTCTTCTGCGCATCGGTAAAGTTGACCGGCGCGCACTCGAGTGGGCGTAGACCGCTGGACTTGCGGATAAAAATGAAGCGCTTGGGAGTAGCAGTTGCATTGGGGCCTGTGGAATTGGCGAACAACTGATTAAAAGAAGGCGCTAGGGCCATCGCACCCGTACCGAGGGTGGTGGATTTGAGGAAGTATCTACGGTCGATCATGGTGAATGGTGGGATATATACTGCGAAGTTTACTGGTTTTGTTCAGTGAGTAGAGAACAATTTCACTCAATCGGCTTGCGATAAATGAAGGAATCGGAAGTGAGCAGGGAAACGATCACGGCATCGAAGCTACCGCCGCTTGTATCGTAGGCCTTTTCAGCGTCGATCATGGTCTTAGAGTCAGAGAGAAATTCGTTGCGGCCCATGAAGTAACGGAACGCGTGGCGAATGAAGGACTGGCGGACGCGACGCGACTTGGACAGCCGATCTGCGAGGTCAGTGGCATCTTTTAGATCACCATCTAAGGATGGATCGTCCGTGCCTTCGAGGCGACCTGTCGCATCTACGGACAGGGCCTTGTAGAGGTCTCGGATGTCCATCATGTGGTTGCGGTCCTTCAGTTTGTCCGGGCGTTTCTCAATAAGGTGCTCTGGATATTCCAGAGACTCTTGGGTGCGGAAACGGCCAAAGTCATCATACATCTCGAAAGAATTGCCCAGAGGGTTCATCTTCACATGGCAGTGCCAACAGGATTTGGTCTCGGTGGCGATGGTCAGGCGCTGACGCAGCGTCTTGTTGTGATCCTCAGGAATCTGAGCGTCCACGGTGATCGGCACATCGGGAATGGTGTCGGCTAGGAGTTTCTCACGCACGAACTTGCCGCGATGCACCGGGTCAGTTTCGGTATTGAAAGCGTGGGCGACCAACCAAGCGGGATGGGTCAACATACCCTTACGGTTGGGCACCTTCATCGGCTGCTCGGGTGACCAATGCCAGTTATCCTTGGGGATGCCCCAGAAGCGGACGACATTGCCTCCCCACATGAAGCCGGTACCGTAGCCACGATACATATCGAAGGGCGCGGCATGTTCTTGGCCTTTGTCGAGGCGGGCGGTGATCGAGCTCATGGACTTCTTGAAGAGCTTGAGCCCATCGCCAGAACGGTTGCCGGACTTCAGGTTGTCGGGATTGAAGCTACGCGTTGGATTCTGAGTCAGGAACTCCTTGTGCTTGGCCAGCTCCTTGTAATCGAAGTTCTGCCAGTCCTTGTCCTTGAAGTAGGCGTAGATGCGCTTGAGTTTCTCGGAGCGCTCACGCATCCGCTCTTCATCGCCGTCGTGGTAGATATAGAACTTCTCGGTACCGATGAGCTCTTCAAAGACCTTCTGGTCCTTTTCGAGGATGTATTCGACCAGACGGTCGGCCTCGCTGACCAAGCGGTTAGTCGACTGGGCCAAGCGGTCACTGCCAAAGCGCTTCTCGTCCTTGAAAATCTCGAGCGCCTTGGGATATCCAAAGAACTCGCGGAAGAAGCGCAACTCGCGAATGGGCATCGCCGTGCTGTTTTCTCTCCAGTTTTTGTCTTCGAGAATCGGATCGATCAGGGTGCGCATGTCGCGCTTGGCCAGGATGCGCTGGACTTCCCGCCTGTAATCTTCGCGGGTATTGAGGCGGCCTTCTTCTGCGGCCTTCACCAATTCAGCATCTGGACTTTGGTCAGTGAGCGCATAGGCAATGGCGTAACTGGCATCGCGCGGTGACATCATGCGGCGGCCATGTTTGTCGGGATCGCCGGCACCCATTTCATAGCGGTAGGCAAACTCGGAGCTCAGCAAGAAGGTCTGGATGAGCTTCTGCACCGCCTTGCGGCGACCAATTTTCTCGGTGTAAGAGCGAACTAGTAAGAGATACTCTTCGGTCTCCTTGTCTGTCGGTGGGCGCTCGTGTATAAGAAAGGAGAGCTCGCGCACCAGTTGGCGAAAGAGGTCATCGCTAGGCAGGCCGGCCTCGACGCGTTGCTGTTTGAAGCCCTCATCCCAATCGCTCATGCACTTGGCGATGATATCGGAGTAAAAATCGCCCTTCTTCCGATGCTTGAGAATCGTGGCGTGGATGATGCTCATCTCATCCTCCGCAAGAGGAGCATAGGCCTCCTTCTTGTTGTTATAGCCCCTCGCTCCCTTCCCTTTTTTCTCAACGATCTCGCGAAAGTCCGGCACATATTCGCGCAGGAGCGCCATGCGGGCCTGAATGGTGCGCTGGTGATGGCCTCGGTAGAACCAGATGCGTTCGCAGTATTCACGGAACTCATCCTCACTCATGTGGGCAAACTCGGGATCACTTAACGTGCTGTAGACAAGCTGATCGGCCTCCAGCTTTTTGAGCATGCCCGTGGAGACGTTCATCGGTGCCCGTTTGTATTTCTCGCCCTCCTTCAGTTTAGGCAGCGGCTTGAGCACCACCGGTACAAACTTGGGTAACAGCCCCTCATTGCCATCGGCATACATCTCCTCGCAAACCTTCTCGATGTGCTTGGTCAGGAATTCTTCGCGCGACTTCAGCGTGGCCTTATGGTCCTCCTCCATCGCGAGGATCTCAATGATGGCCGGGAGGTATTTATCCGAGCGGTTGTTCTTGTGGCGAGGCACGAGGTATTCGGTCATGCGCTCGGCCACTTCCTGCGAGTTGGTGAGCATGCTCGAAAGGTGGCCAGCGGAGAGGCCCTCGTTGGCGTAGTAGCGCACACCGATGGTCTTGGGTAGGAGGAAGGGATTCGAGATGCCAAGCTGGTCAAAACGTTTGCTGCCCTTCACCTCGAAGCGCTTGCCCTTATGGTTCAATTGCGTCTTACCCTTGAGAATGCGCTGGAACTTGGCGTTATAGATATACTCACTGATCATCCAGCGGCGGTCGGTGGTGTAGGCGGGGACATCCTTGAACTCACCAGAGAACAACTTCTCGTGATCGATGTAGTTACCATATTCCGGCTTCTCCAATTTTCCCTCTAAAGTCGAAGCCTCGTACTTGGCCAGTTCACGCGAAATAAAACCCAGAATCGCTTTACGTTCTGCCTCACTGGGCCGCTCTTTCTTCTTGGGAGGCATGTGGTCGAAATAGACCTGCTCTTGCATCCGATTGAGGATGTTTAGCCGTTTGTCTAAATCGAGTTCTGCGAGATTATCCAGCTGAATATCCCCTTCCTGGTCCTCGTCGTCGTGGCAATTGTAGCAATGGTTGGTCAGTATCTCGTCGGCTCCATCTGAGAGATGGAATGACTTGCTTGACTCCGCCTCAGCCATCCCCAACCCCATCGATACAAGCATTCCGCTCACACTCACAGTCGTGAGCCAAAACGGGCGGAGCGGAGCAGGCATTGGATGGCCGAGATCTTGTCTGTGTGATGGAAATGGAAGCATGTGTGGAGTGGAAAGAATAGGTGGAACAAAAAAACGAATGCTGATCGGAATTCATCGATGCGCTGGACTCTCGGACCGAATGATCCTCATGGAGTCGCAGCACGATAAACACCTGTCTCTATTTGCATACGCGACTTTTTGCAAATTCTTTAGATTTGTCTCGTAGGGACCATTACCAGTTAGGCCATGGCACTTGCTGAGGTGAATGTGTTCCAAGTCATTCATTCAATCGGCTTGCGGTAGATAAACGAGTCGGAGGTGAGCAGGGAAACGACTACAGCATCGAAACTGCCGCCGCTTGTATCGTAGGCCTTTTCAGCGTCAATCAGGGTCTTGGAGTCAGAGAGGAATTCGTTGCGGCCCATGAAGTAGCGGAAGGCGTGGCGAATGAAGGACTGGCGAACGCGCCGCGACTTGGATAGACGATCTGCAAGATCCACCGCGCCTTTCAGATCCCCATCGAGAGATGGATCGCCACTGCCTTCGAGGTAGCCGGTGGCATCAACAGGCAGAGTCTTGAAAATATCGCGAATGTCCTCCATATGGTGGTGGCCATGGGGCTTCTCACGCTTCTTTTCGATCAAGTGCTCGGGGTATTCGAGGGCTTCCTCAACGCGGATGCGACCGAAGTCATCATACATCTCGAACGTATTCCCCAAGGGGTTCATCTTTTCGTGACAATGCCAGCAGCTTTTCGTCTCAGTGGCCATGGTCAGCCGCTGGCGCAAAGTCTTGTTGTGGTCCTCTGGAATCTGCGCATCAACGGTGATGGGTACATCCGGAATCGTATCAGCTAGGAGCTTCTCGCGCACAAACTTGCCACGATGCACGGGATCGGTTTCGGTGTTGAAAGCGTGAGCCACCAGCCAAGCCGGATGAGTCAACAAGCCCTTGCGATTAGCTATCTTCATCGGTTGCTCGGGAGACCAATGCCAGTTGTCTCTTGGAATCCCCCAAAACCTAGCGACGTTACCCCCTGACATGAACTGACTGCCATAGCCACGCGAAAGATCAAAAGGCGCGGCATGCTCCTGACCCTTGTCGAGTCGAGCCGTGATCGAAGCCATGGATCTTTTGAAGTGAGACATCGACGAGCCCGAACCATAGCGCTTGCTCAAATCGGCCACATTGACGTGGCGCATCTTGATCTTGTTCATGAACTCCGCGTGCTTCTCGAGGTCCTCCTTTTCGAAGTTCTGCCAGTCCTTTTCCTTGAAATAATCGTAGATCTCCTTGATGTGATCGGATAGCCCGAGCATGCGCTCATTGTCACCGTCGTGGTAAACGTAAAACTTGTCGGTGCCCACTAGCTCTCCGAAGACGTCCTGATCTTTCTCGAGGATGTATTCGACCAAGCGATCCGCTTCGTTGACCAGGCGATTGGTCGCATTGGCCAAACGATCTCCCCCGAAGCGCTTCTCGTCCTTAAAAATCTCGAGCGCCTTCGGATAGCCAAAAAATTCACGGAAGAAGCGCAACTCACGGATGGGCATGTCCGTGCTGTTGTTGCCGTAGCGTTTATCTTCAAGAACGGGGTCGATGATGGTGCGCAGATTACGGCTAGAGAGTAGGCGTTTCACCTCACGCTCGTAGTCTGCGCGGGTGTTGAGTCGCCCTTCCTTAGCGGCGGCCACCAACTCCGCGTCGGGACTCTGGTCCGTAAGCGCGTAGGAGATCGCGTAACTCGCATCACGCGGCGACATCATAAGGCGGCCATGTTCATCGGGCTCACCCACACCAAACTCGCTACGATAGGCGAACTCGGAACTAAGCAAAAATGTCTGGGTCAGCTTCTGCACGGCCTTGCGACGTCCGAGTTTATTCGTATAGGACTTAATCAGGCCGAGGTAATCGGCGGCTTCATCTGCTGTGGGAGGCCGCTCAAGCATCAAAGTCGAAAGCTCGTGGATGAGTTGCAGAAAAATGTCGTCGGTTGGCGGGCCAGCATCGACACGCTGCTGCGCAAAACTTTTCTCCCAATCCGCAATGCACTTCTCGATGATGTCCGAGTAGAAATCTCCCTCTTTGCGGAACTTGAGAATCGCTGCATAAATCGCTTCCATGTCTTCGTCTGCCAAGGGTTCATACTCCAAGGGTTTGATCTTACGCTTCTTGCCTTCGGTGGCCTCGCGAATCTCTACCATGTATTCACGCAGGATACCCATGCGGGCTTGAATAGTGCGTTCATGGTCGCCTGCGTAAAACCAAGTACGTTCGCAAAGATCTCGAAATTCGTCGTCTGATAAATTGGCATACTCCGGCTGATAGAGATAGCGAAACACCGTCTGATCTCCTTCTAATTTACCCAACATCCCAATGGCAACATGAGGTGCTCGTTTGTATTTTTCTCCCTTCTCAAGTTGCTTGAGTGGGTTCAGCTTCACCGGAACAAAACTTGGCAAGAAGGACTCATGCTTGTCCCCATGAACCTCTCTGCAGATCCGCTCGATGTGATTTCCCATGAACTCACGACGTGAAGCCAAGCTTGCCTTATGAGCCTCTTCCATAGCTAGGATCTCGGCTATGGCCGGCAGATAGGGCTCTCTGCCCTTGCTGTGTCGCGGCACGAGATACTCGGTGATTTCTCGGGAAACTTCCTGCGAAGTGGTTAGCATGCTCGAGAGGTGGCCGCCGGTGAGGTCTTCATTGGCGTAGTAGCGAACTCCAATGGTCTTGGGAAGCAAGAAGGGGTTGGCCAAACCAAGGCGCTCAAATCGCTTGCTGCCGAGAACCGTGTATCGCTTGCTCTTATACCCCATGGTCGTCTTCGACATGAGGATGCGTTGAAACTTCGCATTGAAGATGAACTCGCTGATCAACCAGCGACGATCGGTCGTGTAGGCGGGCACATCCTTAAACTCGCCCGAGAACAACTTCTCATGATCGATGTAGTTCCCATACTCCGGCTTCTGCAGCTTCCCCTCCAAAGTTGATGCCTTGTGCTCGGCCAGTTCAGCGGAAATATATGCCAGTAGCGCCTTGCGATCGGCCTCACTCGGTTGCTCCTCCTTCTTCGGTGGCATGTGCTTGAAGTAGACCTGCTCCTGCATGCGGTTCAGAAGGTCCAAACGCTTGGAGGTTTCGAGTTCGCCCAAGTGATCCAACCGAATATCACCCTTCTGAGTCCCGTAGTCGTGGCACTTCCAACAGTGGTCCTCGAGCAGAAACTCGATTTCTTTCGGCATCTCGGAAGCCGGAGTGGAATCCGCTTTTACCGACACCGGCACGGTAATTTCGCGGGAACCCTCTTGCTTTTTCAAGAACGCGATGTCCGCCGCAGATAACATACTCTGTTGAAGGGTCGCAGATACTCCATCGATCAAAACCTTTACGGTTCCACTTTCTTTTTCGTAGGCGACCAGCTCAGCCTCAAACGTAGATGTTCCCGCCGCATTCGTCCACGTGCGAGCCGTGGCTATGGAAGAAATCAAAAGCGGCAAGGCCAACGCAAGGCCGTAATTGGAGCGATATCGAGGAAACATACTTAAAAACACAGAAGACGGGCGTAAATTGAGCGCCTTGACGCGATTTAGACGATGGCTGTTACGGAACCTAGCCGAATCCCCTTTCAAATACTGGTTTTCGCTCACCGCCGCGATTTCGGCCTCACTCACCACGATACGAACTTATTCAACTTCCGAGCACTGAAACCTCCTAGTCGTGTCGATGAGAAAAAATAGCAATTGGGCATCAAACGCTTTCTCATCGTCTGCCTGATCAGTTTTTTTGGTTCTCTTCCTTTATTAAGCTGAAACTTCCCCTGTCCCCATCGTTGCTGACCCAGAATCCAGTGGCTTCAGTCATATTGGCGCTGAACTGGATGAGGTATTTCTCAACAATATCATACTTGCCTTCAAACTGGGTCAATTGGAGAACTGTGACATCCTCAGGTGCAAACGTGTGATCCGGGCGATGCGAGGCTGCTGCAAGCCCTTCGGTAGAAAGTATTCCGCGACAGCGACCGACAAACGTCTTCCCAGGGCGCCAGATGCTAAATGGACTGCAACTGATGGCAACGGGGACCTCAACTTCCTGCCCGACCGCAATCTTGTCTGGAAGCCGCGTGGCAACCGTCCCGTGCACAGCCGAGTATTCAGAGCTTTCCCATGGGCCATGCCAGAGAGTGTAGGTGGGTTCAGCTTTGCGCATCGCGCGTAAGGCGCCAGATCCACAACCCGAGGTGCTGCACACCACGATGCCCAACATGAGACGTAGAAGGATTTTTCTCATATCGACACTCAGCCAACGACCAATAGCTCCGAACCTATTGTCGAGAGCTATCATTGTTTCTTTGCTTCAACGAGTTCCCACGCCTTCGCCTTGGGAGGAAGAGTCTCTTCCCAGTAGCCATGGTAGATCTGTTGGTGTTTGCCGCTTTTTCTTAGGATGAGTGAAACCAAATAACGACCACCTCCATCCCCACCAGTCAGCTGTATCAACAAGGCATCACCCTTCGAACTCGGCACAAACTGAATGGAGTCCGCGCCACCATAATCCCCAGCCAGCTCCAACCCCAAGAGATTGATGTGCAATGCTCTTGGAACATCAATATCCTTACCATCCCACTTAAGTTCGATATCTCGAATCGTCTCACACACCATCTTGCCCTCCCCAGCACCTGCAAATGGATTGATCCCATCTGTACCAGCAATCTCAACTCCATCAATCGTTGCAGGTTGAAAATCTGCAGGGGGCTGGTCTCCCTCGATATTCTCACCTCCGGAAATCTTGTGCCCTGAAAAATCGTAGTTTGCTTGGCGAACCACAACCTTGACTGGGCGCCCTGCAACTTCGTCCGAATAGATCACTTCCTTTCTGATCTCCTCCCCGATCAGGCCCGTTCCGAATGCGACCTTGGGTTCCGCTTCAGCGATTACTAAAGTCAGGAGAAAAATACTGAGGAAACGCACCATATTATTCAGGGGATAGACCATTTTCCGAAAGTCCCTTCATCTATCGGGCAGATGTCTGGTTTTCTTATTTTAGCCGCTTGGGCGGGAGAATACGGATTCAAGCTGAGAATTCCCAATAGCTGCGTTGTTGCTCACTCGAGGTGCTCGCACCACTCGCTCGTCACGCCTTGCTCTTGAAAAATCTCAGCTCGCCTATAGACGAACAGACTTTTGGAAAACGGTCTAATAACAATGGCGGCGCCAGCTTGCACTTCCAAAATCAACCCGATGGTTTTCAGCGGCAGAGACTTCAATTCTTTCTCACCCAATGATTTTTAGGGAGAAATATGGCACTAAATTAAAAATGATTATCCCCGTTTTATATTGCGCCAAGTAACTAAAATATAAGGATGACAATTCTTGCTCTGATAGGTTGAAGATTCTTTTATGGATTCTGGTAACAAAATTTCGCCATATGACTACTGAAATAGTGGAGAGCAAAAGGATGCATGTATTGATAACCGTGCACCAACCAAGGAAACTTGTAATCTGATCTATTGAATTCATGAGTGGAAACTAAATTTAGCCAGTTATCGTAACAAGGGCGGTACCTGCTTACACGCACAAAATTAGTCAGGCGACTTCCTTCGCGTTGGCAGATGAGCGTTGTTCTTCCTGTAGCTCGCAGATAGTCATCGAGACCGAATTCGGAAAAAAACCATATCCCAAGCCATAGAACAGAGCTAGGGAAGCGCTGATTAAATGGGGAGTGTGCTGCCGCAAGTCATTTTGGAATCTGGCAAGGCGCGAGGCGGGCGGCTGGTGACCAGCTGCTCACCGAGCAACGAAGCCAGAGTTCAAAAAGGCTGCGGCCCTTCTTCATCCCGCAAGGCAAATTCACCAATATCATTTCGATTCAAAATCATTCAGCGGGCTCCCCAATGAATCAGAGGTTCCCTAATGTGATCACACTTGCCGTAATACTGACCTGCGGAATATCGCCTTCAATCGATCCGAAGAATCTGTCAAAATTCACGACAATCAAAATCAGCAGGAAAAAACAGGCGTGCTTGGGAACTCGCCAGCGAGGCTTCCTTCGAGCCGAACTGGCGCCGTGCGTATTGGATCTCACAGGAGGATTGCTCATTTTGAATTTCTTTGCCAGACGTCAAGCATGAGGCACGGCTGACCGGCGGCGCGCATTCGACTCTGGGTTAAGGGTTGTAGTTGCTGAGAGCATTCCGACCAGCGGAGAGTAGCCGGTTGTTCGGATCTGCATTTATTCGGCTGTGCCTGAGGCAAATGGATCGCCTGAGGCAGAGGGATCGGTGGCAGGGCTTGGGGCGTATTCCAGGCTAAATATGGTCGACCTGCGAAGCTCTTCATCGCTTATCCGACCTGCCCATGAGCCAGCGGCTTCGAAGTCGAATCTGCCAGCCTTTAGGGCGAACTCGTGTATGGCCCGGTCGTGCATGGGCTGAAGTTCCTGCCCCGAAAGCCACCCTTGCGCTGCTTCGAAATCACGCAACATGAAATCACGGAAAAGTAGCCCAATCGCCTCCGTCCGCTTCTCCCCAGTGATGGGAAGCTCG
>JBGCEE010000085.1:0-22117 GCA_045106015.1 Akkermansiaceae bacterium | reverse complement strand
CTGACCCTAACTGACGATTGGACTCTTATTTTAGGTTCCGGCTTTCAAGACGGTGGTTCGGTTACACTGTTTACCTACGGAACTGCTGGAGCACTCGATCTTGACCCAACTTTCGATCTCTCTGGGCTAGGATTCATTCCGAGTAGCAGCCTTTTCCTGACAGATACAGGAAGTGCGATTATCCTCAACGGAATCTCCGCGATTCCTGAGCCTTCCACTGCACTGCTCGGCATGTTGGGAGCGCTTTGCCTGCTGCGTCGCCGTAGGTAGTTAAGGTTTAGAAGTAATTTCAAAAAGCGACCCACTTGTTGAGTCGCTTTTTTTTGGCGGTCAAAGAGTCAAGTTCTGTTGCAGGAGTCCCTTAGTTCTTCCGAGTGCTCGCTTTCACTTTTTTCAATTGGTTAGAGAGAGTTTTGATCTGATCGGAATATTTTTCGATATCGATGAGGTTCTCGTTTTCCAGCGGATCGTTTTGGTGATCGTAGAGCATGCGGCCGGTTAGTTTGCCGTCTTTTCCGCGATATTCGCTGTAGCGGAATCTTGGGCTGCGTATGGAGTCGCCTCTGCCGAAACGGCTGTAGGCGGTATCCGAGCGGGTGGTCTCGGGCTTTTTCAGGATGTCTGCGAAGCTTCGTCCTTCCAAGGTGTCTGGTGCAGGAACGGCGGCGAGTTCGCAGAGGGTGGGATAGATGTCGACGGACTCGGTGAGGACGTTGGTTTTCTTTCCTTGGGGTAAGCCAGGCACACGCACGATGAGGGGAATGTGCAGGGAAGATTCGAAGACCGTGTGTTTGCACCAGAACGTGTGGTCGCCGAGGTTCCATCCGTGGTCTCCCCAGAGAACGACGATGGTGTTTTCGGCTAGTCCGAGGCGATCGAGTTCGTCGAGGACCTTTCCGATCTGGGTATCGACGTAACTGACGCAAGCGTAGTAGCCACGGATGAGATGTGTTGCTTTTGTCTCGGTGATTTTGCCTTTCCTCGGAATGTCCGAGTAGTTCCGAAGCTCGCCCCAGTTGAATCTTGTCGCCGCAGCCGGAGCCTTTTCGGGGAGGCGGTAGTTGTCCGGCAGTCCGATGGTCTCCTCGGGGTAGAGATCCCAATACTTTTTGGGTGCCGCGAAGGGGAGGTGCGGTTTCATGAAGCCAACCGCAAGAAAGAAGGGCTGGTCTGGTTCATTAGCAAGTTCACCGAGTCGAGAGACGGCTTCGTTCGCGATTTCTCCATCTTGATAAGCATCATCGGCGACTTCTGAAATTTCGGTGGAGTTTCCACGTTCTCCGGATCGATTTGCTGGTAGTGCGTGTTTGGGTGCTTTTGGGCGCCATGGTTTTTCCGACCATCCGGCGGCGTTGTCTGTGGTCAGGTGAAATATTTTTCCAAGGGAAAGAGTGCGGTAACCGGATTTCTTGAATCGCGTGTTCATCGTGACTGCCCAGGGAACTTCCTTCTCGGCACTGGAGTAGTGAGTGAGAAATCTCTCCGGAGTGGGTCGGACGCCACTGAACAGACTTGCCCTTGAGGCTCCGCAAGTGGCGACTGAGGTATAGGCTTTGGAAAAAAGCAGCCCGCTCTTGGCGAAGCGGTCGATATTGGGAGAATGGATATGCTTGGCTCCGTAGGCTCCCAACTCGGGTCTCAAATCATCGATGGCGATGAAGAGAATGTTGGGTTTCTTCTCAGCGGCGAGACAGGCTCCTGCGGAGACGAAGCTGAGGACGATCCATTTTGAAAAACACGTCATTCTATTTTTTCCAGGTTTGGGATTCTGCAGTGACTTTCACGTCCCACTTCTGTTCGGGGAGGGGTGTGTAGATCGGATCGTTATCACGATGGGGAAACGACTGAATCTTCGCACTTAGGAATTCCAACGCCTTTTTCGCATCGGGATTGTCATTATCTATGATGTTCTTTTTTTCTCCCGGATCCTGTTTCAGATCGATGAGTTTTTCCGGTTTTCCCTTCGTGGAGACGTATAGTTTGAAGCGTTCCGTTCGCAGCACACGGTCGCGAAAGACATAGGCGTTCTCCACTCCCTTCTCCGTCAACTTCGCTTGGTTTTTGCCGCCCATCGCCATGATCCAGTCGTGTGGGGATTTTTCCGATTTGCCAAGCAGAGCTTCGGAACAGTCCCTTCCGTCGTAGGTAAAGTCAGCTGATGGCTCGCCACCGGCGATCGCGGCAAAGGTCGGAAGAAAATCCGTGATCGTCATGAGCGCTCCGCTCGCTTTGCCTGCTGGAACGAGTCCCGGACAGTTGACGATAAGAGGGACGCAGATTCCGGATTCGAGCGTTTTGCCTTTTCCTCCTCGAATCTTTCTTCCGTCGATGGATCCGGTGATGCCTCCGCCTGACCCGTTGTCGGTGGTCCAGATGACGATGGTGTTCTCTCGGATCTGAAGTTCATCGAGTGCCTTGATCAAACGGCCAGTGAGAAGATCGGCATAGCGCACCATGGCACGGTGTTTTTCTAGAGGTTTTTTCGCATCCGGCTCCGCAGGTGTCGGAACCAAGGGCCCGTGAGGGAGGCACATGGGGAAATAAAGAAACATCGGGTCGTCTTTGTTTTCGCGCATGAAATCGATGAGGAAATCGGTGAAGACATCGGCTCCGAACTTTCCTTCGTAGGTCTTGCTGCCTTGCTTGGTATGGATGTAGGGGTTTTGGTAGCGCTCGCCGCTGGGTTTGTTTCCGCCTTCGTAACCCGTCCACATGCAGTAGTCGTCAAAACCGGCTGTGACCATCGCTTCGGGTTGCACGCGGAAGTCGTTGATCTGCCATTTTCCGGCAACGGCGGTTTTGTAGCCTGCTTGCTTCATGATCTTGGCGATCGCTGGATTGCGATCCGTGTCATAGTGCGCGCCGCCACCCCAGCGTGGGACGTCCCAATGATTTACCCAGCCGTGCCGGTAGGGGTATTGACCGGTCAGGAATGTGAGGCGGGTGGGTGTGCACTGGGGCATCACATAAAAGTTATCGAACTTCACTCCGCCTGTGGCGAGCGCGTCGATATTCGGTGTTTCGATTCCATCGGCTCCGTAGGCGCTGACCCATTCTTTGCCGAGATCATCAAGCATGATCATCAGGATGTTCGGCTTTTTCCGATCGGCTGCGGAAACAGCCGTTGCGAAAGAGGCTGCGAAAACCAGAATTAAGGTGGTGGATAAAATTTTCATGGGAAGTCTTGCTGAGCTTGCTTCAATAGCGTTTCAGTTTTCCAAGATTTGTCCATGAGCGTTCTCTTTCTTGTCCCCAAAAAAAAGAAAGGATAGAGCTGGGAAATTCAAAGTTGGCAACACATGAAAATCAGAACAATCACGACCATTCTCGCTGTATTCTCAAGCTTCTTGTTTCATTCGAGAGGAAGTACGAGCGAGAAACAGAATATCGTCATCATGCTCGCCGATGACATGGGCTTCGGTGAATTGTCCTGCCTGAATCCTCAGCGCGGAAAAATCCCCACCCCGCAACTCGACCGGATTGCTGCGGCTGGAATGATTTTTAACGATGCCCACAGTGGTTCGTCGGTTTGCACACCGACGCGCTACGGACTTCTGACAGGGAGATATGCTTGGCGGACCAGACTCCAAAAAGGTGTGCTGACGGGCGGAGAATCGTTAATCGCGAAGGATCGCATGACTCTTGCAGACCTTCTGAAGCCAGAGGGTTATCAAACGGCGATCATCGGCAAGTGGCATCTGGGGATACTTTTCAATGGAAAGAAGATGTCAGGGAAAGTGCCGGTCGGTGCGGAGGTGACTCACGGGCCGATTGACCACGCTGGCTTCGACATGTTTTTCGGGTTTCACCATGCGCGTCAAATGAACCTTTGGATTGAAGACGATAAAGTGACTGAAGAAATCGAGCACGTCGAGATGTTGCCGAAGCTGACTAAGAAAGCGGTGGAATACATCCACGAGCGAAAGGCCGATGGTAGGCAGTTTTTACTCTATGTGCCTTGGAATTCGCCACACAGCCCGGTCGTCCCGACTGACGAATGGAAAGGGAAGAGTGGGATCAATGCGCACGCGGACTTCGTCATGCAGACGGATGACAGTTTCGGGCAGATTTACAAGGCTTTGGAAGAAACGGGTTTGATCGAGAACACTCTGGTGATCTGCAGCTCTGACAACGGAACCTCGCCTCAGACTTCGGGACTGAAAGAGCTCAAGGCCGCCGGTCATCATCCGAGTGGCGAACTACGGGGGATGAAGGCAGACCTTTGGGATGGCGGGCACCGAGTGCCCTTCATTGCTGCATGGAAGAATGTGATCGAACCGGGTTCTCGCACCGATGCGCTGGCTTGCCTCACGGATCTCATGGCGACTGTTGCCGATGTGGTGGGTGCGGAGTATCCGGAAAGTGCGGCGGTCGACAGTGTGAGTCTTCTGCCCGTTTTCAATGATGCTTCAAAATCGGTTAGGAATTCCGTCGTCCATCATTCCATCAGTGGCAAGTTTGCGATTCGTGATGCGGATTGGAAGCTGTTGCTCACCCCCGGCTCGGGTGGCTGGGGTTCGCCGAAGGACAATGAAGCCATGAAGCAAGGCTTCCCGCCCGTGCAACTCTACCGCCTTGGTAAAGATCTTGGTGAAGAGACCAACCTCGCCGAAAAGAATCCGGAGAAGGTGCGTGAAATGCGATCGCTTCTCGAGAAGCAGGTGGCTGCGGGACGCAGCACTCCGGGAGCTCCTCAGAAAAATGACGTTGAGGTCGATATTGATAAACAATCAAAACCGAGGAAACGAGAAAAGTAATTGTCGTTGCAGAAGGAGGGCCGACTTAATCAAACGACAGGGTCAACTGATCGATGATGGGTATGGATTGATTGTCCGTGGTGTCGGTCATTTTGAGTTCGATCTGAAAACCGTAGCCATCGGGTAAATTCGAGAGATCAAGAGTAGCTGGTGTCTTCTTGATCTGTTTGGCGAAGCCTTTGAGGTGATCGTAGGTTTCCTTCACCGCTTGCCATTTGCTCCACTCGTTGACCTTTCCGTCGTTGTTGGTATCAACGCCAACTCGTGCTTCAACTTTTTCAACCCAAGGGCCAGGACTGACAAAATCTGTTTTGGGTTGGGTGGCTAGGTAGAACTGACCCTCCGCAAACATGATGTCTGGATCGGGATGTCCTTTGCCGATATTTCCACAGAATTCGAATGGCTGATCGATGCTTGGCGAGGTGAACCATGCAACGCTCATCTGGTGGCTGCCTGCGGGGTCGTAGTCGCCGAAGAGGTAATATTGCCCGCCGATGGCTATGGTTGCCCAATCGCCGTATGCGGGTTGTGCGGGTTCGTGGATTTCGTAGGTGGCGATGTCAGTCTTGAAATTTTTCGGATCTTCTTTCGTCCAATGTGGATGCTTGTAAGTGGCGGTTTTTCCTGTGGGTTTTGTGCGATGATCGACGGCAGGGGCACCGATTTTAAAGTTTCCAATCCCATCTTCACTGACCGCATGTCCGGCAAGCGGGGAGTCCCATGAGCGTTTCCTCGCCTCAATGGGTGACCAATCCTCATAGATCACGTGAAATTTTCCATCGAGGTCACGAATGAACCCGGCATCGGAGCCATCCGAGGGATCTTTGAAGGCAATGCCCATGTTCTTGCCTGGTTCACCATCGGTAAGATCTTGATCGATGTAGAGGTGCGGGTCTTGGTCATTGGGGAAGTCGTAATAGAAGTAGGCTTTGCCATCGACATACTCCGCACTCGTCATCCAGCGCGAAAATTTCTCAGTGATCGGCCCATGATGAACCCAGTTGACCATGTCCTTGCTCTGCCATGCATGATAGCCGCCTTTGGATTTTTTTAAACCACCCGGTGCGTTGAATTGATTCGGATAGCGAGTCGTTTTCAGCTCGATATCAAAGCCCTCGAGTTCAGCAGCTTTCCCAGTGAATTCTTTCTGCTTGGCTCCGTTCTTTTTTGCTCCGCCATGCAGTCCGAACATCCAGTAGTTATCGGGTCCCAAGCTAAGCATGACTGGGGCATCGTTGAGATTCACTGGGCCGATATTGGAAATCGGATTCCAGTTGTGCCAAACGGGTGATTGTTTGATGAGAAGTGAGCTTGCTGATTTTTTTTCTGGGAAGCTCTTCAACTTACTCGTGAAGCTCGACTCTTTCGCATTCGGGACCGCCATTCCTTCCTTGAAGTCGAGATTGCTGCTATTGGCGGTAGATTCTTTCCAATCACCTTCCGAGCTGATGTTCCATGGCTCATTGCCGAGGACTGAGCATAAAGGGATGATGGAGAGGAGAGGGGAGAGAACGTTTCGTGACATGGATTTTTCCTTCGTGAATAGCGTAAGTCGATTCTAAGGCTGGGTGAAACGAAAATTTCCAATTTCCCCGATGGTTGACACGGATCGATTGAATGGTGGAGCATCCACGGATGAGCAAACCCAATGCGCCGTCCGAAACGTTGGATCCACCAAAAACCATTCGGGGTATTCTTCGCCAGTTGGGGCCGGGTCTGATTATTGCCGGTTCGATTGTCGGTTCGGGTGAGTTGATCGCCACGACCGCCGTGGGTGCCGAAGCGGGTTTTGTTTTGCTATGGCTCATTATTATCGGCTGTTTGATCAAAGTGTTCGTCCAGATTGAGTTTGGGCGATTCACGATCACCAGTGGACGGACGACGCTCGATGGTTTGAACGAAGTTCCGGGCCCGCGAAAACGTGTGAACTGGATTTGCTGGTTCTGGCTGATTTTTATCGTGGTGGCTCTGATTCAGTTGGGTGGCATTATTGGTGGAGTTGGCCAGGCATTGGCTATTCAGCAACCGATCACTGAATCTGGGCATATGGTTAATGCGCAGCAGGATGCGAAGATTCAGCTTCAGGTCACTGAAAGTATCGCAAAGCGCTTCGAAGGGCAGGAAGACATGCAGCCCAAGCTTGAGGAACTCGCGAAGGAGAAGGCCGCGGCAGAAGCCACGTTGAGTCAATGGGAGGGCAAGGAAGAGGCGACGTCCCATGATTCAATGATCTGGGCAACCGCGATCACATTGATTTCCATCGTGCTGCTTGTGGTGGGTCGCTATCGATTGATCCAGAACGTATCTACGGCGCTCGTCGCATCGTTTACGTTAGTCACCATTGTGAATCTTCTCTATCTTCAGGCACTACCGGAGTGGCGAGTTTCATGGGCAGATCTGCTTTCAGGAATGACCTTCCATGTTCCAGAGGGTAAAGGCCTGGCCGTCGCCCTTGCAGCCTTCGGTATCATCGGGGTGGGTGCCACGGAGCTTATTCAATATCCCTATTGGTGTTTGGAAAAAGGATATGCGAAGTGGACTGGCCCTCGTGACGAATCACCTGAGTGGGAGGCGCGCGCCAAAGGCTGGGTGCGGGTTTTGCGCTGGGATGCATGGTGCTCGATGATTGTTTATACCTTCGCGACAGTTGCTTTTTACCTCTTGGGTTCGGCGATTCTTGGACGGACTGGGCTTGATCCGGGAGGTGACCAGATGGTGCGGACTCTCGGGCAAATGTATGTGCCGGTTTTTGGTACGGCTGCGCAGGCGGTTTTCTTGTTCGGCGCTTTCGCTGTCCTGTATTCGACCTTCTTCGTTGCGACTGCCAGCCACGCCCGCGTCTGTGCGGATGCGTTGAGGGTGTTCGGAGTTGCCAAGAATGATGAGGCCACGTTCCGCCGTTGGGTGAAAATTTTCTGTATCGTTCTGCCCCTCTTGTTCCTCGCTAGTTTCGCCTTTTTCAAGGCACCAAAAGAACTGGTACTGGCGGGAGGATTCATGGGCGCGTTGATGCTTCCTCTACTAGGTGTTGGCGCTCTCTATTTTCGTTACCGGCGCTGCGACGCACGACTCGTACCCGGTCGCGTTTGGGACATCGGCCTCTGGATTAGTGTCGTCGGTCTGTTCATTGCAGGTGGCTACGCGCTCTATGACAAGGTGGTGGTTAAACTGATCGGTGGATGATGATCGCTCAAACAGAGACTACACCGATGACAAGCTGATCTATGAAACGAACGTTACTCTTCATAACTCTCCTGTTTGGAAATGCGCCGAGTGCTTGGGCAGAACCTGAGCGGACCAAACCCAATATCATTCTTATCATGGTGGATGATATGGGTTACTCCGATATCGGCTGTTATGGCGGGGAGGTCGAGACGCCAAATCTTGACGCACTTGCCAAACATGGTCTTCGGTTCAAGCAGTTCTATAATACAGGGAAGTGCCACACGACGCGCGCCGAACTTCTCACTGGTAACTACGCCTACTCGATCGGTGACAACAACATGGAACATGGTGCGACCTTTGGGGAGGTGCTCCGTGGCGCGGGTTACCGCACGCTGATTTCAGGGAAATGGCATCAGAAGCCGTTACCGACGACCCGTGGATTCGACCGCTACTTCGGACTCGCGGACGGTTGTTGTAATTTTTTCAATCCTGGCATCGAAGCGCGAGAAGGAGAGGGAGCTCCCGGCCGGAAAGGAAAAAACCGTGTCAGACGCTGGGCGATCGAAGACAAAGTTATCATGGGATACACCAATCCTGATAAGGATTTCTACACCACCGATGCGTTCACCGATTATGCGATGGAGCGCTTGGAGGAGTATCGTGACGAGGAGAAGCCCTTTCTTCTCTATCTTCCGTATACCGCCCCACACTATCCCTTGCACGCTTGGCCAGAGGATATCGCGAAATATCGCGGGAAATACAAGGTGGGTTGGGATGCGATTCGGAATCAACGATTCGAACGGATGAAGGAAGAAGGATTGATTGGTGAAAATCACCTGCTTACACCAAGGGCTTCGAAAGCATGGGGTGAGCTTAGCGAGGAAGAAAGAGATACTGAGGATCTCAAGATGGCCGTGTATGCTGCGATGATCGATCGAGTCGACCAGAATCTTGGGCGCTTGTTTGCCAAGGTCAAAGATTTGGGCAAATGGGACAATACGCTTATCCTTTTTTTATCTGACAACGGCGCTTGTCCCGAGCAGCCAAACACGACGCCAGATATTCCGCCTGGCCCTGTGGAGAGCTATCGTACGGTTTCGGTCGGTTGGGCAAATGCAAGCAACACACCGTATAAAAAATTCAAATCTACTGACTACGAAGGTGGCACACGGACGCCTTTTATTGCCTACTGGTCGGGAGTGATTGAGCCGGGAATGACGGATCAGGTCGGGCACATTATTGATATTTCCGCGACCTTTATGGAAATCACAGGAGCTGAGTATCCAACGGAGGTCAATGGGAACAAGACCAAGGCTCCGGTCGGGAAATCCCTTCTACCTATCTTTAAAGGTGAGGAGCGTGAGCCTCATCAAGAAATTTACTGGCATTTCGGCCGTGCCAATGCCGTTCGACAGGGTGACCTGAAAGCTGTGCGGCAAGGGAAGAAACCGTGGGAGCTCTATGATCTGAAAGCGGACCCCACCGAGATGAAAAATCTTGCCGAAATTCAGCCAGAAAAAGTGAAAGAGCTTGGCGGCCTTTGGGAGGCATGGAGCAAGGCATGCAAGTCGAGACCGGAGTAGTAAAGAGCCTCTAAGCTCTCATTTTTTCTGTTGATGACTTCCGGCTTGTTTTTCTTGATCTTTTTCTAGGGATTTAGAAACAGCAGCTACGACTTGTTTCGCAAGTTCGGTGGAGCCTTCTTTTGTAAAGTGGACATCACCGGGGCCAACGAAGAATTCTGGTTCAAGTTTAGAACTCAATGCATGGAGGTCGTTGATGGTGACTCCGTGTTTGGCCATGATTTTTGCGGCGGCGGTATTGTATTTGATTTCATCTCCGGGAACACGACCCACCTCTCCTTTGGGTACGACGGTTGTGCTGGCCCATATGAGATTCGCTCCGGTTTGCTTGAGCCTAGCGACGAGCTTTTCAAGATTTGCCTCGTATTCAGGAAGCGGGACGGCGATGCTGCCATTGACCTTGTCGCGTTTGCCCTGCGCCTTTGAATCTGGGTGACGGTAGCATAGATCCCAGAGGCCCCAGTTGAAGTGAATGACATCCCAGTTGTTGTCGCCGAGCCATTTATCGATACTCGCAAGGCCTCGAGGTGTGTCGCCGCAATTTGCTTTTGGGCGGACGACGTTTGCTTTGCCGGCGAGTCCCTCGCGAACTAGTTTGGTGTAGCCGATGGAGATTGAGTCTCCTAGAATGAGAATGTTGGGAAGTGCCTCCTCAATTTCGACTTTTTCCCTGAGAGTCTTCCTGTCTTGCTCGGGAGTGAAGAACTCTGCCTGCTTCTGATCCGGGTTTTCCGCGGCGGTCGCGTTGAGAATGGTTAGAAAAACAGTGGAGAGGAAAGGAAGTGATAATTTCATTTAGTCGATGTTGAAGCGTCGGGTCGGAATCGGAGCGGAAAGAAACTCCACATGCCCATCGAGAAATGACACCATGGCCTTGCCGTTGTCGACCCAGTAGATGTTGTTGGGTGGTTTCGATCCGGTAGGTGGCATGGGAGGGGCTGTCTGGCCGTCTTCTTCGTTGAAGACTCCAAAACCGTAGGTGATATACATGACCTGTGCCGCGTCGGTAGCCTTGTTAACCCGTTCCCAATTATTCCAAGTGTATAATTGACTGTTGAAGGCGAATGGAACCGGAAGGGTAGAGCCATCGTGGTATATCGGAGACCCTTCCAAGACAGTTCCTGTCATCTTATCGCAATTCGAGGAGGAGAAAATACCGTTCAAGCGTAGCTTGATATTTCTTGCCAAGGCGCTTTGGTTTCCTGTTTTCAGGTCGGAAAAGAGATATGGGGTAAGTCGGCCCCAGTAAGAATTGCTTACGTAGCCTCCAGTTCCGCCTCTACCGCCTTCTTGAGGGTCACCGACCCATTTGAGTGTGTTGACCTTTGATTGATTTTCCATTGAGTAGGCGACGTTTGCGGTTGCCACTTGGCGCATGGCGTTGAGCGCATTCGTGATTTTGGCTTTGTCGCGCCATTTTAGTGCCATCATCGCAACGATCACCACAAGCACTGCGATGATGGCGATCACGACCAACAACTCAACCAGAGTAAAACCTCTTGGAATCGAAAGATTGGATTTTCTTTGGAATTTCATGTTTGGCGAAACTACACCGCCAATGAAAGCCTGTCGCTAATATTTTCCAGATGTGATCAAGAAAATTTGGCTTGGAGGAACTCCGAATCCCAATTCTCTATTTGAGTGAGCGTAATTCCGTATCGCCCGAAGAATTTTCAAGTTTCGTGACGAGGGCGTCGATACGATCTGCAAATTCGTTGAGATTTTTTGCTTCCCGGTGATTGCGTAAGTCGGTTGCGAGTTGTTTGAGGCGAGGAACAAGAGGTTTTGCGCCCGCTCCGTAGGCTTCGATACTCTTCAGCGCGCCGTTGATGCGATTCTTTTTGCCCCATTTTTTGATATCCATCACTTCGATGGTGAGTGGTAAACCTTCGCGGATTTTGTGTTTTGCGAGAATGGCAACTCCGGCAAGTCGCACTTCGCCAGCGAACATGATGCCGCTGGGGGCGGGGGTGACGATGGCTTCGTGAATGGCAGGAAGGAGGGGTTTGATTTCCTCATAAGAAAGCTTCCCATAAACTCCGCTCACTGAGCCGCGAGCACGGCCGTCTTCGTTTTTCAATCCAGCAGCAACAGCGGCGCGGAGAAGGTCGCGATCGACTCCTTCAAGTGAGCCACGTTTGAGCATTTTCCCGAAGACAGCGAAGGAGAGGTAGCGCTGCTCCATGGCACGGGGGTCTTCTTCCGAGGCATCTTTGGCAATCATCGTAAGCAGTTCAGGTAAGGCGACCATGGCTGGCTCACCAATGCTTGCGAGAGCTTCTGCAGCTTTGATGCGCACCCACATGTCTTCATGTTTGAGCTTTTTCTGAAGTTCTGGGACGGTAGGTGAGGCGGCTTTACTGAGTCTTGCAAGAGCACCGCACGCTCCGTAAATCGAATGAACATCCTCCGCTCCCAGCATCTTCGTGAGTGCGGCGATGGGTGGCGGTGTGTCCTTCTTTCGGGCGATAGCGATAGCTGCCCTTTCTCGAACTGTGGGCGACCAGCTGCTTAGGCGCTCGAAAAGCTGGTCACCACTCAGCGAGTCGTAGGCAGCGTTGCGGTTGTTGTTGCTCCAGCCTCGGCCGTCGTTGACGATGTCGGCGGACTCTTCTGCTGAGAGTTGAGGGACGCTCGAAGACTCCTTACCTGTGAGAAGGATTTTTTTAAGAGGCTTGGCATAGGCGAGTAGGTAGGCACCGGTGCTATCCCAGTTTTTGGTTTTATCACCCCGCATTTCAGGTGGGCCTTGGTGAGGGAATGCTCCATCCCAGCGGCGTGCCAAGTCGAAATACCAAGCGCCAAATTCGTTCATCCAAGCGCCTGTCGCATGCGGGCCGGATTGAGCGACGCCAGGAATTGACCAAGTCATGTTCCAGAAATTTCCAGTGTGTCCGGTATCTCTTTCTGAACCGTGGCAGGCAAGGCTCATCCGGGAAAAATATTCCGCCGCATCGGTCTCGCCGACTAGGCTGAAAAGGACCGCCGCCATGCCGTTTTTGCCGTTGTCATCGTGAGTCTGAGTCCATGGACTGTGGTCGCCGTAAGGGACGGATCCTTTGCCTTTGTAGAAACGGAGAAGTTTCAAGCTTCGTTCAATCGCTAGGTCGACTTCTGGGGCGTCGACACCTGCTTCGCGGGCCAGAACGAGGGAAATCGTCAATGTGACGCCGGGTGCGTTCATCATGCCGTAGCCTAAGAGTCGTCCATCCTCACCTGCGAACTTATGTCCCCAAGATCCGACTATGCTCTGGCCGTTGGCAGCTTCAAGAGCGAGACGTTTCAGGCCGGGCATAACGGAGTCATCGCCAGTTGCTATGTGGTATTCGGCAACAAGTGAAATCACGTAACCATACCACCATGTCGCCATGCTATCGGCAGAAAAGTTGGCCGCCCATTCAGCTTCCTTTTTGACGAGTGGAAGATATTTTTTCTCGCCACTTGCAAGTAGGGCGAGTGCGTTGAGCGAACGGACGATCGGGTTGTTACGATTATTCGGTTTGGCAATTTCTTTGGCCAAGGTTTCGCATCCTTGTTCGAAAATCTTCGAAGACTTCGGGCAATCGTAGGGAGCGGTCGCGCTGTAGGCTCCGAGAACGGGTAGACCGAGGGCGACTTGCTGTTCCTTCTGGTCGCGCCAAAGAATCAATCTGAGTTCGCCTTTTCCTTGTGGCGATTCGGCAAGGGTCAGGGCTTTTCCAAATTCGGTCCGAGGATCGTATGAGAACGGCTTTCCATGGACGCCAAGAATGACATCCCCGACCATGACGGTGCCCTCTGCGGGTGAGCCTTTGTCGACTTTAGTCACTTTAATCTGGCGAGCCTCGGATGTTTCTAATTTGTTGCTATAGATCCAGCCACGCATGCCAGTGGCTCCAAGCGTCCAGTCATGCGTTGCGCCTTCAGGGACCTTGTCACCTTTGGTGAAGTCAGGTTTCTCCATGCCTCCTTTGCGAGGTGCGCTAAGGGCAGGAAGGGTAAGCGAAGCAGCGATAACCAACGAGGTCAGGAAGGTGAGTCGATTTTGAATCATGAGAGAAGGGCCATTTATCTAAGACAGATGGAAACCTACAGTCCTTCGCTAAAGGAGCGAGGAGGAAATTGATGGCTTTTTCTAAAAGACCTTTCTATGAATTACTTCGGAATTTCGTTCACCGTGTAGAAAGCGAAGGTGTGGACGAGTTCACCGCCGTTGGGTTCGCGGATGGAGGCGAGGTCGAATTCGTGGACGTGGCCTTTGGTGATTTTGTCGAGAATGATGGTGGCGGTGAGCTTGTCTTTAGAAAGAGTGACGCCTGTGACTTCGGGAGTCGTTTGGTTGATTTCTGGGCCGCCGTAGCCTGCGTGGTATTTGTGGGTGAAGGTGCCGAGTTTGTAGTTCTTGGGGTCACTGGCTGTCTTCGGGTCGACGGGTTTGGTGAACTTGATGTCGAAACCTTTTGAGTTGATGGTGATGCGTTCGATTTCGAAGGGGGTTTTGCCGGTCCACTCGAGCCGTTCGAGAGCAAAGGGTTTGAGGCCGCGAACCGGCCAGCCGCGGTTGGTTCCGCCGGAGATGAGATTTCCATCTGGGGTGAAGTGCACGGTGAGAATGCCGGTGGAGAGTTCTTCACGGAAGGGATAACACGCGCCCTGCCAGACTCCGTTTACTTCCTCCGTTGTGGCGCGGAGGATGATGGACTGGGTGTAGTCACCGAGGAACATCTGGTTTTCGAAGGGTCCGAATTTTCCGCCCGTCTTGTCCGTGACAAAACTCCCGATCGAGCGGCCCATACGGATGTAGGGGAAAATAACTGCGTAGGGAGACAGTTGCGGGATTTTCTGGCTTTCCACCAAGACGCTGGAGCCGGAGACGGGTTCCTTGGGGGCGGGACCCATGTTGGGAGCGTATTTGTACCAGTTGTAGCTGACTGGGTGGCCCATGAAGCCACCTTCTTTGATGGCCTTGAGGCTGCACGAGGAGTTCCAAGGGCCTTGGCTCTCCATGTAGAAGAGAGCTCCGTGCTCATTGAAACCGATGCCGCCCGGGCTGCGCAGGCCACTGGCGATTGGAATGGATTTTCCCTCCGGTGTGATCTTGAAAGCCCATCCACGGAACAATTCTTCGGAGCGGTAGGAACTCGATAGGCCGAGGGCGACGTAAAGGTTGCCCTTGGGGTCGAACTTGGACCCGAAGGCATATTCGTGGTAAGTGCCGTAGCCCCATGCGTCCGAGACGACATCGTAGCGGTCGGCGGTGCCGTCGCCATCGGTATCAGTGATCTTGGTGAGTTCCGCGCTGTGGGTGACGTAGAGTGCGTTGTCTTTTACGGCGATGCCGAAAATTTCATCTAGGCCAGTGGCGAAGCGATGGAATTTTGGTTCCGGATTGGAGCCATCCATGCCGGATACGAAAAAGATGTCTCCGTGTCGTGTGCCGACGGCGATGCGTCCGTCTGGAAGAGTCGCAAATGCTCCCGCCTCGATGATGAGGTTTTTCGGGATCGGCATTTCCACTAGGCGGTAATATTCGCGCTCCTTTTCGGCGGTTCCCCACCGTTCACCGACTTCTTCGGCAGGAGAGGTGGAGGGAATGAGGGATGCCGCGGCAGCGAGGAACGAGGCTCGTCTCGCGTTGCGGAAAAATTTAGCGGCGTAGTGCATATTCGATGGTTTGGGTGGAGATTCCTGCCGGGAGATCAAGCGTGATGATCAGCTCGTTGGCGATTTGATCGTTCGTCGACTTGCGGAGTTCGGAAGTGGCTTTTGCGGTGGTTTCACCAATGGTGAGTTGCACGTCTGGGTTGCTGTAGAGTGTGTCAGATGCCTTTTCGATCTTTCCGGTAAGAACCCGGAAATAAAGGCGAGTGGCTTCTGGTGCATCGAAGGTCAGGGTCCGGCGAAGGGCGCCGGGAGTTTTGTCGGCGAGAGCGACCGTGGTTTCTTGGATGGCGACTTTTCCTGACTGGTAGCGGAAAGTTGGCACCCCGCCTTCGCCGATGGAGTATCCTTTGAAGGAGTAGTTATACTGTCGTGGGTATAGCGGGTCTGGGTTGGGAGTTTTGTTTCCAACTCGAATTGGATTGGGAGGCCATGGCTCCGCTTTTTCTGCAAGGAAAGCTACGTCTTGAGCGAGCTGCACCGACTTTGTCAGCGGTGTGAAATTTCCTGATCCTTGGCCGCGCCAGCCGACCCGGACGAAGTCACCTTTCCAGATTGCAGAGAAGGCTCCGTTCTGAGCGTTGAAGGCGTAGTTGAGGCCGCCTGGGAAGCCAACGGCGATTCCTCGGTAACCCGCTACGCTGCTGCGCCCGCGGTAAGTGATGACTTGATCTTTTACAACCAACTTGGGCTCCTCGACTCGTAATCCCGAAGGGTCCCGTGCGGAGCGACCTAGCGAGAAATTGTGCCAAAGGGCGCGGATTTGATCTTCGGTGTTGCCGTTAAGAATTTCTGTTTGGACTGCTTTTCCGTCAGGCCAGAAAGACGGCATGATGATTCCTGGCCGAAGAGCGCCTGGGTTTCTCATGAACTGATTGAACCAAGATGGTTGAAGTCGCTGATAAGAGGTCATCAGATCGAGGCCTTTCATACCTGGTGATTCCTTGCCGTTGTAGTTGTGGCAGGCGATGCAGTTCAGGCCCTTGTCACCGAGCAACAGGTGGGCGCCGTTGCGCATCATGGGTTTGGATTCCCTATCGAGCTCTGCAAATTCTAGAGGTTCGAGCTTGTCGACTTCGCCGAAGAGTTCGGTCAGACCTTTCATGGCTTCGGTGCCGTATTGTGGCATGCGCGTGGTCATGTAGGGACGGACGACTTCTTTTTCATAAAACACCTGATTCATCCACTCTGGGCGGAGTTTAGCTCCGGTTAGGGTGAGTTGAGGAGGGATACGGCTTTCGTTTCCGAGCGCCTCTTGGGTGGAATGGAAATAGAGATCGAGTTCTTCGCTGACACCGCCGTAGTCATCGCGTTGGTGGCAGGAAATGCAGTTGAGCTGAGTCAGGCGCATTTTGATCGCGTTGGCGGCTTGCGGCTTCTCTGGCTTCTCTGCAAGAGCGCTGCGGATCGCTTTGCGTTGCGTGTCGCTTAGGCTGTAGTCCGGTGCATTTCCGGTGTCTTCCGAGAGACAGCCTTTGGTGAGATCTAGCTCGGCTCGTGGCGCGGCAAGTTCAGGTAAACCAGCTGTTTTCTCGACTTGGTGGCAGGCGACGCAGCGCAGCTCGGTGAAGGCGGCTTTTCCCTTGGTAATTAAATCCGAGGACCCTCTAGGAGCTTTGGCTGCCATGGCTTTTTCGGTGGAATCGAGAAGGAAGGCGGCGATGAGCTCCGATTCTTTGCGGCTCAAGCGCATGTCGGGCATGCGGCCGGCGGGCCTGACTTTTAGAGGCTCATGAAGGAAGTCAACGAGCCCACCGGGTTGATATTTTTTTCCGATGTGGTCCAAATTCTTTTTGCCTTTGATTTCAGTTCCATCACGGGGCGAGTGGCAGGCGACACAACCGACCGAGTGGAACAACTCCTTGCCGGCATCGTTTTCATCGACGGGTGGGGCGGTTTTTTCTGCGGGTTCTTCATCGAGTGAAAGAAGGTAGGCAGTGATGGCCGTGGCTAGTTCGTCTCTTTCGTTCTCAGAGCGTTTACCTAAGACATTGGGCATTCCTGTGCCGGAGTCGTGGCTGGCTGGGTCTTTGATGAATTTCTTGATAAAGTCGTAATTCAAACGCGACCCAAGACCTGTGAGGCTGGGTGCGGAGGGAGCGTTTACCGGAGAGATCCCATCATGACACGAGGCACAGCGAAGTTCTTCAATGAGCAGCGTGCCTTTTTGCGCCTCAGTCAGTGGGTGTTTGGCGTTTAGCCCCGGAATCAATGGGGCAGCGCTTAGACTGGAAATTCCGGGTAGCACAGTGAGTGCAATAAAGCCGGTAGAGATGAATTTAGAAAGAGACGAGATTTTCCGCACGCCATAGGCTTAGAGATTCGGCGGCTTTCAGTCCAGTCAGATAAAAAAAGCTTGGGATCGATCCTTAGCAATGGATGAAAGGGTACAGAGGGTAGGTTCAACCAGCTAGGGAGAAGGTTCGCCGTTGAATCCGAAGCTCTGACCCTACAACGAAAGTTCCCTTGTTCGATCACCCTACTGCAGGGGGCATTACGGGAGCTTTTTCACGACTAGGTAAAACGCTCCAACTTCTTTGCCATCTGAAGTTTGAAAAATGGGAGAGATTTTTTTGGAACCTTCTGAGAGTTCAGTGGTGAAAGTTACTTTGAAATCCTTTTTCCCCACGGGTTTGGTTGCGACTTCCTTGCCATCGATGCGGAGGACTGCGTTGGCTGCTGGGACTGGTTTTCCGGGTACGGCCCGATAGGCGCGGGAGGCTCCGGGGACATTTTCACCGGGGGGTAAGGATTCAGTGATCGGGTGTTTGGCTTCCTCTGGCCATCTCAGCAGGGACATCTCATAACGGCCCGGTGTGATCACTTTGACTGCCCAATGACCATCATGTTTGGGGTTCTGCTTGGCGTTGCCAAAAGGTTTGTTCACCGAGCGAATCATGGACTGGTTCCATGGCGGCCTCGTTTCGCCGATCCAGTCGTGGGCAGTGAGAGTGACGGTTTCATGACCTGGCTGACCAACATAGAGCTCGGTGGTTTGGGAGAACGTCGGTTCAATCTCAGCCCACCATTTGTCATAGAAATCCCTCATCTTTGCGACCTGTTCTGGGTTTTCTTTGGCGATATCTTTTTTTTGCCCAGGATCGACTCCCATATCGTAAAGTTCTGTCCCGTTAACCAAGCGGTAGCGCTGCGACATCACGGAAGACTTGCGCCATTTGACTGGATCGACCACCCGTTGTGAGTCGGTCACAAGCATGCGTTCGGGCCATCCTGTATCCGACTCTGGATCGAACAAGCTAGCGATCGAAAGGCCGTCGAACTTTAGGTCGTCAGGTTTTTTGGATTTCGTGATGTCGAGCAGGGTCGGGACGATATCGACTGCGTGGGTGATGGTTGAGATGACGTGCTTTTTATCCAATCCACCTTTGGGCCAGTGAATGATCATCGGAACGCGGTGACCGCCATCATATTCGGAGCCTTTCTGGCCACGCATGCCGGCATTGAAGACTTTTGCCGCGTACGCCGTGCCGTTGTCGGTGGTGAAGATGAAGATTGTGTTTTCATGCAGCCCGAGTTCTTTCAGGAGTGCTCGGGTCTTGCCGAGGTTGTCATCGATGTTGGTAATCATCCCGTAAAACGCAGCGATGGCGGGTGATTGGTCAGGATACATATCCATATACTTTTTAGGGCAATGGAGCGGCCCGTGGGGCGCGTTGGTCGAGATATAAGCGAAAAAGGGCTTTTTCTCTGCAGCGCTTTTGCGGATGAAGTCGTGACCGGCCTCGAAAAAGACATCGGTGCAGAAGCCTTTCGCAGCAACGGCTTTTCCGTTGTGAAAGTAGTGTCCATCGAAATAGGAGTTATTCCAGTAGTCGGGAGTTTGTCCAACGCCACCGCCACCGTGGCGATAAACTTCTGTGAATCCTCTGTCCTCGGGCCGGTAGGGGTAATTATCGCCCAAGTGCCATTTGCCAAACATACCAGTCTCGTAGCCGTTGTCCTTAAGTAGTTGGCCGAGGGTGATTTCGTTCGCCCGTAGCATGGAACGGCCTTTAATCGTGTGCCAAACGCCGGTGCGGTTGGTCCAGTGCCCTGTTAGAAGCGCGGCACGGGTGGGTGAGCAAGTTGGAGCGACATGGTAGTCGTCGAGGTTCGTCGACTCGGCCGAGAGGGCGTCCATGTTGGGCGTTTGAATCACCGGGTTCCCATGGCAGCCGAGGTCGCCGTATCCTTGGTCGTCGGTAATGATCAGGACGATGTTCGGTGGCTCCTCGGCAATGGCGATCGCAAGGAGAAGAAAAGATATTATCAGAAGGCGCAATTTCATGAAGATACCGATAGACTACGGAATCTTGGGCCAGATGTCTTTCCAAAAGACGAGTAGAATCTATTTCCGGAACTCGCTTGCCTATCTAGACCGTCTTCCATTCACCCCGCGCCCGCACCCCACCAAAAGGCAGGGATGGCTGTCCCCAGCCGTCCGTCTTCCAACTCACCCCGCCACAACCCTTCCTTTTTCCTGCCTACCCCGTCCCATCATTTCGCGGACGGCTGGGCCAGCCATCCCTGCCTCCTTCACATACAAATCATCCAACGCCACACTCGATCGCTCTGGATCGTTCAGGAGGTGTAAAAAAACACCGAAGTCTTGTAGGTATTTTGGACAGGAACGACCCCGACGTGCCCCAAGAGCTCCTGCACCGTCCGAATCTCCCGCCCATTTCTCACCCAGCAACCCATCATGCGCCAACCGAATCGCTTCTAACGCCTGGTTCGCCATAAATGGCCCAACCTCAATTGTGTCACTTAATTCATTAAAGTAACCTTCAAGAAAATCTCTTTTTGATTGTTCCTTGTTCCGTTTCCGAAACGCCTGCCCCCACCTCTCAAGATGCCTAGCGTAATACAGCCTCGCCCGCTCGGGGATCCGCTCTTTCACCAACAACACTTTGAATTCTCTGCGAAACTCCTCTTTCTTCTGACTTGCCACCACTTCGTATTCGTCCTCGCTGGTATGAGCGCAACGACGGTTGCCCCGTTCTCCCAAGACGCATGAGCTTTACGAACCCATTTCTGCATCACCCTGCCGAACGGGGGGGTCATCCAGCAAACACCATCCCACTCTTGGGACAGTCCATCATCCAACTCCGTGAAATAAGTTTCGCACTTTGCGTTTTCTGGTCTTGCCGCTACATCTAGCGCGAACCCAAACTCCTCGTTTAACGGCTCCCATATTTCGTCAGGGGTCTCATATTCAACAGACTTTGCTTTGAACCACGTTTGCTCTACATGCCGCGAATGGGCAGAACAAGACGGTGGAGGCAATGCCTTCTCTCGCTTCGCTCTTTCAGTCATGCATCACCTCCATCGTTATGCCAAGGAATAAGCACACCCAAGGCTCTGTAACCCACACCAACTCCAAATAAATCATATGAAAAACAGTTCATTGAAAACCCTCTGCGTCTTCGCTTCTATCGGATCGATTCTGATGAGCCTTGCATTGATGATCACAGCGTTAAGTCCGAGAATGACCTCAAGTTGGGGAGAGGTCGCCTCGGGTTTCACGCCTCATGCGATACTGATCGTGGGGGGGCTGATTTCACTCGCCATCTGCAGTTCCAACGGAAGCAAGGGTGAATGATCGTCCTGCAAGACGGTTTCCCAGCATCTCAACTTAAGGCGAAACCGACGGGCATAACCCCAAAGATAGCTTTGAGTGAAGCGCAGCGGAACCTCGAAGGCTATCGGTTGTTGGACGGGCCCAGGTTGGGACTAGCTGGGCTCTGGTCTTGCCTGATGCGTTTTCGATTTACGCCCGTCGGATAAGCGTTATGCGGTGGTGGGGCGGTTGCGGCACGGGTGTTGGCCCGGTCTGCGGGAACCCTGTGGCCTATCGCAGGGCGATTGGCCACAGTGGGTGATGAGGCATTTTCCCAGAGGTTGGTTTCCGGGGGTGGGTTGGCTTTGCGGTGACTTTCGGGTGCGCTTTTCCGAGTTTTCGGGCGCACGTTCTTTGCGCTTGGCATGCGGCGAGGCGTTTTCGGGTGGTGCTTGGATTTGTGCGCTCATGCGGCTTGCTCCTTTCGTTTCTTCGGTGGGCCGCGCATGAGGCGGACGGGCGCGAGTTCGCGTAGGAAGGTGAGGTTCCCGCCACAGCAGGGGCAGGTGTGTGGCCTAGCTTCGGGAAGTTGGGGCTCGGGTTTGGGATCGGCGCCGAGATGGAGGCGGATGGTTTGCATTTTCCTCGTGGCGGCAGAACTCATGAAGCCGTAGTGACGGGCGCGCGCAAAACCATTGGGTAAAACGTGGATGAGCCAGCGGCGTATCAACTCGTGGGGGTGGAGCGCCATGATGGCGGTTTTACCGGTGCTACTGGAGGTCCAGTAGAGTTTGACTCTGCCCTGTTTGTCATAGCCGATGAGGCGCTTGGGGCCGATGGCGCTGCGCCGCACGTAGCGGGCAAGGTAGCGCACGGCGGTCCTGCCTGAGCCGACATGTTGGAGCTGGACGTTCCAGGTGGTCTGGGGCTGGAGTGATTTTTTGGCGGCGAGGGAGAGGTTTTGGAAAATCTCCGAGTGCTCGTTTTGGAGGACCTGGCGCATGAGGTTGCGGAAGCGTTCCGCCAGCGGGCGGAAGTGGACGAGGAAGTCGTCTTTCTTGGGGGTGATGAGGCGTTTCTCCTGCGGGTGGTGCTGGAGCTGTCGGCCCCAGCTGTGAAACACGCTGGTGAAGCCCGCGATTCCGCCGCCGATCTTACAAGATGCCAGACAAAATATATGCTTTGTCGTTGCTATTGGGATTTGTGCCGCTAGAAGGGGGGATGGCTGTGAAGAACACACGAAAGCGATTTCTGGCCCCGTGGAAGGGATCGGAGCTGAAACCGGCGATTTATCACTGCATGAGCCGGGTGGTGAACCGGGATTTTGTTTTCGGTGATGAGGAGCGCGAGGCGTTCCGGATGTTCATGCGGATGTATGAGAATTTCTCTGGCTGCCGGGTGCTTTCCTACTG
>JBGCEE010000084.1:0-9018 GCA_045106015.1 Akkermansiaceae bacterium | reverse complement strand
GTGCCGGGAAGGGTGTTGTAGATGAGGAATTTCGAGGATTCCTCGCGGTGCTCGTTTGCGGGGTCTTTGATTTGGGTGATGATCTCGGCTACCAGTTCTCCACTATCGATAGGTTTCGGATGCAGACCTTCGGTTTTGCGTTCTTCAATTTCGGCGAGGTAATCCAGATACAGGCTCATGTTTTGGTATAATTTTAGAGGTCTTTGGGCGAAGTTTCTGGCAGGAGACTATGAATGGCGGCGGTTTTGTCAAAAGTGTTTCGCTACAGCGGTTCGAGCACACCTTGAGCCAAGATGGGGATTGAAGAACGGGTATTCGTTGGTTTACGGTAGAGACGTGAAAAAGCCACTTGTAGCAGCCGCCATCATCATCGCCCTCTCCGCCTGTGCCCCACAGAATAAAACGATTCCCGTCCCGACCGCAGCGATGGCTGACAAAAGCGGCCAAGAACTCGCAGTATTGCAGAAAGGCTACGGCGTTTACATGGCGCAGTGCAGCCGCTGCCACGAACCCATGATGCCCTCGGAGGTCTCTGGAGAGGACTGGCATATCGTCGTCCCAGGGATGGCGTGGAACGCTGGGATCTCCGAAACGGACGAAGCGGCTGTTCTGAAATATATCATGGCAGCTCGCTGAAACCGCTTTATCTTAAATGATGAGAAAAATCCTCGCCGCCCTTTTTCTTAGCTCGCACGTGGCCATGGCCCAAAATCAGATTTCGGACTTCCAATGGAAAAACCGGCTCTTGATCGTTTCCGGAGCCACTGAGAACCTCATCAAACAAATCACTTCAGAAAATGACGGCCTACGGGACCGCAATCTTAAAGTTTTCATTCTAAGCGGTGCTGAGAACAACCCATTCCCTGCAAAGCTAGAACTCACGAAAGAGTTCTCCAAACGCCTATCTCCCGATCTCAAAAATCCAAAAGTCTACCTCATCGGCAAGGACGGCCGCACGACCCTCGAATGGAAACTATCCGAATTTACGTTTAAGAAGCTCTACGCCAGCATCGATGCGATGCCGATGCGTCAGCGCGAGATGAGAGAAGGCAAACCCTAGCCTAGTTTCAATCTATCGGAATCCGAGTAGAACATAAATTTGGTATAGAAATTGCTCGATAACTGTGTTCGTGTCTGCCCGCCGAAATCGGCGGAAGACTAAACAAAAATAAATATGACCACGATCCATACTCTTCTAACCATCTCTGGAACACTTTTCATCGTAAGCTGTGGCAGTGAGATGATGACCCCAGGTGCTCAAACTTCGAACCCTTACGCCCCCGGTGGAGACAAGCACAATTCCGGTCCAGTTCTCATCAACGCATTGGGCCTAGGAAAACCAAAAAATATGTCGGACGAAGAATATATCGCGAAGAAAAAAGCGGAAAGAAGAGACCGGATCATGAACACCGATACATCGGCTGATCTGTCTTGGTATGACAGGAAACGTGCGCAGTCCTCAGAAAATGCGGAGAGAATCAGACAGGATCAGATTCGACGCGGCGTGATTCGAGAAGTCGAACCCGGCCAGCAGTAACTGCCGCCTACTATACTCAAGCAGACTTCACCTCTGCAAAGCACGGATTAATTCAACCAAAATCGGATTACTTGATCACCCAAGGGTCAAGCAATCCTTTTCCTACACTTCCACGACCCGTAGTTGAATTTCATCTGATTGGTATAATACCATCCGTGGTTCATTTTACAGAAATTCATCGAACTTGCGAAACTCTGCCTTTCGTGTAGTTTCCATCTGCAATTGATGCGCTTATTCTCATCCATTTTGTTCGCACTGATGGCTTTCGTTCTGCCGATGGCCGGAATGCCGCATCATTTTTGCACGATGATCATGGCATTTGTCGAAGACCCGAACGGGTGCCAACTCGACGAAGAGGAAGAGTGCTGCAAACGTGATGTGGAAACTCCGAGCAACCCTCCGGAATGCATGGTGCCAGCAAAGATGATTCCGGATGCTGAACCAACGATCCCCTTTCAAACTCCCGATCTTGAGACCGATGGAATCTTTCAAGCAGCTCGTTTTGGCCCTGCTGCCACGCCCTCATTCTTCGAGGTGATCGCGCCTCACTGCCTTCGTGGACCGCCCGACCTGAGTCGGACTTACGCGGTGCACTGCAGAATGTTGATTTGAAGAAACTGACCGATTTGTAACGGCTCCCCCTTGCGGGAGATCCGACATTCGCTCACCGGGTATTCACCCGAAATCTTCACTTCTACAGACCATGAACTCTACAGGCCCGAATCTCGGGCAACTTTTTTCCAAACCAACTGACGAAGCCCCCAGACCGCGCAAACGCCTTTCGGTCTGGATTCTTCCAATGGCATTGATCGCGGGATTCGCGCTTATTTTTGCCACGCTCTTCCGTGACCGACTTCTCCCCGCAAAAGCCGTGGAGATCATTCCTGCCGTCGGCCTTGCCGAGCAATTTGAGTCAAAAACCGACGCCAGCAGCCCAGCGAGGACGGGTGAGTTACTTTTTCAAGCTTCCGGTTGGATTGAGCCCGATCCCCTACCGATCAAAGCCACAGCCCTGACCGATGGTATCGTCGATCAGGTACACGTCCTTGAGGGCGAGTTGGTAAAACGAGGAGATCTCATTGCGAGCTTGATCGATATTGATACCAAACTAAGGCGCGACGCAATGGCAGCAAAGCTCGCCGATGCGAAGGCCTCCTTCGACGCACACTGCGTGGGGACTCAAATCCGCCTGCAACGCATGGAGATCGCCAAAGCCAATCTCGCTATTGCCGAAGCAAATGCCGAAGAAACCGGGCAGAAATTGGACCGCTATCAACGCTTAGCAAAAGGGGCGATTTCAGAAGACGAAATGCTGGCGGTGCGCTTGGACAATGAGCGTATGCTGGCTGAAGTCGATGCGGATAAGGCACGCATCGTTGAAATCGCCGAAGAGCTCAATCGAATCTCCTACGAAATTCTGGCAATCCAAGCGCGTATCAGGGCCTCGGAAATTGACTTAGCAGAGGCTCAACTTGCCTACGATCGGACGAAAATCACCGCCCCCACGGATGGCCGCATACAGGAATTAAAAGCCGCCCCTGGGCAGAAAAAAATGCTAGGTATGGAAGGCGAAGACAGCGCAACGATCGCGATCCTCTATCAGCCAGACCATCTCCAAGTTCGAGTCGACGTCCCCCTCGCGGACGCTGCGGGGCTTAGCGTCGGTCAGCGTGCGAAAATCCGCTGTAACCTGCTTCCTGATCAAGTCTTCGAAGGCGAGGTCACACGCATCGAAGGTGCGGCTGATCTCCAACGCAACACTCTGCAAGCGAAAGTTCGTATCGAAAAGCCGAGCGACAAAATGCGTCCCGACATGCTTTGTCGCGTGGAATTTTTCGAGACCCGCCAAATGGCCGATCCGAATACGACCGGCATCTCAGGCGTCGCAGTCTATGTTCCTGAAAGCGCTATTGATGAGGGTTGTCTTTGGATCTGCAACCCCGACACCATGCGGGCTGAAAAACGCTCGGTGACTATCTCACAAACTCGTGAGGGCATGGTACGAATCGACGCCGGTGTCCGCCCTGGTGAATGGATCGTGGCCAATCCATCTGAACTCCAATCCGGCCAGCGTCTCAAACCCCTCTCCAGCGACCCAACATGATTTCCTGCAAAGCTATTTCCAAGTCCTACACCAAAGGCAAAAACGTCGTAACTCCACTCGAGAACCTCAATCTAGAGGTCGCGAAAGGAGAGTTCCTTGCGCTGATGGGTCCCTCGGGATCTGGCAAGACAACGTTGCTAAACCTCATTTCTGGAATCGATTCTCCAAGCGCTGGAACCCTCGAAATCGATGGTGAAGACATTGCCAATTTTTCTCGCAAACAATTGACTCATTGGCGGGCTCGAAAAGTCGGATACATCTTCCAACTTTATCATCTCATTCCGGTTCTAACCGCTTTTGAAAATGTAGAGCTGCCGCTTCTCATCACTTCCATGAGCCGCAGCGAACGCCGTCAAAAAGTGGACGCAGCATTGGAACTCGTGAGCCTGAGTGACCGCTCCCATCACTCACCCAAGGAACTTTCCGGAGGCCAAGAACAACGAGTTGCCATCGCGCGTGCTTTGGTAGCCGATCCAGCCTTGCTTGTTGCAGATGAACCAACCGGAGATCTCGACCGTGAATCCGCGACCCACATCCTTGGGCTCTTGCGATCCCTGTCCGAAGATCATGGAAAAACCATCGTCATGGTCACCCATGATGCGCGGGCCGCTGCGGCTGCCGACCGGACTCTCCATCTAGAAAAGGGCAAACTGTTAGAAAACGAACCGGACCCCATCTCCCTATGATTGCTTTATTACAACTATCCGCAAAGCAACTCGCAAGGCACCGACTCCGGACTGCCCTCACCGTTTGCGGCGTGGCGTCTGGGATGTTTCTTTTTACTTCGGTGGAGACCGTGCAGCAATCGCTTAGCGAAGCCACCGAGGAAACCGCCGCGGACACGACACTCGTCGTCTATCGGGAAAATCGTTTTTGTCCGATGACCAGCCAACTGCCCGAGCACTACGCGGATGATATCCGCCAGATGGATGGAGTGCGCGAAGTGATCCCGATCAAGATCACCGTCAACAACTGCGGTGCCAGTCTCGATGTGATCACGTTTCGAGGAGTTCCTGAAGGCATGCTTGCCCAATTCGCCCCGGAAATTCAGATCATCGCGGGTAATGATGCCGAATGGCAGCGTCGTGACGATGCTGCTTTGGTTGGTGAGCAGTTTGCGAAGCGCCGCAAGCTTCAACCCGGAGATAAGTTCGATGCGGTCGGTATCACAGTCTACGTGGCAGGCATCATTCGTTCGCCATTTCCTCAGGACAACAATGTCGCCTACGTGAAACTTCCGTTTCTTCAGCAGGCATCAAAAGCGGGCTTGGGCATCGTGACGCAATTCAATGTTCGCGTGGAGAAGTCAGCGGATTTGGAACCAGTTGCAAACGCGATCGACGAGCGATTCCGATCTGATCAGAAACCTACCAACACCCGCCCCGAAAAGGCTTTCTTCGCTGAGACTGCTGGCCAATTGATCGAATTGATCGGCTTCACTCGCTGGTTGGGAATCGCGGCGGTCATCGCTGTAGTGGCTCTCGTTGCAAATTCGATTTCGCTTATGGTGCGCGGCCGGGTGAAAGAAAACGCAGTGCTCCGCACCCTCGGCTATCCCGGGCGGGCGATTCTCTTTTTAGTTCTAAGCGAGGGGGGCTTACTCGGTCTAGCTGGAGGAATTGCAGGTTCTGGTTTGGCTTGGGGATTTCTCCGATGGCAGAGCTTCACCCTCGGCAGTGAGGGGCAAACTCTTGCGATTCTTCCTGAAGTTTCCACCGCACTCTTCGCAACGGCCGCTGCTCTGATTCTTGGTATCATCGCTTCCATACATCCGGCACTCGTCGCCATCCGCCAACCCATCGTCAAATCTCTTAGAACCTAGTTTTACGATTCATGCTCCCTTTAGGATACGCTCTCAGAAATCTTTTTCGCGACCGCTCTCGGCTACTCCAAACGGTTGGCGGGTCGGCGCTTGTCGTGCTTTTAATCATGGCGGCGGCGGCCTTGAATCAAGGCATGAGCCAAGTACTTTCTGCCTCGGGTTCACCCAGAAACGCCATCCTGATCGGAACGGGTAGCGAAGAAAGCATTCAGCGAAGTGAAGTGAGTCCGCAACTACCTGGAATCGCCGCTGCGGGCATCAGGGGTGTAACCAAAATACTTGGTCGATCAGCCGCCTCGCCAGAGATTCACTACATGTCCTTTCTTCAAAGACTGGATGGCGAAAAGGGCCAGGGACTTTTCAGAGGCGTCACACCTGCGGCTCTTCTCGTGCACCCGGAAGTCCGGTTAACCGAAGGCACGTTTCCCAAGACTGGAGAAATCATGGTCGGAAAATTGGCATGGAGAAAACTTGGATTTAAAGAGACCGATCTCAGACCGGGAGCAAAACTGAAACTGGAGGATTCGCAATTTACGGTTTCAGGAATTTTCGCCGCTCCTGGAACCGTTATGGAGTCCGAAATCTGGACAGTTTTGGGGGACCTACACATGCTTGCCCAGCGCGAATCGCTCTCATGCGTCGTGCTGCGCATGGACGATCCTGCTGATTTTTCCGAAGCCGATTTATTCGCCCAACAGCGCCTCGACTTAGAGCTAACCGCGATGCGCGAAAGCGACTACTACGCGGCACTCAGCGACTTCTATAACCCGATCAAAGTGATGACTTGGTTGACGGCTGGACTGGTCGCCGCCGGCGCAATATTTGGAGGCTTCAATACGCTTTACGCCGCCTTCGCCTCCCGCATTCGTGAACTGGCGACTTTACAGGCGATCGGATTTAGTCGCGTTGCAGTCTTCGTGAGCCTCGTTCAGGAAAGCTTGATGGCTTGTCTTGCCGGAACACTCGTCGCTTCCATCGCTGCCTTACTTCTCCTCGACGAACGAACCATCCCATTTTCCATCGGTGCTTTCACCATTTCCATTTCTCCGGAAATTGCTTTCATCGGACTAGGGGCCGGGCTCCTCTTGGGAATCCTCGGCTCCTTGCCACCTGCCATTCGTTGCCTGCTTCCAAGTCTTCCCAAAGCTCTCAGATCCTAATATAACAACTCAATAACGAAACTATGAAAACCATCCTCCTCCTAGCCCCTGCTGTTGCTGCCCTCTTCCTCGGTGCCTGCAAGAAAGAAAAAACCGAAGTCTGGATAGAAACGGAACCTTCTGCTTCCGCCACCTTCGAAGAATATTTCACTACGGAATCCATTGAAGGAGCCGAGCATATTCACGTCGCCCGCACCAGTGCCAAACCCGGCGACGCCATCACCCTCAAAGGTGAAGTCATGGGTAGAGAGAAAGTCTTCGTAGAAGGCCGAGCCTCTTTCATTCTTGGTGACCCAACCAAACTCACCACATGCGACAAAATGCCAGGTGATAGCTGCACAACACCGTGGGACGCCTGCTGCGACTCCAAAGAATCGAAACGTATCGGCATCGCCTCCATTCAACTCGTTGACGAAGATGGCCGCGTTCTCGATGGCAACATCAAGGGCGTCAATGGCCTGAAAGAAATCAGCTTCATCACGGTGAGCGGGACCGTCGCAGAAAACTCAACTGAGGATAATCTCATCGTGAATGCCACCAAGATTCACCTGAAGTGAGTCTTGAGCCGATTTCCAAACTCACTTCGAAAGTGTGATTCATTGAATCTAAAACGTAAACTCATTCGCTTGGTCATTGGTATTTTATTCATCACGGCCCTTTCTTACGGCGCCCTGTTGTGGTGGACGGCCAATGAAATCGCGAGTCCACGCCGGGCAGTGGTCACAGAAGCCCATCAGAACTACTTCGAAAAACCCTCAACGACGGGATTTGATGTTGAGAAATTTGTCTCAGCATCAGGGATGCCGTGGTTGATCTGCACTCCGAGGCAGACCCTTGAGCTCTCGGATCGAGCGAAGATCATCCGAGAGCAACTCGATGAACGGGGCCATCCACTCATGCCAAGTGGCGAGACCCTTGGCACGCTCTTGATTCTACACGGCCGCAAGGGCATCAAAGAAAACTACCTTGCCGTAGCTGATCGATTCTGTGCGGTGGGCCTTCGATGCATGATCCCAGATCTTCCGGGACATGGGGCCAACCAAGAAGAAAACGC
This sequence comes from Akkermansiaceae bacterium, assembly GCA_045106015.1. Lineage (GTDB taxonomy): Bacteria > Verrucomicrobiota > Verrucomicrobiia > Verrucomicrobiales > Akkermansiaceae > Luteolibacter. The sequence continues at coordinate 1,341 of JBGCEE010000084.1, read as the reverse complement.
AACCTACGGAATCCACGAGGCAGAGATGATCCTCGATGGCTACCGAGAAATCACCGAATCGCTCAAAATCCAGCCAAAGCCTTGTGCTATTTTGGGGCAATCCATGGGCGGCTCAGTTGCCATGCACGTGGCCACAGAAGCTGAATCTCCCTTCGAAGCATTGATCATCGTTTCATCTTTTGATCGCCTCGAAGGAGTGATCCAATATCAGACTAGCAATCTACTTGGGAGGACCTTAGGCCAAGCCGTGCAGACCCCAGCGAGCGCGATTTACTGGTGGAAAACCAAGGTCAATATTTCTGACATCAATCCCGCAGAAAAAGCCGTATCACTGCAAATTCCCGCTCTGGTCATTCATGGAGACGCAGATCGTGTGGTTCCGACTTCTGCGGGTCGGTCGCTCTATAAGAACATTCCCGACATAAACCGAAAACAGTGGATCACAGTCCCTGGAGCCGAACATGCGAACATATGGATCACCGATTTCCCGCTGTACGCAAGCATAGCGGAGTGGACACTCAAGCACATCAGTCCCCCACCAAACGACTGACACGAAGCCTTTCAGCAAACAGCAGGGACTTAAAACGCTCATAGTCATCCTCACGACTCCCAGAGATGAGGCGGTAGGTGTATTTTGGCCAGTTGGCGGTTTCTTCGATGGCATTTTTCATCCGTAACGCGATCACATCTTCTGCATCCGTTCCCCGCCCCGAAAGTCTCGCCAACAGTTCTTCTTCATCCGAAGGCATGACAAAAAGATCGACCGTGGCCTCTCTGATAAATGGGTTTTCACATTTCCGAACCAACGCGGCCCCCTGCACATCCAGATCCATCACCACATCCGTGCCTTCTTTCAAGTGCGCAATCACTTCGGAACTCAAAGTCCCATAGAGGTTCCCATGGACTTCGGCGCTCTCGATGAACTCACCGGCTTCGCGTTTGGCAACAAATGCTTCACGGCTCAGGAAATGATAGTCATGACCATCCGTTTCGCCGGGGCGAGGCGCCCGCGTAGTGCATGAAGTCGAATAACGTGCTTCCCCTTCAGTCGCAAGCTGCCGACAGAGGGTTGTTTTCCCAGATCCAGACGGCCCAGAAACGACCAACAAAATTCCTGTTCTTCGCGACATGGCCAAAAGGCTGCACGGAATTTGACGAATGCGAAATTCAAAATTCAGCTGAGTGTAAATCAATCGGTTTCCGAGTATCCCCTTGAGAGGCTGAATCAACAGTTTAACCATTCCCTGGCGAGAACGGTATAAGACATGAAAAAATTCGAAATCGCAGCGACTGTGCTCATCGTGATTGTAAGGCTATACCTCGGAGCGTTCTTTACAGCGC
>JBGCEE010000083.1:0-39878 GCA_045106015.1 Akkermansiaceae bacterium | reverse complement strand
CCCTATTCTCGCATCCTACTCGTTGGATAGCGGGGGCTTAGTAACCGAGCAGTTCCCGCAGATGAGTATCAGCGATGCCCCCAAGGGCTATCACTTCTGGGGTGCCGGGAGAGATCCTGTCGATGGATACGAGCGTGTCGTACTCTTCGATGTTCCAAGAGAGGATCTCGTTTCAGTTGGTCAGCTACAGCACGCCAACGTCGGTCGCTTCAGCTATGAGCCAACCTACATCGTAGGTAATTCCTATGCCAACCTGCGCATTCCGCAAGACGACTGGAAAGGAGCAATCACTGATACGTTCAGCACCGACAGTGGCCCGACTAATAACAACATGCCTATTCCTGGAACATTCAACCTCTATGACGCATCCTATCTGGTCAATGAGGTCCTCTGGGACAGCGCCATTTTCACCACCATTCCACAGGTCAATGACAACTACGGCACCGTCACCATGAGCAAAGCTATTGATGCTGACTACGAATCACTACGCAAGGGCGAAACCTTCCTAGCCAACCCACGCTTTCTCCCCTACGAACCCAGCGGTTCCAAATTTGACCTCGCCACCCTGCAGGAAAACACCAATGCCTACCATCACAATGCCGGGCACGTCATGGTCGATGGAGCATTTAACGTCAACTCGACCTCTATTGATGCGTGGGAGGCATTCTTATCCGGCACCAAAGGGCTGCCTTATCTCAAACTCGACGGCAATGGAGTCGTCACCGGTTTCGAAAAGGACGTCGATGGTGTCCGCTTCCCAAGACTCAAGGTATCCATCGGCGGCCCAATGGAAACAGATAGCCTCGACGAAAATTTCTGGACTGGTTTCCGCAGTTTAAAAAGCGATGAAATCCGCGAGCTTGCCACAGAAATCGTCGCCGAGATTAAGAAGCGCGGTCCATTCCTCACCATGGGAGAGTTCGTCAATCGTAAGCTTGAATCTGGCGAACTCGGTCAGCGTGGCGCACTCCAATCAGCCCTCGATAACACCGTTAATAAAGATATCGACGCGAATTTTTCAGGTGAAACCAACGTCTCCGGTATTCCTGCCAATAGCACACAAGGATCAGGATTCCCGGGGCAGCTTTTACAAGGTGACATTCTCCAAGCCCTTTCGCCTTTTATGACGGTTCGCTCTGACACCTTCACGATCCGGGCATACGGAGAAACACTTTCAGCAGACGGTAATACTGTGCTAGCGAAAGCTTGGTGTGAGGCCACGGTTCAACGCTACCCAGATCCTGTTAATGGAGCAACAGGCGGCGACACACTCACCGAACTCGCCAAGCCCACCAGTAAATTCGGCCGCGCCTTCCGCATTATCTCATTTCGCTGGCTCAGTCCGAACGAAGTCTAAGCGCATCTTTTACCTTTAGTCCAATTCATGACAATCCGACATATTACCCACTTTTTGCCAGTCTATTTGGTGTGCTGCTCGCCGCTCCAAGCAGCACCGCAGCAGATCAGTGTGCGCACGATGGCTCTGGGTTCCGGAGAGATGCCAGAGCTGTATTTTGAAACGAAAGGAGAAACAAAACTGACGCCCGCTGTCTGGTCAAAACGGCAGCCGTCCAGAATGGTCTCGACAATCTATGAGGATACGCTCTCTCTTTTTCGACTCGAAGTTGATGAGGATGGGCAAGAGATTCCTGTAATTGCACATCAGGTCAAAGTGCCTGAGGGCGCCAATGAAATCCTTCTCTTCGGATGGTTGAATAAAAGCGATGTCAACTTCCAGGCGATCACGGATGATTTTCTCAAGGCGGCCTTTGACGATTGGTTGCTTATCAATCTATCCAGCAAGAGGATCGATTTCTTGGTAGGGCGTGATTCAAAGCCTATCAGATTGAATAGCAAGCGAATCAGTCGCTACAAAATTACTGCTAAAGAGGACAAAGGGGGGGCTGTTTACGGAAGAGCCAACATAAGGGGCGAGGAGAGAATTTTCTACTCCACGTTCCTCCCGATCAGTGCAAATCGACGTACGATCATGCTTTTCACTGATGACGGGGATAAAATACGCACGACCCCTGTTATTGATCACTTCAACAGACGGAAAAAGCCGCCTGAGTAGATGATTTCTAAGATCAAATGTGACGATTATCTCACCAATCAGTAGTTGATCGTAGTGCGTTGTTTTGAGCATTTATTCTCAGTAATCCCTTTAAGCGTATTAAAAATAGTGCGTGCTAATTTTATGAAAGCGGGTATCTCGGGATCAGTCGCTTATGAAAGAGGATTTAACGCAAAAAACTCGCCGTGGATTCCTTGGTGGTATGGGTGCCGCTTTCGCTACTCTGGGTCTTCCGTCGGGGGCTGCTTCGGCTCAATCTGAGAAGGGATCGAGCGAAGAGATTCTTCCCAAGAAAACGATTTCGAATCCTTATATTTATCAGTTCGCGATCGGAGACTTCGAGGCATGGTCGATCAGTGATGGTTACGGGACTTTTAGGCAGGGTGTAACCAATAAAATGCGGCCGCAGGATGAGCGTTCTGAAATGTCAAAGGCGTTGGAGTTCTTGGGGGAGCGCCCAGATGATATGACGCTTTATATCAATATTCTACTTCTGAGGAAGGATAAGGAGGTCATTCTGGTGGATGCGGGATTTGGGCCGCATAAGAAGACGACTTGGGGCTGGTTGGGCGATGCGATGAAATCGTTAGGGATTGCGTTTGATGACGTGACACACGCTTTACTCAGCCACTCGCATATCGATCATATCGGTGGTTTGGCGAGTGGTGGGAACATCCTTTTTCCAAACGCGGCAGTTCATGTGCTTCGGGAGGAGGTGGAGTTCTGGCGGGGGAAGGAGCCCGATTTTTCGAAGTCGTTTCGTACCGATGATGTGAAGGGTATGATCCAAAATGTTCGCAATTCGTTTGATACGCTAGAGCCCAATTTAGTTATCCATCAGGATGGCGACCAAATTCTGGATGGCGCGATCACCATTCTCGCTGCTCCCGGCCATACGGATGGGCATGCGATCTATCGCATCAAGTCTGACGGTGAATCGATGCTTCATATTTCAGATTTGGCCCACAATCACGTATTGATGTTCGAGGATCCGGAATGGTTCATTGATTTTGACCACGATCCGAAAGTCGCGATCACCACCCGCAAAAAGGTGTTCTCTGAGGTCGCATCGACACGCGAGCTTATTTATGGATTTCACCTACCGTGGCCAGGGCTGGGTGTGGTGATCCCGAATGGGAAGAAGGGGTATCGATGGGTTGCTTCGTCCCATCGCTGGGATTTCTAATTCGGAGGGAAGCTAACGGGAGCGAGGTGATTCTCCTTTGCTTTTCAGTTGAACATTCTCTGTGGGTAGAGGAGCGCCTGCTTGAATCCATTTCCTGAGAGTGCTTGTTTCACTTTCCGAGATCGCATGTCCGGTTGGAGGCATGGCTCCGGCTTGGTTGTCGGAAAGGGTGACTACCGTGAGAAAGCGGCTTTGTTCCGGTTTTCCGGGGATGATGAGATTGTTTGAGCCGATCAAGTTCGCGAGAGCTTCGGAATCAGTTAGAGGAGGCATGCCTGTTAGTCGACTGGCGCCGTGGCAATGGACGCAGTTGCGCTCTAGGACGGTTTGAACTTGGGTAAAAGTCGGGTTGTCTTTGTTGACGGTCTTTTCAACTTGGTTCTGCGTTGTGCAGGAGACTGCCAACAAAAAAGCGAATGGGAGCATCAAGTTGCTCAACATAGAAGAGACTTCCCTTTGGTGGTAGTTGGGGTTGTTCCGTTGCATAAGATCGGACGATACCCAGACAAGGCCAAATTGGCGATGTTATATACGTTCAAAGACGGCACTCAACCTCCGGTGCGTGGCGGACGCTTTTTCTTAGGCGTGACATCTCGCAAGTCGCCTGCTTTGGACTTTTGTTTTTGGAGCTTTTGCATCTCTGCCTGCCTTTCAGCCATTCGTTGAACCCAAGACTTTTTCCCCCCATCTTTGCGGGCGACGAGTTCTGGTTCAGGAATTTTGTTCATGAAATAGGTCTGGCCGATCGAAAAGATGTTTTGGGTGGTCCAGTAGAGGGCGAGGGCGGAGGCGTAGTTGTAACAGAAAAGGAAGAACATGAGCGGCATGAGCATCATGATGCGTTGCTGCATTTTGTCTCCGGTCTTAGGCATCATGGCCATTTGGAGGGCACTGGTGCCGGCCATAACAATGGGGAGGAGGTTGATAGGGATGCCGGCGAGGTATCCGACAGTATCAGGTTGCGAGAGGTCTCCAACCCAGAGGAAGGGTTGGTTGCGGAGTTCGACAGCGTAGTCGAGCATGCGGAAGAAGCCGAAGAAGATGGGGATCTGGATGAGCATCGGCAGGCAGCCACCTAGGGGGTTGATGCCGTATTTCCGGTAGAGGCCCATCATCTCTGTATTGAGCTTGTTGGGATCGTCGCTGTATTTTTCTTTCAGCTCCTTCATCTTGGGCTGGAGCTTCGACATGCGTTTCATCGAATGAGTCGATTTCGCATGGAGCGGCCAGATGAGGACACGGACGATGAGCGTGAGGCAGATGATGGCTAGGCCCCAGGATTGAGTGGAGGAAAAGTTGTCGATGCCATCGTGGAGGAGATTGAGAAGCCAGTTGAGCGGGCGCGAGACGAACCAGAAGAAGCCATACTGCATGACCTCGCCCCAGCCTTTGCCGGTGCCTTCGGTATCATCCAAGGCACGAAGCATGGTGTTCGCCTTGGGGCCGGTGAAGATACTGTATTGAAAGCTTTTTGGACTGCGAGGTGCGAGATCCACTGGGGGCAAGGACATCGCGGCTTGAACGGCGGGGAGTGCTCTGCCTTTTGGGATGAGGGTGATTTGTTGAGGTTTTCCCCATACTTGATTCAGAGCCGGTTGTTTTGGGCGGAGAACCGTAGTGAAGAACTGGTCGGTGACACCGGCATAGTCGATCGTTTGTTCGGCATTACTGTTGATGACGGTTTGTTCCGAGGAGAACCATCCACCCTTGAATTTGGTGGCATTCTTGAACTCAAGTTCATTTTCCGAATACCAAAAGAAGCCGGTATGGGTTGGGCGCTCTTTTAGATGAAGTGGGGCGGCAGTTCCTAGAAAAAGGGAATAATCGGAAAGGTCGAAGTTGGCTTCATTGGTATTTTCAAAAGCGATGTCGAGGTTCAGAAAATAGGGTTTTCCTGGGATGTCGGATGTTTCGAGAGAGAAGGTCTTTTTGACAATGATGCCCGAACTGAGTTTTGCGATGAAGACAGCTGTCTTTCCGGTTTCGGATTGGTCGGGTTTGTATGCGTAAGGGGAATTGTCGAGTTTCTGGGAGGAGTCGACGAGGCCAGCGATGGGGCCGGGAGCATGGCGATTGAGCCGGACGTTGTTTTCATTGTCGCCAACACGTTTTTGGTCCTTTAGTTCGACGTATTTGATGCCGCCCCCGATATTGGAGAGGGTGAAAATGACTTTCTCATTTTCAAGTGTGACGAGTTCTTCTTCAGTCGGCGGTGGTGGGGTATCGACGGTGAGTCCGGCAGGTTCTTCGGTTTCGATAAGTCCGGGTTCAGAAGTTTCGGGAGTCTTAGTTTCCTTGATCTGCGGGCGATTCTTAGAAGAAAAGTGGATATTGAGTGCAATGAGAACTCCGCAGATTGCGAGAATGATCCAGGTTTTACGGTCGTACATGGAATTGGGAAAGCGATGTTAAGTGCCCCCTTAACTAGGGGTTGGGGAGGGTCATTAGGGCCTGATTGGCTCGTGGTCAATGGCCAAGAACTCGGATACTACTTGTCATGGAAGAAGTTTCAGACGTTTGCATTGCTTGAGCCAGTCCGCTTCGAGTTCTGAAAAACTGGCAGATTGGGCACTTGGGCGGGCGATGGTGACGAGGAATCGCTTCGGATCGGTGAAATCCGGGGCGTGTTTTTGGAGGCAATGGCGGAGGCGGCGCCGGATTTTATTTCTGTCATGGGCCTTTTTTGCGGCTCTTTTGCTTGTGACAAAAGCGGCGCGAATTTCCTGAAGAGTTGGTTCTGCCAAGGTGCTGACAATAACAAACCGGCCTGCTTTCGCTTGGCCGGTTTTTCGAATACGCAGAAAGTCTTCGCGTTGATTGATGCTCTGCTTTCGCGGAAATCTCATGTGGATCCTGTGAAGCAGGAGCGCTGTAGGGCGGATCGTAGGCCGCTATCCAGACTATCTCCCGTGCTGGGTGATGTGACGCTTGAAGTGAAGCTCTGCGCCCTTTGGAATCAAACGTTTGCGGCCCTTTTGGCGACGGCGTTTGATGCAGTCACGGCCTGCTTTGGTGGACATGCGTGCGCGGAATCCGTGCTGCTGCTTGCGAGTACGTTTCGTTGGCTGGTAGGTGCGGAAGCTCATGACTAAATTGGAGGTAAAGTTTCGTGCCTTTCGAGGCGCGGGGGCGGGACTTTAGGAGGAACGGGGCGCTTGTCAATGCGGCAGTGTCCAGTTTTGAAAAAAATTTACGTCTTGCGGCTAGGAGGTGGGCTTGATTGCCTGTGCGACCGAAATGGCTGCTCCTCAAAACACGATCGCGCTGGTTTATGACTACGACCAGACTTTAAGTTCAAAATACATGCAAGACGACGTCTTGTTTCCGAAGTTCGGGATTGATCCCGCTCAATTTTGGAAAAAGTGCAATAGTTTGGTGGAGGGTCAGAAATGGGACGGGGAGCTGGCCTATATGAAATGCCTTTTGGATTACCTCGGTATGGATCGGGTGACGAATGGGATGTTGACTGAGCTTGGCGCGGGTCTGACTTTTTTTCCGGGACTTCCTGAGCTGTTTGATGAGTTGCCCAAAGCGGCTCTCAGACCTGAGCACGAAATGGCAGGAATCAAGGTGGAGCATTACATTATTTCCTCTGGTTTGAAGGCGCTCTTAGAGGGTTCGCGATTGAAGCCGTTTGTGAAGGAAATGTTTGGGTGTGAATTTGGTGAAGATGCCGAGGGGTTGATTAGTTTTCCGAAACGGGTGATTTCTCATACCACGAAGACACAGTTTCTGTTCCGCATCAATAAAGGCATGTTGCGATACGATCAGGATGTGAACGACCACATGCCTGCAGAGCAGCGACCTATTCCATTTGAGAACATGGTCTATGTTGGAGACGGGCCGACGGATGTGCCGTGTTTTACGGTGGTAAATCGAAACGGAGGCCATGGGATCGCGGTATACAATCCGAATGATGAGAGTGGAAGATCGTTTCGGAAGTGTTTTGATCTCTGTACGCATGCAGGGCGGGTGAAGCACATCGCGCCGGCAGATTATCGGCAGGGTTCTCATTTGTGGTTGCTGCTTTCCCAAATGGTTACGGAAATGGCGGATCGTATCATGCGAAACAGGATTGAAGAGCGTGATAATGCGACCGTGGCAGCACCGACGTTTTAGAGAATTATGTCAGAAAAACATCACTTTCATTTTACTGGGATCTGCGGGACTGCCATGGGTGCTGTCGCTGCGGCAATGAAGCGCCGCGGGTTTATTGTCACCGGTAGTGATGAGAACGTTTACCCACCGATGTCCGATTTTCTCAGAGGTGAGGGGATTACGATTGCCGAAGGCTACAGGGAGGAAAATATTCCTAAGGGTGCCGATGTGGTGGTTATTGGGAATGCGATTTCGCGAGGAAACTTAGAAGCCGAAGCAACGCTTGATCGCAAACTTCTTTATCATTCTCTTCCTGAGGTGATGAAGGATCACTTTTTAAGAGGGAAGCGGAACTTCGTTGTCAGTGGCACTCATGGGAAAACTACGACCTCTTCAATGCTTGCGTGGCTCTTCAAATACGCGGGGAAGGATCCGGGATTTATGATCGGGGGTCTTCCCAAGAACCTCGGTTGTGGGGCGTATTTCCCCGATTCTGAAATCAATGTTCTTGAGGGTGATGAATACGATACGGCGTTTTTCGACAAGCGTTCAAAGTATCTGCATTATCTTCCGGAATGTGTTGTGGTAAACAATATCGAATTTGATCACGCGGATATCTACAACGATGTGGAGGAGATCAAATTGAGCTTCAAACGGCTTATGAATATCGTTCCGAGGAATGGAATGGCATTTGTAAATGGGGACGAGACACATTGTCTTGATGTTGTTGAGAAGGCTCCTTGTCCAGTCACGACGATTGGTTTTGGCGGGGGGAATTCAGTAAGGATTTCTGGAGTCAGCTATGACGAGGCGAGCAGTTCATTTCTTCTCGGAGAAGAAGCTTACACCGTCCCAATGACGGGTGAGTTCAATGTGCGTAATGCGGCAATGGCCGCTGCGGCTGCAAGATTTGGTGGCTTGTCAGAGAACGAGGTAAGCACTGGGCTTTTGGCATTCGAAGGAATCGCACGTCGGCAGGAACTCAAAGGTGAGAAGAACGGAATCAAGGTGATTGATGATTTTGCGCATCATCCGACAGCGATTCGATTGGCCGTCCAGAGCATGCGGCAGAAGTATCCAGCTTCGAGGCTCTGGGTTCTCTTTGAGCCAAGGTCCAATACAACCCGACGAGCGGTTTTCCAAAAAGAACTAGCAGAGGCTTTGGCGCAGTCCGATTTCGCTATCGTGGCCGCGATTCCGGATCTTCATAAGATACCTGAAAATGACCGACTCGATCCGGTGCGATTAAGCGCGGATATTGCTGCGGATGGAGGGAAAGGGTTTTATCTTGAAGACAACGCCGCGATTATCGCCGAGGTGAAAGCAGGTGCGAAGCCGGGGGATGTCGTCGCAGTTCTTTCAAATGGAGGCTTCGGTGGAATCCACAAACAACTTCTCGAAGAATTGTAGGCGATTGTTCGCTTTACAAATTCTCCGCCTTCGCCCAATTTTCGCCTCCTGCTTTCCACGGACAGATGGCTGAGCTTGGTTTAAGGCACACGATTCGAAATCGTGCGTAGGGTTAAACCTACCGTGGGTTCGAATCCCACTCTGTCCGCCATCACCCCAGCTCGGTTTTTCCGAGTTGGGGTGATGGCGTTTAAGAGCGGGGCGCTGATCAGGATGATCTAGCTAGGGAGAAGATTCGCTGATGAACCCGAAACTCTGATCCATGTGGTAGGGTCGTTTTGACAAAACGACTGCCACCTAGCGCCTTCATTTCATCCTCGGTGCCTTTTCGCCCAGAAGCTTGCGATTCAATCACGATCTTTTTTGTCGCTGGAAGAGTTTTTTGATTCAAGCGTGCCAACTGGGTGCCGGTTTTCCTTTGATTCATGAATCAAGTGGATTGCTGGCAAGGCTGGTCGACGTTTACTAGCGGGATCTGACCGCGATTTTGAGTCGGCGGTCGTTTTGCCAAAACGCCCCTTCCCGGAATTTCCCTAGTTGGATGACTCTGGGGCGCTGACTGAGCCTCGCTACTTGAAATATCGGCAAATGGCGGCATCTTCCGTAATGAGATTTGTCGTTCCGATTTTGATCTTCCTGACTGCAACGGCCCGAGCTGATACTGCCAGAGTTTTGATCGACGGCACGGGTTGCAGCACTCGGCAGTTGGCAATTAAAAGAATCTTCGAGGAGCACCCTCAAATCGGTAAAGTCATGATTCTTCCTCGCCGTGACGCACCTGTAAACAACCAACGCTATTTCATCATTGAATCAGCAGGGGCACTTCCCACGAAAGCTGAGTTAATAAAAGCGCTCGGACGTCGCGCAAAGTTTTACAAGATTCTCAAGGTCGAGCCGATTCAGGAATGAATGTTATCGATCAACGGTTTTTTAAACGTTAAGAATTTTCGCTTTCTCTTGGCGCCTGATGCCAAGCGCCACCAAGAATACTGCGGGCATCATATCCGTGGTTGGCAAGGATGCGGGCGGCAAAGTAGCTGGTCTTGCCCATCTGGCAAACGGTGAAAACAGGACGCGAAGCGTCGATTTCTCCAAGACGGTCACGGAGCATGGGTAGGGGGATCGAAGTCGCACCAGGCACAGGCAGTTTGGCGGCGGCGGCAGGCGGCCGAACATCAATAATCTGCCCGCCCTCGGCATCGGATAAAGCCTGAACTGGGATCAAAAGGCCGTCGCGGATGTTGGTGGCAGCGAAGCCCGCCACGTTAATAACGTCCTTGGCATTTCCAAAGGGTGGAGCGTAAGCGAGCTCGAGATGAACGAGGTCCTCGATGGTTAATCGGCCCCTGATCGCAGTGGCGAGCACGTCCAGACGTTTGTCTACACCTTCAGCTCCAACGGCTTCTGCCCCTAGGATTCTGCCATCGTCCGGAGACCACATCAACTTGAGTGTGATCGTCTCAGCCCCCGGAAAATATGAGGCGTGGGAAGGGCCGTTTACGGTGACGGCCTTGTAAGTCGTGTCGGTTGCTATCAGTCGTTTTTCGCTGGCTCCCGTCATACCCGCTGCCAAGTTAAAGACTCTGACAATTGCCGTGCCGATTGATCCTGGATAAGGAAGTGCTTTGTCTCCTTGGAAGATATGATCGGCTACGGTCCGTCCTTGGCGATTGGCGGGACCTCCAAGCGCGATGGCCACGTGGCCGTCGAGGACCGGATCAGGAGACTCGCAGGCGTCGCCCACAGCATAGATTCCTAAGGCGCTGGTGCGCTGGAAGTTATCAACACGGATATGGCCACGATCTCCTAGCTCAAGTCCGGCCTCCTTGGCCAACTGGCTGTCAGGCCGCACACCGATCGAAAGGATGACCAAATCTGCATTGAGAGTCCTCCCGCTACCCAGCTGTATCTGAACCGCTTCGGCATCATTTTCGAAGCTTTCGATACCGTCACCGAGAATGAGTTCAACTCCGCGTGATCGCAGCTGGCGCTCGAGTGGTCTTGTCATTTCCGGGTCAAGTTGTGGTAAAACTTGTGGCTGCAGTTCTACCAATGAGACTTTTTTGTCGATCTCGATGAACTGCTCGGCCATTTCCAGACCAATAAATCCAGCGCCGACCACCGCGATGCGGTCGGCTGATCTGGCTGCCTCGATGATATGGTCCATATCCTGAAGGTTTCGTAATGTGAGAATCTTTGGATGGTTGATTCCTGTAAGCGGAGGCCTAAGAGGGCTGGCCCCAGGGGAAAGAATGAGATGGTCGTATGTGATCGAGGACTCTGTGCCGTCCCTGACATCGCGCAGCTTCACTTCTTTGGCGTTCGGATCTATCGATACCGCCTCGGTCAGCGTCCGAACTTTGAGGTTCAGCAAATTACGTAGCGACTCCGGGGTCTGGACCGCGAGTTCGCTGCGTTCTGCAATTTCACCTCCCACGTGGTAAGGTAGCCCACAGTTCGCAAAAGAGACGTCGGGACCGCGTTCAATAATTGTGATTGATGCGGATTCGCTGTGACGACGAGCACGAGCTGCGGCTGAAGCCCCACCTGCGACACCACCGATAATGACGATATGCGGAGAATTTGTGTTTTCTGACATGGTTCTATAGGTTTTTGTTATGAGTGAAGGCTCTTAGCCATTCTTTGGCAAAAGCTGTCTAGAGATTTGCTTTCAAGATGGTAGTAAACCTTGTTGCGTTCGTTTCGAGAGCTGAGGAGCCCAACTAAAACAAGCTCTTTTAGATGACGTGAGCAAGCGGGTTGAGATAGCGGAAGCTCGGCTACAATTTCCATCGCTGGCAGCTCTCCCCGAGTTCCAAGAAGTTGTAGAATGGCAATTCGAGCTGGATGTGACAGCGCTCGAGCAAATTGGGAAAGCTCGACTAAGCTTGTGTTAAATTCATCCAGTCTTGGCAGAGTCATATTTAACATCTTAGATATTAAAAAAATTTCAGCGAGATTTTTATTCTGTTTCTGAGAGTGGACTGAGAAGGGAGAGTGAGGAAGTGACTAAGCGGCTGTGTGTGATGCGGAGGGGGAAATCTTCTAGGTCGAAAGGTCTTGCTCGAATTCTCAAAGTCCTGAGGTTAGTTCAAGTGAATATTTTTCGAGGTTTGTGCCTGCTTCTGTTCTTGGGTGGAACGTTGGCGCGGGCGCATGTGGTCGAGGCGATTTATACGAAGTTTGAGGTCACTGGTGAGCAGTCTTGGCAGGCGACCGTGTTTTTTGATGCGGGTTATGCATTGCCGGAGATGCGTGCTGAAACGGATGCACCGCAGCCGAAGCGGGAGTGGCTCGTTTCGATGGATGAAGCTGGGTGGCAGGAATTGCGGGCCGGAGCGGAGGGATATTTGCGTGAGCTGTTGTCTATCGATCAGGTGGATCGTGAGGGGCTTACCGAGTCACTTGACTGGGTGATGAGGTTTCCAGATTTTGACAGCGATCCACCTGATTTTCCGGTGCAGATGGATGGAGGAGCCTACATGAGGATTGTGATCTCAGGTGAGTTGCAAGAGGGGCAACTTCAGGTCCGTGTGGCTGAGGGGAGCTACCCTCGGCTGACTTTGGGATTGGGAAACGATATTTCCGTGGTGGCCCCAGGTGGATGGATCACTGTGATGAAGCTCGACGAGGGTGGTATCGCTGAGATTGAAAATGGAGGCACGTTTAGTCGTCTGATGGGTTTGCTCTGGTTGGGCTTCAATCACGTGCTTCCGGCTGGAGCGGATCATGTGCTCTTTATTCTTGCGCTATTTCTATACGCGCCGCGCTGGAGGCCTCTGCTGCATCAGTCCATCATGTTTACGGTAGCTCATTCGCTGACCTTGGGGTTGATGCTAGGAGGAGTCGTCAATGCGAATCCTGTGATTATTGAGCCTTTGATCGCATTGAGCATCGCTTGGGTTGCCTTGGAGCATCTATTTCTGCCAGATCAACTGGGGCGCAGACGGCTTGCTGCTGTGTTTGGGTTCGGTTTGATTCATGGGCTTGGGTTCGCCTCTTCATTGCAGAGCAAAATCCCTGTGGAGGGGAACTGGGTGATGGCGCTGGTATCGGCGAATATCGGGATCGAACTGGCTCAACTCAGCATATTGGCGGTGTGCTTGCTCATGTTTCATCGTTTCATTGAGGAGACATGGTTCAGTCGGCTGCGCCAAGTGGGGGCCGTCCTGATTGGAGTGACGGGTCTGTGGTGGTGCGTGGAGCGGGCTGTTTTGGGTGGCTGATTGGCCCCAGAGCAAATCTCAGAAGTTTTCGGATTTATCGAGGGAGATTATGATTTCAGTGAGTTGCCGTTGATCAGTTGAGAAAGCGGTTCCAGCCAATATTTCGTGATGAGTGGGTTGTTCCTCAGTCATTGGTCTCGATCAACTCCTTCCTTACGCCTTGTCCTCAAGAAATATTGGCTCGGCGATAGATCCGAAAATTTCTGAGAGTCACTCTAGCTTGAGAAGTTGATTCTCAATCCGCGTTTACGCATCTTTTCCTGAATGTCCTCTTCGAGCTCGTTGAAGCTACGATCTCTGAGTAAGTGTTTTTTGATCAATGCATCGTATTCACCGGTTTTTTTGGTGATGAAAGCTGCGCGCCAGGCATGCATCCAGTCGATGAAATGGGCACCGTCTCCATCACCGTCTTCATGCATGAAATAGCAGGCAAGGACCATGGAGCTGGTGTAGTTCCGAGCGGAAGCGGCACGATTGACCATCATACCATTCCATCTCCTGCGATCGGTGGCAAAAAGTTGTTCCGTGTTGACCATTTGAAATTCGCCTTTGGGTAAGACAAAATCGCCAACGACGTAGTCTTTGTATTTCCTGATCGCACTGACGACCGCGCTTTGCGGGTTGGTAAAAAGGAACCGACCGGACTGGTAGGGCATCACTGACATGTATTCTGCTAGGCCTTCTTGGAACCATGGTGGCATGCCATACCAATGACTCGTTGCGTGGTGGGTGAGTTCGTGAAGCAGCGTTTCAAAGCTGCGGCGCTTTCCGTCGAAGACCCATTTGTTCCCTTTTTGGACGATACCGAGTGATTGAAATGGAATCACTGTTAGATTTTTGCTTGGTGAGAAGAATCCTCCGCTGTTTGGGATGCCTCCCATTTTCATGTAGGTCTCGCGACTGCTCACTAGGATCGCTTGGTAGCGGGGACGTTTGCCTTTTGGAACGGTGTCCATCGCCATTGGCAGGGCGTCGATGGCCTCCACGATGGTGTCGAAAACCGCGACACATTTGGATACGGTGGAATTGCTAATTTTCACGTCGACGTAGAAGTCGAAGTGAGCCGTGTGATAGAGATGAGCTTTGCGCTTGGCGTCGAATTCGACGTATTCGACTTTAGGGGAATTGCTTCCGCTGTAATCTGATGGCCAAAAGTAAGGTGGGCTGGGAGGAGCGACACCCATGGGGTTGTTTTTTAACCAAGCGAGCAGTTCTTTTTTGTGTGCTGCATTGAGTCGATCTACTTCGAAAGAGACTTCTTTACCTCGTTCCAGCTTCAAGGTGATCATTTTAACCTCTTTGCCGTCCTTCTTTTCAGTCGTTATACGAACGAGACTGCCGCTGAGGGTTTGATTTTTCGAGTTGGTCCAATCCCGTAAGCCAATCACTTCGGCTGATAGCGAAGTGATGAAAAGGATGCCGACGAGGGCGATTCGCAGAGGTTTAGAAAATTCCACGAGCAGGGGGTAGGGAAAATTAAGAAGGAAAGCAATCGAGGAGTCCACGCATGCATCTTCCTTTGAAAACGGCAAGGTAGTAGGTAGTGACTACTTTTGGCTCGTAAATGTCTGTTTTGTCGGTGCGGTGAGCGCTTTGCCATTGCGGAAGACTGTGGCGCTGACCGTGGTGGTTTCGGTGACTGCAAAGGGAGCGGAATAAATCTCTGAGTCGGAGGCTGGAGCCGATCCGTCGCGAGTGAAGCGAATTTCGGCACCTTTCATTTCCAATGAGTCGGATAGCTGGATTCTGACGTCGGTTTTCTCTTTGAATTTCTTATCACCAACAATGTTGAGACGGATGAGAGATAGGGGATCAAGTTGGGGTCTTCCTTCTTTTCCACGGGGAAGCAGAGTGACTACGGCACCAGATTCCGGTTCCCAAATTTCCATGCCTTCTGGGAGGGCAAAGGGGTTGGCTGGATCAACTGTTTCAGCTGAATCGACGCTGTCCACCTTGATCGAGCGGGCGAACATTTTTTCTGGAGTCACGCAGATCCAGTTGACTTGGTTGAAGCTGTCGGATGCGCGCGTCCACTTTTTGTTGTCGTCATTTCTGCGGAGAGGAGCGCCCCAGCAGCCTTCGCCGATGAAGGTGATTCCGTTGGTATCATCTCGGATGAATCCCATTTCGCTACCAGGTTCATTGGAGGGTCTAACAGGCCAGGTGCGCTTGACGACGTGGCTGTCACATTCGATCGCGAGATCGATTCCGTATTTGTAGAAAAGAGGAGCCCATGCGGTGTATTGGGCATTTTGTTCCGCCTTCTTTGCTGTGTGAGGGCGGAAAGGATGGTGGTAGTGAGCAATTTTCCACTTTGCGTCAGCGTGTTTGGCAAGGTCTTCTGCTAGCCACTTGCCCTGCGAACCGGCGCGTACGATATTGCTGTTCAGGGTGTAGACTCGGAGGAAACCTCCACCGAAATCAACTGCGTAATAGTCATCTGGGATGGGGGTGTCGAAAAATGCGTGGATGTCTTTTTTTCCCTCATGATTGCCACGTGCGGCGATGATGGGAATCATGTGGCCGTCTTCTCCCGTAGTGAGTTGCCAGTCATCGAGCCATTGTGACCAGTGCTTTTGAGTCGGCTTGGAAATCATATCTCCGCCGAAGCAGACGAAGAGAGGTCGGAGCTTTGCTACGGTGCGGTTGGCTCGTTGGCGGGCATCCCGGTGGTTGCGGCTGTCGCCGCCAGCGACGAAGGAAAATGAGGCTTCTCCGGTAGGGGCAGTCTTGAATTTGAGCGTTTCACTGGTCGAGTTGCTATCGGTGATAATGAACTCATAACTGGTGTCTGGCTGAAGCCCAGTGAGTCGAGCAAATCGGCTGTTCAACTCTAGGTAGGAAGTTTCACGGTCAGCTTTTTGAACTTTGGATGAATCTTTGGATCCAGCGATGCGGTAGTTTACTTTTGGCTCTTCCCCGTCGACTTGGCACCAAGCGATGGTGATGGATGATTCTGGAGAACTATTCCAGATGACGCGGTATTTGTCGGTTTTCGCGGAGGTAATGCCTGTAAGAAGCAAACAGGTCAGGTTAATGAGTGGGAATCGCATGAGTTAGTTGGGAGAAGGTTGAGGGTGTTTGTTTCTTAGAAGGAAGGCAAGCAACAGGCAGAGAGGAATCCCAAAGTGAGGTGCTCTGTATAGCATTTCTGGGATCCAGCGAATCAAAGATTCTGCGGCAGCGGTGGGTTCGTAGTAGGCCCATGGTCTTGCGATGGCTGTGGCGAGGCCCCAAGCAAACATGTAGGCGAGTCCAGATAATCTTGGCCATCCACGGAAAAAGAGAAGTGCCACGACGACAAAATCCAAAACGCCAGCGGCCACTAGGATCCGGCCTGCGGTAATTTCCGAATCAAGGCCGAGGCAGAGCATGGTCATTTCTAGAAAGCTTCCGGGTCGCGGATGATTCAACCAAGAAGTTTCCGAGGGCAACCCGACTGCAAACATTCCATGGCCGATAAATGTGAGGGCAATACTGACCATAGCGAGCAGGTGCCAGCGCTTTCCAGATATGGCGAGAAGCAAGATGATGGGTAGAAGAAATTGTGAGCTGTGCTCGAAAAACTGAGCGATCCCGTCACCGGAGTCGTGATACTTCAACCATGCGAGGAAGATCAGATTCAGGCTGCCGAAGAGGTAGAAACCACTTATCCAAAGTGAATGCAGAGGGACTAGTGCGGCGATGCCAATGGCTAAAAAAAGCAGTCCTTGGACTCGGATCGCACGATTGATCCCGTCATCGACTTCTAAAGAAGAAACCCATTCTCCCCATTCCATTCCGGTGAAGGTTCTCACAACTCCGGCGAATAGATCTTCGTCCCAGAGAAGAGCTCGCAAGGGCATGGTTCCATTCCAGCAGACCCATGCATGGCCCAAAAACAGGAGGGCACATATGACGCGTAAAAGGCAAGCCTCCGGAGAGGTTTTTGTTTTTGAGTCATCGGGCGCCATAGAGTGAGATAGCGATATACTTTACTTGTGCGGGCGTTTTTTCAGAAGATCTTCTGGCGAGTGGAGTAGTGGGAGGAAAAAGAGCTAGCTTGGTGCGATACTACGGACTTGGTCGCGCTGCAATCAGGGCGAGCTTTTGTTTTCGGTTGAGGGATTTGATCCGTAGCTCTTCTTTACTAGCCGCCGAGCGAGTGCCGATTTCTTGCTGAAAGACAAGGGTGAGAGGAGAGCGCCCACGGGTGTATTTCGCTCCTTTTGGGCTTTTTGATTGGTGCTCTTCCATGCGGCGCGCGACATCCGTTGCGATGCCGGTGTAGAAGGAGTCGTCAGCGCAGCGGAGGATGTAAACAAACCAAGTGGCAGCAGGCATGGAATGGTTTATCGAGTGCGGAATTTTCGATTTGGAATTTAGAATGAAGAGGAGAAATTGTCCTACTTGTCATGCGGGTGTTGTTTCAGAAGATCTTCAGGTGCGTAGAAACTGGGTTGCGATTTTGTGGCTTCGCGGATGTTTTTGACCTTGGCGGGGGTGACCATGGGCGCTTCGTTACCGAAGGTGTTCCGAACGTAGGTCAGGACGGCGGCGATTTCTGCGTCGCTGAGTTGTTTGAACGCAGTCATCGGAACTTGGCCGGGGTATTTTTTGCCTTTGACTTCGATAGGGCCCATGAGGCCGTGGAGGGTGAGTTTGATGAGTCGTTCTTCACTGCCATTGACCCATTTTGTTCCACTTAGTGGAGGAAATTGAGCGGCAGGGAGGCCTTCACCATCGGGTTGGTGGCAGGTGATGCAGTGGCCTTCACGGTGGTAAACTTCGGCACCCTTTTTGAAGAGGGCGAGGGCCTCGCCTTTGAGTGGGCTGGTGGGTTGACGTAATTTTTCGAGTGTATCACCGGCGATGGCTTTGCCTTCGAGATGGGCTTTGGCCGTTGTGAGAACAGGCTTGATCCAGCTGTCGACGGGTTGTGATTCAGCCTTGGTAAGGATTTGAAGACCTTCTTCTGGGGGGAGCCATGAAGCGGCCATGGTAGCTTGGAGCCGAACGGATGAGGAAGGGTCCGCGGCGGCGAATTCGAGAAGTCGCGAGGCGTTTTTGATGCGGTGGCGGTTATTGCGGAGTACTTCGATGGTTGCGGCACGAACGCGATGATCCCGCGCGGTAAGGAGTGTTTTCAGCAGGTTTTCATTGGTGCGGTCAAGACCCCATGTCACCCAGAGAGCTTCGAGTAGGTGGTGTTCGTAGCGTGGTGAATTTGCATCGAGTGATGAAACCCATTGTCTAAGAGCGGGGAGGACTTCATCCGCAGATCGCGCACGTAGCTCGCGGCGAGTGCGGTAGCGTGAGCGGTATTCGGAGAGCTTTAGATTTTCGAGGAGGGTTGCGAGAGGGGCTCCAGCGATCTTCGCCGGTTTGACGAGGGGGCGGTCAGGGTAGGTGATGCGATAGACACGACCGTGGACATGGTCGCGGAGGGGATCGCGGGCGCTGTGTTGCATGTGACCGACGAGGACATTGTGCCAGTCGACGATGTAAAGGGAGCCATCGGGAGCGAACTCGAGATCGACTGGGCGGTAGTTGCCATCAGATGATTTGATGAGGTCGTGGCGGTGTTTGGTGGTGAAGCCGGCTCCGTCATCGATCATGCGGTGTTGTTTGGTGCCGAGGAATCCGATGGTGTTGTTGAGGAGAATGTCGCCTTGAACCTCTTCGGGGAAGTGCCTGCTGGAAACGAATTCGAGGCCTGAAGTAGGGCGAACGCGTTGGCTTTTATCGATGATACTGGGAGGCTTGGGAGTGAATTGACCGTAGTCGACATTGACCGATCCGGGGGTCATCCAGAGGAGATCAGGGTCGGAGGTTGAGAGGAAGAATGGTTGGCCGTAGTCATTGAATGCGGTGCCCCATGGGTTGGGGATGGATAGGCGTGCGGTGCGTTCGAGGTGGTTGCGTTGTGGGCTGAAGCGGAAGAAGCCGCCGTTGGAGCTTCGGATGGTGCCGTAGGCAGTTTCGACGTTACTGTGTAGGAAAGTGCCTTCGCCCATGTAGATGGCTCCTGAGGGGTCGGCGCAGAAGGCGCTGATCACGTGGTGGGTGTCGTGGTCATCGAATCCGCTGAGGACGATTTCGCGAACGTCGGCTTTGTCATCGCCATCGGTGTCCTTGAGGAGGACGAGGTGATTGCCTTGGGCGACGTAAACGCCGTCGTGTGAGATTTCGAATCCAGTGGGGAGGTGGAGCTTATCAGCGAAGATGGTTTCCTTGTCGGCTTTACCATCGTTGTCGGTATCTTCGAGGATGAGGAGTTTATCGTCGGGTTTGGCATCGCCAGGTTTGTAGTGGGGGTAGCTTGGCATGGTGGCTACCCAGAGGCGGCCCTTGTTATCGAAAGAGAGTTGTACGGGGTTGGCGAGGTGGGGGAATTCTTTTTCCGAGGCGAACAGTTCGACTTGATAACCGGGAGCGGTGGTGAAGGAGGCGAGGGCCTTGGCGCCGTAGAGGTATTCAGTGGTGCCGTTTTTTTTGCTGGGGCGGTAATTGGTTTCTACTTTAGGAAGGTCGATGGTTTTGGCGTCGGCGGCGGCGAGGTCGAAGGATTTGCCCTGTGCTGCGGCCCAGATCGCTTGATCGCGGGCGGCGGTCATTTGCGCGAGTTTTTCAAGTTCGGGTGGGTAATTGATGGGGCCAAAGGGGCGATGGCGGCGACCGTAAACGTGAACGCCGTTAGGGATTTTGAAGTATTTTTCCCACATCCAATTTTTTTCCAAGACGGCGGTGCGGGTGTCTAGGCGATTGGCGTCTGGTGGGCGGCTACCGAAGAGCTTTTCGATGAGGAGTTCGGCGAGGTGTTCGTAGCCGATTTCATTAAAAGTGATGCCATCTCGGGTGAGTTTTTGATCTTGGGTTTGGAACCAATGTTGGAAGGGTTGGTAGCAACTTACGATAGGAACGTTTTTCTCCTTTGCTACTTCCTCCATTGCGAGTGAGTAGAGCGCAAGGTTTGCATCGATGAGAAGTTCCCGCTCTGTGGTGGGGTCTTCAAATCCCGGGGAAGAAAGAAGCGCGACTTGAGGTGCTGACGTACCGTTGTATTTCTGGTTCTGAGTGTGGTCGATGAAGGCGCGGAGTTCGGCTTTGAAGTTTTCGAGTCCAGCTTGGCCCTTGAAGGATGAAGTGTAGCCGAAGAAGCCGATGACGATGTCTGGCTTGAGGCGCGTGAGCCATTGGTCGGGGGTAGGCAGGGAGCCTTTCCCCGCGTTGCTAGAGCCCCAGCGGTCTTTGAGCTTGGAAAGAGGAGGATGGAATTTCTCGGCACTGGGAAAGGCCCAAGGGCAGGGGCGGGCCGAGTGGGGCCGGAAGCCCGGGGTGTTGCCTTCATCGCACATGTTGCGAATGAAGAGATTCTTTTCGGGGTGGAGGAGGTGAAGGTTGGTCTCGAATTGGCCGAACTGCATCATTCGCGATCCAAGGCCGCCTCCAACAAGGACGATTCGCGAATCTTTTTCGAGTTCGAAGGGGGCGGCGTTCAGAGTGATGATGCCGGAAAGAAAGAATAAAAGGAATTTCATCTGCGGAGTGGATACGAAAGGAGTCTGCCGAATCAATCCTCAAATCTACATCCCTAAGGGAATGCCTCTCTCAATTTTCAGCTCACGGTGGATGCCTCCTAAGGTTCGCTCTCGGCAATTGCTTCTCGGATGGTTTCGGCCCATTTGCGGAATGCGAGTTCGACGTGTCCCCAGCGACTTAATCCGCTTGCGATGTCGATTTTGCTTCCTGCGTTTTCGTCAATGACGGCGAAGAATCGCTCACGGGTTACTGAGTCGAGGAGTTCGGCTTCGATGGTTGCTGAGCCTGCACCGACTTTTTCGCCAGTGGCTAGCTTTGTGGCGGTGATTGCCGTGCCGACGTAAGGCAGATACCCTGCGGCGAAGAGCCCTGGGTTGCCAGGGTAGATTTCCGTGACTGCGGCGCGGAGGCTGAGGGTCTTCGGTGAAGCTTTTGATACTAGGGAGTATCTGCTTTCTTTAAGGTCCTCGATAAGTGCTGCGCGGAAAGCTTTTTTCAGTTCGAGAAGTTCATCTTCGGTGATCTTCTTTTTTTCCATGTCTTGGGGTTTGAATACTTTGACCTCTTCGAGGAAAACTGAATCGTAGTCGGAGAGTTTGCTAAGGTCGCCACGGTAGCTGGATTCGTTGTCTAACTTTGAGTCTTGTTTGAACCCTTGGTAGCTACTGAGGAAGTTTTGGTTCTTCGATTTGGTTGCTGTGCAACTCACCAAGAGAGCTGTTGAGAGAGCGAATGTCGCTTTAAGGAAAATTTGAATCATTTCAGAATAAACGTGGGAATCGGCTTTTTGTCTAACGCCAATCTCCTGATGCTCTTTTATGTGGTCTTGCTTGCGAGTGTAGTGGTGCTTATCAACAGACATGTTCGAACTGGAGAAATCTCGTCACGATTTACTTTGCCGAATCTCAGGGGCAAAACGGGTGGTCGGTGTTGAGAAGATTCAGCAACTCTGGAGTGGCTACGGGGAGTTGTTACGCTGCCAGCTTGAGGGTGGAAATAGGCCTTCTGTTATTGTGAAAGACGTGGACTTAGGCGGCGGAGAAAACCATCCGAGGGGTTGGAATACGGACGTTGGGCATCAGCGTAAATTGCGATCCTATGAAGTGGAGGCTGCGTGGTATGAGACGTGGTCTTCTCGCTGCACAGAAGCTTGTCGGGTGCCGCGTTGTCTTGCCGTTGAGCGTGATGGAGGGCGAGTTTGTATGGTTTTGGAAGATCTCGATGCGGTGGGGTTTCCTTGTCGTTGTGATGGTGCAGGTTTGGCAGAAGCTAAAACTGGCCTTCGGTGGCTCGCTGCTTTTCACGCTAATTTTCTCGACTCGAAACCCGAGGGACTATGGGAAAGTGGAACTTACTGGCATCTTGGAACTCGAATCGATGAGTGGGACCGGTTGCCGAATGGTCCTCTGAAAGATGTCGCAAGCGCGATTGACGAGAGCCTGAGTGAATCTCGATTTCAGACGATCGTTCACGGTGATGCAAAACTTGCTAATTTTTGTTTTTCAGAAGATGGCGAGTCAGTTGCTGCTGTGGATTTTCAGTATGTGGGTGGAGGCTGCGGTATGAAGGATGTTGCGTATTTTATTGGGAGTGTGTTCGAGGAATCGAATTGCGAAAGGTTTGAAGAAGAATTGTTAGGGGAATATTTCTGCGGCTTACGAAAGTATCTTCCAGAGGGTATGGACGCCGAGTCTTTAGAGGATGAATGGCGAGCATTGTATCCGGTCGCATGGACGGACTTTCATCGCTTTTTATTGGGATGGAGTCCGGGTCATTGGAAACTGCATGGGTATAGTGAACGTCTGACTCAGCAAACCATTGAAAAATTGACCCAATAGAAGCTGTGAATCTACCATTGGAAAAATTTGCGGCTTTGGCTGAGGCCGCTGCTCGATCCGCAGCCGACGTCACACGCCAAGCAGCAAGTGATCCGGTACGTGTGGAGGAGAAAGAAGGCGGTGACAGTCGTGCTTCCCA
The DNA here is from genome assembly GCA_045106015.1 of Akkermansiaceae bacterium. GTDB lineage: Bacteria > Verrucomicrobiota > Verrucomicrobiia > Verrucomicrobiales > Akkermansiaceae > Luteolibacter. The sequence continues at coordinate 17,386 of JBGCEE010000083.1, read as the reverse complement.
AATCGTGACCGAAGTGGATATCAAATGTCAGACGGCGATTCTTGAAGTGCTTGAACCGAGTTTTCAAAAATATGACCTAGGTTTGCTCACGGAGGAACTTGAGGACGACGGGAGTCGTTTGGAAAAACCTGCCTTCTGGTGTGTTGATCCCTTGGATGGAACCCTTCCGTTTACTGAGAGAAGGCCTGGATATGCGGTCAGTATCGCCTTGGTCGCTCGCGACTGAACTCCATTGATTGGAGTGGTGCTTGATCCGTGCCGAGATGGGTGCTGTGGCTTGCGACTTCCGTGGTGAGGTGCTCGATCTAAATCGATCCGATGAATACCTTTCTGAATCACCATGGAATCATCTTCGCATCGGATTTAAGGCTGGCGAATGGGATACGCAATTGGGCAGAGGAACGGGCCACCTCAGCCTGAGGATTATTGCTTTGATTGTCAGACTTTTCGTTGGCAGTCTGTAACCATGAAGTTAGTTAGAAATTCTCTGAAGTCTCTTTTCTTGAGTCTGATTTACTTGGCCGTGATCCCAAGTGCGACGGCTAAGACGGTGAAGGTGTTTATCCTAGCTGGCCAGTCGAACATGGAGGGGCATGGTGCGATCGAAGGTAAAAATAACGATGGCAAGGGTTCTTTGTCTTATCTCGCTGAAAATGATGATAAGTTTGCGCATCTTCGGAAAGGGAAGAGCGATTGGGAAGAGCGTGATGACGTCATGATTTCTTACCTCGACCGGAAAGGGAAACTTGCTCCGGGCTACGGAGCTCGAACTTCAATGATTGGCCCAGAATTGGGTTTTGGTCACGTGGTTGGAGAGGTAATTGATGAGCCAGTTCTTCTTATCAAAACTGCGTGGGGAGGAAAGAGCCTAGATGTGGATTTTCGCCCACCAAGCGCAGGTGGACAGGTGGGGCCGTATTATACGGAAATGGTCACCTACGTGAAAAGTGTGCTTGAGAATCTGAAGAAGGAATTTCCGAAATTAGGATCAGATTATGAGATCGTCGGATTTGGTTGGCACCAAGGATGGAACGATGGATGTGATGTTGCGATGAGCAATGCTTACGAGGAAAACATGCAGCATTTTATTCGTGACGTCCGGGAGGAGTTCGGGGTTGAGAATCTGCCCTTTGTCATCGCCGATAGTGGATTTGGAGGAGCGACCGAGACGAGTGGAAGGCGGTTTATCATTCGTGAAGCTCAGGCCGCGGCTGCAAAGGCAAAGGATCTGAAGAACGTGCATTGTGTGGAGACGGGTTCATTTGCCCGTCCGGCCGAAGAGTCACCCTCGAAACAGGGCTATCATTGGAACAGCAATGCTGAAACCTACTACCTAATCGGTAAGGCGATGGGCAAAGCGATGTTGGAAATGGTCGGTTCGGGTTCTGATTCCGAAAGCTCCCGTTCGAGTGAACTTTATGAATTTCGCAATACGGATGGTTCGAAGACCTTCAAAGCAAGGCTGGTGAAGTTTGACCCGACCACGGAGAAAGTCACCGTTATCAGGATCAACGGGCGATCGATGATCTTCGACCTCGGTTTTCTGCATCCTGAAGATCAGGAGTATGTGAAAGGAAAGTAAAACAATGATCTGCCTCTTAGTTGAGTCATGAAATCCTTCAAGTTTCAATCTGTCTAGTTTTTTGGAGAGACGTCAGATTTACTTCGAGTTCCTGCTTCTTCTTGGGGGCAAGTTGTTCAAGATTCCTTAAGTAAGAAAGGATGGACATGAAATCCGAATGTCGATAATCAGATATCATGAAATTAGGAAAATTCCTTTTGAGTTGTGGCGCGGTTGCAATCATTGCTGGCACTTCGATGGGACTGTCAGCGGAGTTAAGGACTTGGACTGACAAAAAGGGCCGGACGCTTGAGGGCAAGTTGAAGGAGTTGGATGGCACGGAAGCGGTGATCCAGTTGAAAGCTGGTAAAGAAGTGCGAATCGACCGTAAAACTCTAAGCGCGGGAGACAATGAATATCTCAACGAGTATGGTGGCGGAGAAGTGGTGGTGGCAACTGGCAAGGTCGGGAAGCCCGAAAAGGACGCGAAAATCGACACCAAGTCCTTTGAGAAATTGAAAGATCCGTTCCTGTTTCCTGATACGGAAATAGTCTTGGATGCCTTGCAAACGGAACACTTCCTCGTTCTTACCGCGGGATCGGTTCGCCCGAAAGATATCGCCGAGACCGCGGAGAGAATGTGGCAAGGAATGGCGTTCCAACATCCAACCTTTGCCGAGAAGTGGGGTGATGAACGACGAGCGATTTTCGTTATTGAAGACGAAGGAATCTACGCGGAGATCGGCGAGTGGTATGGCAAGTATTTAGAAAAGAACGACAAACAAAATGAGGCAGTGAAACTGTCGATGACGTGGGATAAGGCTTCGGGTGGTTCGCTTGTTGTTCCTCCCTATGCTGTCGAGCAGTATAACTTGATGGAACGGGCGAGGATCTTCCGTGTTACCAGCAGTAACAAATCTGCGTATAAGAAGGTGTTTACCCCCTTCGTGACCCATTGCTTGGCGAATGACATGGTGACCACACAGATGGGCGCGACGTCTGGATTTGGCTCGGCGGGGCGCTTTGCCATCACGACGGGACACGCCTACTACAAAGAAATCCAACTCGCGGGAGAATCGGGAACATCGCTTATTTCCGCAGAATATGATTCAGACGAAATTACGAAGTCTCGCGGCTTTGCGAATGGTACTTCTTGGGCAAAGGAATTGAAGAAGCTCGTCAGAAAAGGCGATGCGGTTCCTTCAATTGAAAAGCTTTATGCTTACAAAGTGGAAACCCTAAAGCCGGAGGAGTTGGTTCTTGCTTATTCCTTTAGCTATTTCATGCAGAGTGAAATGTCTCGTCTAACCGCTTACACCAAAATGATCGAAAGAGCGGATTCTTCTCGAAATATTCCTGCCCCGATCGAAGTGGCCAAAATATTTGGATTCGAGTCAGTGGAGAAGTTGGAAGAGGCTTGGACAGAGTTCATCAAAAGCACTGCTTTTAAAGACTGATGCTTGTTTGATCGGTTCTATTTCTCTCATTTAAATTCTTATGAAAAAATTCATCACTCTTTGCGCTGCCCTAGCTTGGTCATGCAGTGCTTCTTTCACTTATGCCCAGTTCAAAGAAGCTGAGGCAGAATACCGCGATTTCACCGGATCAAATGGTAAGACGGTCAAGGCTGCGATTTTCGATAAGACTGCAGAGGAAGTGGTTCTTCTTTTGCCGAATGGGAAAAAGGCCAAAGTGCCGATCGAAAGTTTAAGCGAAGAAGATCAAGAATTCATCAAAGGCTGGAGCAAGGAGAAGTCCATTTTCTTGGAGCAGTGCCGGAGCTTGACCGTCCGAGAATTGTTAGAGTTGCGAGGTTACGAGTCGTTTAAATATAAGCTGGAGAACAACAGCATGATTGTTGACGGGAAGCTCAATGGGAATCCCGCAAAGTTCCTGATTGATACAGGTGCGCATTCGAGTGTGTTGCACGTACAGTCAGCCGAAGAGATGGGTTGTAAAGTTGGACCGATGGATCAGGTCATTCGCGGAATTGGTGGTGAGGCGCCTGCTGCTTGGACTGAGGTCGGAGAAATCCGACTTGGTGAATCAATCATTAAGAACCAGCGGTTGCTTTCGGCTGATCTGATGAAAGATCGACCTGAAGGCTCGAAGAAGACGGAAGATGCGATATTTGGGGCAGAGTTTTTGACCCAATTGCATGCGGTGATTTCGTATAAAGAAGGTCGAATCTTCCTTCGTCCTGATTTGGCAGACGGAGAAGCTCCGGTAGCAAAAACTCCAGAGTTTCGATTGTTCAAGTTGCAGAACGGCAAGACCTTTAAAGGAAATATCGCAGGAAAAACGAGTTCTGCTGTGACGTTCGAAAACGAAGCAGGTAAGAAAGTGCAGATGGCGATCTCCCGCCTTTCAGAGGAAGATAAAGAAGTCATAGATAAATGGACACCAGCGAAAGCGGCCTTTTTGAGGTATTGTCAGGATTTGACAGTTGAGGAGCTATTGGAGCTGCGTAAATATGAATCCTTCGCCTATGAGAGGCGCGGAAATCACATCTATGTCGACGGTTTCCTGAACGAGACTGAGACGACCTTCATGATCGATACGGGTGCGCAGACTACTGTTCTACATATCGAAAGTGCCAAGGATGCGAAATGTGAGGTTGGTCCGCTCGATCAGGTGATCTACGGCGTTGGGGGGCAAGCGCCTGCAGCGATCACAAAAGTGAAGTTGGTAAAAATGGGCACGGCAGAGATTACCAACCGCGCTTTGATTTCGGCCGATCTCTTCAAGGATAATCCCGGGGAACCTTCTTTTGGAGCAATTTTTGGTGCTGATTTTCTCAGAGAACTCGATGGAGTAATTACCTATCGGGAAAGCCGAATTTTCTTGAGACAAGAGTGAAGCTACTGATTTTTTTAAAACCCAATGTTGGACTCATCTCATCTAAAATTGCTGGAGGAGTAGAACGTACGGAAAGTAGTAAAAGGCCGAACGGAGAAGTTTCCCGAGATTTCTAGACGAAAATTCCTAGTTGATTTTTAAAAAATAATTTGTATATCTTGATTTTATGCAAGTTAGTCCCATCTGCATACCTGTATTTTTTGGATTTTCACTGATTGGTTTCCATCTCTTTTTGAAGAATCCTTCAGGCAATGTGCACAAGGAAGTCGGTATGGTTGAGCCTTCGACAAGTTCTCGATTGCCATCTGCTGTGGATCGTAGAGCCGATTTCGGAGCTTTCACCAAGAGGCAGCGTGCTTCAGCTCAAGTGGCTGTTTCAACTGCTGACTCGGGCATTAAAGACTTCTTCGGGAAAGCTGAAGTAGGTAGCAAGGTGCGATTATTTCAGAATGTCCGTGGAGTCACTCCTTTGGAAGGTGAGATTCTAATGCTTCATAGTCTCGAAGACGGGTCGCAGACTGCTCGTGTTATCGGGCAGTCAACCCTTCCAAGTGGACAGCTTGCCAAGAGAAGTCTTTTTTTGGCTTCGTCCAAGGCTGGCTACGAGGGATTTATTAGAGAAATTGGCTCGACCTATGCTTGGAAGTTTTCGAGTTCACAAAGGACTTCGGATGAACTCGTTTTTTCACAAATCCCTCTTGATCAACTGATCTGTGCTTCGATTTCTGGAGGAAAGGTTTCAGAGGGAATGCCTGCTGATTCGAATTTCGATCCTCCCGAGGTGCGGGCTACGATCGATCCAAGAGATCTACGAGGGTTTGATTTAGAAGAACGTTCGGACTTGGTCATGCGAGGCCCGTCGTATGCACTCGCTGACGAAGGATCGAGTGAAAGAAATCCGAGTTCAGGTTACTTTATCCCAAAGCTTTCAAGTAAGAGTTGGGCGAAGAGAGTTCTTTATCTCGACTTCGATGGTCATTCCTTAAAAGGAACGGTATGGAATGAAGATCAGTCAGTCATTAAAGTGAAAAGTATTGTCGGGGAGCAAGTTGATGCCGACTTCATTCGCAGGGTTTGGCTAAAAGTGTCAGCAGCATACGCGCCTTTCCGAGTGAATGTAACGACTGACAGCCGAGTGTTTGCAAAAGCAAAACCTCGGGAGAGGCTTAGAGTGCTGGGTTCGTCTAATCCAAGACAAATCGGAGAATCAAATATCGGAGGAATTTCATACGTCGGAACATTTGGGCAGAGCTTTTATCAACCGAGTTTCTTTTTTGTGAAAAGCTTCACTACTTCGACCAATGCAGGGCGAGTCGCGATTCATGAATCTGGTCATTCGATGGGTCTTTTTCACGATGGTCGCTCTTCTTCACCTTCTCAGGAGTATTATAGATCTCACGGTAAATCTCCTCGAAAATGGGCCTCGTGGATGGGCCATTCTTCCGGGGCTGATATTACTCAGTGGAGCCGTGGCCAATACTACCTTGCTAGTAACAAAGAAGATGATCTTTCGATGCTTCAATCTGTTCTGGGTTCGACTTCGGAAGGTCCTTCTTCCCTGCGGAAACCAATCACACTTTCCCTCCCGGGTAAAAGAAATGGACAGATCATTTCTCGTGATGATTTTGATTTTTATGTAATAAAAGGCGGGAAAGGTAAAAACGTGAAGATTCGAGTTTCGCCTAGAATGGGTTCGAGATCACTCATTCCATCATTGTTGCTATTGGATGCGAGCGGTAGTCGGATCCCCTCTAGAAAATTCAGATGGGAAAACGGGCTTACAGTCGTCCGTTCGGTAACGCTTCCGAGTAACTACGTGGTGGCGAAGGTCGGCGGTGCGGGTTTTGGGAATCCATGGAAACCTAAGGCAAATGGCTTTCCGACCGGAGCTACAGATTACGGGTCGATCGGCCCATATCGCATAAGTGTGACGCTCGATTGATTCGCCTAGTATTCATTCTAGTTCAAGAATAGGCTGCTTGTATGAATTTGCGATTGGGCCTTGCGTTGCTTGTGTTGTTTTTTTTAGGCGGTTTTTCTCCTGCGATCATGGAGCGTGGCGGTTATCCATGGGATGTGAAGCTGAGAAGCTATCATGATCTCGAGATGGCTGACGAGCTTGGGGAGGTTCTGTGGCTTTTGAATCTCGGGCCAACCGGAATTCGAGCGCGAATTTATCCGGATAAACCGAAGCACCTGGCTGTTCAATACGTTTTTCAGGACAAGAAATCTCCAGCAAAAGGGTTGGTCGAAATTGGAGACGTGATTGTCGGTGCAAATGGGAAGCGTTTCTCGACTGAGCATCGATTTGGAAGAAACCTCAAAGGGGGTGGGGGATGGGATGGTCCGATGATGGAATTAGCCGGACACATCGAAAATAGTCAGGGTAAGGATGGTATTTTAAATCTGACAGTCTGGCCACAGGGCGAGAGTTCTGATGAGAAAGAGGTGCCCATCCAGCTGAGGGTTGTGGGACGTTTTGCCGAAACTTTTCCATATGGTTGTGAGCGTTCGAATCAAATGCTCGAAGAGCTTTGTGACTTTCTTGTCGAAGATTATGAGAACGACACGTGGAAGAAATCCAATGCGTTTCACGGTGGTCCTCATTGCAGCGCGCATGCAATTCTTGCGATGATGGCGACCGGAAACTCAAAATACGACCGTCTCATCAAGGACTACATGAGCCGCTATCACGGGAAGACTTACGACCCGACAGGCGGGGGGTTTCAAATGTGGGGATGGGGTTATGACGGAATTGTGATGGGTGAGTATTACCTTTTGAAAAAGGACAGAAAGTTGCTACCCGCGATGAAATCATTGGCCGAGGCGATGCCTTTGGGATGCAGGAATGGTAACGGAATTTACACCCATCGCTCACAGCTTAATCTCACTCAAAGCGGAAGAAAGCCATATGCCTCGATTGCTGCGATTTCTGGTTTGCATATGATTGCGATGAGCTTGTTCAAAGAGGCAGAGCTACCGTTTGATGAGCGGCTTTATCAGAATATTCACCAGCATTATCTGAACAGCACTTCATCGGAAGCAGTCAATATTGCGTATGCTTTTGGAAATGCAGACAAGCTGAATGATAGCGATATCTCCCACCGGCATGCTATCATTAAGCTCAAGGATAAGACCAAGGGGCTGAGTGGGCGAGGTCCTGGATTCACGTGTCCGACGGGTATGGAGGGTATCGGCGAGTATGAAATCGTCTGGCCGACGAAGGCAGATCACCGTTGGAAACCAACCGACTGGATCGAGAAAGAGGCGGATACGAATATTCTGACTGAGCACACAGGAGATGGCATTCGGCGGGTCGACCGAAACAATCCAAAATACAAATTTGCTCCTGAACCAACGAAGCCATACAAGACCACTCGAACTGGGGGGCACCTTGCGCCTGTTGGGATGGGTGCAGTCGCTCACATGATCGGCAATAATCCGGAGTCTTGGGAATATTTAGGCAGACATGCGGCCAACACTTGCGCGATAGGCCCCGGAAACGCGTTTGACGGTCACGCGACTTCCAATATGCACGGTTTCTGGAGCATCGTCGGTGCGGCAAAAAGCGATGATCCAAAATTACTTCGGGAATATTTGGATTATATGAAAACGTTTTTGATTCTTTCCGAAACCCACAACGGTGGACTCATTTTGCAGCCATGGGGGCGGGATCGTCCGAATTGTAATTCAGATACATCTTATGGACCGCGTGTTCTTCCGACGGCGACTGGGGCTATTTTATTGGCTCTCAGCAAAAAGCATTTGCAGATCACAGGTGCCGGCTCTGGTGCTGGGGGAGAAGCTTCTACTTCGTTGAGGCCAAAACCGACCGCGCGACCAGCTAGGACTTTAGGTGAAGGCCACTTGGCTCTCTTGAACGAAGCACTACTGACTTCGCTAGGTGAGATCAGCAAAGAAGGAAAACTTGAACCGGTGGCTTTGCAAATATCTAAAGCTAGAACTCCAGTCTGGTTGGCCAGGGTTGAAGAGGATTGGAAGCTCACGTTTCAAGGAATGAAAAGCGACAAGCAAGCGTCTTTCGGATTTGCTGACCTCAACGCGAAGGATCATGCGTTGCTTTCTCAGTTGGTTGCAAAACACAGATCTTCAGATATGGAAGCATTAGGCACAGCAGGAATCTTTTCAGAGTTGAGCGGTGATACAGCCTTGGCTGATCAGTATTTCGATAAAATTGCCCCAGAAATGGTCGAAAAGCTTGGCGAGCTGTTCGAGTGAAAAATCCTGCCCTTTGAAGGCCTAACCGCATATAGATACTGCTTTCACCAGCCGGAAAGAATGGGATCACAATCTACCAATATTCATTTCGATCCATTAGAGTCGATCTCTGATATGGCTGGCTTGATATCTGAAGTCACTTCCATGCCAATTGCGACGGTCGAGAGCCGACTGAGAAAAGAAGAGCTTAATATTGGTTCGAGCGTTAGAGTGGCATTCGAAAAATCCATCAAATCCAGCGGGGCTGAGCGCCATGTCTACAATGATGCGATGGAGCATTTTTACGAAACGACCGATTCATTTCTCTACGAACTAGCAATTTGGAATTTGAACCAGCTTAAGCAGGAAATGGGCGTATGGTGTTGTGATTGGATTACCAGACATCTTGGGAAATGTGAGGTTCTCAGTATTGGTGATGGTTTGGGTTTCGAATGCCTTCGGTTTGCTCGTGCAGGACACGAAGTCACTTATTTCGAGGTTCCAGGGTATTGTGCTGAATTTGCCAAAAAGCTTTTCCAAAACACACATACGATGGTCACCCATCTTACAAGCCCGAAGGCAATACCCGAAGCGTCTTCTGACGCGATCATATGCCTAGATGTGCTCGAACACGTTGAGGATCCAGTGGCGTTTCTTGAGGTCTTGAAAGGCTACCTAAGACCTGGTGGGGTCCTGATCGCTCATGCTCCATTTTACATGATTCACCCAAATTATCCGACGCATGTAGCGGCGAGTCGGAAGTTTAGTGGTGATTCGTCCCTGTATACAAACGCAGGTTTTCGTGTTCTTGATGGGAGGGCGATGTGGAATCCCATTGTTCTACAGGCACCCGGAGGCAAACGATTACCACCAGCAGTTCTGGGGAAGCTGAGACTCCTTCTTGGAAAGCCGTACTTAATGACAGGTAGAAATAGTGTGAGACCATTTCGAATTCTGCATGGCATGAAGCGGAAGTATCAGGCTAGGTTCGATCATTGATTATGGATGAAAATCGTAATGGCAGGGTAAGTGGGATTTCGGCCTCGCTTGGTCTTGTGTTTTTCTCGGGGTTTGCTGCCCTGATCTATCAAGTGCTTTGGATGAAGCAAAACGGCCTGCTTTTTGGAAATAGTTCACAAGCAGCGGGCGTGACTCTCGCCTCTTTTTTTGCAGGGCTAGCGGTGGGGAGTTGGTTCTTTGGTCGGAAGGTGTCTCGTGCGGTAAATCCGATGCGGACCTACTTCTGGTTGGAGATTGGAATCGCGATCACTGCTCTATTTTATTTTCTGGTTCTCGTCGTATTTGAAATTATCTATCCACCGATTTTCCAAGCGATCGGTTCAGGCTTCGTTTTGCTCTTGGTCAAATTTTTGCTGTCCCTATGTCTGGTTTTTCCGCCCGCCTTTTTTATGGGTGGGACGATTCCTGTCTTGGGTCAGTTTATGATTCGGGATCGAGCTATTTTCGGAAAGACGGCCGCGCTGATGTATGGCTTCAATACCTTAGGTGCTGCAGGTGGTGCGATGTTGGCGGGTTTCTATCTGCCGCTCTGGCTTGGTTTTAATCTGACTTGTGTCTTCGCGATCATTGTCTCTTTGGGGATTGCAGGCATCGCTTGGATTCTCTCAAGAAACGAAATGCCTGCAGTTTCTTTCGAGACGGAATCGTCGTCGAGTCCAAGTGAACTTACTGAAAATCAGGAGGTGCCGATGAATCGTCAGGAAAGAAGGCGTATCGAACGTGAGCAGAAGAGAGGGAAAAAACCCGTTGCCGAAGAGTCCGTGCCTGAGATGGCGGTTTCAGAGTCGGGTGGGGGTAAGTTGATTCTGATCATGGTTTTTCTATCTGGATTCGGAGTGCTTGCGTTAGAGGTGCTTTGGACTCGCATGTTCTCTCAGGTGTTCGAGAATTCGGTTTACACCTTCGCCGCGATTCTAGTGATTTTGCTTTTGAGTCTCGCTGTTGGTGCGGTGTTGAGTTCACAGATATCAAAGCTGAAGATTCAGTCCAATCTGGTTCTAGCCGTATTGATGATATTGGGTGCAGCAGCTGTCGTGTTAACTCCCAGTATGTTTCTCTTTCTCACGGATGGAATGCAGATCGTCACCTCGAAAGGAAGTTGGACGGCTTACATGTTCCTGATTTTTAAAACGGTGACTCTTGTGGTTGCTCCATCCGCCGTATTGCTTGGGACGATATTCCCGTATTTGATGAAACTTGAAGAACGTTTTCTTAAGACTCCGGGTCAGTCGCTAGGAAGGCTTGCTGCGGGGAATACGGTCGGTGCAGTCCTTGGGGCACTCGTTTGTGGGTTCTTCCTGTTGGAGTGGCTGGGGATCTGGGTGAGTTTATGGAGTATTGCTTTGTTGTATCTGGTGTCAGCTTTGCTTCTACCCCTCCGCTGGGATTGGAAAGGTATGGCTGTAAAGGTGGTTTGTTCCGTGGTTTTGATTCTAAATCTAACAGCGATGGCGAACCGAGATTTGCCAATCGTTAGTGTCGATCCATTGGCTGCCCAAGAAGAGGTTATTGAAACGTGGGAAGGTAGCGATTGTATGGTTGCTGTGACAGAAGGTCAAAAGGGGTTAGCGATCAAAATTAACTCCCATTACAGCCTCGGCTCGACTGGTGCTTTCATGCAGGAGAAATTTCAGGCAGACCTTCCACTGATGATCTACCCCGAATCGGAGAGCGTTTTTTTTCTCGGTATTGGCACGGGCTCCACGGCTGGCGGCGCCTTGAGCCGACAACACGAAAATATCAAACGAGTCGTTGCATGCGAATTGGTTCCTGAAGTGATTACCGCTGCAAAAAAATATATGACCGATGTGCGAGGTTTCGACACGACAGGAGGCTTGTTTAAAGATCCGCGGGCCAAGGTTATTGTGGAAGATGGACGGCACTATCTGATGGCGACAGATGAAACTTTTGATATGATCAACTCCGATCTTTTTGTGCCATTTCGTTCCGGTGCGGGAAGTCTCTATACGAAAGATCATTTCGAAAATGCCAAGAAGCGCCTCTTACCAGGCGGCGTGTTTGTCCAATGGTTACCTCTCTATCAGCTCACGGAAAATGAGTTCTCGATTATTGCCAAGACGATGGTGGAGACCTTCGATCAAGTTTCGATGTGGCGGCATAATTTCCAACCCGGTGATGAGGTTGTTGCATTGATCGGGCACCAGCGAGGTCATCAGCTTCCAGCGAGTGATATCGACAGTATACGAGATAAACTCTTCGCTGTTTCAGGGAAAAATGAGTTTGATCTTACTCGCCTCAATCTACCACTTGATCCGCAGACGATTCTTCTTTTCTATGGTGGAAATCTGACCGCTGCGCGATCACTCTTCAACGAGTATCCGATCAATACGGACAACCGACCCGTGATCGAATATGTGGCACCGCGAACCTATCGAAAGAGCACCGCTGAAAAGCCCTCGTGGTTTGTAGGTGAGCGCTTTGCGGATTTTGTCGATAAGGTGCATGAACGTTGTCCTCCAGAAAACGATCCACTGCTCGTGAATCGCACTGCTCCCAATCGGCGGCTGCCTCTTGCTGGGCAAGCCTTTCATCGGGCACGTATCGCTGAAGTCAATCGCGATGCTGAAGCTATGAGAAAGGAATGGGAGGAGTTCGTTGCCGAGTGGACGAACCAGTGAAATGGGTGAAGCTTAGGTTAGGGGAAAAATGAATGTTTGGAAACTCAATGCTTTTCGGGCTTCAATTGAAGAGATTAACCCTAAAATTGCGTAAAGAACCTACAATGAAACCTGTTGATTTGTCCTTTGCCAACTTTGTATCACCTATGAAAACTCACGCTCGAAGCCCTCTGTTTATTTTTTTTGTATCATTTGCTTTTTTCGCTAATGACTCGTTGGCGGAAGAAAATTCTGAGCATGGATGGAAGGCAAAAGTTGAACACGTCGAGAATTGGTCCAAAAATCGCGGAAAGGAAAGTAATTTTGATGAAGCAAAGGTGCCAGCGTATGAGCTACCAGCGCTGCTTGTTTCTGAGAATGGTCAACGAATCGGGTCAGCAGAGGAATGGTCAAAACAGCGCCGACCTGAACTAAGAGAGCTCTTCCGTAAGCACGTGTATGGTTTGCGTCCTCAAACTCCCTTTACGTTGGGATTCAAAGAGCTCAGTCGTGAGGACGATGCATTCGGTATCGGTGCAATTGGCCGGCAGATAGCGATTACGATTAAGTCAGGGGGGAAATCCCATTCATTTGAGTTTGTTATGGTGGTGCCCAAGTCGGACGGACCGGTGCCACTTGTAGTCTTGATCAATAATCGACGCTTCATCTCACTCAACGAGGTTGTGGAAAAAAATGATCCATTCTGGCCGGTTGAACAGATCGTTCGAAAGGGCTATGCAACCGCGAGCTTTCACACATCGGATGTTGATCCCGATAAGCGTGATAAATATGAAAACGGAATTCGTGCTCTTTTAGATGATCCGAAAAGCGACTCCGATACGCGATGGGGTAGTCTTTCTGCGTGGGGATGGGGTGCGAGTCGGGTGTTGGATTGTGCGCTCGAGCATCCAGGTATTGACGCTAGTCGCACCGCAGTCGTGGGTCATTCGCGTGGCGGAAAAACCGCACTTTGGGCGGCCGCGGAAGATGAGCGTTTTAAAATCGCCTACAGCAATAACTCGGGTTGCGGGGGGGCGGCTCTTTTTAGGAGGTCATACGGGGAAACCATCGCGCGGATCAATCGGGTATTTCCTCATTGGTTTTGCAATGCCTTCAATTCCTATAACGTCAAAGCCAATGACTTGCCGGTTGATCAGCACCAACTTGTTGCATTGATTGCACCGCGTGCGGTTTACGTAGCCAGCGCGGACGAGGACCTCTGGGCAGATCCTCTGGGTGAGTATACGTCATTAGCAGCAGCAGCACCGGTCTTTGAACTGCTGGGTAAAAAATCCGTCAAAAACCCAAAGATGCCTGCACTCAATGAAGCGCGGCATGTTGGCTCAACTGGATACCACATCCGTGATGGGAAACACAATCTGATCAAAGCGGATTGGGATTTCTTTCTCGAATTTACCGAAGGTGTTTTCAAACCCTGAAGCGCCTAGAAGCGATTAGTTTAGTCGAGTTTGGAAGTGTGTTTTGATGGGTATTGAGTCTCTACATTGGTGTGTTTCGGTTTCGTTTAATCCAATTTATCCTCGATATCAGAATGGTTCGAAGGGCTGACTCTTAGCGAATCGATAGGTATAACCGAAAGCCCGCAGTCTTCCTTGCCGATCGAATAGACCACGTAAAGTTTTCCGTCGTGCTCGTGAGCATAGGGGTAAGACCATTGCTTGCTCTTGGCCTTGCCCTCGAATCGCGGCGGAATCGACTTGCCGTGACGGATGCGCCACATCGATGAAAGTGTTTTCTCACCAGGCTTTCCGACAGAAATAGTTAAGCTGTCGCGATTGTTTAAATTGGAAATCATGTAGAGCTGCCCCGTGCTCAACTTTCCGAGGTAAGCTTTTGAGGCAGCTATTGGCATGTTGCTGCGTCGTGCCTCAGCCCAAGTTCTGCCGCCGTCACTACTCGTGGCGACCAGTCACCAAGAGGATCTTTCGTATGTCTTCCCTGCAGGGTTTCCTTCGAGAGGTTTTCATCTTTCGGGCTGTTCGCCCAGTTGGCGTAAAAGGTGCCCTTGTAGTTGATGATGGCTGCGCCATGGAGAAATTTGTAAGTGTGCTCACGTGCGTCTAAAATCGTTCGATGTTCGATCCCTTGGACAAATGGCACCTCCTCAACGTTTGTGGGAATCTCAGGTCCGCTCCAAAGTTGATATGTCTTTGTGCTCGGCTCTTGGCTGTGTGCTACTTGATAGGAAAAAACATTCAGGCTCAGAACCAAGATTGATGTCACAGTTGTTTTGTTCATAAAAAGATTCCGTAATTGAGTTGTCCTAAAGTAGCTCTGACGGTCTTAAAAACTGGAGTTCTCCTCCTTCATTCATCCGCTCCTTCTGCGAATCTCTTTGTTTTTTCCAATTCACGCTCGAATGCACCAAGTCTAGCTTTGAGCTCTTTCATTTTATTCGGGTTTTGCGCCGCCAAATTTCGTTTTTCGCCAGGATCGATCCGCAGGTCATACAGAGCCTCCTCCCGGGTAATCTTGGTGACCTTTCCGCGCAGTCCGCCATGGCCAATGGCCGTTGAGTCAGGAGCCTGTGAATCGACGTGGGGCAACTGTAGTTTCCAACGTCCCTGACGCACAGCCCGCACTTCGCGCTCCCAAAAGTAAAAAAACAGATCATCTGTCCGTTCGGCATGATCCTTGCCAAGCAAGCGCTGACTCATGTTCCGACCGTCCAGCCCATTCGGAAGCGTAATTTCTCCAGCCATTGCCAATAGGGTTGGTGTTAGGTCTAGTGCACTGATCATGGATTTGCTGACGCCCCCCTTAGGCACATACCCCGGCCAACGGACAAGCAAGGGAACACGCAGCCCCCCTTCAAGCGTTTGCTTTTTACCACCAGACAAGGCACCTGCGGACCCTCCATGGTCACCAAAAATCAACCATGGTCCGTTGTCCGAGGTGAAAATAACGATCGTCTGTTCATCGATCCCCTCAGACTTGATTGT
Organism: Akkermansiaceae bacterium; assembly: GCA_045106015.1. Taxonomy (GTDB): domain Bacteria; phylum Verrucomicrobiota; class Verrucomicrobiia; order Verrucomicrobiales; family Akkermansiaceae; genus Luteolibacter. Next base: position 2,147 of record JBGCEE010000083.1, on the reverse strand, counting down.
CTTGAGAATTTCCCCCACTGACCAATCAATCTCAGCGATCACATCGCCAAACAGTCCGCGCCTACTCTTGCCCGCAAATCGTTGGCTCCCGAAAATTGGGGTGTGGGGCATGTTGTGGGAAACATATAGAAAGAATGGCCCTGCCTTCTGGCGCTGAATGAAATCCACGGCTCGCTCAGTGTAGCGACGTGTCAGCGTTCGTTGATCAGGATTGATTTCGATCACCTTGTCCTGCTCGACGATTTCGACCCCAGCCTTCCCGGTCCGTCTTGCTTCAAGCGATGGACGCCCCTTGCCCATATCGTTGGAGCCGACTGTTCCAAACCATTCGTCAAACCCCTGCTTCAACGGCCAAACGTCGAGAGTGTTACCCAGGTGCCATTTGCCGAAGATTGCGGTGGTATAGCCAATCGCCTTGAAGCGTTCAGCAAGTGTTATTTCCTTGAGTGGCAGATGCCGTTTTGTGTTTGCGCCAATCACGCCTGTGACCCCCGTTCTGATCGGATAGCGTCCCGTCAGCAGCGCAGCCCGAGAGGCTGAGCAAACAGATGAGGCTGCGTAGAAATCCGTGAATCTCATTCCCTCCGCAGCCATTCGGTCGATGTTGACTGTCTTGATTCGGTCGGATCCGTAACAGCCAAGGTCTCCATGACCCAAGTCATCTGTTAGGATCACAACAACATTCGGTTTGTGCACGGCGACTTGGGCAAGCGCAAGTGACTGGCCTGATGCCGCCATTGAGAGAAAAGCGCAAAACTGCAATAACTTTCGGAGACACTTCAGTGTGAAACTTCGCATCATCATTTTGGAATTCGATTTAAGGTGTAGTAAGCGTCGGAGAAATCGAGGATTCGCCCACTGGCTGATTGAATTCCTTTCGTTCTCAATTCATGCACGTAATGCGGGCGCAGTGCCTTCACCTGGAACCGCACCTGCAGGCCATCTTCGGAAACTTCGATACCGCTGAGTTCGTGTGGCTTCGTATCGATTTCGTTTCCACCATACTTGCTGGAGTATTGGTAGGTGTAGCTGCTCATCTCAAGTGCGCCCGCCTTGGTGATTGTGTCGGGATCGACCGGCTCGGTGAAGCGCAGTTCGAATCCGTCCGGCTTTGCCCGCATCTCCTGGATGGAAAAAGGTCCGGTTCCCGAATGGATGACACGCTGGAGACCGTAGGATCGGTTTCCAATCGAAGACCAACCGCGGTTCGTCATTCCGACGAAAAGCGATCCATCGGGTGCGAAGCTCAGCCGAACGACGGCCGCCGGAAAGCCTTCGAGAAATGGGAAGCAAGCACCTTGGTACTCGCCATCCACTTTTTCCAGAAACACTCGGTTCACGGCGGAGTTGGTGAATTCTCCCACCAGAAGCTGCCCGTCGAACGGGCCGAACTTGCCATCCTGGTCGATCAACTGAACATCCGTCGCACTGCGACCCATCTTGTTGTAGGGAAGCCATACCGCCGGGGGGACGAATTCCGCGCAGCTTTCGAGAGCCTTTGGGTATGGCTGATTCGCTTTCGGAATCGAGCTCAACTGGAAAGGGGCGCCGGGGGAATTCAGGGTTTCGAGCGACTCCTGGTTCCCATAGAAAACACCCGGGCGGAGATGGTAGATCGGAGTGGCGGGGATCCAGGTTCCCTGCTGATCCGAGAAAAACATATCACCCTCCCGGTTCGCGCCCAGACCGCATGGTGAACGCATCCCGAAGGATTTGGGAACAAAGTACCCGTCCTCGCCGATCACTCCACCCCATCCGCGCCAGCCGATCGAGTTGTTTGTCAGCGGCCCCATTCCAAGGTTCAGGGTCACCCAGAGTTTCCCTTTCCCATCGCGCTCCGGGCCATAGGCGTAGGCGTGATAGTTTCCGGAAACATTCCATCCGTCGCACTCGGTCAGATAGGCATCCGCTTTGCCATCCCCATCATTGTCCTGAAGGCGCGTGATCTCCGCCCGCTGAGAAACCAATAGATCCTTTCCGTCCAAGGTCAGTCCGAGCGGCTCATGCAAGCCGGAGGCGAAGAGGCGGTAGCCGATCTTTTCCGGGTCTTCGGAGAGTGCATTTTCGAGCATCCAGATTTCACCTTTGCGAATTGAGATCGCGAGGGTGTCGCCGATCCACTCCATCCCACTGACCTCCATGGGGAT
>JBGCEE010000082.1:0-17377 GCA_045106015.1 Akkermansiaceae bacterium | reverse complement strand
AAATGACGAACGGATTGGCGGTCCTGCTGGGGTTAGGATCACGGTGGACGATCTGAGAAAACGTGTCCTGCAATCCGGACGGCGTTTGCGGCTGGCGCAAGGACAGCAGGAATATCTCGTCTCCAATGATCCCTCTGCTCTTGGAAGCGGGGACTTGTTGATTACTGCGGTTCTGGCTCCACGCGCGGTTTTATTTATCCGATATGATAGTGATAGCACGACGGGTGAACTCGAAATCCGAGATGCTGCTGGGCCAATTCTTGTCGATGGACTTCCAGTCCGACGCAGGGCGAAATTGCGTGACGGCTCATTGATTCGCCTTTCGGGTAGTCAGGCAGTCCGGTGCCGTTTCTCAGAGGGCTTTCTCGATGAGGAAAGAACTCAGATCGAGTCGCTAGAGGTGGATAGCTTGATTCACGATTTTGGGAAAAATTCGAGAGCGCTCGACCAAATCAATTTTTCTGCGAACCGCGGAGAGATGCTTTGCATCATCGGTCCAAGTGGCAGCGGTAAGAGCACCTTGCTTGCAGTCCTTTCCGGACAGCGAAAACCAACTCGGGGCAAGGTGAAGTTGAACGGCACCTCACTCTATGAGCGCCGCAAGGAGCTAGTGCCATTCATTGCTCACATGCCGCAAGAGGAAGCACTCAATCCGCAGCTTACGGTTCGTGAGCACTTGCGCCACGGGGTGACAGTTCGGCGGCCGGGTTTGGGAATCAATGAGCATTCACGGCGTGTCGATAGTATGTTGGCAGAGCTCGGGCTGCAGCGGATCGCGCGGCGTCTCGTTGGCACTCCGGGAGAAAAAACGATTTCTGGAGGTGAACGAAGCAGGCTGAATCTCGGAGTTGACCTTGGGAGCCGAGCTGAGCTCTTTCTTTTCGACGAGCCTATTTCCGGGCTTTCTTCAAAGGACTCCGAACACGTTGCAGAAACTCTTCGAGCATTGGCTCGGGAAAAAATTGTCATCGCCTCTTTGCACCGTCCAGGTGCAAGTGTGCTTCGCCTTTTTGACAAGGTTCTTCTACTCGATGGGGGAGGTAAGATGGCATTTTTCGGAACGCCGGCGCAAATGGTTGGTTATTTCCGGGAGGCATGTGCGGAGCTCTCAATTTCACATCCATCGATGGTCGCAAAGACGCCACTTGGTGCTGATTTTGTCTTCGATGTTCTAGAAACGCCGCTTAGTTCGATCGGCGCCGGGGGAAATACAGGCGCTGCCCGAAGGTTTCCTCCGACCTTCTGGCAGGAGCGGTTTGAGAGTTTATCGCTTGTGGATTCGCTCCAAAGAGATTCTGGACCGGTTTCAAATATCGCGAATCGAGGAGAGTCCGACTTGCTACCGGTGCCGCCGCGGCCAACACGGCCGCTACGGGCGATCTTTCTTATTTTCTTCACCCATTTCGAGCGCTCGTTGCTCTCAAAAATTCGGAACCGTGGCACACTCTATAGCACCTTTCTCGAAGCGCCGATTCTTGCCGCATTGATCGCGATTACCTTGCGCTCATCTCCAGAAGGCCCGTTCGAATTCAAGACCGCCTTGCATATACCTGCGTATCTTTTCTTAAGTGTCACCGTCGCGATGTTTCTTGGTCTGACAAATTCTGCAACAGAGATTTTGCGAGATCGCTCAGTTCTTCGACGTGAGAGAAATTGTCAGCAAAGCGGAGTTTCCTATGTCTGCGCGAAGTTCCTCGCACTTGGCATCGTGGCGGCAGTGCAGTGCTTTTTCTACTTGGTCGTCGGAAATCACTTTTTGGAAATTGAAGGAGTGCTCCTTTACCATTGGATTTGGATGACGCTGACGGCACTCAGTGGCACGGCGATGGCACTTCTGATTTCATCAGTGGTCAGGACGGAGCGTGCTGCTCTAACAGCTGTGCCACTCCTCCTTGTTCCGCAGATGTTGCTTGCGGGGGCTTTAGTGCCTTTCAAAGAGATGAATCGAGGTCTTTTCAACGAAGTGAAACTCGAACGTGATTCAGGTGGAGTTCCTGTTCCAGCGATGGTTATGCCGCTTCGCTACGCGTTCGAGGGTATGCTCGTGGCTCAAGCAACTCGGAACCCATTCGAACTCGAGCGCATCCGCATTCAACGGAAAATTGATCGCTTTCGAGAAAAGGCTAGTGAAGCAAATCCCAAGGAAATCGAAGATTTTGAAAAGGCCAAAGAAGGGCTACGTCGCCTCATCGCATCCGGTGCCAACGACAAAAATGAAGCCCGCAATCTAATTAGCCGAATTTCTCGAATGGTCGATGAAGCCACACCCATCGAAGTTTCATCGATGAAGGTCTGGCCAGAGGGAAAAAACGTCCGGCCTACATACAATTGGTTCTCCAATGACCGTATTGATTTGTTGGTCCGCGAGGCCGAGACGTTCCGGAATGACTACCGCAATGAAAAACCAAAGCATGTCTTTCTCGCCCTAGAGAAACCGATTCCGTTCTACGATCGGCTGAAATTTTTCCACCCTGATGAAGAAGAAAATGCGAATTCCACCAAGCTTCCCGGTCAGATTGAAACCATGAAGTTCTGTGGGGCTGTCATGCTAATCGTGATTGTTTTTTCCTGCTCGATGGCAGCGTTCATGATCGGCAGGCAAAATCGCAAGGTGACATAGAATTCGTGAGATTTTTCAATTAATCTGAGGTTGATACGAGAACTTAGCGATCTAGGCTTCCCGAATGACCACTGCTCTCAAAGCGATCGGAATTCTCATCGGTGCGACTCTATCCCTAGGTGCCGCTGATAAGCCAAACATCATGGTTTTTCTTGTCGATGACATGGGTGTGATGGACACATCGCTTCCCTTCCTGACCGATTCTTCGGGGAAGCCAAAGCGCTATCCGCTCAACGATTTCTATCGAACTCCATCGATGGAGCGTCTGGCGAAACAGGGAATACGATTCAATCAGTTCTACGCGATGAGTGTTTGTTCTCCGACTCGGATTTCAATCATGACTGGGCAGAATGCGGCACGTCATGGCACGACGAATTGGATCAATCCAAAGACCGACAACCGAGGCACTCACGGTCCCGAGGAATGGAATTGGAAGGGCCTGAGTAAGGGCGATATCACTCTGCCCGGGCTTCTCAAAGGACAGGGATATCGTACGATCCATGTCGGTAAAGGGCACTTTGGACCTAAAGATTCAGAGGGTGCAAATCCGGCAAATCTTGGATTCGATGTGAATATTGCTGGGGCTGAATTCGGAGCTCCGGGTAGTTACTTTTCAGAGAAACACTATGGGGCGGTGGGCAAACGAAAGAGCCACGCAGTTCCTCATCTTGATGCCTACCACGGATCTGGCACTTTTCTATCCGAAGCTCTCACCCTTGAGGCGAAAAAGGCCGTTGCTGAATCCGTAAAAACGGATCAGCCCTTTTACCTCTATTTTTCACACTACGGGGTGCATTCACCTTTCGAATCCGATCCGCGGTTCGCTGAAAATTACAAAGACTCTGGAAAGCCAGTTCGAGCTCAAGCGTACGCGACGCTTATTGAGGGGATCGATCACTCACTTGGAAGCATGCTCGATCTATTTTCTGAAATGGACGTCGACAGCAATACCTTGGTGGTTTTTCTGGGTGACAACGGTGGCGATGCGCCCCTGGGCGATCAGCATGTCGTGGCCTGTGCTGCTCCGTTAAGAGGAAAAAAAGGAGCGCACTACGAAGGGGGCATGCGAGTGCCTTTCATTGCAGCGTGGGCGAAACAAGATCCAGAAAATTCTTGGCAGAAGCAGTTACCAATTCCGAGTGGAGCGATTCAGGGGCAGATCGCAAATGTCACGGACCTTTTCCCAACCATCCTCAATCTCGCAGGGGTAGAAGTTCCAGAAGATCACAAAGTCGATGGAGAGCCCTTGGCAACGTTGCTTTCAGGAAAGAAAGACGCCTCCCGGCCTGAGCAGTTTCTGATGCACTACCCGCACGGCAAACACCGCAGCAACTATTTCACTGTCTGGAGAGATGGTGACTGGAAGCTTATTTTTCACGCCTTGCCAGACATCCCAGCGCATGGCGGCTACAAACAAGCCGATTCGCACTACCAGCTTTTCAATCTCGCGGAAGATCCGTTTGAACAGAAAGACTTAAGCAAAGAGAAGCCAGAGATTCTAACAGAAATGATAGAGGGTCTCAAAAAAGCGTTGAAAGACCACGAAGCCCTCCATCCGGTAATCAACGGCAAAAAGGCCGAGCCAGCCGCCCCGTAGCTTTTCAAAGACCAAGCTGCAGTATATGCCGAATTTTTAGATATCGAACTCCACACCCGGCTCGGGGATAATGATTTCTGCATCTGGCAAACGGCTTTGGAGCTCTTGCCTGAACCATTCCATTGCTCCTTCGTCACCGTGCACGAGAAAGATTTTCTTTGGCTTCACTCGAACTGCGAAATCAGCGATGGCGTCACGCGTGGAGTGGCCGGAGAAATCAAAAGCACGCACCTCGCAGTTTAGCTTTACCGGAGGATAGGCTGGATCGAGCTCGACCATGTCGCCAGGTTTAGCGGCACGAATCTTTCCGCCGGGAGTTTCCGAATCTGCATAGCCAACAAAGAACAACCCGTGCTTTGTGTTTTCCAGAAGGCCTTGGCGTGCAAAATTATTCGAAACGGTTTTTTCGGTCATCATGCCGCTGGATAGGGCGTAGATGCAGCCGTTGTGAAAAGGGATGGGTCCAACGCGTTTTCTTCGATTCCCGCCCCCAGCCAATTCCATGTCGGAGAGGAATTTAAAGCCACGTCGATTGCGGCGGGTGACATCGGAAAACTTATCGTAGATGTTGGTCATCTTCGTGCTCAGGCCACCGATGTAGACTGGGGTTTTCGGGTCGACTCGGCCTTCCTCTTTGAAACGCTGCAGCATCGCCAAGACTTCTTGAGTCTTGCCCATCGCGAATACTGGAATCAACGCCGATCCTCCGCGCCCCAAGGCACCCGTAATGGCCTCAGCGAGTTTGTTTTCTTCTTCAAAACGCGAGTATTCTGCTGGCCTCGCTTGTTCGCCTCGGGTCGTCTCCACAATGAGCGCATCCACTTCTTCGTCAGGAAACACCGCCCCTTTCTGTAAGGTGCTGTCTTCGAAATTAACGTCTCCAGTATAAAATACTTTTTTCCCCTCTGCCTCGAACATCACTCCCACAGACCCCATGATGTGTCCCGCATCGAAGAACTCGGCGCTGAGCCGACCGCGGTCATCCACATCAAATTTTCGGCCCACATTGCGTCTTTCGAAAAGACCTTTCATCCGGTCGAGTTGGCCGTGACGAAAAAACGGGTAGTCGGAAATTCCAAGCTCGGTTCGTTTGCTTTCCATCACGTTGACCGAGTTGTGAAGCATCGCGCAGGCTAATTCAGAAGTCTCGGGAGAAATGAAGATCTTTGCCCTCTGCTGGCGCTCGACGCAAACCGGTAACGTCCCGACATGATCGAGATGCGAGTGGGTTACAAAAATGGCATCCGCCGTGTCGTCTTCGATGAGGTCGTATTGGGGTTGTGCCGTTAGGCCTTCTTCTTTGGGGTGCATGCCCGCATCAAGAATCACACGAACTCCCTCCGTATCCAACGAATAGGAATTCGCTCCAATTCCCACATCTCTACACAAACTTTTAAAAATCATATAGCCACGCACCCTCTCCAATACTCCGAGGGGTGTCAACTAACAGGACGTCGTGATAAAACCTTATGCCCACTTGGAAACTGCCCTCAGTAAGCTCCTGCGGAGTAGGTCAGCTCATAGCTGTGTGTGTAGATTTCAAAGACCAGACCGAATGGATCCTGCACATACACCATTTTGAACGGTTTTTCGTCCGGATAATACTCTCTGATTGGCATGCGTTGTTTGCCGCCTTTTGAAACGATCTTTTCGACAAGATCCTCGATATTTGGATCTTGGACGCAGAAATGAAACGTTCCCGTTTTCCAGTATTCGAATTCGGAGGGAGTTTCGTTGTTTTGAAATTCAAATATTTCGATCCCGATCTTATCGCCGGTGGAAAGGTGGGCGATTTTAAACGTGCCCCAGCCTTCGCCAAAGACATCAATGCACATCTTTCCAATGGCCGTTTCAGATTCCTCCGTTACCACCGTGGGTGCCATAATCGTATACCAGCCCATCACTTCTTCGTAGAACTTAACAGCTTCTTCCAAGTTCGGAACCGATAGACCAATGTGTGAAAATGTTTTTGGATACATGAGATTTTACGATTTGGATTTTCAAATGAAGACCTATGCGTTTCTAGGTCGAGACTACTTCAACGGCAACTCGCTTTGTCGACTTTCCTTCATTCTAGTGCACCGCTCCCAAAGTTCTTGTGCAATCGGGAAAGGAAGGGGATCGACAACGTTTGCGATCTGCGATCGAAGCAATTTGGAGCCGCGGTCCTTTTCCCCGATTTCTGCGTTGCTCGTGAAAATGTCTCGCGGCCTTTGCACACGAACTTCCGGACCGATGCACTAGTTAGATTCTGAACAAGTCCGAACAGACTTTTGGAAAACGGTCTGGATAGTTCATGGGTCTCATCTTAACCCATTTCTCCTCCAAGACTTGGACGAATGAGGACAAGAGGGAGTAAGGTGTTACCAGTATGCAGAACTCTGGTAGGCCCGCCCACTTGCCGGGCTGTAATAGTAAGTATGGTTGCCTCCGTTACTGGCGTAGTATTCATAAATGACCATGTCTTTGGTTATGACCCATCCAAGTGGCCCGATCTCGTCTCCGATAGTTTCCGATCCTACAATTTCTCTCTCACTGAACGAATCGAGCTTTTCTCCATCACTGGAAAATCGGCCGTTCAGGTAGGTGTTGAGATCCTTCTCTGAAATCGTGTAGATGGCGTAGTGATCTAGAATGTCGCGCTGTAGAGTAATATTAGTTGCGGTAGCTGGAATCAGATTCCGTAATCTCTCTGGCCACCAGATACTACTGCGAGTTTCATGATGGGTATCTAAACCATACATCCTAAATAGGATCAGGATGATTCCCATCATCAACGTAAGCATAATGAGGCATAGCTTTAAAATCTGTCTGCGCAGGGTAGACGGTTTGGGAGTTGTGTTCCCGAGCTCTTGCTTGGATGTTGATTTGCATTGATTCATTGGTGGAGAACCATTTCGTCTGTTTGTGAAATCCGTATGAAGCAATGATGAAAAATCAGAGAAGCTTTCTTCTAGTAAAAGGATTCACCCAATCGAATTGTCGCGTCGAGAATGGTATGGAATCTGCGGGATGAATGGCCCTGCAATCGCCATGTCAATTCTTCCAGTGATCGCCGATCACCTTCTGAATCTCTGGATACGCCTCATCGGTTTCTTTTAGGGTCACTCGAGTTTCGCGTAGCTGAGATTTCATTTGCGTCACCAGTTCGCTATACTCAGGGCGGCCATACAGGTTGTTCATTTCAGCTGGGTCTACCTGTAGGTCATACAATTCCCATGCTGCTGGTGTTCGTTTCTTTTCAGGGGCTTTGTGGTTGATGCCGTAGAAAAAGATCAACTTGTAGCGATCGCTCCGAATTCCGAAATGTGCCGGTACGGCAAGCCTATGCGCAAGGTGCATCCAGTAACGGTAATAGGTTACCTCCCTCCAATCGGCGGGCTTTGGTTTTCCTGCCAAGGCACCTGCAAAGCTCCGTCCTTGCATCTTGGTAGGTGTGGATGCTCCAGCCAGTTCAAGCATGGTCGGTGCAAAGTCGGTGTTATTGATTAGCCAGCTATTGACTTGTCCTGCTTTGACTCTTTTCGGCCAGTGAACTATAAACGGCATGCGCATCGCCTCTTCGTACATCCAGCGTTTGTCCATCAGGTCGTGCTCCCCAAGGAAGAAGCCTTGGTCACCCGTGTAGATGATGACCGTGTTTTCAAGTTCACCCGATTCGGCCAGGAAAGAGATAAGGCGCCCGACATTGTCATCGACTCCTTTCACGCACCGTAGGTAACGCTTGAGGTAGAGTTGGTAGCACGCCTTGGCATAGGCTCGATCATCTAGATCGGGAGAAATTCCAAGCCGTTTTCCCAGGAACCACGGAGCATCTTTCCGGACTCCTGAGCCCAGACCACGTGAACCATCTGACCCATCTGGCCGGTCAAAAAGGTTGTCTGGTTCGGGAATGTCCGTGTCTTCAAGAAAGTCCGCATAGCGCTTGGCATGTTGGAACATGTCATGTGGCGCCTTGAAGTGGTGCATGAGAAAAAACGGCTTTTTTTTGTCTCGCCCCTTACGAAGCCATTCCAAGCTGATGTCGGTGATAGCGTCGCTGGAATGTTGGCCTTTTTTCGTGATACCATTCTTTGGCCACGGCTGCTCACCACGTATGCGGAAGTCTGGATCGTAATATTTCCCCTGACCGGGAAGCACACAGTAGTAGTCGAAAGCGGCGGGTTCCTCTTTCAGATGCCATTTCCCAATCATGGCAGTCTGGTAGCCAGCTTGCTTCATTTCCAGCGGGAGAATCTGCCGATCTGGAGGAATCTTCCCACCTAGATCAAGCACCCCGTTGGTTTGCGGATACTGTCCGGTAATGATGCTCGCTCGACTTGGCGTACAGATCGAATTATTGCAGAACACTCGATCGAAACGCATACCTGCTTCGGCAAGTAGATCGATATTCGGTGTCGGATTGAGTTTCGCCAATCGGCTTTTATACGCTCCCACCGCCTGCATGGTATGGTCATCCGACATGATGAAGAGAATGTTCGGTCGGTCAATTTGCTCCGCTCCAAAGGAGAGGGTAGAGATCATGGGAAGTCCGATTGCAAGGAAGGCTAGGGCCGGTGATGGCAAAACAACTTTTATGATAGTTTTTTTAGAAAGGAGGCTCATTTTTCTTTGGCTGGCGAGGAGGCACTGTGGGATTTGGTGAACTGGAGAATGGCGTCACCACTTCCGGGAGACTCGTGGTTAAAAATTGCCAGGTAGAGCAAGTCGTTGTTCACGGTGAGATAATAAGGGGTCATTCCCTTGGGTAAGAGTTGACTGATATCCTCCCAATCCCCTGTGACAAAATCCTCGAATGTTTTGAAGCGAATGAATCGGTTTTTATCGGAATCGGCTCCATCGGCATAGGACTTGGTGAAATAACTCGTCGCATACCAACTGCCGTCAAAGAACTCGACGTCGTTGAGAACCAAGCCAGTTTTGGTCCAAGCCCCAGCAGGCCCGTTTCGTTTCGTTGAATCGAAACTATCGTAGATTCTAAACTTCTTCGTGTCCCAATCCACGATTTCAACGATCCTTCCTTTTGCCGATCCAATGGCAAAGAGTTTACCGTTTGTAAACGTCAGTGCTCTTGCGTAGCCTCCGACGGGAACTCGGATCGCGCTCTCGTTCTTACCGATCGCTGTGAAGCGAAAGACATGACCGGAATAGGGATTGATCGCGTAGATCAAACCACTCGTGGGATCGAGCACAACATCATGAGGGCGTTTCAAGGTGACGCCCGCAATAGTCTTTGTTTCCGCTGCTATAGTTTTACGACTGAGATCAGCAAAGGCAATGATGCGGTGATTGTCCGTGTCGTTGGCGTAATACAGTTTGTCTTTCGGATTGTAGACCAGCGAGTGCGGGCCGCGTGTCGGTATGGGTGAAACTTGAAATGGCTCCTCGGCGCTATCCCGAAACACGAATCGATGATTCTTTAAGTCCGTGATGATTTCCTGATTCGCCGGTCCAAACGCGATATGAGTCGGGAACTTGAGCTTCGTGGAGCCACCTTCAGGAGCGTAAGTCTTTACTTTTAAATTAAAGCCGCCAGAGGGTCCGTTGTTTGAGTGCGCAGCATCAACAGGCACATCTTCTGCTAAAGTTCTCACTAAGAAAAAGCTCACGACCATCGTATGTGGTAAAAGTTTCTTCATGATTTTTTCTACGGTGCTTCCCGTAGATATACAAAAATAGACGTTACAGCCAGCCTCCATTCACTTCAGTAGCCGACGTCAATGGGCGGTTTGCATGTGCACACCATACATCGCTGGAATTAGAGATCTTGTATCTCATCACTTTCAAAGATCTTGACTGCTGGATAGCTATTTCGCCCGCTTTCGATCAGTGCTTTCGCGACCTGATCGACTCGGATTGGACGGTATTTTTTCCAAGAGCCCTGTAGCAATGGAGTGAGAACCGTGAGTCCGATGAAGCCCATCGTTTCCTTCAAGCGAAATTCGTCTCGATTCCCTCGCAGCAAGGAAGGGCGAAAGATACGCAGCGAATTCAAGTCAAGGCTTTGGAGTAAGTCTTCGGCTTCACCTTTCGTCTGGCTGTAGTAGTTAGATGATTCGGCGTTGGCTCCAATCGCGCTAATCACGGAGCAGGTTTCTACATGCAGACGCTCTGCAAGCTTGCCGATTTGATACACATAGTCGCGGTCCACTTTTTTGAATTGCTGCACCGAGCCTGCGGCTCTGATGGTGGTTCCAATCGTGCAAAATACATCATCGATAGGTTGAGCTAGATCCAGTTGATCCAGTTCTTCGAATTCGACGATGTGAGAGTTGATCTTTCGATCAGACAAGGTTGGCGCTCGTCTGCCGATGCAATGAATCTCAGAGTAGCGCTCGGACTCATTCAGCAATTTCAGGAGCACCGCACCAACTGCACCTGTTGCTCCGGCTATCAATGCCTTCCTCCCTTTGCTGCTTTTCGAGTGGGTATTCAATTTCGAGTTTGTTCGAACAAAACACGGCGACTTTTAGGATCAAATACGAGCATGGAGTAATCGTGACTGGAGCCCCGACTGTAAATCTCGGTTCTCGCTGGGATTGTCCACCATGAGGGCGCAGGATCGCTGCTTTCAAAAGGAGCCTCTGCAGGAACTAAATCGTAGTGCTCAATCAGACGCTTCACGAGCTCCTCGCTACCGCCATCAAATCTGTATCGTGCGGTCCAATCGGTGAACGCTTCAGTCTTGGCGTAGTGTCGGTTTGTGATTCCAAGAGGGAGTTCGGGAAATAACTGCTGATAGGCCGCATCAAGCCTTCGCTCTTCCCATGCCGCCCATGAGTTCCAACCCCACACCCCTAGGAATACGATCACTAAGAATGTGATCGCGGTAATGAGATAAGTCTTGGGGCGTTTCATGTTAGTCGTATCTGTTTAGCGACGAGCGGTCCAAAGGCCTAGTCTAAGCACGAAGCAATACACATGGAAGGGCATGCATCAACTACTCAGAGCAATCTTCACCACCCAGTTGAGTTCTGCCTTCTTTCTCGATTTCAAGGAATGGTGTTCCAGTCGATTGCGCTGTATTCGGGTTGCCTTTTTTCGGGAGGATAATCTCTGTAAGATACTTCTGAAAATCTTTGAGTAAGAAGTCATCTTTTTCGGAATTAATGATGATATGTAATGCCTCTGGGGAAGACTGATGAAGAGTCAATGCAGACGTTTGCTCGCCAAAATCATCAAAACGAACCTTCAGTTCCCATAGTTTAGCTTGAGCTAAAAGATCGATGAAACCTGCTGTTTTGGCGGAATTTCCAGCAAAGCGCTGGGTTGAAAATTCATTGATAAATCTGCCGTCAATAAATTTGAGATCATTTTGCATATACGCAAGAACACCCTCGACACACTGTTTCTGAACCTTGCTGATACCTTCGCGATGCCCAATTTCAGGAAACTTGATTTCAGCGCTCAACCCAAAGACTCCTGAGGACGAAAGAATCAAAACGGTAATAAACGTAAGTAGCGATTTCATATAGTCTATGACACCAATAGCCGAAATTTTTTAGATATTTTGCGCTAAATTCTGGGTGTTGGTAGCGGAAATTCAGTTTCTATGATCGATGTTCTTCAAGGGAAAGCTGCTGTAGAGCCATTCCAAATTTGCTTGAGGCGAAGGCGTAAAGGCAGATCCGAGCCTACTCATGCGCCTTTTTGTTCTTTAGTGTCTCCCCCTTGTTCATCCAATATTCGAAGAACCCTGCAACCAGCGGTCCGGGCTTCGCTCCAGCACGATGCTCGGCAGCAGTGTGCCCAAAATAGTGGCTGAACCAGCCGTCCACATGATCCGAACTTCCTTCAATAAAAGCGTCGAGTTCTTCCAAGGAGCATTTCATTGGGAAAACTTCCTCGATCACCAAAGGTTTGCCGATGTCATAAGCGGCGAGTGCCTTGAGTTCTTTTTCCAGCATGCCCTTTTCCGGATACACATGAATGCTGACGAAGTCCAAATGGCGAGATACGGAAGGCGAGTAAAAGACGGGTTTGGCTTTCGGCCAGACGAAAGTCCAAGGAATCACTCCAACCGTGATAAGTGTGGATGGGTCGTGCTTGCGGATTACCTTCGTGAGCTTCTCCACCCATTGTTCAGCGATTTTCTCTGTTTTCCGCCCCGCAGGTTCGTTGCTTATCAATTGAACAAAATAGAATCCTCCGAGTTCACCTGTTACCCAAGGATCTTCTCCTTCTGCCGCTTTTTTAATCACAGGTTCGTTCATCAGGTTATAGCAAAATACCACGGGGTCATTTGCGCAGGTCTTCGCAATAGCCGACCAAAAAACCGCTTGTGCCTGCCAACGGCCAGCCTCATCGAGCGCGGTGTACCATTCTGGGATACGATCCTTTCTGAAGCAGTTCAGCCCGGTAAGATTCAGGTAAAGGTCGGCATCACGTGCGAGGTTAAGCAGCTCTTTGAGACGTTTGAGATTCCCAGGATGCGGCGATTTAGGCCCCTTCATAAAGGTCTCAAACTGCAGGTGCCACCTCACGGCATTCGCTCCAAGACTTCGCATTTCATCAAAGTCACGTTTGATGCGAGACCAGCCTGCCGGAGTATCCCAGTCATCTTCTGCCAAGCGGCCATGTTGCCCAAGATAGTTGAAGCCCCAAGGAATAAACTTTTCCGTGCTGCCCTCTCGAAGGAAATGTGCTTTCTCCTTTGAGATTCGCACTTTGCGAATCGTCTCGTCGGTTGGGCGCTCTTGTCCTCCCGCCATGATCGGGATAGAGATCATCATTGCCCCAAGCATGATGGCAAGTTTCCGAAGGTGTGAAGGAGTGAATGGCATCGTAGTTGGGGAAAAGTTTGTTATTTTTGGGCGATATTCAATCCGGCGAGAAGATGCTTCGTGAAACGCGCCCGTTCTCGACAAGAAAAATGATGGAAGTACAGCTTCTCGATTTTTGCGATAGAAGCGAAACGTGTACTCGATCAAACCTGCCCGCGCGGTCTCTCGAGATGGTCGGCATAGCGTACCGGCTGCCCTCGTATTGTCGCTCCACGATGTCTTCGATCGCTCCCGCATCTGTTCCCGGAGGTGCCTCTAGCATTGCCGAACGCAACAGACGTTCTGATGGCGGCGGCAGAAAGAAATTGGCTGAAAGAGCGCCGAACACGATCAGAGCGAACGCCATGCTGTATTTTTTGGAACACGCATACCATACTCCACCGAAGACCAGCGCGGCAAGCAGGCAAAAGGTGAGATAGCCGTAGGCGAAAGCAACGACCCCGAGCATTCGGTCCGCAAGAAAAGCTGCGAATGCCAAAAGGACGGCCGAAAGCGTGATGAGGATGGAAACGAGTTTTCGAAACATTTTCTAGGGCGCATTTGAGTGGTTCGCCTTTCTGTTTCCCACGGCGGGGAACCTTCGGCAGAATCCTTCTGGATCTCACTTGATACCCCGTTTCACGTTCGATTGCAAAACAAAGACTTTGACGTGAAGACGCAAGTTCTCCGTCCGTCTCGGTTTTGCAAAACGCAATGCTCGGCCCACCTCCAACATGTTTTGAATACGGACCTTCGATTGACCCTTCCCAAGTATGCAAGCCTCCCAGCCAAGCGGCTGAAATAACAAAACCAGACATCTACTCTATAGATAAAGAGACTTTCGGAAAATGGTCTATCAACAAAAAATTCAAATCACTCGATAGACGAATGGACTTTTGGAAAACTTCCTAATCGCTTTTCAAAAACCCGTCCGCGAAATTGATGTATTGCTGCCAGTCGTATGTAGTCACGCCATGCTTACCGGTCCTCAGGTGGTAACCGATCGTGGTATGGATTGGGTTATCGGGCTCAGGCATGTCGAGCCCGGACAATCCAGACTTTCCATACAACGCATAAACAGGGCTGGCATGCTTGGCGGCCAGAAATTCGCCCTTGGGATCGGCCCAACGGTCTTCTGTGGCACTGGCAACGTAAACCGGCCTGGGTGCCATCAGCGCCAGTAGCATGTGCTGATCCACAGGCAGCTCATGTTCTCGTTTTGAATATTTCCGGTGATTGGTGCAAAACCAATATGGAACCGGCTTCAGGATATGATGAATGCGCTCTCCATAGCAGCGCCGGTAAAGCGCCGCTCCGCCGCTCCCGGAATTGTTACTGATCACCATGGCGAACCGATTGTCCTGCGCTCCCGCCCACAGGGCCGTTTTACCTAAACGCGAGTGCCCCATGACAGCAACCCGCTTCGCATCGATGCGTTCATCCGTCTCCAAATAGTCGAGAATACGGGACAAGCTCCAAGCCCAGGCACCAATGGACCCCCACTCCTCCGGACCGGGCTTCTTCTGTCCTTCGTCATAAAACAAAGGGTGGATTCCGTCGCTGAAATCGTTCCTGTAATTATCAGGATCGACCTGATCCCTGTGTATCGTCGCCAACGCATACCCGCTTTCAACAAGCATTCTCACTGGCCAACGGCTTGCAGAGGCGCCTCGCTCGCGCGCGCTGTTTCGCCGCATTTGCCTGATGATCTCCGAATCCGATTGAACCGCATGGTTTCCTTTGAAGTTCAATCCAGCAAAAGCTGGAACTGGCGTGGCCGGCTTGTTCGGAATGTACAGCAGAATATCCAGCCGGTAATTTCTATCGCCGAAGAAAGCGGCGACCTGCTTGCGTGTGGCGAGACCGTCGAACGCGTTCCGATCGTTTTCGACCACTTTGTAGCTGACCGAAAGTTTCCGCCGTGGTGTTGTCCCATAGACTGACTCTTCGAAGAGTCGCAGGATCTCAGCTCGGCGATGGCTTTCCCATTCACCAAGGCCGACAGGGCGTCCTTCTTGACCAACCAGTGGATCGGGCAATTCGTAATCCGGAACCTTTCGTTCGTCGTAATTCGTGTCGCTTGGTTCCTTCGCTTCCAAAGTCGAAGAACCAGAGGTGAACAGAATTGTTAGATAAAGTAGGCGTTTTATCATCATTTCACATCTGAGGGAAAAAGTTTGAGTCCGGTCACGAACTGCCGTGAGCGTGCTTTGACTTCTGGGTCGTGGATTGGAGTTGTCTTTCAGATTTCGACTCAAGGCGGATCATGGGTTAGGAGCGACGTCTTGTTTTCCTTTTTCTTGAATGACCTCTGAATTCGGTGCATTCGTGGATTGCTGAGGAATGAACCGCTTTCCGTATACTCTGTCGTCACCGAGCCAAGTCTTCAGTAGCAAGGGGTTGTCGTTTGCAAACCCCGCAACACCCCAGCGCCTTGCCTCGCGCACGCCCTCCTGATTTTCACCTTTCACAAATATTTCAGTCCCTGCCCGTTGTGCATCATGCACGAGAGCTGCGGTAAGGTCTCTACGATTGGGAGATAATCCGTAAAGCTTGTGCTTCCTTGCAATCTGCAATCCGCGAGATGCTACGTCCTTCTTATAATCAAGAAGAATCAGACGCGCGTCGGGAAGCAATTTTCGAACCTGCAGCAGGGCGTTGAGATCAAATGACGAAAACACGATCGATGACTCAAGGCCTTTTGCTTTGATGAGTGTGACGCTGGCGGCAATTGCAGCACTCACTTTTTTCTCGGCCTTCTTGCGACTTTTGATTTCCAGGTTGAGCTCCACGCCATTTTGCTTGCCGATGAAATCGAGAACTTCATTGAGAGTTGGAACTTTGGTTCCCGCGAACTTTCCACTTTCACCCATCCATGAACCCGCATCCAGCAACTGAATCTGTTCAAGGGAAAGCGTTTCTGCGTGCCCTTTTCCATTCGTCGTTCGGTTTAGGGTCCTGTCGTGCAGAATGATAGGGATTACGTCGGCAGTCATCCAAAGATCGGCTTCAATTCGATTTGCCCCTGCCTCAACGGCCTTGTGAAAGGCCGGCATGGTGTTTTCCGGATATTTGGAGCTGAAGCCACGATGCGCTTGGATGACGAGGGGATGTGCCGCAATCGTCGCCTCTCCTGCAAATATGGCGGTTGTTAAGACAAGCAATATGGTAACGGGAACCGATTTCATGTTTCTTGCCTCTGCGGAATTTCGAAGTCCTATCGCACCTGCCTGGCAGCGAGGCTTCGACCGCGGATTGGACGTTGCGGTTGCCAGAATCATTCCGTCTTGTCCGCAAATTGCTCTATTTCTTCAGTCGCTTCCCAGTCTTGGCATCATATTTGATCCACATGGTTGGAGCAACGGATTCCTCCTCTGGGTGGCGGAAAACCACAACAAGTGCTCCGTCAAACGACTGAACCTTATTTAGCTGCGATATCTCAGTGGCAAGCGATTGATGATCGAATTCGGGATCTGAAACGAACAATTCGATCTGTCCGTAATCGCCGTCTAATTTATAGTATGGATTACCTTTGATTTTATGAGCCCGCTGAATTTCGGTAGCGATCTCTCCTGCCGCGTGCAGCTTTTCGCTGGCCTTGGCGCCCTCGACTTTCGAGTCATTGCAACCACTCAGAAACAGTCCAAGTAGTATGATTGGGAGTGCCAAGTTTTGATTCATCGTTTATTGATTGCGAACGTTAAAGGAATGGCGGCGCCGGTGTGAAGCCCTAAATTTAATCAGACGGCTTCCTCGGCGTCGCTATCTCTGCCTTGTCCGCTTTGTTTTTTGGTTCGTGAGGAGGAGAGCTTGGACGCCCACATATATTTTGTCTGGCATTTTGCATAGTCTGGCATTTTGCATAAAGGTTGTAGCTATCGGTGACACTTCGACTCATGGCGGGTAGCGGATTGTCGTGCGACGCCTTGTTCTGCTTCTTCATTTTCTGGGTGAAATCTTGATGGGAAACATCAATCAATGGGCTTCATGAGAGGCCATCGAGTCAAGAACTCCAATACTTACTTGAACGAAACGTAGAACAGGAAGCCAAATGCCAAAGCCGCTGCAATTAGTCCTAGCCCGGAGGCAAAGATGAAGGCATGCACAAAACCGAGGATGCCAGTAATCAGGAGACCGATGATTGCCAGTCCAGGAATAGCTGACGGCTTTGGTGATTTATTTGGTTCCATTGTAGTGTGGTCTATATTTTTGCAGAACGTCTAAGGAATGGCGGCGCCGGGGTGAAGCTCAAAATTGATCAGACGGCTTCCTCGGCGTCGCCATCTCCGCCTCATATGATCGATTTCAGCGATCAGAAATGATATAACAATCGTTCCATGAAAGGAACCCAGAACGGCCGCACACTGCAATCTGAATCTCCGCCAAGACCTCCGTCAC
>JBGCEE010000081.1:0-28485 GCA_045106015.1 Akkermansiaceae bacterium | reverse complement strand
CAAAAAACAGCTCGCGCCGCCGTGACCCTTGCAGACTCGCTTGCCAACGCACGCCTTATCGTTCTTACCCGCCGTGGAGTGCTCGCCAATCACATCGCCTTGATGCGCCCTCGCACCAGCGCATTCTACGCATTTACCCCGAAAGAAACGGTCTGCCGACAACTTTCATTAACCCGTGGTGTGCGTGCATTTAAATTATCTTTCGCCTCAAATATCGAAGAAACCATCCAACGCGCCACCCAACTTCTGCGTAGCGAACAACTTGTCCGGCCCGGAACTCCCATCGTTATTGTATCCGACCTTCTTTCTGACCATTTCGCCGCAAACTCGATCTTGCTTCACCATGCTTAACCGCTAAGATAAACCGCTTATGAAAGTAATTTATACCGCCATCGGGCTAGGATTTCTCGTTTCAACACCGGCCCTCTCCTCAACTCCAGTAACGTTCGGTCCTATCAAACGGCAACCTGGAGAAAGTCTGCGCCTCGTCGCTCATTCACAAGCTAAAGACGGAACGATTGTGCGTTGGATCAACAATGAGTCTTCCACAGGGAAAATTGACCTATCTCGACATCGCGAACTTCACTGGACCTTCCGTCAACCTACTGCCGATGGATCACAAAAGGGCCTAGTAAAAATAGTCGGTCTTAGATCCTCAAGGACCGTAAATTTTGGAGGAGAAGCAGAAAAATACAACGAAGTTAGCCCGCTTACTGGCAAGATGTTTACCCTGACAAAGGCCCCTGCCGCCGACTGGGATTTTGATCTAAATGATACGGTCACCTCAACCGCGACAAACCAAGATCTTCAAGAACTCAAAACCTACCTCAAGCGGAAGTGGTATCCAGACCATCCTGTAAAAACAGGTGACTCTTGGGAATATGATCCCAAATGGATCAAGATGGTTGTCCAGAGAGACCTCACCAACGCCCTGACCATCGGGACCATGACACTTCAAGAAGTTCGGAAATCCGCGACACGAACTACCGCCACGATCGGTATCTCAATCCAAAGTTCCGGAGAACAGCTCAAGAGTGATAATACACTTGCCGAGGCTTCGGTCGACCTGAAGGGAAAAATGCTTGTCAACCTCGACACCATGCTCGACGAGTCTCTAGAGCTCGAGGGAACCGTCGTCGTCGGCAACAAAGAAATTAGAGACTCAACTAAGGTTACTCTCCCCGTCCGGCTCATCGTTACCAAAACCCTTTTTACCGGAGGCGGTATTCCTTAGTCGGAAGTTTTGGCGGACCTCTGTAAAATTAAAGCGCTTGGGCCTCGATTTCCTATCGAATAATCCTGAAACGGACGGAATACCCACTCAATTAGGGCTTTGCTTGTGGGGTCATGATATTCATCGAACCACTCGAGCGGGTGCTCTTATTACTCGATTCGCTCGTCGCGACCAGAATAGTTCCTGGCGTCAGTTCCTTGTTAATTTTTTTACGAAAATCTTCAGGCAGCGAAAGCTGTGAACGCAATGTGCCGACGGCATCACCTCGGGAATTTCCGCCATCAAGACTTAGAGTCGTCCATGGATGCATTTTTAGACCGGGGAACCGCGGATCTCTGGGTTCCTCTCCTTCCAACATAACAAAAACACCTTCAGGTGGATTGGAACTCGGTGCAATGCCAAGCGGTGCCTGACCAATCTGAATTCCATTCCGCCAAACATACGCGCGGCGGTCGGCGTAACTGAGCAGAACACTGAACGGACCCGAGGGGCTTTTGGAAGGCTCCCATATCGTACGACCTTCAGGATCTGGAATCGCTTTATTTTCCTGGCCGGAAGCTCGACTTGCCAACAAAATGTTAGCAGGTCGTGATGAGCGTGATGGATTAGCTCTTTTCCTCGTGATCACCACAGTCGAACCATTATGCATTGCTCCGTAGACTTTTCTGGAGAACTCATATGGAAGTCGGATACAACCACCGGAGGCAGGATAGCCAGGCAGGTCACCTGCATGCATCGCAATACCATCCCAAGTGAGGCGCTGCATGTATGGCATTTGTGCTCCCTTATAGATACTCGACTCATGCTCCACTTTCCGTTGAAGAATCGTAAAAACCCCAGTCGGTGTTTCCTTTCCTGGCTTTCCGGTACTCACCGTGGAACGGGCAATCTGAACACCATTTCGATACACATAGGCCATCTGATCATCAATACTAACCACAACTAAAGTTGGCCCCGACTGAGATCGCTCGGGATTCCATTCATATTGACCTGGTGCAAGTTTAGACTGACTTGGACCAGAAACACCACATGCGGAGAAAACAAGAACGCCAAGAAGAACGCCGCAAAAGAGGAAGAAAGATACAAAGGGCTTCATAAGACCAATGAACGTGAAGTCCTTGTGTGCGTATGCCAAACAAAAATGCCTTAATTTCTCCCTATCGTGTTGCCTCACAAAAGAGGACACCATGGCGCCAGCCATGGAAATGAGCAAAAAGAGCATTGATGAATACACCGGAAAGCTTCGTGAGCGCTACTCGCGGATGACAGGGCGGAGGGCGCGCGGAAAACTTTTGGACGAATATATCGAGGTGACCGGGTATGAGCGCAAGTATGCCACCAAGGTTCTTGGAGGAAGCCGCCGGAAGTCCCCGGGGAAGAGTCAGCGGGGCAAAAAAGCCAAGTTCAAGCCCTCGGCAGGAGACGCTCTCAAAGAGCTTTGGTTGGCGATGGAGCAACCTTGTGGAAAGCGGATGCGTGATATGATCCCGCTCTGGTTGGATCATTTCAAAGGGATACACAGGGGCACACGTGAAGCCCTTTTGCAGATGAGTCCGGCGACCATCGACCGCTGGCTGGCACCCCACAAAGTCAACGGCCCGAAGAAACGCCTACCTCCCAAAAGTGAGAATGCGATCAAGGCGCTCGTCGAAATTCGTGCGGAGAGTTGGGACGAAAACGAGCCTGGCTGGACGGAGGTCGATACCGTCGCGCACTGCGGCGGAGATATGTCGGGCAACTTTATCTGGACGCTCACCTCGGTGGATATCGTGAGTGGTTGGAGCGAAGTGCGCCCAGTGTGGAATCGTGGGCAATACACCACGCTACAAGGGATGGAGGCGATTGCGAAAGCTCAGCCCTTCGACCTCAAAGGGATCGACAGTGACAATGGCGGGGAATTTTTAAACCACCACCTTCACCGTTGGACACAAGAGAAAGGAATCAAACAAACTCGCTCCCGCCCGTATCGGAAAAACGACCAGGCCCACGTCGAACAGAAGAACTACACCCACGTCCGTCAGTTGCTGGGATATAAAAGGCTCGGGTATGAGGAGCTGATCAGGCCGCTCACGGAGTTGCTCGAAAAGTGGAGTCTGTTTAAGAATCTCTACAGCGTTACGATGGAACAGATCAGCAGCAAGCAGCGAGAGTGGATCGAAGCACAACTGGCTCTCACCAATCCATTTGAAATGAAGCGGGAAATCGAAGAGGGGTTGCGGGAACTCTGGGATCTGGCCGAAAAACTGGACCGACAGGAAGTAGAGAGATAGGAAAGTGGCCTTGCTGAAGAAGGGCCGCTTCCGCTACGCTCCAGCAGTCCTTCTTCAGGAAGAAAACAAACCAAAAATCAAGTCGCTATGGTGTCCACCTAAATGAGGCAATGGAACGCTCACTCAATCACCGTAGGGTGTCCTTCTTTAATGAGGCAACAGGAAAGAGTGAAGTTCCATGAGTTAAAGTTCGTCAGAAATTGATCAAACTGATACTTATTATTTCGGTTTATGATCAATCTACTCGGCGGGAGAAAAATTGAGAAACTTGAACAGTGGTTAGTCTGGTTTCCACCACTCGAAAGAGAGCAACGCCTTGAACTAGTACGCAGCCTGAGAGACGGATCGCACTGGAACATGAACTTCGGTGTTCTCTTAGGCTGCTCAGTTTTGATTGCTGGCCTTGGACTTCTCCAGAATTCCGTTGCAGTGATCATCGGAGCCATGCTCGTCGCTCCGTTGATGACACCTTTGATCGGAATCGGACTCGCTTTAGTTCAAGGGAACTTTGACTTATTGGCTGTGGCGGTTCGATCGATGGCCAAGGGAACTGCCATGAGTCTAGGTCTCGGCTTACTCCTTCAATGGTTCACTCCGGGCGATGAATTAACTCTAGAAGTATCCCTGCGAGGGACACCAAATATTCTCGACCTACTTATTGCATTCTTTGCGGGGGTTGCAGCAGGCTATGCTTTCGCTCGCCCCAAACTATCCAATGCCCTTCCCGGTGTGGCAATCTCTGTTGCACTCGTACCTCCGCTCGCTGCGTCCGGCATCGCATTGGGTTCAGGTGATTGGCAAATTGCAGTCGGCGCACTACTGCTCTTCCTCGCTAATATGGTGGCAATCTCCATTGGAAGTGGATTGGTCTTTCGGATGCATGGAATTCAAGCTCCCAAGGAAAAACGTGACTCAAATCTAACCATGAAGCGTATTGTTTTGAGTTTTCTCTTGGTGATCATCCTAATGATGGCACCTCTGGGATGGCGAATGTTTGACCAACTTCGGCAAGGACAAGCAAAGCCCGAAAGCTTCACTCTTTCCGAAGAAATGTGGTATCGACTTCATGACCACCTCGATCAAGTTGAAGGCATCGACTTCATTAGTGGTGTCAGAGCTAGTTCGAATCGACCTGAAGATATTCAAGTCCTTATTTCAGCGAACCGAGAAGTTCCCGCGTCACTCCTCAATGAACTCGATGAAATGATCGATGAGGGCATCGGAGAAGACGTCAAAATTAAGATGATCGTTCTCAAGCAGGCCGAGGTTGCTCTTCCTAGCGGAGAAACCAGTGGCCCTATAATTGACCAAGATGATCAAGACTCCCCACCAACTCAGGTTAACGAATAATCAAAATTACCTCGACTTGGATCGACCTACTTCCCACACCAACTTCTCTGAGATTAGCCTGAAATTTACAATTTCCTGTCTACCCTAAGAAAAGAGATTGCATCGAATTTTAGTTGTGCCGACTTTCCCCCGAGCAGCTGACATGTGACTTCGTGCCAGAATCTTAAACCAACATGATACTAGTTTCACAGTCACTACGTTTTCTACTTGGATGCATGATTGCTCTATCCGTAGGGGGATGCCTCTCTGTGCAAGAGACATTTTCGGTAGGCCCTAGCGTTCCTACAGCAGCAAAACCACTGAAGCTTGGGACCGCAACCCACTTCATTTGCTGGAATGTGCAAAAAGCAGATCATTTCAGCTTTAAGGATGAGGTCGGCGAACTTTTGAAAACCGTTCCTCGAAATGATGGAATCATGATGTGCTTTCAGGAAGTGCGCTCGACAACCTTCGAAATAATCAAGGGTCTTCATCGTGAGAATGTGAGTGGACATTATGCTCCAAGTTGGAAATTCCCCTTTGCTGATCGATCGACTGGCGTCTTGACGATTGGAAATCGGGAAATTCCCGAATCTAGCGTCTTTTCGATCCAGTCTCCAAACAGAGAATTCTTCTCCACCTCTCCAAAGGTATCCCTCAAAACAGAAATCCCCATAGAAGACGGCCGAGCCATCAAAGTAATCAATTGCCACGGACTAAATTTCGTAACTGCCACCGCACTAGGAAAACAGCTGGATAAGATTTTTGATTACTTGAAAACGTGTGATTCACCGGCAATCGTCTGCGGCGATTTCAACGTATGGAGCGACAAACGATTGGAATTTCTGAATGAGCGAGCGCAAGCAGCTGGCTTAACGGAAGCGACTCCAAGAGGAAAAGAACATTCGCCAGCGCCAGATTGGTTGAGTTGGATCGGCATTTTCAATGGTTTTGATCCAAATCTTCGTCTCGATAGGATCTACACACGAGGTATTGAAGTTCTCGATTGTCGAGTTCACGATACATCCGAAAGTTCAGACCACTTACCTCTAATTCTCCGTTATCGAGTGCTGCCAGCAGGCTAGAACTTAAAAAATCAGAATTCAGGTGCCTCTCGAACCCAATCGATCAGGGATTTCCAAATCGCGTGAAAATGGAACCCCCCTCCGGTCATTTCTTGAATGGCATCCTCTGGGTCCCATCCCTCCCGATTGATTCGGTAAAGAGCTGTGAAAGCTCCGGTCCGGTCAGCTCCGTGGAAGCAGTGCAAAAGAATTGGCTGGCTCTCCGATGTATCAACAATCCGGAAGAATTCACGTACCTGATCGTAGCTGGGTGATCCAGTCTGCACCGGAATATTGACGTAGTTCGGAATCAAACCCGAGGGCTGCTTTGACTTCTCATTGGGCCGTAGATTGATAATCGTCTGAATCCCCAATTTTTCTGCCGCTACATAACCTTCCTCTCCTGGCAGGCCACAACGGTAGAGACTATCTGAAACCTTATGGAGATTCGGAAGTCGCTTTTCTCTAATTGGTGCTGCCCAGCTTTCTGGCCGAGGTGTGACGTCAGGCGTGTGAATACAACTGGAGAATAAGGCAAGCACGCCAAGTAGTTGCAAAAAACTTAGCATGGAGAATTTTGATGATCCTGAATTACGCACTACTCAAAAAGTTGATTCATTAAGGGCAACGAAGAAAATCTTCAAAATTACAGAGAACAATAAGCAAAATCAAAAATGGATTACGGAATTACTCGGTTTCCTCAAACTGCTTAATCAAGATCTCGGGACCAGTAACTGCTCCTGACTGGGCTTCTCTTAAAGAAATTCGACCATCTCCATCAAAATCATAAAACTTGATAATCTTGTCGGCAGTCTCCGAGGTTTGGGTAACGACTCCCAAAGAATCGTAACCAGCAATAATCTCACTCTTAGTCAGATAGCCGTCCCCGTCAGTATCGATCAAATCAAACTTTTGCTGTAGCCCGATCATCTTTCGACCAACAACTTCTGGACTCCTCGGTTCTGGGCTGCAGGCAATTGGGAATAGAGCTACGGGAATCAATACAAGTTTCATCATCAAGATCGTGTTTGAGACTAAAATCACCAATATGACAAGGAAAGGGCAAAACGAGTTTGACATGACTCAAGATCCCAAGGACGAATGCCAGATATGAATATCCGTAAACTCCTTATCACTCTCATCAGCGCGAATCTTTTTCTTTCTCTTTCCGGATGCGCCCCAACAACCTCTCAAGATCCCAATGCTCCTGCAGCTCTGAGAGTTGGTGTCTCTGGTGACAACGCCCCACTGATTTACAAAGCAGGAGGTAGAGATTTTGCCGGAGCAGAGGCCGACTTTGCAAAAATGCTCGGTCAAGAACTCGGACGTGAAGTGAAATTTGTCTCTATGCCATTTGATCGCCTTCTTCCTGCGGTTCAGCGCGGAGAAGTCGATATCGTAATGAGCGGATTAACGGTCATCGCGCAACGAAAGACTCTCGTTGACTTTACCGATCCATACATGAATTCAGGTCAAGCTATTCTGGTTCCCACGGCTTCAGGAACACTATTCGATGACCCGAGACTCATCTTCATCTCTCCATACCGCATTGGTGTCGAAGAAGCATCGGTGGGGTCCCTACTCGCCCAGCGTACTCATCAGAATTCGGTTACTGTTCCCTATTCAACACCAACCAAGGCCGCAAACGCTTTGGCCAAAGGAAAAGTCGACATCGTTATCCATGATGCTCCGGTACTTTGGCGTATCACGGCAGACAACCCCTCTGCACCCTACAAAGTTGTTCCGAATCTCATTTCGCGAGAGTCCTTGGCTTGGGCCGTGCGCAGAGGAGATACGAATCTACGTAAGCAAGCAAATGCAGCTCTCGCCAAGTGGCGTAAAAATGGAACTCTAGATGGCATCTTGAGAACTCATATGCCCAGATACGATATGATCCAATAGAGGGCGCCTACTCAATACAAGTAGCGTCGAGTTGTTTATTCGCGTTTCTAATGCTCTACTCAATCGGCATCGATGCCTTTGAGCTCTTCGTCACTGAATCCCATGACTTCGAGAATGCCTTTTGCCATCATTTTGTTACCTGCAGAGTTCATGTGCACGCCATCTGAAGTCACGGTATTACCTTTCTGATTCTTCTCCATGGTCTTGACGGCCTCTTGCATGAGCCCATTTAGATCCGCCAGCAGGCATTTCTTATCCTTACTAAGCTTTACAAGGAAATCGTTATAACCCTTTAACTTTTGGTTCAGTTCATTCGTTTGATCTTCTTTAATCATCGTCGAGGTCAAAATAATCACTTTGATTCCCGCCGCTTGAGCTTGATCAACAATACTGGTGATATTCTTCTTATAATCCTCAAGCTCGACGCCACGCTTACCATGCCAAACATCATTTACACCGCAGGAAAGCGTCATCCCCTGCGGCTTATGGGAAAGAACATCCTTCTCTAATCGAGCCAACATCTGGTTCGACTTGTGGCCACTAATACCCGCGTACTGCGGTGTCACCTCCAGCCCTTTTTCATTCAATGCCTCGATAATCAAATTGCAATAACCCCCTGGCTTGGCTCCGGCTTGGGTAATGGAATCACCCAAGAAGGCGATCTTATCGCCCTTTTGAATGATGACTTCTGCTTGAGCTGTTAGAGAAAAATGAAAAGCTGAAATACAAATAAGCGATAGCGTAGTTTTTAACATGATAATTGAGTTCCTGTCTCGTGGGAGAACTCTAATGCAATGGTAGACTTCCGCTCAAGGAGCAAAATTCTCAAATCATTTTCATCGGCGAAAACACTAATTCTATCACCACTGGCCATCCAATTCGATCGCTGCTGCTTCACGAATCTTCTCAGGATAGTTCGGAGAAAAATACCATATACCTTCGAGTTCATTTTGACTCAAGCCTCGCCGATCTGGGGGAAGATCGGTGCGCATGAGGAAAACAATATCACTACTCGTCCACGGATGGTGATACCAATAGTGATGACCTGTGATATCGAAACCACGAACCTTCTTTCCATAGGAAATATCGATGATTTCGACGTTTTCGAGATGCTTTCGGGCAATGAATTCTTCCTCTAAATTTTCCACCTCGACAGTCCCAACTCTGGATTCACCTCCCATGAAACGTTTCCCAGCTTTGAGTGCATTGTCGTCATCAGTTACCGTGATAACCACTTGATTGGCCAGCTGGCTAATTCCAGGCAATCGATCTAAAAATTGATGAACTTCAACATCAATGGCTGCACACACCACCGATCCAATTTTGTATTTTTTTTGTAACTGCGATTTGCTCAAATCTGAGCTCATTCGTTGGAGGTGATCAAGCGCAAGAGTCGTAACCTTACCGCCGGCACTGTAGGAAAGAATATTGATGTGTTTTGCATCACTGTGTTCTGCTAGTAATTCGATCAACTCTTCCAAGGCTTTGCTTGAATCAAGAGCACGGCGAACATCGACACCTGTTAGATAATACAGAATATTCTGATGAGATGGCCATGAGAAGGCCACTCCCACGAAATCACGTCCGGCAAAATGGTCGACCTCTGCGGCAAGAATCGCCGCGTTCTCAAAATCCACCTTAGTTCCATGGACATAGATCATGATTTCTTTGTCTTTTGCCTGTGAAATCTCTCGATTGATTGAGTCGATAAACTGCTGTTGCTGAGCATTGAGTTCAGGTTTCTGATCACCATTCGTCTGCAACGGTATGCGAGCCATTTCAATGACCTCTTGTAAGCTGAGCGGAACTGCTTGAGATGAGTCTTCAGCCATCGATAGCCTGACCAGATCATCCCAAGTTGTATCCACTTCTCCCATCCGAACGACCGCCTCTCCCAGATACAGCGTCGACTCGATCCGATTCCCATAGCTTAGGCCCTCAGTTGACTGAGTCGGCCCTCGATTTGTCGCGTAGAAAATTTGAGTTCGAGTTTTTCGTTGGTCGCCGTCGAGATGCTCGAAGGGATTAATTTTTCCCTCTTTGTAGATGATCGGCGTCGGCATCAAAGTCATCTGCTTTCGGCTCGAACAAGAAGAAAAGACGCATAAGCCTATCAAGGCGATCATGGATAAGCCCAGTTTATGTCTGAAAAATTTCATAGGAATGGTCATCGGCAAAAAAGAGCCAAGCAGTTTCAGATCAAACGTAGCAACCACAAACGAAGAAGCAACGGCTCAGCTCCAGAATAGCTTTTGAAAACCTTGTAGAATTCAAGATATTCACCCGATCAATTTCCGAACTACTGTCCATTTCACTTGCTCAGGTCTTCATGCCAATGCATAGGAATAACATGCTCAAGACCATCAAAGTGAGTCTTCTATCCATTGGCCTTTTCACCAGTGCGAAAGCAGACGACCGACCAAATATCCTCTTTGTCTTCACCGACGATCATGCACCTCACGCAATCGGTGCCTACGATGGTTGGTTAAAATCGGTGAATCCAACTCCAAAAATCGACGAACTGGCTTCACAGGGAATGCTTTTTAAAAACAGCTTCTGCACCAATTCGATCTGCGGGCCAAGCCGCGCTGTCATCCAGACTGGAAAGCATAGCCACAAAAACGGCTTCATGAACAACGGGAACTCGTTCGACTGGAATCAACAAACTTTCCCCAAGCTCCTCAAAAAGGCGGGATATCAAACCGCAATCTACGGAAAATCTCACCTCAAAGGAAAACCTCAAGGCTACGACGATTGGAAGGTGCTGCCAGGTCAAGGCCTCTACTACAATCCTGATTTTATCACTCCGAATGGGAAAAAGAGAATCGACGGCCATTCCACGGATATTATCACTGATCTTGCTACCGAGTGGTTGAAGGAAAAACGGGTCGACGACAAACCGTTCATGTTGATGGTACAATTCAAAGCCCCCCATCGAAATTGGATGCCAGCACCTCGCTATTTGAATCTTTACGACGACATCGACATCCCCGAACCGGCTACCCTGTTCGACAAGTGGAAAGACAACACCCTCGCTGCGAAAT
Source organism: Akkermansiaceae bacterium (assembly GCA_045106015.1). GTDB lineage: Bacteria > Verrucomicrobiota > Verrucomicrobiia > Verrucomicrobiales > Akkermansiaceae > Luteolibacter. The sequence continues at coordinate 17,642 of JBGCEE010000081.1, read as the reverse complement.
ACCAAGAGCTTGAGATTGATCGCCACATGCATATCAATCACGACCTTTTTCTCGACCTGACTCCTGACTTCAAGGACGCAAAAGGCAAAGCAACCGACAAGTCCGCCCACCGCAACATGCAACGCATGTCTCCCGAACAATTGAAAACTTGGCGTGATGCATACGGACCCAAGAACGAAGCCTTCCACAAAGCAAATCCGAAAGGCGACGATCTTGTGCGTTGGAAATTCCAGCGCTACGCGAAAAATTACCTACGCTGCGTGCGAGGAGTCGATGACAACTTAGGCCGCCTCATGAAAACACTTGAGGACCTCGATCTCGATGACAATACCATCGTGATCTACTCCTCAGATCAAGGCTTCTACATCGGAGACCACGGCTGGTATGACAAGCGTTGGATGTATGAGGAGTCTCTCAAAATGCCCCTCATCGTGAAGTGGCCAGGTGTCACCAAGCCGGGCTCAACCAACACCGAACTCGTCCAGAATCTCGACTACGCCTCCACCTTCCTCGACATCGCCGGCGCGACGATCCCTGACGACCTTCAGGGCCAGTCTCTGCTGCCCTTACTGAAAGGAGAAGGTGCAGAAACCTTCCGCGAGGCGATTTACTACCATTACTATGAATACCCAAGCGTCCACATGATCCCTCGCCACTACGGCATCCGCACCGATCGCTATAAGCTGATGAAATTCTACCAGTTCGGCGAGCAATGGGAAATGTATGACCTTCAGGAAGATCCCGACGAACTCACCAACATTTATCAGACAGCTGATAAAACTCTCGTCGATGAATTGAAGAAAAAACTCGAAGAACTACGCGTTCACTACGATGACAACAGTCACGGCCCTGAATATTCACCGGAGAAGAAAAAGAAATTTTGGCCGACCCTCGGAGAGTGATCGATGGCAGGCTTGGCGTAGACATCGCAGTTCCCCTGCCCAGTTAGCAGCTAGACTTTATCAAGCGGCGCGATCGCTTACTTCTGTAAATCAACCATCGCCCTTGCAAAGGCTTCGCCGATTTGAGCAAAGAACTTGGCGGAACCCCAGTAATGAAAACCTTGATTGGAGATGCCGTTTTCCAGCAACCACACGTCATCTTTACTGAGTGCTTTAGCGACGGCAGCATTCTTCTCGGCGTTGATCTCAGCTAAAACTTTCTTACGCTCGCTTCCCTCTAGCTTTTTGGCTTCACGCTCGCGCTGGGCAAATGGCTTGTAAACTGCGTCTCGCTTAGCACGCACCACATCAAGTTCCGTTGGCCAATACTCATGCGTGTAAACCGCGGCGACATTACCTTTGAACTCGTCGAGCGCAGCAGGAGCAGCCATTGCATTACGGAAAGCTTCAGTTCCATCCCCTGTTGTTGCCCCGCCCGTCCCAAGCACACCAATGACAAAAGGCATTTTAGGGACACCCAAGTCCTTGCGAATATCGCGGATAAAGCAGGCCATTAGGCGACTGTATTCAGAGTAGTCTTTGATACTTTTCTTACCTTTCTCAGGATCGGTGCGCGGATAAGGACCCACCAGATCATTGAAGCCTTGGAACCATACGAAGCCAGCGATTTCGTAACCCGCCTCTTCGTTGTATTCCGGATAAACTTTTCCCGGATCGGCCAGTACATCCTTCACGTGCTTCACGACCTCCTTGTAATAGGCGCCTGCTTTGTCCTTCGCCTTGTGGTCGTCTGCCAAAGCCCCCCCGCTGGGTGGGCGGAAGTCAACCATCAAGCTTTTCCCGCCCCAGGCATTTTTGATCAGTAGAATGGGATCACCATCAAGCTCATGCATGGTGATACCAAAAGTCAGCTCAGGGCCGATTTTCCCCGTACCCACGTGATGCTGACTACCGAACCCTGAAGTCAGCTTGCCGTGCTTGCGGCCGACCATGTTCCCGCCGAAGTCGCCATAGGCATAGGCGATGGGAATATCCTCATGGACCAAGGCCTTTCCGTCAGCCCCTACCATCTTGTCATGAAGTCGCTTGGTCTTGGGGTCCCTAGCAACAGCAGGAAAGGTTTTCGTCTGGGCATGGCCCTCCATGTTCGATTGGCCAGCAAGGATATATACCTTTAACGGCTTGGCAGACGCCGAAAGCGAAAAGATCGCCCCGAATAGAACGCTAAGCAATACAGACTGAATAAAGATGACTTTCATGGGTGTTGCAAAGGGAAGAACAATTCCCAATCGTTTGCAAGGTTGTTGAGTTCCCAGAAGACCGCAAAACCACCGACCTTACAGCAATTCATGAAGAAGCCTTACCGGAAAGGTTCGAAACATCTACCAAAGCTACCATCTTCCGAAGCAAAATTCTTGACGTCCTTAGAGAAATAATTCAACTTTTATACATGCAATTCAAAACCCAAGCAAATCTGCATAGAGTTCAGGCCCAGCCAAAACATTTTAAAAGAGCCACCAGTAAGGCTCTTCTCTCGGCGATCGCGATGACGACCAGTCTTTCCTTTTTCAACCAAGCAGAAGCTGTGGTCTTGTTCAGAGATACGTTCAGTCGTGCCGCCGGCACGGATCTCAACGCCAGCGGAAGCGGAAAAAGCGGCCTCTTCGGATCCTCGGACTGGGTCGAGAGCAGCAACGGGCGTTTGGCTAACGGAGACGCTGTGATCGTTTCAGGCAACCGCATGGAACTACAAAAACCTGGAGGCGATGCGAATGGTAATAACGGAGCGATGATCTATATTGATAATAATTTCAGCAATCTCTCCTCATTCCGGGTCGACATGCGCGTGCTCAGTGGTTCTTCGGCAGGAAATGGCCGCTTTTTTGGGTTCAGTGTCGGCCAGTCCAAGGCTGAACTTGACGCCCAAAACAGTGCTAGCCCCACCGCAGCTCCCGGAGATTTTTCCATCTTTTATGATTCGATTGGCAGCACGAAAGGCATTTACACCCGCAAGAACGGCGGCTCTTCAACTCTTATCCAGACCGCTACTCCCTACCCAAGGACACTTTCCGCCGAGTTCACCTTCGCCGACATGAATGCCGGGACAGCGTTGGACTACGATATTCTTTTGGATGGCACCGTAATCGGCTCAGGGTCGACTGCTTGGAGCGGCACAGGTGAGAATTACGTCTCGCTCCAGTCGAACTACACGGGTTTTTCTCGAATCAACTTCGTTGAGGTCAGCGGCGAAATTGCACCTGATCCAATTCCAGAGCCAAGCTCACTTAGTCTTCTGGGCCTAAGCGGCCTGTTGATTTTCCGACGCCGCCGATAAGGCCGACGGTTCCGGATACGCAACCAACCATCATCTTAAAGCCGCGGAATTTCCCCGCGGCTTTTTTTTGCGATTTGTTCAATAGTTAAAGATCACTTCTCCAGATCGTTTGCCAATCGTTTCGTTTTGGGGGGAATATCATACCGGACCTGCGCATCTCATTGCCGTGAATAATTCATCGGCACCCTCAGAAAATAAAGTCTGGGACAGACCAAGTTGCTCGACCGGAAGCTGTGGCGGCCAAGGGCTCTGCCCGGGCATCGCGCTCCTCCTTGCCTATGGACTAGGAGTCGGCATGAGCCTTCTTACGGGGATTGATTGGCTCGGGTGGGCTCTCGGGATTCCATCGGCCATCTTCCTCATCACTGGAGCTTGGCGCTTTCTACCCAACAAACAGCAAAAGCCCTAAAAACCAAATCCGCTCGTCTCGCCTTTATGTATGAGGCGGCATGTTGAAATCGCTCCAAATCGGTAGAAAATCGATTTACGCTTCATGAAGCTTTCGGCTGGTGCTATCTCTTCCTTCGAAAGAAACGACCCTTCAGGTTAAGACTGCAACTTTCTATTCAATGAACTTACGAGCCCCATCAATTTCACTCAGTATTCTCATAGCACTTGGTATCTGCCATGCGGAGCCACATCCAGCACGAGGCGAATGGAAAAAACACATCGTCCAAAAAGACATTGCTCCTGGTATCAAAGGACAACCCACTCAGATCAATACAGTCGTGGCCGATGACTTTGATCGTGACGGAGCCATTGACCTCATGGCTTCATTTCAGGGTAAGGTCGTTCTCTATAAAGGACCAAATTGGGAACCTAAAGTCATCATGCAAACGATGCCACAGGACCGGACAGGACGAATTGCCAAGCGGGGTTGTATCCACAGCACGTTGATGGATGTCGATGGCGATGGAGACCAAGACTATATCGGATCCAACCGAATGTTATTCTGGTTGGAATGCCCTGAGAAACCTTTTGAACAAGAGTGGAAGCGCCGGATGATTCATCTAGAGGTCAATGGGGCACATTGTGTGATCACTGCCGATGTTGATCGTGATGGCAAGCAAGACCTGATTGCCAATTCTTGGAGAGACAAGGACGAAACCACTCTACCCAACTCCATCGCTTGGTTCAGGGTTCCTGAGAAGCCCCATGAGGAAAAGCTTTGGACCGCCCACCTGCTTGCCGACGGGGACGCCCCGGGAAGAAACCACTACCACGGTTTTGGCGACATGAATGGTGATGGTCGAGGCGATATCTGCAGCGGTGCCCCAATGGGCGAATGGTTTGCTTGGTGGGAGCAACCAAAAGACCCGACCAAACCTTGGACCAAACACCTGCTCTCCAACGACGATCCCGGGGCCACTAACATCCTTCCCGTGGATCTCAACGCCGATGGTAAACTCGATTTCTTAGCCAGCCGTGGTCACGGCGATGGTGTCCTGTGGTATCCGGCACCTGACTTTAAGAAAGTTGAAATCGACCCCACACTTGCCGACCCTCACTCCCTTGCGATCGCTGACATCGACCAAGACGGCGACATCGATTTTGCGACCTGTAGCTGCGTCTTAGATGGTCACGCCGTTTGGTATGAAAACGATGGCAAAGGTACATTCACCAGACACGTCATAGATGAAGGCCAAGCCTCATACGACCTTCGCCTTGTCGATATGGATAAGGACGGCGACCTCGACGTGCTGATCGCAGGGCATAGTAGCCGCAACATCGTGTGGTATGAAAACCCTCTGAAGTAGTCGTTCGGACACAACTTAATAGCGGTCCGACTACCTCCAGAATCTCCTCGGATTGTTGGAAGATCTCCTTGGTTTCCTGATCGGTGGTTTACCCAGCCAGTTTATCGAAATCGGAAGTAAGTTGTATGAAGAGAAAGGTGTCACCGCACCTTCAAGCAACTCGCACCCTCACCGTCAATGTTTGTGGTTTCAGCGAAAATAGTGTTTCAAAGTTAAAAACCATGGGCCATATCGTTCGAAACATCTAATGGGCCGATGCCCGATTTCTATTGAATCGGCTGAACTGGGAACGAGAAGACTGGCCAACCGTTTTTATCCATCAGATTTGGGATCGCAATATCATACCAACCCATGCGCACAAACTTCGGTTTTTCAATACCCTTCGCCACAACTTCAACTTGATCCCCCTGAATGATCGCGCTGGCAGCGACAAAGGTCTCACCATCTTCAGACAACTCGAAAAAACTGGGAGATTTTCCATCTGATGTCGCCAGGCCTTGATCCACATAATCAAAGCTGACCAAAATCTTATCTCCGCTCCTGAGCGCTTCTTTGAAAACCGGACCCGTAGTGACCACGTCTTTTCCATACTGACGCTTTAGCGCCATTGCTGCCAGCCTTTCGCCAACCGGTTGCTTGGATCGCGGATGGATATGCTTCACGCTAATGCCCGTATCATGCAATGGAATGAGACCCATCATGGGGATCTCTTTGGTCACCTCGTATTGCGCACTCCAGACACCGTCAGTGATCAATGAGGTCTTCTCTTCTTGCTTATTGAACGGAGCAATCTGCACCTGGTAAAATGGCAGGTTTGGCATGCCAAATTCTCGGGACCAACCGGCGTGTAAAGCCCGGAGAGAATCATCATAATTGTCCGCGCCACGGTTCGACTCACCTTGATACCAAATCACTCCTTTGATCGAGTAGTTCGTCAAAGACGCGACTCGCTCATTGAAGATTTTTGAGCTCTTGGGCCCTAGTCTAAATTCGGCTGCCTCAGCAGGCGGCACAAAGGGCTCAATCTTCGATCCATTCTGCGCCACCACAACATAAGCGACTGGCACGTCTAGAGTCTGCTCCAGTTTCAAGGCGAAGAAGAATGCGACCGCAGAGGTCTGCGTTGCCTGCTCAGAGAGTAAATACCACTTACCTTGGATATAGGCACGCACCCGCCTATTGTCCTTCTGATCCGAAAACACTTTTTGCTCATCACCTTTTGACTGTCTGATACCAGTCGCCATGTTAGATTGCCCCGAAGCCAACCAAACTTCCCCGATAAGGATGTCCTTGATCTCGATGGAGTTACTTGCTCGCACCGTCATCTTCAGAGGCTCAGAGCTTGCCTCTAGCGGGGCCAATTGAACTTTCCACTCCCCTTCCCCATCAGCATGCGTCGTAACGTTTTGCCCCCCCAACTCAATAACCACTCTTTCGCCTGATGCGGCTTTTCCCCATACCGTATTTTTCACACCCTGCTGAAGAATCATATGGTCCTGAAAAATTTCGGGCAGCACCACTTCAGCACGGGCCGTCATAAATAGAGCGGCAAGAACGCAAAAAAGAAACGTGATAGGAGCGCAGAATATGGGAGATTTCACTAGATCGAAGAGTAGTTTTACGAACTCCGCCTTGGAAGGTAAAAACGATTGAGCCAATCGAATGGTTTCACGGATAATTTTTGAAAATGAAGTAAGGCTCATAATCTGATACAACTCACCCATGAGGATCTTGATTCTGCTCTCGTTATGTGTCCCAGCATTTGCCAGCGAACTTCCTTTTAGTGATCCCGCTAAGGTAGGAATGTCTGAAGACGCCTTAGCAAAGGTGGGTCCGACCGTTGAAAAGCTGATAGCAGACAACAAGTTGGCGGGAGCAAATGTCTTAATCCTTAAAAAAGGCAAAGTGGTCTATGAAGAGAGTTTTGGCATGCGCGATCTAGCCAGAAAAAAACCGATGGAGAAGGACACGCTTTTTCGCATTTATTCCATGACCAAAGCCCTGACTTCTGCCGCGGCATTAATGCTCTGTGAGGAGGGTAAACTGAGCCTTGATGATCCAGTTGGGGCCTATCTGCCAGAGTTGGCTGCACCAGTCGTTTTCGTAACCAAAGGAAAGACGAGTCCAATGGATCGGCAGCCGACCGTACGGGATCTCATGCGTCATACCGGTGGATTTGCTAACTTGCGAGGACTTCATCCTGTAAGTGCTCTTTATCGTAAAGGCCTTCCTAGCCAAGATAAACGGACTCTCGATCATCTTGTTGGGAACATCGGAAAGTCCCCTCTGTTGTACCAACCGGGGACGAAGTGGGTCTATGGCGCTAGCAGTGATCTACTCGCCGCAGTAGTGGCAAAAGCAGCAGGAAGACCTTTTGAGGAGGTGATCACTGAGCGCCTGATCAATCCCTTGGGAATGCAAGATACTGGATATTCCGTTCCAAAGGAAAAGGCCGATCGACTTTCCGTTCTTTACCGAAAAAAATGGATCAACGGATTGGGTGTGCTCGACGGAACGTTGGAAAGTCGAATATTGGAAGACCCCACCTTCAAAGGCGGGGGCAGCGGGCTCATTTCGACCGCTCGCGATTACGGTAGATTTCTTCAAATGATCGCCAATGGCGGGGAGTTCGCTGGTAAGCGATACTTACGCAAAGACACAGTAGATTTGATGAGAACCAACCAGCTTCCAAGGGACATTACGGAGATTTCCTTCGGCGCTCAGAAACGCCATGGCACGGGCTTCGGCTTGGGATTTTCAGTGAAAATTTCTGCAGACAAGCGCTGGGACAAAGACGCCTTGGTTGGCGAATACGGCTGGGGTGGAGCCGCAAGCACGCACTATTGGATCTGCCCCCAACATGACCTCGTGGTCATCACGATGGAACAAACCATGCCCTACAATGGAAATCTCGAATTGGCACTGAAGCCCCTGATTTACAACGCGGTTCTAAAGTAGAAAAACCACTGACGACACCCAATACATGGGTTCAATCATTTGAACGACTTAGTATCTCGATGCGTTTGCGTGCTTTCTCGATTTCCAAGCGCTCCTGATCCTGTTCGTAGAGAACCTCATTGAGAAACGACTGATCGTAGTCGGGGTTCTCGTCGAGCTTGGCTCGTTCCATGAGGACCGCGGAACCCAAGTCGTCGATAGTTTGCTTGCGTGCCTGAATCTTGCTTTCTAATTCGGCAACCTCCTGTTCAGCTGAAATTTTTTCTTGGGATGCTGACTGGTCCTCCTGATCTACGGACGGCTCAGTAGAGATCGCGACCTCGCTCGGTGCCGTGACTGGATCTGCGACAACCTCTTCTTGTCGGTTGTCGCGACAGGCAACTAGCAATAAACAAACGACCAGCGATATAAGACTACGTGGGTGAGCGGAGAAAGTCATGAGTAGTCCGAGATTACGTCGAGTTTCGCCGCATGCAAATCCATTCATATTCCTCCAACCGACATATCGCTCAACAATGCGGAATCAGATGACTACCTATTTTTTGTTGGTCTCAATTCCATTGAGCTTCGCCATAGCATTGGCAAACGCTTCACCGATCCGGCCATAAATTTTCGCCGAACCCAGATAATGATACGCCTGACTACCCTTGCCTACAGTCATGATTTTTACTTCTTCTTCTGTAAACATGGATTTGCGTAGTTGCGCCTCGAGCTCTTTCTTTTGCTTCCCATACTTCCGCTGCAAGTCCCTCGTCTCTTTAAGCTCTTCCGGCGAGAGCTCAACCTTCTTCTTTTTATTAAGATTCAGCTTATTACTAACAGGCCTCATTAACTTTTCATTTTCATTATAGGCTTCAATTGAAGTTGCCAGCTTCTTTCTTAGATCGGCATACGGATCATCTGAGTTGGGCTTCTTGTTGGTGACCACGTTCTTAAAGCGGTCGACAAGCTCGCCGAGCTGATGATCCCAATACTGAGCCGTGTGAACGGTCACCACGTTCCCCTCAAATTCTGGCAGTGACGCCGGAGCAGCCATGGCATCTCTGAAAACATTCGGTTCGTCAGGCTTCCCGCCAACACCGATCACCCCGATGACAAACGGCATTTTAGGCGCTTCAAATTCTTTGCGCACATCACGGATAAACGATGCCAGCAGTTTGCTATAGAGTGAGTAATCCTTGGGACCTTTTTTTCCATCAGCGGTTTGGGTAACTGGATAAGGACCAACCATGTCGTTGAAACCCTGGAACCAGACAAAACCTCCGATCTCGTAGCCCGCAGTCTTGTCATAGGCAGGATGATATTTTCCCGGATCTGCGAGAACCTTTTTCACATAATCGGCCATGAGATGGTAGTATTTTCCCGTCGCTTCGATTTTCTCCGCAATCTGCGTCTCTGCCGTGATGATTTCACCTTTGTGTGTCTTCCGATCTTTGACCTCTGCCGTCGACTCGTAGTAGGGGCCACCGCTGGGTGGACGGAAATCTGTGTGCAGGCTCTTGCCACCCCACGAGGTTTTGATGAGGAGAACCGGCTCGTTCAGATGCTCGATGATCGTAACACCAAAACCAAGTTCCGGACCAAAACGGTCATCAGACGTCAGTGAGCTACCAAATCCAACGGTCAGAGGTCCTGTTTTTTCCTTATCGACCACAGGCGCACCCCAGGCACCTTGCTGGCTGATCGCAGCAACTTGGACGTCTTTGTAAACTTTTGGCTTTCCTGCCTCGTCCACGAATTTGTCATGCAGCTCTCTACTGACCGAATCCCAAGCCATGGCTGGGATCGTCGTGTCCAGTGCAAGGCCCTGCATGTTGGACTGCCCCACCAAGATATAGACCTTGAGTGGATTCTTCTCCTCATTGGCTCCGGCCAGACTGAAAATCCCCAAAAGGACTGTGAGGAAATGCGATATAACTATGCGTTTTTTCATGATGATCTTCTTAAATGCGGTTGACGAACGACTGTTGGAAATTTGCTTTTTCGTGCAATTGGGACAATACCACTGCCGATCTCTCATGGAAGGGTAAAAGCCAGTCCTCTACGAAGTTCTCCAGACAACGACTTAGTCGAAACAAAGGAGATAAAAAGTCGGACTGATTGATTCCAACTATCTGCGAATCAATTTCAGCGACCTTTTCAGTGTTTCGTTTTCTTCGGAGTATTCTAAATTTCCACCCATGAATGCGGAACTCGATAAAATCATGGCGGCGATGAAAATCGAGAAAATGGATCGTCATATTTTTCTCTGTGCACAGCCGACCGAGGCAAAGTGCTGCAGTCCTAGTGCCGGAGCAGAATCTTGGAAATTTCTAAAAAATCGACTTAAAGAACTCGGTCTGGGCGGCAGCGGCGACAAAGTAATTTTGAGAAGTAAGGCCGACTGTCTGCGAGTCTGCGTGCGTGGCCCTGTCGCAGTGGTTTATCCAGAGGGAGTCTGGTATCATTCCTGCACACCAAAAATACTCGAAAGAATCATTCAGGAACACTTGATTGGAGGAAAAATTGTAGAGGATTTTTGTATCAGGAAATGAAGAAACCCGCCTTCGAGATAACGAAGGCGGGCGGCAAAATGTGCCTGGATCATTTCAGCGTTAGCGTCCGAAACGCGCTTTTTCCGGAGTTTTCATTAGGTAGCTGTCTTGAATGCGATCCTCACGTTGTTCGAGAGTTCTTAGTATGCTGCGGAATGCATTACGTGAGGCCCATGCATCCGAGGCGAACTGGAAGCCGGGCTGATCGTCGCGAATTGCCGATGAAAGCGAACGATTGCTATTGTTATCGATAAACTGAGAATACTTAGAGAGGAACTCGTATCCACGCGCAGTGTAGAACCGCCAGCAAGCTTCGTATTCACCCTTGCCGTAGATCGGGGCTGCATCGGTGAGGGTCTGCTGGACAAACTCGATCGCATCCACGGTACTGATGTCTCCTTCAGGGAGTTCCATTGGATCCTCAATCACTTCACCAATCGCGTTAATCAATCCGTTGAAAGCTTCTTTATCCGTCTCATCGATCGGAATCCCATTAATTCGGCGATCATCACCCTCACGTATTAGATAGATCGGAGCACCATGAATGGTTCGTAGCTTATTGTAAGGTCGGCAGTTTTCACTGACGTGTTTACCAGTAATTACATGGCGGGAGAGAATCCCATAGAGCGCCTCACGTGCTTTGCCAGTTGGCTCGGCCACCAGCGAAGCGTAGGGTTCCTTTTTCCAAGCTTCATTTACCGGAGCATAGATTGTGAACTGCGAGGATGACGCGACTGGAAGGTCTAGGCCTGTGGCCTCAAGCATGGTGACTAAGGTGCTAAAACGTTCGTCAGCTTGTAGCAGGTCGAGAAGGCTGGAGTCGACTGGAGAGATCACAGAATCGATTACGTGAATAATTCCATTCGCACAGGGTATATCGGTCTCAATAATGCTGGCGCCATCTATGCTAGGGCCTTTAGCGGTTATCTTGAAGTTAAGTTGCTGTCCAAAAGCTGAAGACGGTGTCACATCAGAAACCCCGAGACTCAGATAACCTGGAATCCGACCCTCGGCGCGAATTCCCTCAAGGATGTGATGCTTGATGATATCTTCAAGCCGCTCGTCGTTCTCCGGTTGAAAAAGCGATTCAATGAAAGCCGGAGGTAGTTTCTTAAAGGCTTCATCAGTCGGTGCAAAGGTGGTGTAAAGTCCGTGCATATTTTGGAACAACTTACCCTGACGGCTCGCAGTAATAGCCTTGGTAAAAATGGTAAAACGTCCATCTTTCTGTAGCGTCTGAAACAGATCATCGGTGTTAGGGGTAAGAACGCGGTCAATCAGATAAATGGTGCCATTCGAGCAGGGAATGATCTCTCCGATAAAACCAGCACCGCTAATTTTTCCACCCTTGTAGTCAATCGAAAGAAACTGTCCGGTCGCCATCTGGAGCGAGGCGCAAGTCTCAAGACCGATGGCAGGAAGCGAGCGATTCAAAACGTGAAACCCAAACACTTCCTCAAGCCGGTCGTCATTTCGTGGATCGAGAAGGGTTTTGAGAGAATCCTTCGGAAGCTTATCAAAGGCCTCATCAGTGGGAGCAAACACCGTTTGCCGAATACTCGTCTTCTCGGAGAGCTGTGAGCCAATTTCAGTTTTTTCCAACAATTTGAGGAAGTTCGATAGATCCGGTCGTTCGCGAACGACGCGGCCGATAGTCTTGGCTTCAGCAGGGTCTGCGGCTTCGACAGTCTCAAAAATAAATAGGGAGCACGTTGCCAGTAAGACACTTTTTAGCATGGGTAATGTTTGCTTCATTGCCTAAGTCTTCGGGCGAACTGGCATATTGGATTCAAAAGACTTCAAAAAGTTGCTTTTTCTCTGGAAAGCCAAGTTCATAACAAACCACTTGCTTGGCTCTATGTAGCATATCCTAGAGCACGCGATCGATGAGGCGAAATTTCTCTGATCTCTCGTATAAGAACCTCAGGTAGGATCAAACGTTTCACACAAACCTCATCGATAAGATCAGAAAATTGGCTGGTAGGTGTCACGGCCAATGCAGCACACTCCATGAATGAGGGAGTTATCGATACTTGCCTGTTTGTCGCTCGCCTACGTTCCATTGGCGGAGGCTGACTTCACTGAAAAAGGCGGTATTGTGGCAATGGAAGCCGAATCAACCGATTCACGGCTTGGAAAGTGGAAGAAGAAGCAGGATGTGGAGGACTTCAGGGGTGAGTGCCATCTCGAATTCACCGGAAACAAGACAGAGAACGGACCTCCAAAATCGCCGCTAAAGTATTCATTTCGAATCCATAAAGGAGGGGTATATCGATTGACACTGCGTGCCCGAAAGCGGCTTGAGACGGCGCGCGAGGATATTTCCAATGACTGCTACGTGGCAGTCGACGGAGACTTCGAAGCCGGCGGTGGTGCACCCTTGAAAGTATTGAAGGAAGACACCAAGATGTTCGGTGGCAAGCCGACGAGTTGGGGTTGGTGCGATCTGCTGGATGTGAAACACAATAAATTCCCAGCTTTGTATCGGTTCAAGGAAGGCGAAGTCTACGAACTCACCATTTCCGGGCGCTCGAAAAATTTTAATCTCGATCGAATCATATTCATTCACGAGGGGAAGAACTACAAGAAGGTCCAGCGTGAAAACCCGAGAGAGAGTGAACGGAGCGATGGTCTTGGAGGTTCTCGCTTAAAGGCCCGAACCGTTAGGTCCATAAAGAATAAGGAGGGTCGCGTGATCGAGGCCCAGCTTGTTTCGAAGGCTGGAGATCAGCTGACGATTCTGAAAGACGGTCGCCAATTCAAAATCGCGATCTCTTCCCTGAGCGAGGAAGACCAAGCCTTCATCAAAGAGTGGCAGCCCTAGCACAACGTTCAGGGACGTGAATGAATACTAGAAATTCACTCTGTAATCCAGCAATGAGAAGTGTGGTGTATTGTCACTCAGCCAGCAAATCGACCATCGCCTCGCCGGCAGCCTTACCAATTCGGCTATACCAGATTCCACTACCGAGATAGTGATACGGGCGATCTGATCCAACCTTTTTCCATTCTTCGAAGTTATCCTTCCATGTCGGAAAAAGTTCAGCCGCTGCTTTGTCAACCAGCGGGGCAGTTTCGAAGGCTTTTACGTTCCCCTTGAATTCGGGCACTTGATTCATCGCCATCTGACCTTTCCAAACAGCTTCCGTCCCAGAATCCGGCTTGGGTCGAAAATCTTCACTCCCAACTCCGAAGGTACCAATTGCTCCAATCACGAAGGGAAGGTCGGGAGTTTTCAAATCCTTGCGCACGTCCTCAATGAAGTGCTTCATATTCGACTCATAGGCTCCTGGGGCATGATCCCCGAACTGATCATTGAACCCCTGAAACCAAAAGAAGCCAGCTATTTCCGGAGTCTTATCTTTGAGTGAAGGGAAAAGAGAATCCAAGCTACCCAGCACGCGGTCAATCTCCTCCATCATGGCGCGATAGGAAACTCCGTAGCCATTTTTAATGTCCTCCAACGTGGGGTACTCCATCTGCTTATCAGAAGAACGCTTGGTATTGTCTTTGGCCACTTTCGCCTTTGCCTTTTCAAGCTCTGCCTCGAGCACATCGCTCGCAGGGAGACCGGCAGACGGCGAACGGAATTTCTGATAGAGCGAATGCCCACCCCAAGCTGCTTTGATGAGAAGGACAGGTTCTTCGAAGTGATCCCCCACAACCCACCCAAAGGCCAACTCGGGACCCGTCTTCTTCGGACTTCCGTAGCCAATGGTCAGTGGCCCGTGGCGATTGAGAAAAGTAACGGAGACATCGTTGCGCTCGATCCACTTTTTACCATCTCGATACGGTGCGTAAAAAACCGAAGTCTTCGGATCAATCGCTTGGTGTTCGAGAAGGCTGTTACCCGCTTTTCCTTCCATGTTGGACTGACCCGCGAGAATAAAGACTTTCACCGTTTCCCCAGCCACCACTGAAAAACTCCCGAGCATAACTAGCCCCACCAAAACAGATACCGAAATTTTCTCGGTCTTTTTCCTTAGATACCTTTGCCCTGTTTCTATCGCCATAGAACTAGGTTTGCCTTAGAACAAGCCGTCACATCAAGAAAAACCCCAATTTATCTAAGCGAGAATCTACCGAGATTTTTGCAGCCATCAAAATTGAACGTGATGGAATACGAAATCAAAAACCATCACGATAGAGGCAGCTGTGCACCAATACCCAAAAGTCTTTTCAGACTAGCGGCGACGGCGCAGGAAAAATCCGGTAAAGCCAATACTGAGCAGGACAATCCCAGTTGGTTCTGGGATCGGTTCGAACGCGACGAAGATATCGTCTTGGAACCAATCAATGCTGTGGCCGCCTCCTACGGTGGTGGCGACTGCAGAGAAATCGTATTGCACTGCGGTAGTGTCGGTGGCCGAAAGTGTGAAGCCATCGATATCGGTATCAATTTGTAAGCCACTTGCCGTTCGTGTCAGGTCGATCGTGATCAACTTCGGGACATTAGAGTCAAACTGCGAAGCACCCGCGGTAGTATCGAGGCTCAGGGACGTCACCCCACCATCTGCAGGATTGCCCGTGCCGTCGTCTTTAAGAAGTTCCACCCGCGCAGACTGCGCGCCGATACGGACGAAATATCCAGCGTCAGAAGCATTGAATAGCCCGATGTTGTAACCGTTTCCGACGGTCGGCAGAATAGGAGCATTCGCTGTTGCAAAGCGGAGGCTGAGGCTGAGCTTATCACCGACGTTGGATAGGGTCGTTGCCGAAAAAGATCCCGTGTGTCCGCGGGGCGTCGAATTGGACTGATTGCGCATCGCATTGCCAGTGAACCCACTTGGGGTAGCTAGGAAGATGCTCCCGCCTCCAAACTGAGTCCAAGCAGTATCGTTGGGATCGTCAAAGTTATCGTTAATATTCGGGGACGCACCCACGTCGTAGGTTTCGTTTAGCAAGGTCGCCGACTGCCCACACAATGGCAGGTGACATAAAATGAGCGCAAAGGGAAATGACTTCATTTGGAAACTATCGATTTTCTAGGTTCAGTAATACGCAGCGAGACACAAGAAAAAAGGACCGAGAAAAGAGTCCCCAAAACCCTTATTTCGCGAATACTCGGCAGCCAGAACAATGGATTGATTTTCCTGCTTTCATTTTTTCACAACCACTTCGATTTCGTAACTTCCACTCTCCTGTTTCTCGATCACCTTCAACTCAAATGGAGCGGACGGATCACTGAAGCTCTCCCCAGGTCGGAACGCCGCGTTCACTTTGTCTTTACGAGGAAATAGAATCACTGGGTTCTGTCCACTGGGACGGGTCGCATCCACGCTGTACACGAGCACTCCGTCCATTTGCTTCCGTTTCTTCGCAAGCCTTAGCGGTTGGGCACATTCTATTACGAAGACTTTGCTCGGTTTTTCAGGGTCGTCAGCAGGAATGGCAATCATCGAGAGTCCATCCTTACGATCCAAAGGAGTGAGCGTGAGTCTGTGGGTGCCCTCGCTTAGATAAGTTTTCCGATCATCATTGAGCCAGCCAAATTTATGCCTGTGCCAACCGATGAATCCTGTTGACTGCCCCGCAGAAGACATGATGTCCCATGGCCCCAATGGATTTTTCGCATAATCTTTCGGGACGCGGTCGGTGTAGGTGTAGAGATCTGGCAATCCCATGCAGTGAGCGAATTCATGAGCCAGTACAAAATAACTCATACTGCCTTGGTTCAGGGCGACGTTGATTTTTTCACCACGGTAAGGGATTGCTTTGTCATCGCGTTCACCGAAGGCGAAATTTCCACTGCCCGCTACACTGACCATGATGTAATCGTATTCTAGTAAATTGATTTTGGGATACAGCGCGAAGGCATCTACAAACAGATCACGATGCCCCTCAGTCGTCGTCGGATCGTATTCTTTGTTTTCTTTCGGCATGCGGCGCCAGCCGTGGATCTGCTCAACCTCAACCGAAAACTTTCCGTAGGACTGATCTTTGAAAAGCTTCTGAAATTCGCCCCCAGCAAGTAGGCTCTCCCCACGTTTCTTGGTATCTCCATCTTGCGGAATATTCGGATAGTCAACGAAAAGCAAAACGGCCTTTTTTTCCCCAATGGTCGAATCGTAAATCAGTGGATCGTTCGGGCCCTCAGTCTTGTAAACATCCCCTTTGGTATCCAATTCAGGGATTGGGATGGTTTCAACTCCGTAAGAGGTCAAAAGAGGACAGAAAAATAGGCCAAGAGAAAGGTGTCTGAACATGTGAATCAAGGGAACGTGGCTCAAAACCTACTAAAGGCACCTCCGAGCGCAACCAAAACGCATCACTTATCGACGATCTATTTTCAAAAGCTGTAAAACGAATACAAAGGCAAAAGGGGATCGGCGATTTCCAGCTTGCCGAAGATTCAAGAGAATGGAATTTTGGTAAATGCAGAGCCCGAAAAACCCAACTCGGTATCCCCTAGGATTTACCCTTGTTGAGTTATTGGTGACTCTCGTCATGATCGCGGCGCTGGCAGCTCTCTTCCTCCTTGGAGTGAGCAAAGCGAAAAACGCGGCAGATATGACCACTTCGCTGTCGCGGATCCGCGGATTCGCCCTCGCCAATAGCAGCTATGCCTCCGATCACAACAACCGATACGTTTCGAACGCCAGTTGGGACGAAAATGGCGAATCCCTCGGGAATTGGAGTCGGAATCCAGAGTTTCTCAGCTACATCGTCGGAGAAAGCGCTTATCAAGATCGGGATTCAAATACCGGCAAACTGGCGAAAGTACTTCCCGAGGTTCTACTCGATCCAGTGGTCTACCGATCCCGTCAACACAATTGGAATAAAATTTGTGCCAGCTACGGCTACGTCATCCAAGGGGTTGAACCCTCAGGATGGAGGCAGAAGGGAATGGACAAATTTCGAACGATACAGCACGTGACATTCCCTGCACGGTCCGCAGCCTTTATTACCGCGAAGGATTGGAATGCAAAATACCGAGGCCGCTTTCTCTGGAAAGACAATCCGACAGAAGGCTATCTGCCAACGGGTGACATCGCTTACCGCTACAACGGCAAGTGCCTAGTTGTGTTCTTTGACGGTCACGCTGAATCCCTTACGATGATCGACATGAAGCGCATTGATGAAGACAAGGGCGGCGCGAAGAGCCACTTCTGGGATGCCGACGGCCCTTGGGAGTAAAAGCGGCAAAGAAGCGAAA
>JBGCEE010000080.1:0-20321 GCA_045106015.1 Akkermansiaceae bacterium | reverse complement strand
GTTCTCGCGCATGGTGCGACCGGTGACGGTCATGCAATCGCCGTGGAGGAGACCGGCTTCGAGAAGCATTTTCATGAGCGGGACGGTGCCGCCGATGCGGACGAGATCTGCCATGGCGTATTTGCCGGAGGGCTTGAGATCGGCGAGGACGGGGGTCTTTTTGCCGATTCGCTCGAAGTCGTCCAAGGTGATTTCCACCCCGGCGGAATGAGCCATGGCGGGGATGTGGAGGCAGGCGTTGGTGGAGCCGCCGAGGGCGATGAGGACGGTGATGGCATTCTCGAAAGCCTCTTTCGTCATGATGTCGCGGGGCTTGATGCCGAGCTTGATGAGGTTGAGGACAGCGGCGCCTGCATCGAAGCAGTCGCGCATCTTGTCATCGGAAATGGCGGCCTGGGCGGAGCTGTTCGGGAGCGACATACCAAGTGCTTCGATGGCGCTGGCCATGGTGTTGGCGGTGTACGTGCCGCCGCAGGAACCGGGGCCGGGGATGGCGCAGGACTCGACGTGCTCAAGCTCGTCATCGGTGAATTCGCCGTTGGCGTGTTTGCCGACGGCTTCGAAAACGGAGACGATATCGAGGTCTTTTTCCTCACCTTTGATTTTTCCGCAGCCGGGGAGAATGGTGCCGCCATAGACGAAGACGGAAGGGCGGTTCATGCGGCCCATGGTCATGATGCAGGCGGGCATGTTCTTGTCGCAGCCGCCGATGGCTACGAAGCCGTCCATGCCTTCGCAGCCGACAACCGTTTCGATGGAATCGGCGATGACTTCGCGGGAGACGAGTGAATACTTCATCCCCTCCGTGCCCATGGAGATGCCGTCGGAGATGGTGATGGTGTTAAAAATGAGGCTCTTGCCGCCCGCAGCATCGACGCCCTTTTTGGATTCGATGGCGAGTTTGTCGATGTGGACGTTGCACGGGGTGACTTCACTCCAAGTGGAGGCGATGCCGATCTGCGGTTTCGCGAAATCGTCTTTTTCGAAACCCACTGCGTAGAGCATGGCGCGGCTGGGTGCGCGGTCGGGGCCATCAAGTATCTGACTGGAAAAGGGGCGTTCTTGGTCGTTCATCGGGCGGGGATGATTGACGAAAGCAGAGTGGTTGGCAATGCGGTTTGATGAGATTGAGCGATTGAGGAAGTGAGCCGCCTGTAACCGCTGAATTGGGCGGAAAACGGCAACACACGGCCCTACTTTCAGGAAAGCGGTTGCAGCCTAAGGTGACTCCTTCATCATTGAGGGATGAAAGTTGAATTGAGAAGTGGCAGCAGGATGCCCGTGCTTGGGCTAGGGACTTGGAAATCGCAGCCTGGGGAGGTTGGCGCGGCGATCATCAGCGCGATTAAGGTTGGCTACCGGCATTTTGATTGCTCGCCGATCTATGGGAATGAGAAAGAAATCGGTGAGGCCTTTTCGAAGGCATTCCGCGAGGGTTTAGTGAAACGCGAGGATGTGTGGATCACGTCCAAGCTTTGGAACAACAGCCATCAGAAGGAGTGCGTTTTTCCGGCACTGCGGCAGACATTGGCGGACCTACAGTTGGATTATCTTGATCTGTATCTCATCCATTGGCCGATCGCCTTGAAGCAGGGAGTCGTGATGCCCGAGAATGGTGATGGTTTTCTGAAGCCCGCAGAGGCACCGCTCACAGCGACTTGGGAAGCGATGGAGAAATGCCAAGACGATGGTTTAACCAAACACATTGGTGTTTCAAATTTCAGTCCAGCAAGGCTCGAACTTCTTATTTCCAAGACTGGTCGGATTCCGGAAGTCAATCAGGTCGAGTGTCATCCGTTTCTAGTTCAGAAAGACTTGCTTGAAACATGCAAAAAACATGGGGTTGTCTTGACGGGTTACTGTCCATTGGGCTCCGGAAAAGCGAAGGACGAAGAGGTTCCAGATCTTTTTGGAAATGAGACTCTCGAGGAAATCGCCGAGCGTCATGAGGCGTCGCCTGCCCAGATTGCATTGGCATGGGCGGTCTGTCGGGGGACGGTGCCGATTCCGAAGTCGACGAACTCCGAGAGACAAAAAGAAAATCTCGAAGCCCTGAATATTCGTCTGAGTGAAGAGGAACTTTTCCAGATTGATTCCCTCGACCGTGGCTTTCGCTATATTGACGGGACGGTCTGGACGGGTGAAGGATCGCCGTATGGCATCGAGTGGTTATGGGGCGGTGCCGCACTCGATTGATGTCGTGGAAGAAAAAATGGCCGAAATTGAAAAATTGGTTTAAGTTTCCAGAGCAATGAAGTTTTTGCCCATGCTTTCTGTGCTTTTCCTTGTCGGTTTCTGCTTGGCCGAAGCTGGCCAATTGGTGCCGGATAAGTTCACTGCGCAGATGTCAGTTGCTGAGCGCCGTGTGGGGGCGATTGGGATGAAGCTTGATCGGTTCGAGACGGTCAAAGGGCGCGCCTATTTCGAAGTTTTGATCACGGCAATCAACGACGGCGGTATTTCAATCAGGCATGCATCGGGAACCGCTCGATTGAGTCCCGAAGATCTGAGAGAAGAGCAGAAATCCTATTTCGGAATCGATGTGGAAACAGCTAAAGCGGTTCACAGGCAAGAGCAGTTGGACAAGCAGAAGTACATAAACGCAGTCGAGCGCATCGAGAGCGAAAAGAAGGCCTTTGTCGAGAAGGCGCGACGGTTGGTGAATAATTCTACGCAGAACTCATTTTCACAGGAAGACACCAGCGATATTTCAGATTTCAGATCCATCCCATCGCGGCCTGACGTCAGACCGATCGAAACAAGGGCTCATTTCCGCAGGAACTATTCAGGAGTGAGATCCTATTATTACAGCCCTTATTACTATTCGGGCTATTATCCGAGGCCAACTCCTTATCGATCTACCTACGGCGGACATCACCACCGCGGTTACTGCCACCCCGCGACGTTGCATTTCACGATTCGCTGAGTGACGCAGTCGCCGATTGCCTCATCCTAGAATTTTCATTTCGCTCCTTCAGTTTTCCAAGCAGGGTAGGTGGCAACTCATGTCTTCCTTCCGACTTATTTTTCCTACAATCGTTTCTATTCTGGTTTCAGAACTGCCTGGACAAAGCATTTCGGAGAAAAAAACCTATCCGACCTTTCCAATCGGTCCGACGGGAATTCACGCCTCTATTGAGCCCGGCTTTCAAGTCACCGTACAGTCCATTACCCAAGGATCACCAGCCGAGGGACTGGCATTGAAAAAAGGTGATATTCTTACTTCGATTGGAGGCCAGATTTTGGAAGGTCCCGACCCCCGCATCGCGCTTGGTGATGCGATTGGTCGTGCTGAAGCCGAAGACGGTGCTCTTTTGCTTGAATACCAGCGAAACAATACGGTGGAGAAAGCTTCGATCAAACTACCTCTCGTCGAGGCCTACCGACTCAGTTGGCCCGAAAATTGCCCGAAATCTCACACGATCATCGCAGCCAATGCCAAGCACATCGCTTCAGCTCTTCAGAATGATGGTTCTTACAAATTGCCTAATTTGCAGATAGGTTCGACCGATCTTAAGGCCTGCCTCGCGGGACTTTTCCTGCTTTCAACAGGAGACGACGTTTACTTGCCCAAAGTAGCGAAGCAAGCACAGGCTCTCGCGATATTGGCCGAATCACGCCGCAATGCGGGTGGTCACATCAACTGGCAGCTTGGCTATCAAGGGATTTTCTTGGGAGAATATTACCTCCGTACTGGAGATAAATCAGTCCTCAAAGGTCTCAAGGAAATCTGTGACTGGACCTCCGAAGGTCAAGCTGCAGGGGGGTGGGGTCATGGAGCGAATCCGGGCCCCGGATACGTGCAGAGTGGCTTACTCAATCACACCACCGTACCTATTCTAACAGCGCTGATTCTTGCTCGTGAATGTGGTGTCGACTTCGATGAAGCCGCCTACACGCGCGCGGTCAAATTGATGTATCGCATGGCTGGTCATGGTTGTGTTCCCTACGGAGACCATCGTGCCGAACTCTGGTGGTCTAACACGAATGGACGCAACGCAATGCTGGCCTGTGCGTTCTCTCTCCTTGATGAACCTCGCTTTCAAAGAGCCTCCGAGCACCTCGCTCTTCTCGTTGCGGATTCATATCATCAACCTGAGTTCGGGCACACCGGTGGAGGCTTTAATGTCATTTGGCGCGGCATGGCCTCGATCCATATTCCGGAAAAGCGGAAGCATCACTACCAACGACAAATGAAAAACTTGGCATGGTATTACGACCTTTCTCGGCTTCCGGGCGGGGGATTCTCCATGCTTGCCACGCCGCCTGACAATGGCCGCTATTCTGGCCGTGAATGGGGAGTTTCCATTGGTCTCACCTACACCGCGCCTCTCGCCAAGCTCCGCATCACTGGGGCTCCGAAAAGCAAATTCAGCGTGAAGACCAAACCAGTTAATTTCTCCTGGGGATCAGAGGCAGACCTGATCTTTCTTTCGACCGATGACGCAAAAGATTTCGGGAAAGAAGAATCTCCTCCCCATGAGATTTACAACCAACTTCTTGGAGAAAAAAGGAATGAGGTCTCTCCGGAATTCTGTACCAAATACCTTCGGCATTTTAGTCCGCTGGTCCGGACTTGGGCTGCCCGCCGCTTGAAGGAAATGAAAGTAGTCGCGCCTCTCGAAGAAGCCGTTTTGCATTCCGATCCACGGGTTCGCCGGGCCGTTTACGATGCGATCTCTGGATATGACAACTGGCGACGTCCTTTTAAAACGACCCTTTCACCCGAGATCGTCTCTGCCAAATTTCTGCCGGCTATTCTCAAAACTCTCAATAATCCCAGGTCTTCATGGTGGGAGTGCGATGGTGCGCTCTTTGCGCTTGGATGCGCCAAGCCTGATGACATCAGAGCCAACCTATCTCTTATCCTGAAATTTTCTAAGCACGAGGAGTGGTATCTCAGGGAAGCCGCGTTTTGGGCAATCGTTGGCCTCCGCGACACGATCACCGGAGAAGAGTTCAATCACCTTTCCGACATCTATGGGGCATCACGGCATGTCTTCGCACGCTCCTCCTATGATGCAGGTTTCCGAGCGATTCTAAAATCGAGTAAAGCCAAAATCGACAAAATTAGTATCAATCAAGCGGCCAAGACGCTTGGTAAAACGACCCATCAACCCAGTGTCATGCCCGGTTACGGAACTGGCGGAATTCATGAAGCCACCCATCGCACCATGATGGTCCTTAAGCATTTTGACCCAAGTATTTATGAACTCATGATTGAGGATTTTGTTCAATACCTCGACCTCTGGGAGCCCTATTATCAGCACAGTGTCTGGCTAATCACCGGAAGCAAATGGCAACCGGGAATCCCCAAGGTCCTGCAAGGCTTAGGGGCTGAGGGCAAACCCATCGTAAGAGCTCTAAAACGCATTCAAGAGCGCTTTGATTCTTTCGATCAGAAACGTGTAGGCAAAGCAGGGCAGGATCTTGAAATCCAGATTCAAAAAGCCATTGAAGACTGGGAGAAAGAACAAAAGTCTCCTTAGGATAGTGGCTGGGCTTTAGAACAGAGATATGAACCAAGGCCGGTAAATCCAGTCGGGGAATACTCTAGGGTTTTCGCTTTGGTTTTTTGGTGAACTTGCGACTGTGGGCTGCTGTCTTTTTTTTCGTATTCATGTCCCGTGTGCGCTTGCGCCAGTCTTTTTTTTCGGGTTTTCCTTCGGGTTTTTTGGGTAGTGACTTTGCGAAGTAGTCAAAAGTTCTGAGGCGCTTTCTTTTCAGGCGCTGGTTGATGGTCATTTCGAGAATGCCCAATAAATTCAAATCGCCCTTAGGAACTAGACTGATGGCCTCTCCTTGGTGCTCCGCCCGCCCAGTGCGGCCAATGCGATGGACGTAGTCCTCGGGATTCACGGGGAAGTCGTAATTCACCACGTGGGTGACTCCATCGATATCGATTCCCCTTGCGACAATATCGGTGGCGACCAAAACGCGCACTCTGCCTTCTTTGAAGTTTTGAAGCGCTTTATTTCGTTGTTCCTGTGATCGACTGGAGTGTAAGCGAGTCGAGCTAATGCCTTCGTTTTTCAGGAATGTATTTAGGCGATTTGCCCCATCTTTCATACGGACGAAAACGAGGACGCGTTCCATTTTTGATTGTTCCAACAGAGCTAGGAGAAGCGCATCTTTGAGGTGGGCAGGGACTTCGTATACCGATTGATTCACGGTGTCCGCTGGATTGATTCGTTGGCCGATCTGGATATTTTCCGGCTTATACTGGAAACGTTTTGCTAGCGACTGGACTGGCTTTGGAAACGTTGCCGAGAACATCAGGGTCTGGCGTCGCTTGGGAAGGCCCTCAACGATTTTTTCAATGTCCGGAAGAAATCCCATGTGGAGCATGCGGTCGGCTTCATCGAGTACTAGGACTTCGAGGTTTCCAAAATCCATTTTATGCCTCTCGATCAGGTCCATCAGGCGCCCGGGTGTCGCGACGATGATGTGGACTCCTTTGCGAGCGGCTTTGATTTGATCCGTTTCATCAACTCCTCCGTAGATTGTCGCCACACGGGTTTGCTGATGTTTGCCGTAGGCTGCAAATCTCTCAGTGATCTGAATGGCGAGTTCGCGAGTTGGAGCAAGAATCAGGGCTTTGGTTCCCTTCAGTTTCGCTTCGGATTTCCTTTTGGAAATCAATTGGAGAATGGGAAGCGCGAAGGCAGCGGTCTTGCCTGTGCCTGTCTGGGCGATCGCAGTCAGATCCGTTCCATCCAAGGCCTTGGGAATTGTGGCGAGTTGTATCGGTGTCGGCTGTTTGTATCCTTCGTCTCGGATCGCACGAAGAAGACCTTTTTCTAGCCCGAGATTGCTGAACGGCATGGAAGGGATATTAGCTTCTGAAAACGATACAAAGCACGACTATTCGAGAAAGTTTTCTCTACACCCATAGGCGAATAGACTTTAAAAAAAAACGGACTAATCCAATTGCTCAAGAATTTCCTGCCGTGCTTCTTCATCCATGGTCGAGAGGCGTTTTTTAAATTCGTTTGGGGAATGCGAGGCTAGTTTCAACAAGGCATCGTCTTTGTAGTAGGTGAGGCTATCTTGGCCTTTGAGCGCTGGGTTTGTATCTAGCCATTCCAATACCGCCAGCGGTTCATGCTGAGTCCAATGCCACACGGCTTCTTCGATCAAATCCTCGGCGTGTTTAGGTGGATTTTTGATCAAAGATTCTACCAACTGGTGGCCATCTCGTTTCGTCAACTCTAAGACAACCAGGTCTCGAAGACGGCTGGCGCTGTCTCTATTTTCATCGATGGAGTCATCAGAAATATGTTCTAGGACCCATGTTGCTAAATCTTCAACTTTGATTTGTTTGAGCACTTTCTGACTCTTTTCGCGTAAGTCATAGTCGAAATAGACCGAAGGAGATGATTGCCAATTGTCCAACAGGTCGGCGAGCACTTTTCTCCAAGGGTTGTTTTCAGCGTGACCGGAAGACTGCGACAGTGAGGGTATTGGGTCACGAATCTTTTCGTGTGCATCTCGCACTTCCATCTCTATCCAGCTAATTAAGCTCTCTTTCTCTTCGGCTGTTATGCCCAGGTTCATTGCCCCTTTTCTTGCGGCATCTGGATTCGCTTTTGCCCATTGCCTGAAGAGTTTTTCGCGAGCGGAACCGATGACATAAGGGTCTGGGTGAGTTGCCGCAGCGGATAGGAATGAGCGTCTTGCATCAGCGGTTTTCCAGGCGGTTTTGCCACGGTGACTGCATAGGTGGTCCGCCACGAAACTATTTTCATCATTCAGCTTCTGGACCTCATGAAAAGCGGTTGCGTCATCTAGAGGATGCCAAGAGGAAACGAGCATTTCTGCGACGGCACCTGGAACGGATCTTGTGCAGGCCCAGATTTCTCTCTCGTCCTTCACGGCATCCCAGGCATCCGCGGCACCTCCTTGATTGATCCATGCGGTGAGCACGGCTTCTCTGGCACCTGCAAATCTTTTGGGGAACATCTCAGCGGCTTTTTGATTCGCGCTGACTGGATCGAGAAGGCCCCATCGGTAGAATAACATCCCAAGAATATCGTAAGGGAGTTCGGAGTGATCATGTGGTTCCAGTTCGGCCACCGCGGCCTCAATCTCCGGTTGAGAGAAATTCTTAATCGCTTGCCATTGGTTTGACGAATCGATTGTGGTGCCATTCTGAATGGCTGTTCGAACCCACTCGCTGGCTTTATCGATACTTGGAGGTTTGTGTGCGTCATCGGACCGATTTCTTGGCAAATCACCGATTGTGACCAGATCCATCAAGCCGACGCCCAATACCGCGGTTAGAGCACAGGCGACCCCAATGAGCCAAAGTATTTTGGGATTTCGCATGCGATACCTTATCAATCCAGTGCGTTTGTGAAAGTTCGAAGGCAACCGAATCGCCTAGTTTCAGGCGGAAATTCTTTGAGTTCGAGTTTGATTGGTCGGTTTTCAGAGAAGATGGACACGGAAATCGAGGTATATTCAAAAATCGGCTTTACAAAATGGGTGCGAGGACTAGGGTCCGCACCCCGTCTGGAAACAGCGGTTCACAATTAACCAATTTCCCCATGAGAGTTCTTTCATCACTTGCCTCCGCCAAACGCCGCCACGCTGATTGCCAAGTCGTCAGACGTAAAGGCACCAATTACGTGATCTGTAAGACCAATCCGAAGTTCAAAGCACGTCAAGGTGCGACCAAAGGGACGCGTCTTTCTAAGAAGGGCGTTAAGTAAATTCAACGATTTCAGCCTTCTAAAGCGATCCGTATGGGTCGCTTTTTTGCGTTCTTGAGGGATGGATTCCGCGAGTTGTCCTATTTTGGTGCTTCTCCTGCCAACAAGGCATCGACGGTTAGCTCAGCAAAAGAGCCGGGAAGGCCGGTGTATTGAATGGTGCCTTTTTCATCGAGGATGATGACGAGGGGACGATTGGCGACTTTGTATTCGCCTGAAATCTTTTCAGCGGGATCGATGATGTTGTTCCATTTGATGGAGCCATCGGCTTGTAGCTCACGGATGCGAGTGAGTGACTCAGGGGTGATCCCGAGGATTTGAACCGGTTTATCCAGATATTTATCGACCATTTGGTTGGTAAGCTGGATCACTTTATCGGTCTCTGTAGTCTTGGCGTCCCAGAAAAGAACCAAGGTGATTTTTCCTTTGAAATTGGAAAGACGTATCACACGGCTTGCGACATCTGTTCCTGAGAAATCGGGTGCCTGCCGGCCCTTGGATAGGTAGCGAATCACGAAGAGTTCATCTGAAGCGATATCGGCAATAGATGTGTCACCGATGGTTTGATCTGCGGCATGGATGATCGCCAAACGCAGATATTTGAGGCGCTTTTTCATTACCTCTGTGGCATCGCCTAGATTCTTCAGTAGCATTGAAGCACCAAGGGCTGCAACGCCCTTCGTCACGTTGTCCGGGTTTGTATTGATGATTTTTTCGAGGGTTCCAATGGCTTGTGGATCCCCACTTTCTGCCAAAGCGATCGCAAAGGCACCGATGCCCGGCTTTTGCAGGTGGTTCTTGGAAAATACTTCGATGATTCTTTCCCGCTGGGGTATGAAGTCCGGTGTGGCAATTCCCCGAGAGTCGGTAGTGACCAAATTGCGAGTGAGGGTGAGGAAAAAAGTTGCGTAAGGAATGGTCCAATCCTGAGCGAGTGATGGGCCGATTAGGCGCCAAGTGTCTGCAGCGGTTTTTTTTGCATCTGGACGCTTGTCCCAAAGCGCCTGTTTCTCGGCCGGAGTTTGAGCGAGTTTAAGTTTCAGGGCCCACGTTTCTGCGGAAAGCTCGTAAGTCCGTTTGATGCGCTCAGCCTCAGTGGGGGATGCGTGGACTTGTAGGGTCGCTATTGAAACGAAGAGTATGAGTATTCTAAACATATAGTGTGCCGCTCCTGCAGGTTGAGTATCGGTGAATTGCGACCTAGTTCAATGTTTTAGCAGAAATGAAAAATCCCCGTGCCTGGAAACAGGCACGGGGCACAACTAACAATGTAATTCCAATGAATTTCAGGGAAGATTTACTCCTCGATGAGAGTCACTCTACCGTCCTGAAGGGAGTAGAGGGCTCCAACGATTTTGATTTTGCCTTCTTTCTCAAGATCAGCGAGGACTTTGCTACGCTTACGGATGTCAGCGACGGTCAAGCGGACATTTTTGTCGATGACTGCGTCAACGAACTCCTTATTTTTGGAGGTTTTCTTGTCGGCATCAAAACCTTCGACAGAATCGACAGCTGGCTCAATCTCGGCAAGCAAAGTGGTGAGGTTGCCTAGTTTGACGTGGTCGCAAGCACCTTTGACAGCACCGCAAGCTTCGTGGCCGAGGACCATGACGAGCTTGGCTCCAGCAGCAGCAGTTGCAAATTCCATGGAACCGAGTTGCGAAGTGTCTTCAATGTTGCCCGCGACACGACCAACGAAGATGTCGCCGATGCCTTCGTCGAAGACTTGCTCAACAGGAACACGGGAATCAACGCAGGAGAGGATGTAGGCCTTGGGAGCCTGTCCACTGACGGCGGCTTCGATACGCGGTCCGATGTTCGGGTCACTGACTTTGCCTGCGACGTAGCGCTTGTTGCCTTCCATGAGGTCTTTAAGGACGGCATCGGGTGTCATGGCTTTTTGCTCCTCTGCGGTTGGTGGCAGGTTTTCAGCGGCGATAGACGCGGAAAAGAGAGGGAGGAGGATAACTGAGGTTGCGAAGGTTGTAATTGCTTTCATCTTATTTGTTTTCTGAGTGTTCAGCCTCATACGGAGGAGGAATCGCGAAATAGATAGCACGAAAAATAGTTCGTGCATTAAATTTCGTAGATTTTTTGAACTTTTTTTCGAAATGCCCTAAGACCAGCGCCAAATGAAGGCGATTTCTATATCAGGATGGAGCGAATGGTGGACTGGGCAGCCACGGGCCGTGCTTTCAAGAAGCTTTCTTTCTGGGTGATTGGCGGGGAGAGGCATGTTGAGATCGACCTCTAGCTTGGATATTCGTCTCGGTGCGGTGTTTGACATGTGTTTCCGGACCTCGATGCTCATTCCTTCAAGCGATATACCTTTCCGTTCCGCCACAATGCCCATGACCGTTCCCATGCAGGCACCGAGGGCGGTAGCAACAAGATCTGTGGGAGAAAAAGCTTCGCCTTTTCCATTGTTATCAACAGGAGCGTCGGTGGTGATTTGATTGCCGGATGGTTCGTGAGTTGCGGAGCATCGCAGATCGCCTTGGTAGTTGAGGTTGATTTTGACCATGTTTTTCTACTATTCGAATTCGCTTTCGGGTTCGTCGCTTATATCCAGAGGGTTTTCAGCGTTTTCACGCGAGAGTACAACACGAAAGCCGTAGTAGGCATCTTTGACAGTCGGGGGAACTGGGTTGCGCCAACCGACGAGAAGGTTCTCACGAAGGTAGGTGGTCCAACCGCCCCCCCGAAGAACTCCGAAGGTGCCTGTTGTTGTTTTTGAGATATTTTCGGAAACCCATTCTTGGACATTTCCGCTCAGATCATAGAGGCCAAGGGTATTTGGCTCGAATGAGCCAACCGGAGCGGTTCTTGCGAAGCCGTCCTTGTAATTAGAAATGACCCGCTCTGGGGTAACTCCTGACAGTTCAGCCGCATCCGCATCCGCGTAGTTGGCAAAGCTGATTGGCGGTGGCCACTCTGTGCCCCAAGGAAAGAGGGAGGGTTTGTTCGCATCTCGCTGACCGGGAGCGTCGCCAATTTCTAAGGATAGGCCGGCCATGCGGCTCCACTCCACATCTGTCGGTAAGCGGTAGCGGTGGGATTGTGCGATTCGTTCTTCTGCGCGTTCTTTTTCGGTGAGCCATTCGCAAAAGGCTTGGGCATCGGACCGAGAAACAAAGACAACGGGATGGTCGGGAGTTTGCTCAAAGTCAGGACTCTGTGGACTCTCAATCTTGGAGGATTTCGTAAAAAGCAGATAATCCTTGAGCTGTGTTTCAAAGGCAGAGGCCATGAGGTCGGGGCCAACTGGTTCAAACTTCATTCCGATGCCATTTTCCCATGATTTTCCAAAAACAACGCCTTGGTTTTTTTCGAGAACTGCGGATAGCGGGAGGTTTTCGCCAGCATTGACCTCGGCGGTCAGTGTCAGAGGCTTGTAGCCTTCAAGAATAATCAGGAGTTCGACTGGCCCGGGTTTTACTTTTGGAATTAGGAGAGTGCCTTCCGTGGAGCCAACACCGATACCATTGACATAAACTTCAGCCCCGCGAGGCTCTGTGGTGAGCTGTACGCCACCGTAGGTGTATTCGCCCACGACGATGCGGAAAGGTCTGAGATTTTCGCGTTTTGCTCTCTTGCTGAGTTTTGGGTGTTCAAAAGACCTTTCCACTTGTGCGACGACTTCGTTGTCTTGGGTGAGATAGCCTTGGCGAATTCCATTGGACCGCATCCAGTCGGTAAATGCGATGATGTCTGGCTGCTGTGCGAGGACGATGTTGGAGGGCTCGCCGTTTTCACTTGTGGAAAGGAATTCCACAGTCTTTTTCGGGCGCTTGGAAGATTCGAGGAAATCCTGCCAAATTTCCTTGGAGATGTAGCGCGAGCTAATGTGTTTCTCGCCGACGGGAAGATAGGAAAGGTTCAGGTGGTCTTCCCATTTTTCGCCGATTTCTGGAGGTGAGAAGTTCTGTAGCTCGCCGAAGATGAGCATCGGTTCTTTTAAGGAATCTGCCGTGACTTCAGCGGTGACTCTGAGAGGGCGGAAACCCTTTTTGCGGATGACGTAGCTAACTTCGGTCCCGACCTTGGCGCGTAGAGTCCCTGTCGAGGTGGGGGTAATACCGACCAAAGTTCCGTCTTCCTTAAAGACTTCAGCGCCTTCCGGAGTTGTGACGACCCGAATGAGCGCCTCAGTGATCTTGGCTTTTGGAGGGTTTGGTTTGTCCTCGTTGAACCAGTGGCTATCTCTCAACGAGACCCAAGAAGCCCAAGCGGTAAATCCGAGAAGTACGGCCGTGGTCGCCCAAATCGATACCCCACGTCGGCGCCGTCGCTTGCCTCCTTGGAGGTTACGCAAAGCAAAAGCAAGATCAGCAGCATTGGAAATTTTCCGTTTCTTGATGCGTGGATCACAGATATCACAGATAATTTTATTGAGCTCCAGCCACCGTTTTCTCTCAAGTCCAGTTGGTGGGTCGTCAGGCAGTTCGGGGAACTCCAAGCGGTCCTTTCCAGTGGCAATTTCGTAGAGAACTTTCCCCAATGAATAGACATCAGCCCCGGCCGATCCCGGGCCTTCGGGTGGTACGAATCCTTCAGTTCCTACGAAGGTTCGTTGGTCACGTGCGGCCACGAGGCCGATATCGGCCAGCTTTGCCTTGCCATTGACGAAAATGACATTGGAGGGTTTGACATCGCGGTGTGCGAGATCGCAGCCATGGAGGTGTTGAAGCGCCTCGGAAAGGCGCAGGCCGACGTCGATGCAGAGGTTTGTATCAAGGCGGACTCCGGCTTTTCCATCGGGGCGTAGGGTCCGTGCTTCGTATTCAACGGGATTGATGTCTTGGCCGCTGTGCATGTCGTCGCCCAGCTCCATGACGTAGTAATAGAACGAAGTGCCATCGGGACTGCGTCCGACATGGAGAATGTTGACGAGAGCGGGATGGTCTCGTGAGATTGGCTCATACTTCAGGATGCCTTCAAACTCCCGCTCGAAGGTTCTTTCATCATCGAAGTCCTCGCGCCATACCACTTTGACAGCCCGCATGGCTCCAGTGACGCCGCGTGCCATCCAGACCTCGCCGTAGGCCCCCCCACCGATTTTACGAAGAACGTCGTGATCGGGTATATTTGGATGGGTGCGTTCAGGGGCGGCCATCTTAATCCGAGTCGTCTTGTAGTTTTGCCAGTTCCTTTTTCAACACCGCGCCAACACGATGCTTGGCAAGGTAGACTTGGGCCATACTCACATGAAGTTTTTCTTGAACTTTCGTGGCATCCCACTGGCGGACCACGTAGTAGTCGAAAATTTGATATTGCTTGGGAGACACTTGTGCCTTCACGCGTGCCAAGGCGACATCGGCGATACCCTTTTTCCACTCCACGTCCCAAAGACGAGTTAAAACATCGCCGTTGGGGTCTTCGATTCGGTCGATGACGGCGGTTTTGCGGTCATCATCCCATTCGCCGCCAGTCATTGCGGTATCTTTTTTGCGTTTGCGGAACTGGTCGTTGATCCGCCAGCGCGTCATGTTCATCAACCAAGTTTTGAACGAGCCCTGATTGGGATCATAGAGTTTCTTTTTGCTTTGTTTTGCGATGGAAAGGATCGTCTCCTGCACGCAATCGAACGCTTCTTCTGGGCGCAATCCTGCTTTGATTGCGACTGAGTAGATGAGTCGCCAGTAGGTCTGGTAAAATTCATCCCAAGTCTTTTGATCTTCCCAATTGTCCAAGCGGGCGATCAGGCTTTTGCGCGTTTTTGCGTAGGCTTGAGTGATCGCCGTATCGTCTTTCGCGGATTTTTTTTTCCCCTTTTGATCGGACATTGTTAATGGTTTAGCACTGGATTGATGGCTTGTCTTTCCCCAAAACTCCAAATTTTTCTAAATTTGTTATCCCGCATAGCCTTTGGATTGCACATCCAAGACACGCTTTTCCCAGAAATACCGGCGAAAAATGACCTTTACCGCGGCTGAAAACGGCACGGCGAGCAAGGCGCCGACAAAACCACCAAGAAGAAGAGACCAGAACAACATGGAAAAAATGACCGTCAGGGGATGAAGGCCGACGGAATCACCGACAATTTTAGGTGCGGTGATAAGGGAGTTGATTTGCTGAACCCCTGCGAAAATCAATACGACAAAGCCGACGTAGGGCCAAGGAGCTAAGGAAAACGGAGCGTTACCGGTCTCTGCATGAAGGTAGGCGATGAAACATGCAGGAATCAGGCACAGAATATTTCCGATGTATGGGATGACGCCGAGGATCGCCATGAACACACCGATTAGTAGGGCGTAGGGAAGGTCGAAGAGAAAAAGAGCGATGCCTACGAGTATGCCATCGATCACGCCTACCACGACTTGACCGCGGAAGAAGGAGACAAGGTAACCGTTGATTTCTTGGAGGGTTGATACCAGTTCGGTTTTAAACCTCGAAGCTTTCAAGGGAACATATTCGTGCCAATGATCTCGAATACCGACTGATTCTTTAAGGAAGAAGAAGAGATAAATCGGCACCATGATCATGCCGAGGACTAGTCCAAGAAATCCCAGAAATTTTGAAGAGCCTACCGAAAGCCAGCGTTGGATGGTTTCAATGATCTCATCTTTGTATTCGTAGAGGGTGCGTCCCATCCGAGTGCGCCAGAAAAAATCGAGGGATTCTGGGGCTCTCGCGTTGGCGGCATACGCGATGGGTTCGCCGCCATCGGTTGTTTCTGTCAATACCCATCCAACGGGTCCGGTTTCATATTTGACCCGCAGAAGGTGAAGGGACCGCGCAAGAGCCGGGGCGAGATCTCCCTCGCTGGATTTTGCGGTATTTTCTTCTGACGGTTCGGGTGGGGTTTCCTCTCCTACTTCGTCTAGGGTTTCACTGACCAAGGGTGGTTCTGCGAAGACGTTTTGGAAAAACTCTTTTCCTGTCTGAATACCCGGAAGGACTGCGGCGACAAGAAGGGTGACTGCTACCAGAATTCCCAAGAATACGGTGACGACTGACCACAAGCGGCTGAGACCTCGCTTTTCTAATAATCGGACCACTGGATCGAGTAGGTACGCGATAATTCCTGCAACGATGAGAGGAACGAGAACGGGTTGAAGGAAGCTGAAAATTTGACCAATCAACCAGACCAAGCCCACGAGGAGGGAACCGAGAATGAGCATGGCAAAGCCAGTTGCCGCACTCCAGAGAGTTTTCTGCTGAAATCGAGTCGGATACTTCATCGGCAGGCATTTTCTATATGGTCGAAGCGGCTGCGACAATCTTTCTTATCTGACAGGGAATGTTTGTCTTCAGGAGCCCTTGTCATGGAGCCATTTCTTCATAGATTGACCTCGAAATGAAGGAATCAGAAATCAACGAGCCGGAAATGAAGTCTGAAAATGTGGCCGATCGAGAGGAAGCGGTGCTTGGAGCTGGATGTTTTTGGTGTGTTGAGGCCGCTTACAAGCAATTGGATGGGGTTGATGAGGTGATTTCAGGCTACATAGGAGGTGAAAATGAAAACCCGACTTACGAGCAAGTTTGTACGGGCAAAACTGGGCATGCAGAAGTGGTCAAAGTGGTCTTTGATCCCGGAAAAATTTCTTTCGAACGCATCCTTGCTTGGTTCTGGGATTTACATGATCCCACCCAACTCAACCGGCAGGGAAATGACGTCGGAACTCAGTATCGCTCGGCGATTTTCTATCAAAACGATGAACAGAAGCGCGTTGCTGAAATTTCCAAAGAAGCCGCGCAGAAAAATTTTGTGGATCCGATTGTCACGGAGATTGTGGCATCAGAAACCTTCTACCCTGCGGAAACGTATCATCAGGGCTACTATTTTGAAAACAAGGGGAACAACGGCTACTGCCAGTTTGTGATTGAACCCAAGTTGAAGAAATTGAATTTGGATCACTGAAGATCGAACAGAAGCGCTTGGTCATCCTTCTTTTTGGATTTGGCGGCTTTTTCCTTGGGGCCGCCTAGGCCTTGCAGTGCGAAAGTAGCCCACTGTGCCATGGCTTCCGAGGGATCGGTCTCGTCTTCCATCATGATCAAAGACTGACCCAAACCGTTCTCGAAAAACTTCCAAGCAGCTTGGAGGTCAGTAGCTCGTGATTTTGTAAGTAATTCTGTCAGTGCTTCCAAGTATTGATCCGAAACGGCAATGCGATCTGAGGCAAGCGATGGATAAATGACTGTATCTGGAAGAACCAAAACACGGCCAACAAGTTTCAGGAAAAAACGCAGATCCATTTCAATCTGCTTCGCCGTGATCAAAAGAGGCTTCATGTAAGCGTCGAGTAGATTCTCCACCGAAGGATTTTTGAGAGCCTCTAGTGATTTCCGGCGCTCTGCATTCAGCGGTTCCATCACATGATAGGCGATGAGATCCATCAGCCCCTCCCGACTGCCGAAGTGATAGTTCACAGCGGCGACGTTCGCTTTCGAAGCTCCAGTGATGTCTCTTACGGAAACGAGATCAAATCCCTTTTCAACGACGAGAAGCTCGGTTGCATCCAGCAATTTTTTCTTCGGGCCGGAACTCGGTATCTTGGGGAGACGCATCCCAATGATCCAAGCGTTCAGAAATCGAATGTCAATCCCGTAGCTTACGTGATCACGTGTTTGCCGATTGGAAATTGGGTGGTATAACTAAAAGCGTGTAAGGGATAGCACATTAGCCCCCCAAAGGGCCCAAGGGCGCCGGAACAAAGGACTCCGGCGCCCTTGGTTTGTACTACCAGAGCGATTTACGGTCTATTCGACTAATTCTCTTACCAAGGCTGGACCTTGATAAACAAAAGAGGTGTAAATCTGAACCAAATCAGCACCTAGGCGGAATTTTTTCTCTGCGTCTGCTTTTGAGCAGACACCGCCAACACCGATGATGGGAATTTTACCCGAAAATGCAGAAGCGAACGATTCGAGTGTGTGATTTGCCTTTTCAAACACGGGCTTCCCAGAGAGCCCGCCAGCTTCACCTGCCCAAGGATGTTCTGCGACTTTTTCACGGTCGAGTGTTGTGTTGGTCGCGATCAGGCCGTCGAGGCCACCGGCTAAGAAGACTTTAGCGAGATCGTCTGCTTGGTCGTCACTGAGATCCGGCGCGACTTTGAAAAGAATCGGAACGTGCTTGCCGTGTTCTTTCGCGAGTTTTTCTTGAGACTGTTTCAGTAACTCCAGAAGGCGGGCTGAAGCATCAGCACCTTGCAGATCACGCAGGCCCGGAGTGTTTGGCGAAGACAGGTTGACGGCGATGTAGTCGGCTACCGGATAGGCTTTTTCCAAGCAGGCGAGGTAGTCGTCGGAGGCGTTCTCGTTGGGAGTATCCTTGTTTTTGCCGATATTGAAACCGATGGGGCCATTGAAAGACCGGTGTGAGCGGACGTTTTCCACTCCGGCATCAATTCCCGGGTTGTTGAAACCCATGCGGTTGATGATTGCTTCGTGAGGGATCAGGCGAAACAGGCGCGGTTTCGGGTTTCCGGCCTGCGGTCGGGGTGTGATCGTGCCGATTTCGATGAAGCCAAATCCCAATCGCCCGAGGGCATCGATCGTATTGCCCTCCTTGTCGAGGCCTGCTGCGAGGCCGATGCGGTTGGGAAATTTGAGCCCCATGAGTTCAACGGCTTCGCTTTCGGGTTGAGGTTTGGAAAACGTGCTCAGGAGTCCAGACCGCTCAGCCATACGCAGTCCCGCCATACTGAGGTGATGCGCGACTTCGGCATCGAGAGAGAAAAGAACTTTGCGTGCGAGAGGATAGGCGGTGTCGATCACAGGAACATGCTAGAACGGCAAAGTGTCCTGCAAAGAACGAAAAAACTCGGCGGCCCAAAATCGAGCGCCGAGTTTTTCAGGAAAGAAAATTGCGAATGGTTTTTCTAGCGCTTGCGGCGAAGAAGCATGCTGGTCAGGCCCAATGCGGAAAGCAGGATTCCAGATGGTTCTGGGATGACGGCATTTGGCACGACCGTTCCGACGAGGGCGACGTTGTCGGCATAGGATCTTTGGTCAGTAGCGCCATTACCACCTGAAACCGCGATTCTAAATACAGCGGTCTGCCCTGCTTCGAGCACGTTGTCTGCTAATCCAGTCAGATCCTGATCGAAATCCTGTAAATTTCTTGGGCCAGGTCCTCCAAGGGTGCTAAGGCCACCTGATCCTAGGGAACCCGCCGTAATCGGACCCGAAACGATTTCAGCTGCCCAATTTCGCGGGGAACTGTTGCGTTTACGTCCTAAGTCAAAATTAAATGACTCCAAGATAAGATCATTTGTTCCTGCTGTGATTGTAAAGTCGAGTGCTCCACTGCCGGTGAAGACTTGAATGCCAGCCGAGGTACCCGTAGCGGTTGACGCTCCAGCGAGGGTGCCAAATGTGCCATCTGTTGAAGCTGCCTCATTTGCCAGTCTCCAATCACCGGAATTTTCCGAAAACGTTCCAGTCGCTCCGCCAGATGTTTGGGTAGCGGCTTGGCTTCCGTTTGTCCAAGAATCCCAACCTGCGATGATTGCGGCTTGCGAGGTGGTGATGGAAACGCCAAGTGGGAGAACGATTGCTGAGATAATTTGTTTAGAAATCAGAGTTTTCATAGTTTTTTAAAGGGGTTGTTTTTGAGTTTCTGGCAATCAAGTTATCTCTTGCGGCGAAGGAGCATGCTGGTCAGTCCCAGAGCGGAAAGCAGAACGGCGGATGGCTCGGGGATGACCGCAATCGTCGTTCCAGTGATGCCGATATTGTCGATCAGCGTTTCATGGCCACCACCGGTGCCGTTGGGAGAATCTCCGCCGGTGAAATCCAAGGTAAAGACGGCGTCGGTTCCCGCCTCCCAGACATTGTCACCCAAAGTGTTGAGATCGACTCCCCAATCATTGGCGACCGTATCCATGTCACCGATTTGGAAAAGTCCGGTGTTGGCGGCAGGTGTTCCCGAAATTGCACCGCTGACTGACAGAGTCCACCTTCTGGCTGCTTGCGTATTGTGAGCGGCCCCGTCGAAATAAAAACCGTCAAGAAGTCTGTCCGCGCCAGAATTATTGGTCAGAGTGAAGATAAGGCTGCCGGCCTTATGTTGACGGCTCAGGCTCAGGTTTACTGCATTGCCGCCGCTGCTGCCAGAGCCCACGGCCGTTGACGCCATTGCGACCGTGCTACTCAGGTTTCCGAAAGTCCCGTCATCACTGGCGCCCTGACCGCCATTGTTCCAATCACTCCAACTGTTGCCCGAAGTGGTAGAGCCGTCGGTGCCCGACATGGTCGCTGAAGTATCGGAGTCAAGAATGGTAGGTGCGGATGTCTGCTCCTGTGCAGCAGTGAACGCATCCCACCCGGCGAATAGAGTGACTGCGGAGGCGGGCAAAGAAAACAGCGCCGAGGTGGTAAGAGCGATAGTGAGGGTCTTTTTCATGGTTTTGGATTTGGAATTCATGGATTCTATAGGGTTGAATTTTTCGGTGATAAGTTTGATAAATATTCTTGGTCTATGCGTCAATATTATTGCATGAAAAATTTTGATGGTCATGGAAAGAGATGGATTAGTTTTGCATCAGCGGGCAATTGGATGCCTAACTCCGTCACACTTCCATGCACAATCGCCCGCCGAAAAAATTTGTTCCGACTCCGTTTGAATATCATGAAGAGATCGATCTACGGATCGAT
>JBGCEE010000079.1:0-16920 GCA_045106015.1 Akkermansiaceae bacterium | reverse complement strand
GGCCGGACTGGCTGGGTTGCGAGCTGCACAGAACTACATGCGCGCGCACCAATACGAGGAAGCGATTGACCTCTTCGAAGATGTAGTCGCAAACGAGGAATATGATGATCGTGACATCCGGTCTCAAGCACTCTACTGGAGGGGTATCAGTAATGAGCGAATCGCTGGAATTGCTTCTGAAGAGAACTACAAGCAGCGAGGCGAGGGCATTCGCAACGCCTATGCAATTTATCGCCGGGTGACCTTTGATTTTCCTGATAGCAAATGGGCGAAGTATGCGCGGGGCCGCTTGACCGATCCTGTTTTCGAAAGGATCATCGCCGAGGAGAAAAAGGAGCGTGAACGCATGATCGAAGCCTTGAAAGAAAGCCGCTAAACCTGTGAACCAACGCGAACAAAACCTCCTTCGGGAAACCGCAGGGATCAATCAGCCAACTTTGTCCATTCGGAGCAAGTCAAAGGTGGATGCTGGCCGTTGGTGGTGCAAAGCACCTCTGTGGATTTCTGTGGTCAAAGACGATCTTGTCGTTCTTGCGATTGCTCGCCGGCGTTATGCCGAGAAAATCGCCATGGCCGACTGCCAAGAAAGTCACTACAACCCTGCCACTGGTGAATTGGTCATTGCCCCTACTGAACAGCTTCGCTTCAACCGCTTTAAGGTTAGCCCCCGTGAAGCCATACAAATTCTGAAGATTCTCAACCCGCAATCCGTAAGCAACACTCTCTGAACCAAAATACCGCAACCAACTTATGTTAGAACATATACTTAAAGGAGGGCCGCTGATGGTCGCTCTGGTCCTTTGCAGCATGATCAGTCTCGCCGTCGTCTTTGACCGCTGGCAGGCATTTAGGAAGAACCGTAAAATCGACACGCGGTCGCTCCGGTCAAAGGTGCTAGAGCATCTTCGCAAGAATAACATTTCTGGGGCCATTTCTGAATGCGAAGAAACCAAAGGCCCCATCGCATCGGTAATTCTCGCCGGTCTTCGCTCTTACGAAAATCTTCAAACCAAGAACGAAAGTTCAGAAACCATGAGAATGGTGGTCGGACAAGTGATGGATGACTATAGCGCTCAGGCGATGAGTGTCGTAAACCGTCGGCTCGATGTGTTGACGACGATTGGCGTGGCTGCACCTCTCTTGGGAATGACCGGAACGGTCACCGGTATGATTGCTTCCTTCGCAGGTCTCGCCGAGGCGGGTAGCGTGGGAGGAAGCGGAGGTGCCGTTGCGGATGGTATCGCCGAAGCCATGGTCACAACCGCGGCCGGTCTCATCATCGCCCTCTTCGCCGTGATTC
Organism: Akkermansiaceae bacterium; assembly: GCA_045106015.1. Lineage (GTDB taxonomy): Bacteria > Verrucomicrobiota > Verrucomicrobiia > Verrucomicrobiales > Akkermansiaceae > Luteolibacter. Next base: position 15,620 of record JBGCEE010000079.1, on the reverse strand, counting down.
CTCAAAGTGTTTTCAACCGTTGGAGCGACGAGATCGAACTCGAGATCGAAGAAGCCAACAGCGAAATCGTCGAGTTCATTTTGACCCACCACTGAGACTCAGGGCACGAAATACCTGAAAATGAGGAAAAAATACAGTAGAGAAAAGAAGCATCGCGAAGGTGAGATCCCGACGGGATCTTTCTCCGATATCGCGTTTCTTCTGATCATCTATTTCCTTGTGGCGACGACCCTGATGAAGGTGAAAACCATTACGGCTGATTTGCCTTCCGGAGAGAAGTCGGCTCAAACGGAAACGGCAAAGACTCCGATCGTGAACCTCCAGGGGGCTGAAATTATTTTCAATGACAAGAAGATGACCATGGAGGAGCTACAAGCACGATTGGCAGCGCTCGAACTCGGCGACAAGGAGCCAGCAGATCGAGTTATCATGCTGGAATCGACTCGGGGGACTCCTTACGAAAATTATTTCCAAGCTCTTGCCGCAATCAGTGCGAACGACGGGGTTGTGGCCATTGTGGAGGAGGACGAATAAGATGGCTAGACGTTCACGGAAAAAGAAGAGGAAGGCTATTCCCGTGCCAATCGCGAGTATGGGCGATATTGCCTTTCTTTTGATCATCTTCTTCCTCGTCTGTAGTGAAGTTTCCAAAGATCGGACAGACCTTGAAGTGACTTTGCCGTTTTCCGAATACGTCGAGAAAACCAAGGCCCAAGTCGTTGCGCGAATTTCGGTAGATAAGATCGGCGATATCTATTTTGACGGGACCTTGGTCGACAGTGCCAAGGACGTTGAGTGGGGTGTCCGTGCGCTGCTGACCGATACCGTTTCAGATGACCAGCGGCATGTGCAGTTTAAGTGTGACAGCCAGTTGCCGAAGGAAGTCTTCGAGCCAGTCCTCAAGGCCATTGCGGCAGGGGGTGGAATCATCGAAGCCGTGGGTGAGAAGAACGAATGAATTTTTAACGAATCAGAAACATGACAGATACCAAGACAAACGAAACAACACCCGACCAGTTGATGACGGCGTTCGAAGGCAAGAGCCTGAAGACCATCATCCTCTTTACGGTTGTGATCCACGCGGTTTTGCTGATCGGAACCAGTGTTCCGTATCTTTGGAAGACAATCGCCGGTGAAGATACGACCGGCCAGAGTGAAGAGGAGCGCATGCAGGTTGCTGCGAAGGAAGCCACAGCTGCGATCCGAGAAATCGCCGAGCGCTATCAGCTTAAACCACAGGATCTCAGTAGTCGGTTCGCCGATGGAGCGCCAAAAGCGCCTTCTGCTGGAGCTGAAAACGCCTCACCTGAACCTGAGACAGATGTCGCAGCCGATAATGATTCAGAAGAGCCAAAGTCGGAAATCGAAAAAGAGATTCAAAAGGTGGAAGACGGCCCCACGTTGCCCCCTGTGGAAGACGAGGACCTTTTTAAATAATTCTCTGAATAGACCATTTCTCGAAATCGTTAACGTATGACCTCGAAGAGCCAAACAAAGATCCCCGCCATTCAGGTGGATGAGATTCCGACGAATCCATCCCCGCTGAAGGCGTTTGTGATCAGTGTGGCGATGGTGATGCTGTCCACCTTGTTGCTTGGCGCGTGGTATTTGGGGTCTCTTGGGCTCGATGTATTTCTCGATAAGAACGCCCAAGTCGCGATCCTCTTTTCTGATTTTGGCTCCGGAAATCATCTCGCTTCTCTGCTAAAATTGTGCCTGCAGGGATTCGGTGTTGCCGGCGGGTTGTGCCTCATTGCTGGAGTGCTGAGCCTGGTGAAGAAACGACTGACGTATCATTTTCTCAGCCTCTCGCTGATCGCGGTCTATTTGGTAATTGCTGCTTATATCATTTTAACTTGGCAGGGCTCTTTCGCGATTCTCAAGAGTGAGACCGAAATCGGTGGAGCAAAGATGGATAAGGCGACGACCTTGGTTTTCTGGTGGACATTCGCATGGCCCGCGCTGGCGCTTGCTGCTTATGCAGTTTGGCTGCATGTGATGCTACGGAGTCGTTCGGTTTATGCTGCTTTTTCCGGGAAGACTGGAGCGCCCATGCATGGCGACAGGGTTCTCGAAGACATCCGCACTCACGGGCGCGACCCGCGCCATCGTCGCAGTCTCTACGCGAGCGTTTTCCTACACCTCCTGATCATCGTCATCATTCCATATCTTCTTAGTCTTGGTGGCTGCGTGGAGGCTTACTCGGTGCCACAGGGAAGTGGTAACCCAGTGGTGGCCATGGTGAAAATGGTCAAACCGAAGAAGAAAAAGAAGAAGACTCTCACCCTTCGGCCGAACTCCGCGATTATCTTTGAACAACCGGACCTCGACAATACGGAGGTGGATCAGGTGATGGAGGAAAAGACCCAAGTCACCTACGAGGCTTCGGCGAATGCCAAGGCTGGTAAGATGGGTAAAGGCGGTGGGACCGACGGCGGTTGGCCGGAAGGCATGGAAGATTATAAAATCCGCTTCATCCGTCTCGACCATGGTGGAGCCGGATGGGACGATGGGATGAATCAAACCGCTGCGGATACCAATTTCCTGAGAGCTTTCGCTCAAGCGACTGGCTTCAAGAAAATTGCAAGGAAAGGCGAGAGTCATTCGATCTCGTTGCTCTCGAAGTATCCAGATGACGGTTTTCCTCCTTTCGTCTACATTACGGGCAACTCAAACATGGGGAATGTCAGCACGGCAGATGCGAAGATCTTGCGTGAATACTGCCTGAAGGGAGGCATGCTCATCGGAGACGCGGGTAGTGCGAAATTCCACCAGTCGTTCCTCCGTTTGATGCGCCAAGTTTTCCCAGACAAACCTTTGTTGGACATCGCTGACGATGACATGATTTATCAGTTGCCCTACGGTTTCCCAGATGGTGCTCCAGCATTCTGGGCGCACGGTGGCCGCCGAGCTTCGGGCGTGAAGCATGATGGACGATGGTGTGTCTTTTATCACCCGGGCGATATGAATGATGCTTGGAAGTCGCAAGGCTATACGGACGTCACGCCCGAGATGCGCGATGCTGCGATGAACCTTGGGATCAACCTCGTTTACTACTCATTCAACCAATGGAACGACGCTGTTCAGAAACAGCGCAAATGAGTTTTAGAGTCGGAATGAAATGAACTGGAACTACTTCAATACTCTTGGCTATGTGAGCGTGATCCTATGGATTTCGATCCCAGTTTTATGGTTCCTGCACAGCCGTATGAAGCCACGCCGCTGGCTGGTTCACATTGCGGTCTTGGTGGGCATCATCTCGTTCGTATTGGCGAGTATCAATTCAAGGTCTCATGTCGGTCGTATCCAGCAGGATCAAACCGAGCAGCTTGCGCAGATCCAGGCAGAACAAGAGGCGAAACGTCAGGCAGCGATTGACAGCCGTGGAGATGAGGTCGCGGATATTCGCTTCGCTGAAGATAGCTCCAACGACTTTCTGGATCGAGCGGGCATGGATGAGTCGGATCTGAAATATATGGACAAACAGCTCGGTGAAGATGGTTCGCCGGCGTGGAAAAAACAAAAGCGCGAACGCAGCTCGGGAGGTGGTGAAGATGCGGGTCTTGAGGATTTGATCGGTGCCGAAGAAGAGACGGAGGGTGTGGTTTCGGAGGAGTTGGACAAAACTGCAGAAGCTGAACCTATCGTGATGAGTGCAAAAGATATGACGATGGCAAACCGCCTCGACTCCCTGAATCTGAAGGCGATTCGTTTCATGATCCTTTTAGCTCTGATCCTTGTGGTCGTCGACTACTTGCGGCGGGTGAATGTCTACCGTGAATCTTACCTGCCTCTGCCTTTACCGGGGCCGTGGACCAATTCAATTACACCTGTGCCAGCCGTTGAAGAGCGGCCCGCGTCCGCTAAGCGAAGTATCCCCGAAGAACTTGAGAGATTTACGAAACGCGGAGAGGTGTTCCTTTATCTGACTGACGACACGATCAAATCGAGGCAGCTTCCTGATTCGATGCCCAAGGTTGGCAAGAAGGGTTGGCAGACGGAGTTGATTCGATTCTCCGAAGGTGACCATGAGCTCAGTAAGGAGTTCGTTTTCGAAAGCCTTTGGTATGGCCGTGCTTCATTTGTTGTCGATTCAGCAACCGCCGTCAAATCGGTTTTAGATGATTTTCAGAAACGTTTGGAAAAGAGGAAGATTGCCAAGGCGAAGGTCCGTGAAACGGTGCACATCGTCTGGGACTTAGCCGAACCCATTTCAGAAGACACCCTGTCGACATTCTCGGATTTGGGAACAGCGACCGGCTTTTCAATATTTCTAGATCAACATTCAAAATCCTCACCTTAGATTTTTTCCATGAACTTTTTTCAACTCATTCTCGTGAACAGAAGTCGGATCTCGATAGTCACGATTTCTCTTTTTGTTTTAAGTTTTACTTCGCTATTCGCAAAGACCGAGCACTCGGCAGATATTGTTGTTTATGGTGATGCTTCGGGTGGAGTGGTCGCTGCAGTGCAAGCAGCGCGAATGGGGAAAGACGTGATCTTGGTTTCTCAATATGGTCACCTGGGTGGCTTGACGACCAGTGGACTTGGTTGGACGGATATTGGGAATCCAGCAATTCTTGGAGGAATCTCCCGTGAGTTTTATCATGAAGTCTACAAGCACTACGAAAACGATTCAGCTTGGAAACATGAGAAGCGCGACGAATACGAGAACAAGGGGCAAGGAACTTTAGCTCTGAATCCTGAGACGAAATTGGCTTCAGTGTTTGAACCGAAGGTCGCCGAGGCAATTTTCAACAAGATGGTTGAGAAAGCTGGAGTCAAAGTGATCAAGGGGCGCCTCGATCTGAAAAACGGTGTCAAGATGTCGGGCGGGCGGATCAGCGTGATGAACCTTGAAGGAGGAAGCACGGTAGCTGGAAAAATGTTTATCGATGCGTCTTATGAAGGTGATCTGTTAGCGCAGGCAGGCGTGTCCTTCATGATTGGGCGTGAGTCGAACGAACTCTACGGCGAGACTGGAAATGGCAATACCGGAGTTTCTAAGAAGAACCAACTCCCTAAAGGAATCGATCCGTATCGCATCAAGGGAGACCCAAAGAGTGGTCTTCTTCCGGGCGTCAACCCCGACATGGGTGGAGAGAAAGGGGACGGAGACCATAGGCTTCAGGCCTTCTGTTACCGTATGGTCCTGACAGACGTTGAGGGTAATCTTGTGCCGATCACCAAACCGGAAGGCTATGACGAGAAGGACTACGAGTTGTTATTCCGTGCCGTGGAAGCCGGACAGAAGTGGGGCTTTTTCAAACTCTCGATGATGCCCAACCGGAAGACTGACTCGAACAATACGGGAGGGATTTCTACGGACTTTATTGGCGAGAATTACGGAGACGATTGGGACTGGTCGACCTTGAACCATTCTGAGCGTGAGGCGCTCGCAGAGCGGCATAAAAATTGGCAACTCGGTTTGGTCTGGACCGTCCAGAATCACGAACGCATCCCAGAAAAGATTCGCAAGCCATATCAAGGTTGGGGTCTTCCAAAAGACGAGTTTACTGACAACGGTCACTGGCCACATAATCTTTACGTCCGTGAAGCACGTCGCATGAAGTCGGGCTTCGTGATGACCGAGTTGCATTGTAAAAACAAGATCCCGGTCGAGGATCCGGTTGGGCAGGGTGCTTACACCCTCGACTCGCACAATACGCAGAGGTTCGTTCACAACGGAATGGTTCGGAACGAAGGCGATATTCAGACCTACTTGGGTGGCAAAGCTTACGGCATTTCCTACAGATCCATTGTTCCCAAAGAGGAAGAATGTGTAAACCTTCTGGTGCCATGGGCGCTATCGTCCACCCATATTGCTTTCGGCTCGATTCGTATGGAGCCGGTCTTCATGATTCTCGGTCAGAGTGCTGCGACTGCTGCTTGTATGGCGATCGATGAGAATGTTTCCGTGCAAGATGTTCCCTACGACAAGCTTCGTGAGAAACTCATCGCAGACGGCCAAAAGCTGAAATGATATTCTCTGAACCTCCAATTCTTATTTTTCTATGAAAGCCAAATTGATTTTACCCCTGCTACTTTTGCCCTCGCTTGGCAGCCTTGCTTACGCAGATGAACGCACGATGACTGCTGAGCAGATGGAAAAGCTCGCTAAGGATGGAATGCTTGAATCAGAAGCCACCAAGCGACCGGCAGGGCTTCTAGATTTCATCAAAGGAGACCAGCCGCCAACTGGCAAGTCAGCTCCAACGACTTGGACCCTAGGACCTACCGGAGTGATTGGTGTGATGAATCACAAGAAAACCGGGGATCAATTTCTTGTTCAAGGCACGCTCAAAGGTTCTCCCGCTGACGGAAAGTTTGTCCGAGGTGATGTGATCACTGGGATCAATGGCGAGGCTTTCGAACCGACTCACTTGGGTATCCTAATCGGCAACGCCATCATCGATGCAGAAAAGGAAAAGAACGGTGGTAACATCAGTTTCAAAGTATGGCGTGATAAGAACTATGTCGCGCGTACGGGTAAGCAGGACATGACCAGTGTCGATATCGATGAAATCTTTAAACAAGCGAAAGATGACAACTCAGTTTACGATTGGAAGGCTGAAGAGGAACGGGCTGAAGAGGTGAAGCAGTTGGGCCTAGATAAGTTTCCAGTCGATCCGGTGGAGATGGATATCGCCATGAAAATTCGCGTGTTCCCAGAGTATTCGGACACAGCTCCATACGACTGCCCGAAGACCAAACAGATTCTCGAAGAAGCATGGAAAGTGCTGGAAGCGAAGTTTGTCGCTGACCCTAAGAAGCCTCGCAGTGGACGCGGTGGAATCGTTGAGGCAATGGCGTTGATCGCGTCAGGAAAACCGGAGCATCGTGAGATCGTCCACAAGTGGGTTCGGAGTGCAAACAGTCCATGGAAACCTCCCGTCGATCCACCGGGCACGATGTTCAAGCCAGGTTACAGAGGGCACAAGGGTATGCAGAGTTGGTTTCACGGCTACAACGGATTGTCATGTGCTCTCTATTATGAGGCTACGGGTGATGAGTATGTGTTGCCTGCGTTGCGCAAGTTCGCCATCGATACAGCGCTTGGTCAGAGTGCGATTGGTTCATGGGGACATACCTTTGCTTACCCATCTTTTAACGGGGGTGAGTTCAATAAGATGAACCCCGGGTACGGAGCACTCAATGCCGCTGGGAATCGCTGCTTTTTCCTAATCACTCTTGCACAGAAACTCGGCGTCGAGCATCCGGCGATTGATGTGGCGGTGAAGCGCTCGCATCAGTTTTTTGGCTCGTATGTGGATCAAGGCTGCATCCCTTATGGAGATCACCCAGCCTACGCGTCTGATGACAGCAACGGGAAGAATACGGGCGCTGCCTTTTCCATGAAGCTTCTCGGTGATAAGCACGGAGCCAAATATTTTTCCATGATGTCGAGCCATTGCGCATTCACCCGCCGCGGTGGGCACGGTCACGACTATCATGGTAACTGGTCTTCGTGGGGAGCGAGTCTTTGCGGTCCTGAAGTCCGGACTTACAACGAACGCAACCTTCGCTGGCGCCGCACCCTTTGCCGGATGTTTGATGGGAGTTTTGTCTATGCATCACCGACCACAGGTTCACGGGGAGCCTTGCGTGATCCGACCGCTACCGAGGTTCTGCATCAATCTTTCATCTTCAAGCAGACTCTCATTACTGGAAAAGATCCTGATGAGGACCTTTACCCGAACGAGCGCGAGATGAAACAGCTTCTTACCGTTGCAAGCGGACAGTTCAACGATCCATGGCTGAAAGAGCTTGCTGGCAAGCCTTGGACTGAACGAACCACAGACGAAGTGTTCGAGCTTCTGGATGTTTTTTATCCGAAGGCACGTGGTGCGATCGCCAAAGAACTCGCGAAACGCTTCCAAGCCGGGGAGGAAAAAATTGTTCCGCGTCTGATTGAGCTGCTAAAGAGCGAAGAGCCTCGATACCGTGAAGGTGCTTTGCGTGCCTTAGGGGCGTGCGGTGGTGACGTCGTTTTGAGCAACCTCTCGAAGCTCACGCCACTTCTGCAAGATTCCGAGGACTTCGTCCGCATCATAGCGGTCCGCGTTATTTCCAAACACACCGAAGCGGAGGAGACTCAGAAGGCGATGCTCATGGCTTCCATTGATGAACCGAAGGCGATTGCTCCCAATAGCGTAGGGAACGCGACACAGAGTGCCCTTTTCGCCAAAGACAACACCTTGGCGAACAAGCCGTTCGAATCGGATTTCGACGACGAAATGGTGTATCAAGCCCTGGAGCGTTTGCTCTTGCTTGATCCAGCAGGGAAAACATTTGTGACATCTCGGAAGGGCGTTTGGGACAAGGATACGGTGGTTCGCCTAGCTGGTCCTCTGACTTATATTGCAGAAGAGGAGCAGGTCGGGGACCAAATGTTTGCGAACCGGGCGGATCCTGCCAGGGAATTGCTAGGACAATTCGGCTATGGCGAGGCAACTCGTGCGTCTGCGCATAACTTGAGAAAACTTGCTGCAGCCGGTCGTGATCTACGACCTTTCGTCGGCTTCAAGAGCACTCTGGTCGATCCGATCGCTATTGAGAAAAAACCCGATGCCTTCTTGGAATTTATCGATGAGATGGAGATTGTTCTAACGGATAATCCGACGACTCAATTAATCAAGCTGGTAGATGATAAGAAGGTCAATGTGCCACTCGAAGGGATGTACACGTTGATTAAGAAGCAGAGCAAGCCAGCTGTCATGCCAAGCATCGAAGATGACGTGCGTAAGGCTTTCCAAGCGGAACTCAATGAAGCAGATGGCACGGGTGCGAAGATCAAGATCTGCCAATCCACTCTTAAAGATTCCAAAAAACGAGACTACTTCCGTAAGATTGCTGCGATGGAAGCTCTCGCAGAAATGCTCGGTGCGGATGCCTTGGAAGATTTGCTTCCGTATGTTGGTGCCGAATATTGGAAAATTCGCGAAGAAGCTCAGAAAATCGCTGCAGAACTCGTAGTTGCTGGTGGTGCCGACCTATTGGCTGCGCAGTTCGGAAAGAACAATGATCCTGAGACAGCAATTGGTATTCTAGAAGTCTTTGTGAAAAGCGCAGATGCCGCAGGAGCTTCCATCGCAAAAGTAGCACTGAAGCATGAAACACCTGAGGTCAGAGAGGTGGCCCTTAAGAGTTATGCTGCCCTTGGAGGCGAGAAAGTTATGCCGGACATCCTAGAGCACATGAAGAGTGCCGCTACCAAGCAGGATCTTCTTGGTTGCGAAGCCGCACTGCTGTCTTGGCGTGATGATCCGACCGTGATCGGTAAGGTGCGCGATGAGATGATTGCTTTGATCCCCGAGCTCGAGCTGGAAGCTAGAAATTCGATCTGGTTCATCCTATCCAATATCGGTGATTCAAAATCCCTCGAAGTACTCGTCAAGGCCTTGGAGACGGATGATATGCGTGAGTTCGACGATATCATTTTTGCTCTTTCCTACTGCCCGAGTCGCGAGGCCGACAAGGTCATGCTAGATCTCGCTGCCACAGATAGGAGAATCGCGCAAACGGTGGGCACTCACTCAGTGCGCCGCATGGTTCTTGGACCAAAAGGCTTTGGTGACGTGACCCTTGACGAGAAAATGGATTTCGCCGAAGCGATGCTGAAGATGGCACTCAATAGGCGCCTAATCCAATACCTCGGAGGCGTTCATGAAGCTAGGGCACTTCGAGCTTTGATGTATTGCCTCGAAAAAGGAGTGGAAAGCGCGGCCAACAGCCTCGTTGCCTGTGCGGAGGGAATGGGCAAACTGTCTCCCAAAGATACCAAGATCGCCGTCGAATCGCTTCAGAATGTGATTGAATATATCGAGGTGACTCGCCTGCGTGGTGGCATCAAGGCGCATATGGACAAGGATGACAAATATGTCGTCTGGAAAGCTCTCCAAGCTCGTGCTGGGAAAGTTCTCCTCAAAATTCACAAACCTGAAGATGAACCCATTCCTGAATTCGATCCTCTCGAATTTGAATAAGAGGACCACCCTTCAATACCAAAGATTCATGATGAAAAATCCAATCCTAGCTTCCGTTCTCGTCCTCGGTGGTTTCACTGCCGCGCATGCGGAAGTGAAATCTGATTTCCACGAGCCAAAAGTGATTCAAAAAATCGCTTTCGGTTCGTGTAATAATCCGAGAAAGGGTGGCAGTCCGATGTTCGACGTGCTTTTGAAGCAGAAACCCGATGTATTCGTCTTTCTTGGCGATAATATTTACGGCGACACGGAAGATATGGAGTTGCTCCGTGAAAAATGGGATGAACTCGGTTCCGTCGAAGCCTTTGATAAACTTCGCAAACAATCCACCGTTCTCGCAACATGGGACGATCATGATTACGGCGTCAACGATGGCGGTAACACCTACAAGAAGCGTGAAGAGTCGGCTGAAATTTTCCTCGATTTTTTCGGAGATGCGGAAGATTCGCCAAGACGCAAGCGCGAGGGGGTTTATGGCTCATACACCTTCGGCACTCCTGGAAAGATGTGCCAGATCATCTTGCTCGATACCCGTTATTTTCGCGACGTTCTGCCGAGAGCGAAGGGGCCCAAGGAAAAAGGAAAGGTCGGCTGGTACGAGCCGACCGATGACACCTCGATGACCCTGCTTGGTGAAGAGCAATGGAAATGGCTGGAAGAACAACTTCAGGTTCCCGCCGATCTTCGCATCATCGGCAGCAGTATACAGATGTTGGCTTACGAGAAAGGCATGGAGAACTGGGGGAACGTCCCGCATGAACGGAAGCGCTTTTTCAAACTCCTCAAGAAGCACAAGGCAAACCACACATTTGCCATTTCCGGCGATGTGCATTTTACCGAGCTTTCAAAAATCGATGTCGATGGATATCCGTTTTACGACCTCACCAGCAGTGGCATGACGAATACTTCGAAAGGATGGGCATCAGCGAAAAACTCATTCCGGGTCGGCGAATCACACCCCGTTCAGAATGCCGGCCTCCTCGAAATCAACTGGGAAGACAAGTCCGTCGAGTTGGGGATCATCGACAAGAACGGTGAAAGGATTATACAGCATCCGATCCGATTTTCGGATTTGGAATTTAAATAATTTCATCTTTCCGAATGCGCTCTTTTGCATAAAATGCCAGACAATCCTTATTTGTATATGAGTCACTTGGCAAATTCACCCAGACAGTAGACCTCAAGCAATGCAATGAAACACCTTCGCGAATCCTCCAGTGAATTTCTGGCATTGATGCTGTGTAAAACAAGCGTGCCCTCCTTGCTTTTGCCGATCCTATTCGCCGTTTGCTTGCCTGGGTGGGGGCAAGTTTCCGAAGAAGAAGCCCGCACCATCAAAATTGTTCATCCTGATGGAAAAGATGCAGATTCGTTTGTGAGGTCACGACACGTTGCGGTCGGTAGCCTCGGGGATATTGAAGAGAAGGACGGTGTGATGTTGTTTGATCTGCACCACCCCCAGTACAATTTTGAATACGGGGGAGCTTTTGTTGAACTCTTCAAGGTCATGAAGCCTGCGGACGATCAGGTACTTGCGAGTATCAAAAAACACAGCGATGTCTTACTGATCAAGAGCAAGGCGAAGCCTGACCATTGGGAAGTCGCTGGTGTCGAGGCACCCTACCCGAAGGAGCTGCAGGGGGGTAGGCCGGCCAATTGGTTGTCTTCATCCTTTCTGGAGAACCGTATGAGAGAAGAAATGTTCTATCTCGCCAAATACCGCTACAAGGGGTTCGTTGATGACAATTTGAAAAAGCTTAAAGATAGGGATCCGGACACTAGGTCACGGTCAATGGGTTTGCTCAGCGTGATCAAACCGGATGACGCTGATGTGACAAGGGTGATCGATGTCATTGGCGAGTTGATCAAGAGTGAGGATGAAAGTGATCGACGTGCGGCTGCTCAGGCGATCGGCTCGATCGGCGGGAAGGACGCCAAACGCTACGTTTCTGACATTGCAGAAATGCTCTACGGCAACACCGATAAGAGGGCACAAGAATTGAGGGAAGCCATTCTGTCAGTCTGTCGGATTGGCGGCCCAGAAGCTCAGAAACACATTCCCCGTATCATTGAGTTAATGGAGTATCCGGGGCTCACTCACCAGTGCCTGTATTCGTTAGGAGAAATGGGAGATCAGGCTGTTTCTGCAGTGCCCGCTATCCTCGGTCAACTCACGCGAGTTGACAAAGAAGGCCGGAGAAATATCGGTGTTGCCATGACCTCCTTGAGGAAGATTGCACCAAATGACCCGAAAGTGATTGAAGCGTTAAGGCGTTCTAAATAATACCCCAGCTTCAATGAGTATGTCCTGTGGTGAAGCCTCTTGGGGCGTGCGAGAATCTGGCACAGTAAAAAGCATTAACATTAAAGGAATCCGAGCCGCGAATTAGACGGAAAAGTGCGCTGGTTAGCTGCGGAATATGTGCTCCGTAACTCGCGGACGGCTGGGGGCAGCCATCCCTGCCTTATTTCAGAACCGAGCCTATGGTTCCGCCTTCTATCACAAAAAGGACTGTCCCGAATGGCAGGCTTGTTTGGTCACACTTTCAAGCCTTACCCAAACCGGCTTTTCGTCTAAATTTTTCCTCAGTAAATAGCCTTAATCTCGTGCTATTCGGGTCAGGTCTCTCATCTTAACATTTTTCCCGGCCGGCTTCAGAGTGGTCTCGTTTCACGATGAAATTCACGTGCTTCGGATTACCCGAAAAACTAAAAACTTAGTTTTTAGTTTGCAATCTGAAAAAGCGTCGCTTAAGGATGATGCCATGTCCAAGAAGTCATCCGACGAAATGTCCAAATTGTCGCGCAGGGAGATCCAGATCATGGAGATCCTTTTCGCTTCCGGTCCATCGACGGTCGCCCAACTCACCGAGCGGATGCCTGACGACCTGTCGCGCAACGCGGTACGGACTTTCCTGACCATCCTTGCCAGCAAGGGTAAGGTGACTCGGAAAAAGGACGGGCGTGAATTCGTCTATGCGACGGCCAGCAAAAAGGACGCGGTGGCGCATTCGGCTCTTCAGAAACTGCTCGATGTCTTTTTCAACGGTTCTCTTTCCGATGCGGTGGCCGCAGGATTCTCAGGATCGAAGAACAAGATCGATGATCAAGAACTCCTCCGCCTCGAGCGGCTGATTGCTGAAGCACGCGAGTCGAAAACAAAGCCCTGACCCCTTGACCCGATGTCCACGTTCCAAATTCCACCCGAATGGCTGCTGAGCCTTGCAAAGCTCACGGCGGCCTTGTTGCTAGCCTTGGTCGGCTTACCTTTGATCAAGCGGCCGGCGATGCGCGCTGCCTGCTGGTCAGCCGTGTTCATCTTCCTACCGCTCGCGATCTTCGTAACTCATGGCAGGAGCATGCTCAACGTGCTTCCCAACCATTCCTCTGAGCTGACATCCGTGCAGGAAGAAATTCCATCACTGCCAACGGAGGTCATATCATCGACCGCCACACCGGCTACCGTCAGCTCCGAGATACCCTCGAATCCTGAGCCTCCAGTGACCCCTTGGAATCCGATCCCGCTTATCTTTTTCGGAGGACTTGGCATGGCCATGCTGCCCGTGTTGATCACCATCTTTCGTATTCGTTTCGCCAGCAAAGCTCCTGCGGCCGGTCGGGCCGTGGAGATCTGGAATCAAATCGAGCCTGAGGCATCCCGAGCAATCCCGCTCTATTTCACTGGCAACCCATCCGCCCCTTGTGCGGTGGGTCTGATCCGCCCCTGCATCCTGCTTCCCGAGTCCTCAGGCGAATGGACGCCACGGAGGTTGAAATCCACTTTGCTTCACGAGACGGCCCATATTCGTCGCCGTGACCCGCTCTTCCGTTGCCTCGCCAGCCTGGTGCGAGCCGTCCTTTGGTTCCACCCCCTCATCTGGCTCGCCCACCGCCAGCTGGTCGTCGCCCAGGAGGAGGCTTGCGACGAGATCGCCGTCGGCTCCGGCATCGCACCGGACGACTATGCGGAGGATCTGCTGGAAGCCGCCAGATTTAACCAAAGCTCTCTAGATCACTGCCTGAGCATGGCCCGCTGGAGTCAGCTGGGGTCCCGTGTTCGCCAGATCCTTAAGAAGAAACCAACACCAACCAAACCATTGACCATGAAAAACATTGCCCTCCTATCCACCACGGTGGCCGCCACCATTTTTGCCCTCTCCGCGATCGGGTTTGCGGAGCCTACCCCAGCCGCGGCACCAGAGGCCGTCGCGGCCGAAGAGCCCAGCGCCGATGAATCATCCGTCGAAACAAAACTCCGCAAGCTGATCATTCCACGGATCAACCTTGAAGACACCAACCTGAGTGAGGCGATCGATTTTCTCCGGCTCAGAGCGGTCGAACTCGATTCTGCGGAACCTGATCCCGATAAGAAGGGAGTGAACTTCATGGTGAAGATGCCGAGAGATCGAGATGAGCCGGTGATTCCCAAGTTGGAGCTAAAGAACGTCCCCCTCGGGACCGCGCTGGATTACATTTGCGAACTCACCGAGATGTCCCACACCACGGAGGAATTTGCGGTGGTGTTGCGACCCGAGGTCAAGGCTGAGAAAAAAGACCCGATCCACCTCAAGATCGAGACCAAGGCCCCCAGTGTCGTACCCGAGGTCGAGGCTGAGGCTGAGCTAAAAGACCCGTTCATGTTTCGTTGAATGGATCGGTGTGGAAAAGTTCAGTTTTTTTCGGACACCAGACGCGTTCTAGTTTGATCATGGCGTCTACGACGAACCCTTGGTTGTAGAGGGTGGCTCGTAGCCACCGGATGAAGCGGGCCGTCCGCTGGGTGGTAATAATCGTGCTGAAATGGAAGGGGTAATTCGAGATAGCTCTGGATCCGGTGCGGGACTTATAAAAGTTGGAAACAGCACGCTTCAACTCGAACGAGCCAACACGTTCACCGGAGGTATCACCATTAACGGTGGTAGAGTTCGCACAACCAACAACAGCGGTCTTGGTGCTGGTGGCCCAATCACTTTTGGCGCGGCAGGTACCTCACTCGACCTTCAAGCTTCCGATGTGACTATTGGAGCACTCTCATCAGGTGGGCCTGGATTTGGCAAAATTACTCGAACCTCTGGTTCGGGTACGGTCAATCTCACGGTTGATCAGGATATTGACACCGAGTTCAGCGGCGTGATTGAAGATGGGACATCGTCGAGCATTTCACTGATCAAAGACGGTTCTGGAACACTCACTTTGAGCGGTGCTAACACTTACTCTGGGACAACAACCGTCATTGGCGGTGCTCTTATTAATAATGGCTCAATCACACCCACCACAATGACTGTTGGAGCTGGGGCAACCCTTGGAGGCTCAGGCACAGTCGGAGGAGATACGACTATTAGTGGAAATCTTAGCCCGGGTAACAGTCCTGGCACGCTGACCTTCGTTGGTGATCTTACACTTCTTGCAGGTGCCACCTACACGTTTGAAGGCGGAGCACCAGTTGATGGCTATATCTCTAGTGCTGGTGATCTCGTTGAAGTAGGTGGTACCCTGACCCTAACTGACGATTGGACTCTTATTTTAGGTTCCGGCTTTCAAGACGGTGGTTCGGTTACACTGTTTACCTACGGAACTGCTGGAGCACTCGATCTTGACCCAACTTTCGATCTCTCTGGGCTAGGATTCATTCCG
>JBGCEE010000078.1:0-22806 GCA_045106015.1 Akkermansiaceae bacterium | reverse complement strand
CATCCAAATCCGTCGGAACGAGCAAACCATCCCCTGCAAGGTGATTCCTATTGCCCAAAAGCCAGGAGCTTAGAAAGCAAGTAGCGTGTTAGGCGACTTGCTTGTCCACGTCCTCGCGTAGATTTTCGATAATGTATTCTTGCCGGTCCGGAGTATTTTTCCCCATGTAAAATCCGAGTAGATCACGAACTCCCTTACCCTCTTCATACTCCACAGGATCGAGCCGCATATCTGGCCCGATCATGAACTTGAACTCATCAGGTGAAATCTCACCTAGTCCCTTGAATCGTGTGATCTCTGCGTTCTTACCAAGCTTCTTGATCGCCTTCACACGCTCTTCTTCGTCATAACAGTAGATCGTCTCTTTCTTATTTCTAACTCGGAACAAGGGTGTCTGGAGAATATGCAAATGACCGTCCCGAATCAATTCTGGGAAAAACTGTAAAAAGAAAGTCAGCAACAAGAGCCTGATATGCATCCCATCCACATCCGCATCGGTGGCGACCACGACTTTGTTGTATCTCAGAGACTCGATCCCGTCCTCGATATTCAAAGCAGCCTGCAATAAAGCAAACTCCTCATTTTCGTAAACAATCTTCCTCGGCAACGAATACGTGTTCAAAGGTTTTCCACGCAGCGAAAACACGGCTTGTGTCTCAACATCACGGCTTTTCGTAATCGATCCCGATGCCGAGTCTCCCTCAGTAATAAACAGCGTGCTCTCCTCGCGACGCTTGTGCTTCGAGTCGTATCTGACCCGGCAATCACGGAGCTTTTTATTGTGAACTTTTGCCTTCTTCGCCCGCTCGCGTGCGAGCTTCTGAATACCCTTCAAATCCTTTCTCTCACGCTCGGCTAAAAGTATGCGCTTCTGAATCGCCTCCGCGACTTTCGGGTGCTTGTGAAGGTAGTTATCAAGCGATGACTTCAGGAAATTCCCAATGAACGCACGCAGTGATTCCCCTTCAGGAGCGATCACCGAAGAACCCAGCTTGGTCTTCGTCTGCGACTCGAAAACTGGCTCCATGATACGCACGCAGATCGCCGCCTCGATCCCTGCGCGGATGTCGCTTGGATCGTATTGCTTTTTGTAGAACCCACGGATCACCTGCACAATCGACTCACGAAAAGCCGCAAGATGCGTTCCTCCTTGCGAGGTGTTCTGACCGTTGACGAAGGTGTAGTAGTCTTCCCTGCTCTCCGTACAGTGAGTGAAGGCAATCTCGATATCCTTCCCAACAAGATGAATTGGCTCGTAAAGCGCTTCCCCTTCCATCTCTTCCTTCAACAAATCTAACAGACCATCTTTCGAACGGAATTTCTTTCCGTTGAAAACGATCGTCAGCGCCGGATTCAGATAAGAGTAATATCGACACATTTTCTCCACGATCGGATCGCGAAATTTTGTCCGTTTTGGAAAGACCGAGCGGTCGATATCAAACGCCAGTCTCGTTCCATTCAAGCCGTCGTCCTTAAGCGGCTTTTTCATGTCCTCCGTGAGCTCTCCTTTTGAAAATTCGAGAGCTTTCGTTTGACCATCTCTCCATGCTTGGATCTCAAAAAAATCAGCTAAGGCGTTCACTGCCTTGATACCCACCCCGTTCAGGCCGACGGATTTCTTAAACGCCTCGCTGTCGTATTTCGCACCTGTATTGATCTGCGCTGCGCAGTCGTAAAGTTTCCCCAGTGGGATTCCACGTCCGAAATCCCTGACCTCCACCCGACCCTCGTCGTCGATGTCGATCCGAATCTCTTTTCCGTGACCCATGATGTGCTCATCGATCGAGTTATCCACCGCCTCTTTAAGCAAAATATAGATCCCATCATCCGGCGACGATCCGTCTCCCAGCTTTCCAATGTACATTCCCGGCCGCAACCGAATGTGCTCCCTCCAGTCCAAACTCCGAATATCGTCTTCCGTGTATCCCGCTGACATAATCAATTACTTTACGTTTCTAAAATGTCCTTTCAACAATGGCAAGCTCTCGCACCCTCGCGTTCGAAAAAGATCGGCCACGCCCCCAAAAAATAGCTTCAATTTTGGTGAAGACAAATGTCAAGAGATGCGCAGTTAAGAACAAGCCTCGCATAGCCTCATGGGAGCCGATGGTCTTAAAATAGTGACGTATCCAAATAAAAGTCATTCCCAATGAAAACCCACCTCCTTCCCTCAATTCTTCTTGTTGCCGTATCAACCGCGGACAACGCTCCAGCCTCGATCCTAGCGGTCGACTGGGGGAACGGTAATTATGTTTCAACAACCCTTAGCCTAGAGGGCGATACCCTACCTGCTGACCCCGCTCCGGCGACCTCCCCATACGACGAACCTGACGGGCCAGTCTATTACAACAACCCTGACAGTATAACGGGCCGCATCTACAGTGATCTCATACCTTTCAGCCCTGACCCAAATGACGGATATAGCGGAACGAGCGCCACCTTTTACGGCGGAGGTTCAGTCACCAAAGCAAATGATACCGGCTTAACAAACAACGGTTTCAACGAGTTGAGCATTGTCAACCAAGGACCGAACGGCGACAGCATCCATTGGCATGTCGATCACTCAGATGAGCATACTTTTCATCTTCTGCTACTTTGGGACAAAGCTGACTTCCTTATTGACTTCGACACCCTGAACTCTCTGGGAATCAACGATGGTGAGTTCAATCTAACCACGGCGCAATCAAGCGGGAACCATGACGATGAATACCTGCGTTGGGTTGTTCGTTCTGGAGGAAATCTTTGGGTCTCTTTTAAGCAGCAACAAGATCTGGATATAATTACAAACAATGCTTCGTATTCAGATACCTTCTCAGCTCTTTCATGGGTTCTCTACGACCCTACGACTGGCGTGAGCGTTACAGACCAATTGCTGGCACTCGATTTTAATGAAAATGCAACGCCTACCCTTGCCCAGCCCAACTTCAGTGCGATCACAGGAGTCGGTTTCTATGTTGAGCATGAGGCCTCAACGAGCCCGACCGCAGTCCATGTCGAGAGTTTCAGTTTTAGCGTCATACCCGAACCGACTCTTTCTGCGTTGATTGCGATCACCTTGCTCGTTGGGACAGCGGTTCGGCGCAGGACATCGACAGTTTAGGAAAGAATCCCATTTGATAGAATGCATCGTTGGTGCGAGCACAGCTCGTTCATGTGATCCTCTCGGACTAATGGATTCGGGTGAATAGCGTGCTTTCTACACAGCTCGACCTGTGTTAAGCAAAACGCATGAGTCAACTCGCCGAACAGATCACATCAGACATCAAAACGGCCATGCGCGCCAAAGACACGGTATCTCTCACCGCACTGAGGGCCCTGAAAACCGCGCTAACCAATGCTGCCATCGAAAAAGGTGGACTTGGCACCGAGCTAGAAGATTCCGAAGCGATGGCAGCCGTCCGCAAACAAATCAAACAACGCCAAGACTCCATCGAACAATTCGAGAAGGCCTCTCGCCCCGAACTCGCTGAAAAAGAAAAATCCGAGATCGAGGTCCTATCGAAATACCTTCCTGCTGCTCTGAGTAATGAAGACATCGAAAAAATCGCCAATCAAGCTATCGAAGAAACTGGTGCCGCCTCCCGAGCAGACATGGGGAAAGCAATGAAACGCGCGCAAGAACTCGCCGAAGGCCGAGCGGATGGAAAAGTCTTATCTTCAGCAATCATGAAACGGCTTTCTTAAAAACTCACTCATCGAAGCCAGTCATTGCTGTCTCGCTAACCGGTGATAGAAGTCCTTTCTAATGTTTGAAGTCAGACAAAAGCCAGAAATGGTCGAACGGGCCTTGCTCGTAAGGCTGTATTTCGACAAGAGAGAGGAAGACGAGTCGGCATCTCTACTCATCGAGTTGGGTGAACTCGTTTCCACCCTTGGAATTGAAATCGAAGAATCGCTACTCGTGAAATCGCGGGAGATGCATAAAAAATTCTTCTGCGGCACGGGCAAGGCTCAAGAGATTGTCGATCTCGCAAAGGCTCACGACTGTGACGTTATCGTATTCGACAATAGCCTCGCGCCCTCTCAACAGCGCGAGTGGGAAAGCCTTTCCGATCTTTGCGTCATCGATCGAGAAGAGGTGATCTTGGATATTTTTGCCAAACGTGCTCGGACCCGTGAGGCTCGCCTTCAAGTCGAGTTGGCTAGAATGCAATACGCACTGCCCCGCCTTGCAAGGATGTGGGGCCATCTCGACCGCGAAGGTGGCGGCGGTGGCTCAAGTGGCGGTGGTTCGGCAGAACGTGGCATGGGTGAGAAACAAATTGAAATCGACCGGCGTCTTGCCCACCTCAGCATCGACCGCTGCAAACGCGAACTCGAAGTAGTTCGAAAGCAGCGAAAGACCCAACGTAAAGGAAGAGAAAAACACGACACCCCCCACGTTTCTATTGTTGGTTATACAAATGCCGGAAAGTCCACTCTACTCAATCAACTTTCGGGATCGGATGTCATGGCAAAGAACATGCTTTTCGCGACACTGGATACAACGACCCGAAGGATCGACCTCCCAGATGGACAGCCTCTACTTGTCACCGACACCGTCGGCTTCGTCAGAAACCTCCCCCACCGCCTTGTCGAAGCTTTCAAATCGACTCTGGAAGAGGCGGTTCTATCAGATTTTCTCATCCACGTTCTAGATGCCACCGCCCCAGAAATCGAAAAATTCCAAACAACAACCCTCGGAGTCTTAGAGGAACTTGGTGCAGTTGATAAACCGATCATCACCATTCTCAATAAAATGGATGCTGTCGAAGATCCCGAACAATTGGCACTGCTTGACCGTGTATTCCCAGAAGCCATTCGCGCCTCTTCCCTCACTGGCGATGGTGTCGATGAAATTCTGAGGGCCTGCACACAAATGCTCGCCTCACGAGTCTCGCGCCTTAAATACCGCATTCCTCAAAAACGTGGGGATTTACTCAACCTCCTCCATAGGGATGCCAAAATTCTTTCCACAGAATACGAAAGCAATGACATCCTGATCCGTGCAGTTGTTCCCGCCGATGTCGCAGGGCGACTTGAAGAATACATCATTTCGGAGTAAGCTCCCGCTAAGCTAAATCACGACTCGATCATGCGTTCATTCCTTTTTTGTATTTTGGCCATCATACCAAGTTCGTTACCTGCCCAGCAATCGAACACTGATGGTAGCGTCTTAAGAGCACTCCCACTTGAGGCAGAGCCAATCGAACCTTCTGTCAAACCTCTACCATCAAGCCAACCGGCCTCGCCTATAAAAATCGCCCCACGGCGAACTCCAAATCAGTCGATAACGCCTGAAACAGACGCTTCGCTGACCAGAGCATCGGATGCACTTTCTGTCCCAACCATCCATGAAAAGCCTGAAGGAGACGACGCGGTAAGGCTGCAAATTTTCCTCGATCAATCCAACTTTGGCCCCGGTGTTATCGACGGGAAACCCGGCCGTTTTACCCAACTGGCTGTCCAATCGTGGAACGAAGCAAACGGACACCCAATTGACAGCTGGACTGCCGTCAACACGGCAGCTCGCAAGAAAATTCAAAACCCCTTCGCTGTCGCTATCGTCCCAGAAGTCGCGACCAAATGGGTCAATACGAAACTGTCCTACAAAAAGGCTCAACAAGCGAAGGCAAAAAGAATGTCCTACCGCAGCGTCGGCGAGTTCATGTCCGAACGCTACCACACCGACGTTCCCTACCTCATCGCTCTCAATACCTCTTCGAAGGTCTACAATCTGAAGGTCGGCGACTCGATCATCGTCCCTAACGTGGGACCATTTCAAATCGAGGATTTAACGGGCGCAGCGTTCAAAGAAGACGAAGCCTTGAGCGAACGCCACGCCGTCGTTGACACAAAGCTCAATCAAGTTCGCATCTATGAAGCAAACTTGAGGGCACTCGTCGTAGCAGACCCAAAGAAGCCAGCTAGCGTGGCCAACAAAAGCCTCATCGCCGCATTCCCGATCACACCTGGCAAACCCCAGTTCATTCGTTACGGAAAATGGAAAATGCTCAATGCCGTAGAGCTCCCCGTTTGGCGCTATGATCAACAACTCCTCGACACTGGTAAGCGAAGTAAAAACGCATTAAACATTCCCGGTGGCCCAAACAACCCAGTCGGCGTCCTTTGGGCTGGCTTGAGCAAACCCGGGATCGGAATGCACGGCACCTCAAACCCAGAAACGATCGGTCGATCAAGATCTGCTGGATGCATTCGACTCGCAAACTGGGATATCGTGCGTATCCCAAAAATCCTTCGTCCTGGTTGTAGCGTTGAGATCCGCTAAATCCCTTCCCTCCTTTTGAGAACCTTTACCAAATTTTCCCTTCGTTTCGGCGCATACCTCATCGTGCTTTGCTACCTGATCGGTGATCTTTTTCTATTCGATGGGCCCATCAATCGCCGCATCCAAAGCTCCGACCCGAACAGCCCTGCAGCAATCGCCAAGGCAAAGGCAAACGGAGTGGTCGCCAGAGTCTTCAATCACCAGATCACTCGAACACAGCTCAACCGAGCGATTCACGAACGCCTCTGGCTTGAAGGAAAGAAACTCGAAGATATCACTCCCGCCGAGATCAAACTGGTCGAATACGCTGCTCTTGGAGACTTGATTGATCAGCAGTTGATCCGAGTCAAAGTGATGGTAAACACCGATGTCCTGACCGTCTCTAAACAGGAGATCGACGAAAGACTAGATCGCTTCATCCAAACTTTTAGCACCAAAGACCAATTGTTGGAGGCCATGGAAGTCCAAGGCATTCCCGATCTTAAAAACCTCAGAAACCGAATCGCAGCTCGTATCCAACAGGAGAAATACGTCGCCCTGAGAGTTGACCCACAAGTTGAGGTCAGTGACGAAGAGATTCAAGATTTCTACGAGTCCAATCTCGAATCTCTGAAAATTCCCGAACGTGTTCAAGCACGACATATTTTTTTACCGACTCTGAATACTCCCTCAGAAGAAGCGAAAGCTCGACTTGAGAAGGTCTTTGAAGAACTAAATAAAACAGGCAGCAGTTTTTCAGAACTGGCCCAGAAATTCAGCATGGACCCAGCGACAAAATCCCGAGGAGGCGATCTGGGATGGATGTCAGAAAAACGTGTCACACCGGATTTTGCAAAACAGGTTTTTGAACTGGAGACCGGCCAACCAAAACTCATTCAAACAAAAATTGGCTGGCACCTTGTTGAGGTGACCGACCGGAAACCAGAAACTCAACCTTCACTCGAAGATCAACGCGAAGAAATTCGTTCTGCCATTTTGACCACCAAACGCCACCAGGCAACAAACGATTTTCGCACCGCCCTCAGGCAATTCGAAAAAGAGAAAATCGATATTTTTCATGATCAGTTGGCGCAGTGAGTTAGCATAAGCCTTTAGGACTTGTCGTGCCGCTCTGGAATTCCGAGCCTCAGCCACATGAAAATCACAGTCTTGGATGGCTATACTCTCAATCCCGGCGACAACCCTTGGACAGATATCGAAAAACTTGGCGAATTGACGGTCTATGACCGCACACCCGTCGAAGATATTGTCGAACGTGCACAAGATTCTGAGATCATCCTCACAAACAAGTGCCCACTGAGCGCGGAAACTCTCAAGCGACTCCCCAAGCTAAAATTCATCTCGGTGCTCGCCACAGGATACAACATCGTCGACACCGAATTCGCGTCTTCGCACGGAATCACCATTTCCAATGTGCCAATCTACAGCACCGATGCGGTTGCCGAATTCGTGTTCTCGACGATTTTAGATTTCTTCAAAAAAACCGCCTATCATAGCCAACTCTCCCACAATGGAGACTGGGAGAAATCGACCGATTTCTGTTTCTGGGATAATCCACGCTTCGAAGAACTCGCTGGTAAGACTTTAGGCATCATTGGATTTGGACGCATCGGACAACGCACCGCAGAACTCGCCTCCGCCTTTAAAATGAAAATCCTCGCCAACTCGAGATCACAATCAGCAAACACCTCCTTCCCCTTCGCATGGGCATCCATCGAAGAAATCTTGGAAAACGCAGATATCGTCTCTCTTCACTGCCCCCTGACTCCCGAGACGGAAGGAATCATCTCAGAAACATCACTCGCAAAAATGAAAAAGTCCGCATTTTTGGTCAATACCGCTCGCGGCCCTCTCATCGATGAAGTGGCTCTAGCCAACGCTCTAAACTCCGACCAAATTGCCGGAGCCGCCTGCGATGTTGTCTCAGCCGAACCGATCAAGTCAGACAACCCTCTCCTCGGAGCAAAAAATCTCACTCTCACTCCACACATCGCGTGGGCCGCCATCGAAGCACGAAAACGCCTCATGACCATCACAGCCGAGAATATCGCCGCCTATCAGTCAGGTGATCCGATCCATGTAGTAGGAAGCAACTAGGGGAGAAACGACAGCCAAGTCGACCATTTCTATATCAAATAATGTCGTTTTTCTTCTTGCCGAGTTGGATTTCCAGTTTTACAGCCGCCGAGTTTTAAAAATTCGACTAACCATGAGCAAACACACACGTAAATTCAAATCCGCGATTCTCGCCCTTTTGGGACTCAGCTTCATTCCTAGCTGCGCCAATACCGACCAAGCTGAAGTCGCTCAGGTTCCTGAAGACCCCTATCGTGTCGATTCAGTGCAACACGGAAAGGCATCTTGGTATTCGATCAAGACCAACTACGGAACTGCCACCGCCAGCGGTGAAGTCCTTTGTAATCACGCCCCAACCGCCGCTCACAAGACCCTGCCCATGGGAACGAAAGTGCGCGTGATCAACATGGAAAACAACGAATCTGAAGTAGTTACCATCAATGATCGCGGCCCTTTCATCAAGGGGCGCATCATCGACGTTACCATTGGAACTGCCAAAAAACTTGGCTTCGTCCAGCGTGGTGTCGTGCCTGTGAAAGTCGAAGTTCTCTCCGAACCCGCTGAAGTCGAAGAATAGACCGGAATCGCCCCCGAATTTCACCGAACTTCGAATCGTTTAAGTTTCCCAGGGTCATCCAGCTAGGGAAATTTTTGGTTGGGTCGTTTCGACAACACGACCGCCGACTCAAAATGACGCTCAGATCCCACTGGCAAATGTCGAACGGCCTTGCCGGTAATCGATTTGATTCATGAATCGGAAAGCTCTTAGGGCGGCAAAAAACATCGTGATTGAATCGCAAGCTCATGGGTGAAAAGGCATCGAGGATGGAATCGAGACGCTAGGTGGCGGTCGTTTTGTCAAAACGACCCTACCACATGGATCAGAGGTTCAGGTTCATCACCGAACCTTCTCCCTGGCTGGATGACCCCGTTTTAAGTTTCTTCCACTTTTGCCTTGCCAACAACGCTTGGATAGGTAGGTTTCGCGCCCCATGCCACGAGTAGGAGGAAAAGCAAAAACACGGAAGGCCGTCGCCAAGCGATTTAAAGTCACTGGCACCGGGAAGGTCCTTCGTCGTCATCAAGGAAAACGCCACTTGCTTCAAAACAAGAGCCGTAAGCGCAAACGCGCTTTAGGTAAAGCAGCCCTAGTATCCGACGCTGACATCAAAAATGTCAAAGAGAACCTCCCGTTCCACTGATAAAAAGAGCTAGACAGCCAAAGCAAACCGTCCGCATCTCGGACGGCCTTTACGCAGCCTGATCCGGATAACCGGAAACACGAACAGGTGAGACTGCGGAAGGAATGAAAATAAACGACTTGTTCACAACCACAGAATAACATGCCAAGAGCTACCAACTCACCAGCAAGCCGCAAGCGCCGCAAGCGCGTGCTGCTTCGCGCGAAGGGTTTCCGCGGATTCCGCTCGAAACTCTACCGCTATGCCAAAGATGCTGTCCGAAAGGCGCATCAATATGAATACCGCGACCGCAAAAAGCGCAAAGGGCAATTCCGCCGCCTCTGGACCCAGCGTATCAACGCCGCAGTCCGCAGCGAAGGAATGACCTACTCCCGCTTCATCGAAGGTATCAAAGCTGCAGGAATCGAAGCGGATCGTAAGATCCTTTCCGACCTTGCCATCTCTGATCCTACCGCCTTCTCGGCGATTGTTGCCCAAGCCAAATCGGCCTTGGAGAACAAAACCACCGCGGCCTAACTTCTAGGCACAAAATACATCAAGAAAAGCCGCCTGACTCTTTGTCAGGCGGCTTTTTTTTCGAAAAAAATTTCACTCATCTGATCTTATGAGTTGGCCCATCCATTCTTCGTGTTCATCATTTTGAGGAACGACATGTCAAAATCTCCAAAAGACCCCCGCCCATTCAAACGTGCCATTCTCAAACTAAGCGGCGAAGCTCTTCGTGAACCCGGCTCCACGGACAATATTTCTCCGGAAATTGTTCAACGAATCGCCTCTGAAATCAAAGAGGCCGTCGAAAATGGTCTCGAACTTGGAATCGTTGTCGGCGGAGGAAACTTCTGGAGAGGAGCTAGTGCTTCTGCTCGTGGCATGGATCGCCCCACAGCGGACTATGTCGGGATGCTCGCCACGGTCATGAATGCCCTAGCGTTAGAAGGAGCGCTCTCTCATATCGGCATCAAGTCCACGGTCATGTCCGCAATCGAAATGAAAAACGTCGCGGAACCATTCATACGCCGCAAGGCCCAATACAAACTAGACAAAGGAACGGTCATCATTTTTGCCGCCGGAACGGGAAGTCCGTTCTTTTCGACCGATACAACTGCCGCCCTACGAGCCAGCGAGATGGGTGCCGATGTGATTCTCAAAGCCACTCAAGTCGACGGCGTCTATGATTCAGATCCAAGAAACAATCCCGATGCCAAGCGATTTGATACCACCACCTTTCAGCACTGCCTCGAGAATCGGCTAAACGTGATGGACGCAACAGCTTTCAGCCTTTGCATGGACAATGAAATTCCTATCGTTATTTTTGATCTCGGTCCCACAGGAAATTTATCACACGCTCTGCGCTCAGAACCCATCGGCACTCTCGTCCACGGTGAATAACCCCATCTCAACTCCTTAAAAATTATGCAAGACCCGACAAAAACCATCAAACAAGTCGAAGCCGACATGCAAGGAGGCATCGACCATCTCACTCATGAATTCGCAGGGGTTCGAACAGGCAAGGCCTCCCCTTCTCTTATCGATAATCTCGATGTGTATGTGCAGGCCTACGGAGGCGTTCAAAAGCTAAAGTCTCTCGCCGTCATCAATACCCCTGAACCTCGCCTGCTGAATGTTCAGCCATTCGATCCTTCAACGACCCGAGACATCGAAAAAGCCATTCGTGATTCCAAACTCGGACTCAATCCAGTAGCAGCCGACCGCTCGATCCGTGTGCCCATCCCTGAACTCTCCGAGGAACGACGCCTCGAGATGGTCAAAATGATCAAGGCTCTCGCCGAAGAGGCCAAAATCAGCATTCGCACCGCCCGTAAGAATGGAATCCATGGCGCGAAAAAGATGAAGGCCGATAACATTCTTACCGAAGATTCTTTTAAGGACTACGAAAAAGACATTCAAGACCTGACGAACAAGTTCACCAAGAAAGTCGATGAGGTCGCTACTGCCAAAGAGAATGACCTGATGAAAATCTAGGCCTAGATCACCGACCCGAGTGACAGCTCCTCACTCAATAGAAGATCCAGCCAACACCTCGGCCTATCTTCTTTGGATTTTTCACCATTTCCGCTTGCCAGCCACTCCCCTTGTCACCTAAACCTTCGCCACCCGAAAAGGGGCGTTAGCTCAGTTGGTAGAGCATCTGCATGGCATGCAGAGGGTCAGCGGTTCGAATCCGCTACGCTCCACTTCCTTACTTGGGTCTACACCAAAGATTGGGGGATTGGCTATATTTTGGTTATTTATTGTTTGTGTTGGAGAGTTATCCGCATTGGGCAATGACGCGTAGGCGGTAGTTGTTGAAATCCCACGATCTCTCCACCTGATGAAATAGAATTTGATGACTGCTGATTTATCCGATTCTAGAAAAAGCAAACGCTAGACTTTGGAACTCTACGCAATATTGAATAATATCTGAACTCCAAAGAAAATTTTACATCAACTAAACTTGAATACTAATGAAACCTAGATTTTATCGAATTTGGACTTGCAAAAAGCTCGCTAATTTGCCAAATGTCCTTCGTTCACACCCAAACTTATGAAAATGCCAGCTGCCCCCCGCTCGCTTATGCTACTTTTTTTTGGTAGTATTTTGTCATCAAACGCCCAAACCGTTGATATTCATTCCCTGGATGCTTCGGTTGATCCTTTCAAAACGGTCGCGCTTGATTACTCCGAGAATGTCTCTTTTGCTTCCAATAGACCACTCAACCGGACTTTTCTTCTTCCAAAGGTTGGAAAAACACTCGCGGATCCCATTAAAACCGAGCCAGTTTACCTCACCCAAGACTCGGTAACACTAGAGGATATTCGAATTAAATCTCGTGAGGACGAAAGTGTCATTGATCTTTCCCCTTTAAAAGAGACCTCCGTCTATCGAAAAGCTGATCGGGTAAGACTACAGGTTTCCACTGACAAGGCAGCAAATCTACAAGATGGTTTGGCGGAAATTTCAGCAGCTTACAGAAAGCCAGCTATCAAATCTGAAGAACCCGATTGCGAAGCCATCACGCTGTCAGTCGCCCACCGAATCAAAGTCGATGTTTCTAAGGTTCTAGAAATTGTGGAGTCCGAAGTATCCGCGAATCCGAACTGCGCTTGCGAGATCGTTAAAATCGCCATTCAGGAATCTGAGGCTGATATCGAACTTACTGCTGACATTACGGAAGTCGCTATCGTCGCAGCACCTGACCACATGCGCCTAATATCGCAATGCGCCATCGCTGCCATGCCTGAAGCTCTAGCAGCCATCCAAGACGTGCTGGCAAGGTATGACGCCAATAGCGGTGATTCCTACAGCGCTAAGGACTCCAAGAGTGGGAAAAGTGGCAAGGACGGAGTCGCCTCCCAAATCACCCCTCCCCCAGCACCACCAAATCCTCTCGATCTTCCATCATACTTCCCAATCATCCCAATCTTCCCCAATGGTCCGCCAGTAATCGAAGTGACGACTCCAAATCCATAGACTCGGAGGTATTCTATTTTCAAGGCCCGTTTGTCTTCGCGACAGGCGGGCTTTCTTCATTATTTCTGAATGAATGATACCTGAATCTTGTCGAATTGGAGAGTTCACCTATGTTTAACCTATGAAATTAATAATCCCACTTCTTGCCGTCGCTTTTTACCCTTTAGCGACGTTGCAGGCTCAAGATCCAAGTCCAGACCGCATCCTCGAAGGTGCGAGAATGAGTGCTGCGCTGACAAAGCTCGATGATGGACTCAAAGGCCACCTCTCACACAAAGGCAAAAAGATCCCAATCACCATCTATTTAAAAGGTGAGAATATTCAATTCCAGTTCCTCGAAAACAAAAAGTGGCGAATCTTCCATCTGCGCCTCGAACAGAATAGTTACGACCTCTTTGAAAAAGTTGGTGAAAAGTGGATCGACTTTCCAAGTGGCAAACTCACCGATCCCATTGCTGGCACTGATCTAACCTATGAGGACCTCGCGCTAAGATTCTTCTATTGGCCCTCTCCAAAACTCGAAGGCAAAGAGAAAGTCGGGACAGAGTCCACCTACAAACTTCGCCTGAACAAACCAAGTCATGCTGCGGGCAACTATTACGCCGTCTATGTCTGGGTTCATCAAAAATTCGGGGCCTTCATGAAAATTAACGGACATGGAAAAAACGGAGATTTGATGAAGGAATTTGAAGTCGAAGATGTGATGAAAGTTGATAAAGACGTCTGGACCTTACGAAAAATGCAGGTTGCCACCTACAAGGGAGGCAGAAGAACCTCGATCACCGACATGATTCTCGAAAAACCTTCTACAAAGGCCCTCAAGGGGCTTCACTGATTCTAAAAGGTTAAATTCCATCCCTTTTTGAGCACTTCAGTTTACACTCAGAGGGCATAATTCCTGCTTGTTCAGGGCCTTCCTCTGTTCTTTATTTCTCGCCCGTCCTTCTATGACCAATTCTTTCTACCATTCCAGCACTCCACTCGTCTCTGACTCCCTCCACGACGTCTCACGTGAACGTGACAACTGCGGCATGGGAGCCATCGCTCAAATCGATGGCAAACGCTCATTCACCGTCCTCGATCACGCGTTGACATCCGTTTCTTGCATGACCCACCGCGGAGCGGTTGATGCCGACATGAAGACCGGTGATGGCTCCGGTATTCTATCCCAGATCCCCCACACACTTTTTGCCAAAGTCGCTAAATCATTGGGAGCAGAAGTCACTGACGCAGCCGATATTGCCGTTGGCGTATTTTTCTTCCCAGCCGGAGATGAAAAAAAGAATTCAGAAATCAAGGCGATCACGGCCAAATCGATTTCGAAGCGTTCCATTCCTGCAATCGGCTGGCGCAAAGTTCCAGTCAACGTTGATGCACTCGGGGAAATCGCTCAGAAAACCCGTCCAGATATCGAGCATCTTCTAATGCTGAAACCCGAGGGAATGTCCTCTCTCGATTTCGAAAGAAAACTTTATCTTTGCCGACGGGAAATCGAACAAGCGACCAAAGAATTCCAAGGATTCTACATCCCCACTTTTTCCAATCGCCTAATCTCATACAAAGCTTTGGCAATGCCTGAGGCCCTTCGCGGCTTCTACGCCGACCTTACCGATCCTGATTTCGAAACCTCGATCTGCTTATACCACCAGCGATTTTCTACCAACACCTTCCCTGCTTGGCCTCTTGGACAACCCTTCCGAATGATGTGCCACAATGGCGAAATCAACACGGTGGAGGGAAACCGCAACTGGATGACTTCACGTGAAGAATTTTTCGCTTCACCCGTTTGGGGCGATGAAATCGATGTGGTCAAAAATTTGATCCACCATGGCGAGTCAGACTCTGCGTCGCTCGACCACTGCGTCGAACTCCTCATGCTCTCCGGTCGCTCGCCAGAGCACGCAATGTGTATGCTCGTTCCGCCTGCCTACCGAAATGACGAAGAGATTTCCGACGAACTGCGTGCCTTTTACCAATATATCCGCTCTTTCTCTGAACCCTGGGATGGTCCTGCCGGACTTGTCTTTACTGACGGGTCAAAGCTTTGTGCATCTCTAGACCGAAACGGTCTGCGCCCTTCTCGATACAAACTCACCAAAGACGGTTTCCTCTATATCGGATCGGAAGCCGGTGCCGTGGTCTTCAATGACAATAACATTGTCAAAAAAGGCCGCCTCGGCCCTGGGCAAATGCTCTCCGCAGATACCACCACGGGAAAACTCCTTCTCGACATGGAAATCAAAGAGGAGCTTGCCCGCCAAAAACCTTACCGTCGTTGGATCGATGAAAACCGCTTAGAGCTTCGAAAGTTCATCTCTCCATCAGCTCACGTTCCTGAAATAGAGTTTGATTCACTCGACCTCTCACGCCGTCAGGTCGCCAATGCCATTTCCCTTGAAGAGCTCGATATGGTCTTTCCGCCGATGATCAAGGGCGCCCAAGAGGCCGTCTTTTCCATGGGTGACGATATTCCTTTGGCAGTCCTCTCCACCTATCCGCGCCTCCTCTACACCTACTTCAAACAACGTTTTGCCCAAGTCACCAACCCGCCAATCGACCCGATTCGCGAGTGGGCTGTCATGTCGCTTGCAGCGGGTCTCGGACCTGAGCGAAATTTGCTCGAAGAGACTCCAAACCACTGCAAGTCCATCTCTCTAGATTCGGCGATTCTTTTCGAACACGAATTGGAAAAAATCACTCACATGGCCGAGCATGGATTTCCCTCGCATGTCCTCGACTGCACG
Source organism: Akkermansiaceae bacterium (assembly GCA_045106015.1). Classification (GTDB taxonomy): domain Bacteria; phylum Verrucomicrobiota; class Verrucomicrobiia; order Verrucomicrobiales; family Akkermansiaceae; genus Luteolibacter. The sequence continues at coordinate 7,044 of JBGCEE010000078.1, read as the reverse complement.
TGGGATGCCTCCACCGGAAAAAGGGGTCTCAAGAAGCGCATCGAAGAACTCTGCGAGGAAGTCGAAAGTGCGGTGAACAAAAAGATCTCTATTATCATTCTTTCTGATCGTGCCACTTCGGCGGATCGTATTCCAATTCCCGCACTCCTTGCAACAGGCAGCATTCACCACCATTTGAATCGTATCCGTAAGAGAATGCGCGCTTCCCTAGTGGTCGAAACAGGTGAGGCTCGCGATGTTCACCAAATTGCCTGTTTATTCGGCTTCGGTGCTACCGCTGTCGTTCCTTACCTCGGATACGCAACTGTCCGCCAGCTCGTCACTGCGGATGAAGGAAAAAACAAACTCGGTGAGGCAATGAGTCCCCGCAAGGCTGTAACAAATTATCGCAAAGCACTGGAAAAAGGCCTCCTGAAAATCATGTCAAAAATGGGCATCTCGGTTCTCAATTCCTACCAAGGAGCCCAAACTTTCGAAGCCATCGGCATCGGCCAAGAAGTCGTTGATTTTTCCTTCACTGGAGTTCCTTCACAGATCGGAGGAATCGCATTTGAAGAAATCGCCGAGGAATCCGTCATTCGTCACAAGACTGCCTACAAAACCGAAGTTCCCGAAGGTGAGATTCTCAACCTCGGGGATCCAGGCTACAATCGTTATCGAAAAACAGGTGAACGTCATTCGTTCACGACAGAGGTAATCAAAAACTTCCACACCTATGTCAAATCTGGCAAACCGGAAGATTACGAAGAATACGTCAAGGTCTGCTTGGAAACCAATCCAGTCGCGATCAAAGACATGCTCAACTTTGTGCCAGTCGAAACTGGGCCCATCCCAATTGATGAAGTCGAACCCGTCGAAGACATCCGCCGCCGTTTCACCACGGCCGCCATGTCGCTAGGTGCCCTTTCCCCCGAGGCCCATGAAACTCTCGCTATCGCAATGAACCGCATCGGCGGAAAATCTGACTCAGGCGAAGGTGGAGAAGACCCAATTCGCTTCAAGCCCTATCCAAACGGCGACTTCGCACGGTCATACATCAAACAGATCGCTTCAGGTCGCTTTGGTGTCTCTGCCCATTATCTAGTCAACGCAGACGAACTGGAGATTAAAATGGCCCAAGGTGCAAAACCCGGTGAAGGCGGCCAGCTGCCGGGCCACAAAGTCAACGCACTCATCGCACGCTTGCGTAACACCCAGCCAGGCGTCCAACTCATTTCCCCTCCTCCTCACCACGATATTTATTCGATCGAGGATCTTGCTCAGCTCATTCACGATCTCAAAGAGATCAATCCTAGGGCGCGTGTAACGGTCAAATTGGTGGCGGAAGCTGGCGTTGGAACCGTCGCAGCTGGCGTAGCAAAAGCGGCTGCAGACAACATTTTGATTTCAGGCCACGATGGTGGCACCGGTGCTTCACCGCTTTCATCCACTAAACATGCCGGATCCCCGTGGGAATTGGGCCTCTCGGAAGCCCAGCAGACCCTTGTGATGAATAACCTCCGCGACCGAGTGGTGCTGCGCACTGACGGCGGCATCAAAAACGGCCGTGACGTGGTCATCGCAGCCATACTCGGAGCCGAACAATTCAATTTCGGAACCACCGCCATGATCGCCATGGGCTGTGTCTATGTTCGCAAATGCCATCTCAACACCTGCCCAGTTGGTATCGCTACCACCGATCCTAAATTCCGCGCCAAGTTCAAGGGCACCCCGGAAATGGTGATCAATTATTTCAACGCCGTCTCACAAGAAGCGCGGAAAATCATGGCCCAACTCGGCGTTAGAAAACTCGACGACCTCATTGGCCGGCCCCAGCATCTCGCTCAGAGAGAGGTCCCCGATCATCCAAAAGCAAACACTCTGAACTTCTCACGCCTGTTAAAAGACGTCGTTCCGGATGTATCTGCAGCAACAGAAATCGATCCATCGAAAGTAGCGAGAATTCGAACTCAGGAAAGAAATGATGGCATCGCAAAATCCGCTCTCGATCTGGATATCCTGAACGATCTCGCTTCACACGTTGGGATCAATCCACCACAAGCAAGCGAATACGGAGAAGGCTCCGTCCGCGAGGAAGTCCTTGAAGCAATCCGCATTCTTCCTGACCGCGCACCCGCAAAACTCGAATACGACGTCGTCAATACCGACCGCAATATCGGAACTCGCCTCTCAGGAAGAATCGCCCAAGTGTTTGGAAACTACGATCTCCCGACCGGAAGTATTCATATCACATGTAAAGGTACAGCTGGACAATCCTTTGGTACTTTCTTGGTCAACGGTGTCACCCTCGAACTGATCGGTGAAGCAAACGACTACGTCGGAAAAGGAATGTCCGCGGGCGAAATCATTCTTCGCGTCGCCGATGACGCAAGTTTTGAAGCCTCCAAAAATTCCATTGCAGGCAATACCTGCTTATACGGAGCAACTGGAGGACACCTATTCGCAAACGGCCGTGCCGGAGAGCGCTTTGCCGTTCGGAACTCCGGTTCAACTGCCATCGTTGAAGGCGTTGGAGACCATGGCTGTGAATACATGACCAACGGCTCAGTGGTCATTCTTGGTAAGACCGGGAAAAATTTCGGAGCCGGGATGTCTGGTGGAACTGCCTTCGTCTACGATGTCGATGGCCAATTCTACTCACGAGTGAATACGGAAATGGTCGTGGCCATGCCCATCACGCGCCCTCAAGACATCGCTGAGGTCAAAGGTCTCATCAAACTGCATGCTGAAAAGACCGGATCAAAACAAGCCCTTGATCTCCTCGCTGACTGGGAAACCACCGTCCGTAAACTCGTCCGCGTCATCGCGCGCGAGCGTGCTGAGTTGGAAGCGGCTGAGGAGCAGCATGAAGCTGCTTCGACCCCGAAGTGATCACACTGCCAATCCAATTTCACTACCGACTGGATTTCGAATAACTTCCCAAGGCCCGAACTCTTGAACGAGTAATGCCGTAACAGTTGACTAATGCACAGCGTGTGGGAACTGATAGTCCGAATAGCTTCAAAGAGTAGCGTTTCGTTTTCGAAACTCGCTAGGCGTGAATCCACTTATTCTCTTGAAAGCACGCACGAAGTTATTGGAACCGGAATATCCAAGTTCGTTCGCAATCTCCTTAATAGAGTAATCTCCTTTGATAAGCACGCGCGCCGCTTCGAAGCAGACACGATCAACTATTTTTTGGTAACTGCTGCCTTCGTTCATAAGAGTTCTTGAAAGGGTGCTTCGACTAATACCCAAGATTTCGGCAGCTTCACTTGAAGATGGAAGTCGGCTGTGTGTGATATGGGGAGACAAGACAAGCTGTAGGGTTTCGCTAACGGAACGCCCTGAACCCTTATCCATTGGCGGTGAGCCCAGTTGATCGAAAAGCCCTACTCGGCGATCAATTGAGGTCCCTAGCAATTCTGTTTTAAAAGCAACTGCGCTTCCCGGTTGACCAAACTCGCACTCTAGATCCGCTACTAAGCTAGTTTTGTCGATGGCTCGCGTGACAGCACTTTGAAATCGCAATTTTTCTGGTCGCCAGTCAGGCCCAGCGACCATGCGTATCACCGAGCTAAGGACGACAATCGTAAAATGGTCAGGAACCCGATCTTCGGAATTCAATCCGTCAGTGCGGCAGCACAACCATGAAATATCGGATCCTCGCTCGAACCACACCGTGTTCCCCTCGGCAAAATTCGGAATGAGTTGGGAGAATGTTCCGATTGTATCCTGTAGTGTCGCGGACTGTCGGAGTAGGCTACCAAGTGCTCCAAGATCACCTACGGAAAAGGGATCACCATCTAGGAAACCCAAGGTATCCAATCCCTCTCGACGCTGGACTTCCTGGAACAATCGCCAAGCCTGACGTTTGATAATTTTCCCCTCGCCTGCATCAACTTGGCTGGGAGGGATTCGTTGTTGTTCAAGGTAGCGCTCAGCATCGATGCCTCTCCGCTGCATGCAGGCAACGAAGGGCTGAAGCGCGCCAGATTCACAAAGATTTTTCCTTATCATTTGGAGATAATTTCACTCATAAAGGCAACCTCAGTCAATATAAGCAATATTGAGACAAATTGAGAAGCTTTCTTGCTGGCCAGAGTCAGCCCGATTGATCAATAATATCGAATGACTAAAAAAAGCTTCAACCGGTTCACGATACAAAAGTTATTCATTACCAACCTCGCGACGGCGCTCCTGTTCGGATCCGCTCATGCGAGTGTTGAAAGTAAAACATGGCCGGCTTCTGACAAAGCCAAGCAGTTCGTCAAAGGCACCATTGTGATCGACATGTTCGCGAGCCCACATGGCACGGGTTGGACGAAAGACCATCACTTTCACGACTACATGAAACTGGCGCGTAAAGCCGGAATTACCGGTGGCGAAATGACACTTAGCGCAGGAAGCTACAATTTTGCTCAGTTCAAGAATGAGCACTACCAATTCCGCAGGGTGATGGCACAGGACCCCAAAAACTACGTATTCGTGCGCTCAGTCCGCGACATTCAGCACGCCCACGAATCCGGAAAGACGGCGGTGATCTGGAACTCTCAGACGGCGACCATCATCGACGGCGATCTGACCAAGATTGCACTGCTCAAAGAAATGGGACTCGCCAGCATGATTCTCTCCTACAATGACCTGTTCCGCACGGGATCGGGCGGTCTGGCCGAGTTCAATGGAAACACCACCGGCCTGACGGAGTGGGGACGCACCATCATCGATGAGTTGGTGAAATACGGGATCCTCGTGGATCTCAGTCACATGGGACCGATTATGACGAATGGTATCATGGATCACATGGACAAAAAACATCCCGGAGTACCCTACGTTTTCACTCATTCTCTTCCTGCAGGACTCTACAAGGATGCTCCCAAGGCCACGCCAAAAGGCTGCTATCGAAATATCTCGGATGAAGAGGCCAAGCGAGCGGCAAAGTCGGGAGGCTATGTCTCCCCAACATTCACCGAGTGGATGATGGATGGAATCTGGCCTGACGATATCACCCCTCAGCAATGTGCCGACATGATCGACTACTACGTAAAACTGGTCGGCGTGAACCACGTCGGAATCGCCACTGACGACATGTTCACCACGGAGCCCACCCTGAACTTCGTCAACGCCAACCCCAACCTTTACAATGACGGAGGCTACATGATGAAGGCATTCAAACAAGGGGCTGACGGATGCGGTGAACTTGCGAAAATCCTCGCCGCTATCACAGATGAACTTTGGAAACGTGGCTACAAAGATGAGGACCTTAAAAAAATCTATGGTGGAAACAAAATGCGTGTATTCAACCAAGTCTGGGAAGGTGAAGGTGAAAAGCCAAAATCCAAGTGAATGAACTCACCAAAATTGGTAGAACCATCAATTCAATCTTAGACTGGCAGGAAAAGAGAATCGCTTACCCTTGTGTTCGCAAATCAATACCAGCAAGTTGGCTAGATCTTACTCTACCTATTTCGAGCGATCATGAACTACCGTTTACTTCTATTCTCCACAGTATTCACAGCAACCATCCCTTGTAATCTGAATGCGGAATCCCGTGACGGTGGACCGGACTCGGTTGATGCCCTGCTGGAAGATCAACGCAGTGAGAAGGAGTCTTTGTTAGAACAAGATTTCTTCGCACCCTATGGCCTTTGGAAGGAAAGCGTCGCTAAAAAGACCGGCTTCAGTTGGGGCACGGATTACAGTGCCCAGTATTTCACCGCCTCTGACAGCCCGGGGGACTCTTCGGCCGGAGGGGGCATGTTTCGTCTTTACGGTTCTTGGGATTTCTTGAATCGAGGCGAAAAAAATACCGGCGGTCTACGCTTTAAAGTTGAGCATCGACATGGTTACACCGACACCACGCCATCAGGCTATCAGTTGAATCTTGGCAGTGTCGGAGTGATGGGCGGTCCTTTCAATGACAACGGTGTGCGCCTCACTAATCTTTACTGGAGGCAGCAGTTCGGGGATCGCATGGTTGGGTACTTTGGTCTTCTTGACGTCACTGACTTCGTTGACGTCTACGGACTCGGCTCTCCATGGACGGCCTTTACAAACTTGAACTTCAGCACGGGGTCAGCATCGATGGCGCTGCCAAATGACGCTGCACCTGGCCTCTATCTGGGTGGATGGCTCAATGATAAAGTTTATATTTCAGGCGGCTTGGCAGCCCTGAATTCCGACCCGCGCGATCCAGTGGAAAGCTTCGAAAGGGCATTCGATGAATCCGAATTTTTTAAGTTCGTGGAGATCGGCTGGACGAGTTCCAAGGAGCGCTTTTACTTCGACAACGTCCACCTGACATTCTGGCATGTTGATGAGATCGCCGACACATCCACGCCGGATGGCTGGGGCGTGAACTTCTCATCCTCGTTCTGGGTGAATGATACTTACATGCCATTTTTCCGCGCCGGATATGCCGATGATGGCGGATCATTGCTCGAACTTTCGATGAATGCGGGTGTGGCTTGGAATCCACGTAAAGACGATCTTTTTGGAATCGCTGCAAACTGGGGGCAACCAAATGCAAGCACCTTCGGACCAGGATTGGACGATCAATACGGCATGGAAATCTTCTACCGCTCTCAGATCACAGAGAATCTGCGCTTGACTCCATCAGTGCAACTCTTAGCCAACCCGGCACTCAATCCAAGCGAAGATCTTGCTCTCGTTTTCGGAGCACGCGGGGTACTCTCCTTCTGAGGGATTCCGACGGCAAAGCATCCCCCAATTTAGGCAACTGCTCCCAAACGGCTCCCAGATCTGGCAGGAAATCAGAATCGATATCCCTTTTGCTGGAAAGCTACATTTGACAAAATTTCATCTATGAAAAACCTGAACTACCTGCGGCGATTTTCAGCATTATCAATCATGGCCACTTCAGGCCTGTATGCTCAAGACGTTGCGAAAACCATCGAACCGTTAGCATCTCAAACCAAGTCGGCTGAGGAAATCGCCAAAGAACTGGCGAATCCAAATACTCCACTGGCGAGCCTGAACTTCAAAAATCAATTTCGGTGGTTCGATGGTGCGCTGCCTAATTCCGGCGATCAATTCAGTTACACC
>JBGCEE010000077.1:0-5179 GCA_045106015.1 Akkermansiaceae bacterium | reverse complement strand
GCAGGACGATCTCGACTCCGCACCGGGACTTGAAAGCACCCTGAAGGCAGCGGGCATATCGGTGATCGGTCTTAAGCCGCCTTCACCCGCTCCGAAAATTCATCCCCTCTTCCACGGCTATCTCTATCACCAAAGAAAGTCGCTTCGCTTCGCCCTCGACGCCCTCCCGCCAGGCAGCTACGTGCTCAAGGCTCGTACCGATTTCGCCGAAGAACGCTTCGATGCCATGGTAGAAGCCATATTCGATGACGACGCGATCGACAGCAAGACAAGCTTAGCCGATCCGATCCTAGAGTCCCGTCTATTCACCTACGATGCGAGGCCCGATCACTTCTTCTACTGGGATGATATTGTTTTCAGCGGAACGCGTGAGGATCTCGTCGAACTGAACAACTTCGATATCAGCTACGAGGTGCTATTTCCCGCACACTTTTTCTCCGCCGAGTGCAGCCTGTATGCCCCCTTATTTCTTTCACGCTACCCGCTTCTTCGCTGGTTTTTCGAAAACACCAATGGGAAAAACTTTGCCGAAATGGTCAGCAAATGGGTGAGTTCAGATACCAAACAACCACTCCCAGAACTGGCAATCCGAATCCTTGCCTCCTATTTCCATATTCTCAGCCGATATTTGATTCTCCCAGAAGGCCACTCCAAATCTGGGCAGCCAATTTCTCTGAAATCTTTTTTCACACCCGATGAAAAAATCGGAGTCGAGGCATACCCCAACCCGTGGCCCAGTCACAAACTCCGGTCCAATACCCTGCTGAAAATTCTTCAAAAGCCTGAATGCCACATCACAGAAAGAACCTTGTCTGAAATCATCACGATGATGAATCAGATGGATGGAAGCCCGTCACTCCGTGGTGAGATCCCCGAAAACTTCGAAGACTTGATTCAGAACTTCGCAAGCTTTGACGAAAATCTTGGAACGTCCGCATATGCCCCGCAGTATCAACGGCCTGAAGTCTCACCAAGTGACATCCCTGTCGACATTTCTTCTCTCGATTCGATCACCCTCCCCGAGAAACGCCATCTTTCATGGACAGAGTCGAAAGTCCTCGGTGCGCGCCGGAAAATGGCGGACTTTGCCTTCGATAAATTGCTGTGAACCCAGAGCAGACAAAACCAGCCGTCATCATCCCCTGCCACAACCGCAAGGAGATCACGCTCAACTGTTTCACGATTCTTGAAAAACAGGGAGTTCTCGAAGACTTTCAAACCATCCTCGTTGACGACGGCTCGACCGATGGGACAGCGGAGGAAATGAAAAAGCGTTTTCCTCAAGTCGAGATTCTTACCGGAGATGGCAACCTTTTCTGGACTGGCGCGATTGAGTTGGGAATGCGCCATGCTTTTGAGGCAGGCGCCTCCTCATTCATCTGGCTCAATGACGACTCGACCGTTGCGCGTTCAGCCATCGATGCGATCACACAACGTGCCGAAACGCTCGGCGGCATCGTCAGTGGCCAGGGTAAAGTCGAGATCAAATCACAAGATTTCGAATGGTATTTCCCCATCATGATGAAAGGAAAAAACCGCCTTTCCCTAAACGACGTTGACCTCTCGAAAGAAGAAATACCCGCCGATACTTGTCGCGGGAACCTTGTCGCAGTGAGCCGCAAGGTAGTCGAGAAAATTGGCTTTCCGGATGGGAGAGGCGTCCCCCACTACGGCGGCGATACCGACTATGGATTACGTGCCACCAAGGCAAAACTTCCACTCCACATACTGACTAAGGCCCTAGTGATCGAAGAAGGCCTCATCCGTGATGACAACGAATCATGGCTGCTTGGAAACAAAACGATTGGCCAGATTCTTAAAACTATCTTTAGCAAACGCAGCAATCGCTATCCTCCCATGGTCTTTATTTACAACACTCGGCACTGGGGAATCAGGGGCTTTTTCACCGCCCTACTCACCTATGTAAAATTGGCAGGTATTCTGACCCTGAAAGTTTTCACTCCACGCGCCTTGAGAATCCGCCTCTTCGGAAAACATTCTACTGCATGGAAATCCCTTGAGGTCATGCGTGAAGATGCTTCCTCTTGATATTCGGCAATCAATTATAAACCACTATTACGCTATGGCCATCCCCACACTAGAAGAACAACGCAAACACGCCTCTGATCTCACGAAAGGTGTCAGCAATGATCATATTTACCAAGCCGTTCTCCGTGAGCTCAAAGAGCGGAATGCTTCCGGGACTTGTCTAGACTACGGTGCTGGCGCAGGTGCCCTTCTTTCGCTTCTGCACGTCTCAGGCCTTTTCGACGAACTCTACGGTGCGGATCTTATGGGAAAACCGGAAGGACTGGATGATTCCATCCATTGGGTCCAACAAGATCTCAACGAAGAACTTGTCGGAGTGCCTCAACAATTCGATGCACTGACCTCCTCTGAAGTCATCGAACACCTCGAAAATCCGAGGGCCGTCTTTCGTGATTTCTATTCCAAGCTCAAGCCGGGTGGAATTCTCATCGTAACCACACCTAGTCAACAATCCATCCGCAGCCTCATCAGCCTTCTAACCAAAGGGCACTTCGACCAGTTTCGTGACCGCGACTACCCACGCCATATCACTGCATTACTAAGAATGGACCTTGAACGTTGCGCCAAGGAAGCAGGTTTTGAATCCGGACGTTTTACCTACACCAACAATGGCCTGATGCCACTACCCAAGGCAGTCGTCTACTGGCAAAGTATTCTAGGCGGCTTAGCCAAGGGAAGTTTGTTCAGCGACAATGTCATTTTCTCCTGCATGAAGCCAGGAGCTTAATGATCCTTTTGGAGAAGCGCGCTTCCAGCCCCTTTGATCAAGTCAAGCGACCCAATCGCACCAGCGATTCCCCTTCGACTCTTGTCCCTGTCTCGAAAGCGGACGGCTGAGACAGCCATCCCTGCCTCCTGCCACCGTGAACATTACCATCACTAGCAGTCGCTTCTCCCCCGAACTCGGAGGCACCATCGTCGTCGCGCTGCGGCTTGCCAAGGCACTCACCAAACTCGGTCACGAAGTCACCATACTCACGAACACTCCGGTTGGAGACAATACGGATTCTTGCTTTCCCTATCAGGTCAAACGTTGCCTACCTCTGAAAGAAAATCTCAAACGTATCCGCCATGCTGATGGAGTGATTTTGATCGAAATGTCCCTCAAATGGTGGGCTCTAACACGAATGGCACGGAAGCCCCACCTTGTCACCCATCATGCCTACCCGAGCGTGCATGGGCGAAAACCCTCTCTTGAACTTCGCGTTCAACGCTTGCTCACCAGCTTATCTCCCTCGACCGGTTGCAGCAAAATGATCGCGAATGCATGGGGGAAAAAAGTCGAGGTTCTTCCCAATCCCTACGACGAAAATGTTTTCATGCCTTCCGATGTATCGAAGGATGTCGATTTTATTTTTGCAGGTCGCTTGATCGAAGAAAAAGGCGTTCTCGTTTTCCTGAAAGCGCTTGGGCTTCTGAGGAAAGAAACGACTCAATTTCAATTCGCTATACTGGGTGGTGGAAGACAGGAAAGCGAGATCAGAGATCAAATCACGAAACTGGGTTTAGACGAAAATCTTATTTTCTTCGGAGAGACCAGTTCGGAGGGCGTCGCGGAATGGTTCCAACGCTCAAAGACCCTAGTCGTCCCTTCGGTCTGGCGAGAACCTTTTGGCCTCATCGCACTGGAGGCTCTCGCTTGTGGTGCCCGATTGATCTGCTCCGACCAACCCGGCCTTCGCGAAGCCTCAGGTGAACTCGCGGATTTCTTCACAACCGGTGATACGAACGAACTTTCGCTGATCTTGGAAAAACATCTCAAATCCAAAAACACGGATTCTCCGGACGACGTGGAAGCCCACCTTGCCAAATATCGTTCAGAGCAAGTCGCGGAGTTACTCGTTCGTAAATTCAATTCGTAAATCATCTGAGTCCCGATCTCTATGAAGCGTCTCCTTGTTGTCGACCCCATCTGCCACAGCCGTGCTCCAACCATGCGCTCTTGGCTTGGCGCTGCCAATGAGATCCTTCCCAAACATTTTGAGGAAGTCGAAATCTGGTCGATGGAAAACGAACTGGAGCTTCCATCAGTCAAATTTAAAAAATTCCGCAAACTCACTAGATTCTGGCCGGTTCAATGCGCCTTTTTTCGATTTTCTGCTGCTAGAGCCTACCGGAAGCTAAGCCCAGAGTATCGGGCCGAAACCATGATTCAATGCTCTGGAGAGCATCTTCCCGCCGCCGATATTCGATATATTCATTTCTGGAACTTGGAATTTATTCGAATTGCAAAGAGCAAACCTAAGGAAATGGCTCTTAGCATCAAACACAGGGTGTTTCAGTTTCTCGCAGCTCGGATCGAAAAAACATGCGTAAAACCAGGGAACACCAAAGAATGGTGGTGCGTCAGCGAGGGCATAGCCGAGCCGATCAAAAGATCGACCGATGAATCCGCTATCTTCCAAATTCTACCGAACAGTTACGATCCCAACCGATTTAACCTTGAAACACGTGCGAAGCATCGGAATTCGATGCGCGAGCATTACGGTTTTACTCCCGAGGAATCCGTCTTTGTCTTTTGCAGTTTCGGACATTTCACAAGAAAAGGTCTTCCTCAAGCAGTCGAAACCATCGCGAGGCTCAGAGAGAAAAAGATCGGAGCTCGTCTTCTTGTCCTTGGAGGAACCGAATCGGCTCTAGAAGAATTCAAGACCTCACTCCGAAACGCTTCCGTATCGATTGAAGGCACCGTTTTCGCAGGATTGGTTGCAGAACCTGAAAAACATCTGTCCGCTGCTGATGCGCTCTTCTTCCCGTCTCACTTCGAAGCGTTTTCACTCGTCGAAATCGAAGCAGCCGCTCTAGGGCTTCGACTCTACCTTACCAAACATCCCGGTAGCGAAATGATTGTCCGAGATGGAATAAATGGCACAATCCTGCCATGGGAGGTCGATGGAATGGTAAGGGTCTTGGAGAGCGAGATTAAATCCGGAAAAACGAAACAAGAACACGCCGAAATGGGACGAGCCCTCTCACCAACTGGCTTTTGTGAAAAACTAGACACCTTGTATCGTGAAGCTATCAAACGAAAATTAGAACCTAAATCCGATTAGCTCGAATTACGATTTACTCCCGTCATTATCGGGTGCCTCATGATATTGGCGATCAGTCTAGGGCCTGATCCGCTCTC
>JBGCEE010000076.1:0-4455 GCA_045106015.1 Akkermansiaceae bacterium | reverse complement strand
TGCAATCCAAGCGAGCAGTTCTTTGCGCTCTTCGGGTGAAGGTTGGGTCTTCTCATCCTTCGGTGGCATCTGCTTGAAATGCGTTTGCTCTTGGGCGCGGTTGAGTAGGTCGAGACGTGCGTCCAAGGGAAGCTCGGCGAGGTTATCGAGCCGGATCTCTCCTTTCTGTGTACCGTAGTCGTGGCACTTCCAGCAATGATCCTCTAACAAGAATTCAATCTTCTTGGGAACTTCCAAGGGCCGTTCGACGACAGGCTCCAGCACTGGCGCCAAACCCTTGGGTGCGGTGGCATGTTGTTTGAGAAATGCAACATCCGCCTTGGAAAGGATAGATTCTTTAAATGTGCCGGTGACTCCAGAAATCGATACTTTAACCGTGCCAGTCTTCGCATCGTATGAGACCAACTCTCCTTCGAAGGTCTTGGATCCGTCCGCGCTTTTCCACATTCGGGCGCCACCCAAGGGAGAAAGCAGCAATGGCAAAACCAGTCCTGAGACCAGGGGTTTGAAGCTAATACAGCGGAATCTCATAAGGAAATTAAAGCAGAAATACGCTCCTCTAGGCAGGTTCTTTTCAACGAATCACTACAGCGAAACGAAGCACGGCCTAGGGCGCAGCAAGTGGTTTCACTTCGAGAATTTTCCGGTCCTCGCCGATCAATACCATAGAAGGCTTGCCGACGGCATCGATCACTCTTTCATCGAAATTCAGCTTTCCATCAATGAATTCAAACGTCGCACCGCCAAACGAGCATTCGGAACCATTGGGAATGCCCTCCACTTCAAATCTTCGATTACCGACACCCGTGTGCCCGCCCCCACCACTCATATTCTCCTCAGTTGCCAAGGTGACCCCACTTGAAGAGTTGCCGCTAAAGGGTAAATCTATAAAAACCAGCCTCAAGCGACCGATCTCCGTGACTCCGTAATCGCCGAGTGAATACGTGTGGCGAGTGCTGTAGATTTCGTCACCCGAGATCGTGATCCTGGTCTTCAAGGGCAGGCTCTCCAACTGCTTCAAGTTCTCTGCCGCTTCTTTCTCACGAATCTTCGGCAGATACACTGCGAAGCCCCCCGCTACCAAAAGCGGTATGCAGCAAAGGGAAATTTTAAGCCAGTTTTTCATGGGTCTGCTTGATCGGAACTCAGAAAGAAATCCTAGGCGGCATGATGACTACTTCAAGCTCTTGCTGTTCGAGCAAGATCGTCCGCTTAGCAAACTAAGAATCATCGCCACCAAACCAGCACAACCCAACAACCCGTAAGCAAGCTGCCAAGGCCAGCGATCTGCAGCCGCAATTTCATACGATGCGAGAAAACCGAACCCGCAGAAGGCGGCAAAAACGAACGAGATCACGATAACGAAAAACCGAGCCACCACCGACCGGACCGACAAAGCTGTGCCAGCTAAGCCCAAAACAAAAAGCAACCCAACGGCCAATACCATCCACCAACTCATGACATGAGTAATGGAGCAAAAATCACAGAGAGAATCGAGTTCGTTTGGAAAAAAAATTCAGGCTCTTCGATAGGCTTTAAGAGAATTTTGAGGCGCAGCTCGACGCCTTTCAATAGCTCATCTCCTGGATCATTTTTATCATAGGTTGTTGTGCCCCTGAGTTAATCAAATGCCCGCCAATTGAAAGTGCTACGATACCCAATGCCACCGCGAGGGAATGCAAAGGGTAGCGCCACCATACCGATACCAAGGTGAAAACCGACAAAATCACAAAAATTGGAAGCGGCCATTGGCTGTATTCCATGAGCCAACGACTTAGTCCGCTAAGCTCGACCCCTAACCCCATGGCTAATTCAGCAGCAACGGGAAGTGCGTAGCAGGCTCGTATCGCGAAGTAACCTGCGATCAACGAAATTGCCGTTGCTAAAAATTGATAGTCACGATTTTGATCCTTCGATTTCATTTCATGGAATTCAATTATTGCTTGTGAGACCGCAAGCGTTTCCAGCCGCCAGTGCTTCGCTCCAAATCGTGAACCCAGAGTGCTGAAGAGCCATCGTCCGATGTGAATGTAGGACCGATGATCACCTTGATCCGCTGGGCACCCTCCGCGGATGACTCCATCCGCTGAATCTTGACCGGAGCTTGCGCGCCATCGGCGATAATTTTCCATTCATCTGCTCGATTGATGGCACCCGGCCCGCTTTCAATCCACCCCATCCCATCCCCCGTCTCGAAGATTGGCAGAGTGAGCGCGAAGTCCTGAAGATCAGTCGAACTCGAATCGTTCATCGGATAGACATCAGGAATGAAATCTCTATCAGCCGCGATGTAGGGGGTGCGCTCAGGCAAGGCGTTCTTTGTGGAGCAACCGCAAAACACCAAGGCTAGAAAGATAGTTCGGATCGTGAGATTCATTTATACCAAAGGAAAGTAGGGCGATCGTCCACTCGCGCCCATCATTTCTTTTCGATCAAGTAGCGTATACCAGCTACTTTTTTGAGTCGGAGTTCCCGTCGTGTAGCGTGGCACCACTGCACGATGGGCAGAAAATCCCCATCTTTGTAGATGACCGCTAAACGATCTCCATGGCCGCCGTCTTTGAGCCGCTCAAGAGCTTCAGTGCCTTTGCCACTCATCGCCTTGATTTCATCTCGAAGGGCTCTTTCCTTTTCACCGGTCAGATTCATACGACCAATCCGAGCTTCCACCCATCTCGCAATCAGCTTGCAGATCTGCTTCCTCCGCTCATTCGGCTCGCCCACCAAGACCTTCCTGACTTCCACCTCCAGCCCTTTTCCAAAATCTCTAGACCGTTTTGCGGATGGAATTGCCGAAATGGTCGAGGCGGACGGAGCCAAGATCAAGCCGTGAGGAACGAGTGGATGAACATCCACCAATGACGAACAACGCCGATCTTGGCTTCGTCCGCCCGAAACGGTGCCTGACATCGCGTAGCCAATTTCTTCGAGGAAAACGTCGGCCTCTCTGCATACACTTTAAGAGCATCGTAGGCGGGAGCACGAATCGGACAGGAAATCACAAAATGTTCAGTCAAGTCCTCACCTATGATTCCCGCAATCGAGCTATCCGATGGTCCGTCGGAATACAGCCCCTCCAATACAGCAAAGAATAAGTTACTATGAACACAGTAAATATAGCCCAACTTTGCCCATTAAAAAACAGCAACCATATCAACGTCAGAGGTCTTACACCCCCTACTGAGGGTGCAACTCCGATTCAGGCTTGGGTTTCTCTTTACCATCCGGCTTCAACTCAGGAGCGGTAGCGGGTTGGTCAGCGCCGGACTTTTCGTCTTTGGGTGTCCGGTCGAGCGCCTCGAGAAAGGCTGGCAAATTGACTGTTGAAAATGTGCCGTCGTCATAATACCCACCGAGAACGATATAAGATCTCGAGGCCAAATCAACAGTGATGTGAAGGTTGGCAGTTCCGCAGCCATCGAAATTGATAGGGGTGACCAACTGGATGTCCGACTTGTTAGCCTTGGATTCCGGCCAATGAACCTCGTAGCGAAAGTTACGATGCCCGTCCCCCCTAGGTTTATCGCAAACTACGAGCCATGCGCGAAGCTCGGAGTTGCCCTCGATCTTGGGCAAGGTCAGTAGCAACTTGCCGTCCCGCTGCTTCGTGAGCTTCACCTGTTTGTGATAGCCCTGGGCTTTTCTAGATGGCTCGATCTCCGTAAAAACATCAATGATTGCGAAAAGCGGACTTGATGCCACGAAGAAACAGAGTGTGACGACCAGAGTGGCAATATACTTGGCAGATGATTTAGTTTTCATGATTACTCTAGAGACACATATACAGCGGAAGTCTTAGAATTATTTGGCTGACGACATAGCAATGGCCGCGCCGGCTTGCACGCACAAAATTAATCAGACGGCTTCCTCAGAGGCGCCATCTCTGACTTGTTTTGCTTGTTGTTTTTTGCATTAGTCATCGCGCGATCATTTGGATTACATCGAATTATCTGAACGAAAAAAAACAGGACACCGAATGTGATAGCTGCGGCAATTAGGCCGAGACCGGATGCGAATATGAAGGCGTGCACGCAACCGAGAATGCCCGTTATCAGTAGCCCGATAATCGCCATCGCGCCTGCCCTGCGCTTGCTCACCAAGAAGCTCGAAGTCAGTAACCGTGACTTTCAGGTCTGCTTCGAAGCCGGGGGCCAACCGGCTCCGTCCTCGCCCGAAGGCTCATTCAACCCAAGCACCCTCACGGATCACTCGGCACTCATCCCTTCAAACTGAAAACTTTCCCTCTAACAAACTCAAGAAACCCCGACCCTCAGATCCCGCGCGCTCCAGAGGATTCCCGCCACAGGCCTTGCCTTTCCTCGCAATCGCCTCGCCCCGTCCTTCCTCCTCTCCGAAAACCGATCTCGCGCCCCTATAAATGCTTCGTCCACAAATCCCTTACTTCCGATCACCAGGCCGTCGGTGAAATATCGGATCCGGTGCCGAAGCATCGCC
>JBGCEE010000075.1:0-47721 GCA_045106015.1 Akkermansiaceae bacterium | reverse complement strand
GATGATGATGATGTTCGGGGGGGTGGTTTCAGTTGCTGCAGAGCAGGGAATTGCGCCTAACAGAACCGTGAGCAGGGTCAATGTGATAGCGTATGTTTTCATGAGATATTTTTCTGAACGTTGTTGTGGTGTGTTAAGTTTCAAATTTCTGGATTGGTCATTTACTCATTTGAAGCCGACCTGAAAGCCTTCTGGGAAGGGATCGCGGGGGGATAGGACGAATTTGTTGTATCCGGTGATGAACGCGCGCCCGGTCACCTCTGGCCGGTGGTAAGTCACACCGTTCCTCGTTTCCGAGTGCACGATTTTTCCTTTAAAGAATGTGCCGAGCGGCCCTTCCACGATATATTCCTCGCCGAGAGTGATCAGTTTTTTCGAGACGGCGCGGGCGGTGAGTAGCGATGTCCCCGTTCCACAGGGTGAACGATCCATCGCTCCCGGCGGTGCCACCACCGTATTGCGGATATGTCCGCCATTCTCAGTTTTCGAGGAGATAAATTGCACTTGATAGCACTCGTTGATCTGCGGATTTTCAGGGTGCTCGATATTCAGGTTCCGCTGCACCGCCGCCCGTATCTTTCGGGCGGTTGCGACAATCTCAGGTTCATGGCTGGCACTCAGCTGCAGCCCGATCGCGTCCGCGTCCACGATCGGGTAGAAATCCCCGCCGTAGCCAACATCAAGGGTCACTTTCCCCAAGCCCTCGACCTCGAGAGTCTGGTTCTCAAGGTGGATGAAGCTTTCCACGTTGGTAAGCGTGACACTGACTGGTTCGCCGTTGACGACTTCAACTTTCGTCCGCACCAAGCCCGCCAGCGTGTCGAAAACCACCTCTGTAAAGGGTTCGATGATTTCGACCATGCCCTGCGCCACAACCGTCGTCGCCGTACCGATCGCACAGTGACCACACATAGGTACATAGCCTTCTTGTTCCATAATGATGATCGAGAAATGCGCATCCGTCTTCAGCGGCGGCATGAGCAGGACCGAACACATCAGGCCGCCTCCGCGTGGCTCGTAATTGAGTAGTCGCCGCAATCCGTCGTCTTGGGATTGCAGATGATCCTTGATCTCCCAGAGGTTTTTTCCGGGCGGGACGTTCACTCCACTCACGATCACACGTGTCGGGTTGCCTTCGGTGTGCGAGTCGACTGTCTCAATCGTTTTTGTATATTGCATCAGATAGCTTCAGTTTTTTTTCTCGACCCATAGGTTTTGGAGCGCGTCTTCACGCGTAATCGACGCAGATTGAGCGAGCAAGTTCCCACTAAATCGGCAAAGCTAGACTGTTATTCAAGGATAAATAGGTTCTGCTACGCTGTGGAGATCGACCCGAACCCATGGCGATGACCCGAGAGCCAATCAGCGGTTTACGCGCAAACGCTGAGTTCCTAGGCAGGCTACAGCACCTATATGGTCTGCTGCTATCATGAATCACAACAAACATGTGTAGATTAGTCTCAGTTGATCTAGGTGAAATAAATGGACCATAGCCTGATTTTTCATATTTAGGGGTAAAGGTTCGCCGGTCCGCTGGGAAAATTGAAATAGCCCAACCATAAGTGACAGACGAAAACAAAACATCTCATGAGAAAAATATTCAACACATCCATGTTAGTTGCAATTAGCTCTGTCTCGGCCAGTGCAGCAACTCTCATTTATGAAGGTTTCGGTCAGACTGCCGGCTCACTCGACGGCAAAGCAGGCGGCACGGGACTCTCGGGCAACTGGACGGAAGAATCAGGAGGCGCCCAAGACCTGACTGTGGGCGCTACTGGTCTCACTTACGGCACCCTGCCAACGACCGGAGGCAGCGTAAGCCCCAGTGGGGCCGTGGCATACAGCATCGGGATCGGCAGTACGCTAAGTGATGCCGGCCTGATGGACGATGGTGTAGAACTTTGGTTCAGCTATGTGTTTGAGACCATCGGCAGCGGCAACACAATCATCGGGATCGGTAACTCGTGGCACTCTTTCACGAACGCCCTAGATGACGACAGCAACTCAGACAGCATCGGCATGCGCGTTCAAAATAGCGACGATTTTGCTGGCACTACCATAGACAACGGCACCTTCGTCAAGACAGGCAATACAAACCTCGCGCTAAACGAGACCCACCTTTTGGTTGGCAGAATCGTATGGGGGGATGGCGTCGATGACACCCTGACGACTTATCTTCCCAACTCAACACTCGTTTTGGGAAGCGCGGTTAATTCGGTCTCGGCGAATCTAAATCAAGCATCCTTTGACACCCTCTCAATCTACTCAAACAATTCAAATCACACGGTTGACGAGATCCGCTTCGGAGCAAGTTACAATGATGTGATTACTACAACCCCGACCACAACTGCAATCCCTGAGCCGTCCACAATGGCCTTACTAGGTTTGGGCGTTTTGGCGTTGACCGTGCGTCGCCGCTGTTAAACAGACAATATTCTTTATTCACTGCAGGCACTGGAGTTTATCAGTTAACCGTATTTTTATAGGTGCTACTCGGCGCCTTTCCTCTTTTCTAAAGCCAAAGGGTAAGAAGGAATTTGTTTTTTTAAGAAACCAGATGGGAAGAAAGATGAAACGTTTCGATTAACAGCCGTTTGTTCCTGTGTTACTTGTGCTCAGTGGGATCGGTTGGGATGACACGGCGGCTCAAAGTAAAGTTGCTTCTTCAGGGAAGTCGAAACCTAACATCGTGTTCATTTTGGCAGATGACATGAACCAGGTGATACCTGGGGTGTCTGCGCAAAGCGGTAGTCCACTAATCTCGCAGCCGCACTCGACGGTCCTGCGAAAGCCGCCTCTGTTTCCGCCTATGCGAAAAGCGTCGCCCCATACGATCCAAAGACCGCGGCACAATGGGCTCCGACTCTGCCGCCGGGGGAGAAAAGGAAGGATGCATTGGTGGCCATATACGAGCAATGGCCCCAGGGCAGCGCGGAGCGCAAAGCTTTTATGAAAGACCATCCGGTTGAGTGATATGTGAGGCAGTAAATGGGATTTACGATTGCCAGCATCAATCCGATCCTTGACCTTTCAAGTGTATGAAACATCGAATTTGTGGAAAGTTAGCTGCGCTCACACTAGTTTCGACCGTCCTGCTAGCATTGCCGTCACTTGCTGATGAAGTAGAAAAGCCAAAGCCGGTCAACGCTGCGGTTGCTCTGGAGAAAGACAACTACCGGGTGGCAAACTTCGTGGTGGCCTGTTACTCGATCGGCAAGGCTGCCGTTCATGGTGAAGAGGGCGTGCTCCATGTCTCCATGCTAGTTCGCTACAAGCCTTTCCGGGAGTGGATCGCCGTCTATTATGATCCGAAGCTCATCACGGAAGAAAAACTCGGAGATTACCTTCGTGAGCGGCGATGTGGATCAGCCAAACTTGAGCGGGAAGAATCCTCTCCACTTACCGTGATGAACAGGATCGTTGGTATCGGAGATCTCGTGCAGCTTAGAATTTCTGCAGGCGGGACATCTAGTATCAAAAAAGTGGCGCTTCCTGAGGGCTGGAAACTCGTTGGCGAACCAAGTGGCACTCGTGATTCGAGCGGAGTTACCTATCTCACGGTGCGGGTTCCTGCCAAAGAGAAGTTCGCCACGTATTCCATTCTCCTCCACCCCAATGAAGGAGACCCACTCAAGGCGGAGGTTGAGGTCGTCAATAAGATGCGCTGATCCATATTCGAATCGCACCATTCTCAAAACCCATCAAAACCAAGCGTGGCCACAACACAGGATATGACAACAAACCGCGTCTCTATTTTTCTCCTGATGCCGCTGTTTTGCCAAACAGTGCTTGCTGAGAAACCATCAATCATACATTTGACTGATCCCAGTGGTGAACTTCATTTGAGCACTGCAAGGATCGTGACCCGGGGCGGTGTCTTCGTAGCAGGAACCGCCAGCAAGGAGGACGTTGAGGGAACGGTCGCCTATCGTTGGTCACGCGACAGCGGTGTCACCATGGTCGGTGACATGCCGGGAGGGAAAATTTACGCCCAGCCAAATGATATGACGGACGATGGCCGAATGGTGGTTGGATACTCGTCCTCGGGACGAGGGACCGAGGCCTTCGGATGGACGAATAAATCTGGTATGATTTCGCTGGGTGATTTCGAGGGCGGTGACTTGAGTAGTAAGGCAATGGGCGTTTCCTCAGACGGAAAAACTATCGTCGGCTCGGGAGTTGCGGAGGGGCGATCAAGCAGTCGTCGCCACGGTGATGCATTTATCTGGACAGTGGCGAAGCGCCTGCAGCCACTCTCTCCGATTGAGCCATTTGAAGATACCATGTGGGCCAGTGACGTTTCGGCCGATGGCTTAATAGTGGTTGGTAAAGGAAGTGGTAAGAGTGGCTCGGAGGCATTCCGCTGGCACGACGGGAAAATGCAGGGGCTCGGTTGCTTGTTAGATGGAAAAACGAATTTTTACAGCGAGGCAATTGCATGTTCATCCGATGGAAAAATAGTCGTCGGCAACAGCGGTCACGGTAATCGTGAGCGCGAGGCTTTTATCTGGACGGAAAAAGACGGTATGAAGTCGTTGGGTGATCTCGAAGGCGAACTCAAGAGTAGCGTCATAGGAGTCTCGGACGGAGGCAGGGTGCTTGGGATCAGTAGCAATAAAGGAGTGCCGATTGCCTTCTTGTGGGAAAAAGAAACCGGAAAGGTTCCTTTGGAAGAGAAGCTGAAAAAGCTCGGATACGATCCGGCCGCTAACTCTTGGTCACAGTATCAGAATCTCTATGGCATTAGCCCCTGTGGTCGATACCTTGTGGGAAGTGGAATGGGCAAGATCGACGGTGAACGGGTGAACGGGGCAATTCTTATCGATCTCGGCGAGGAAGGCTGAGAGCACTTCCGCTATTCTGTAGATACCTTTAAAAAGAGATATTGAAGTGTTTCTGGAATCGTCACCTTCAGTTCGCCTTCTTCAAAGCTCGCCGTGCCTTTACCGCCGAGCACTGTGACTGTCGCGTCTTTGGTTTCGATAAATGGCAGTGAGGTCGACCATGATGCGTCTGTGTTTAGTTCTCTGAATACCACGACTCGTGCGCTTTTCCGGTCTTTGCTTGTGGAGCAGAAGCCAGTCCATGCAACGCCGTCAGGTGCGTCGCCAATCGGGATGATGTGGCCGGAGAAGATCGCTTCGCGTTCTTTTTTCCATGCCGCGACGAGTGGGGGAATGGTTTCGAAGTATTTCTCAGGAAGATTGGAAACTTCGAACCAACCGAGCGGGCTTGAAAACATGACACTCGCGAACAGTGTATCCGGCGGGTAGGCAGCAGGCGCAAGAGGATCGTCGCCGTATTTTTCCGTGTTACGAAGTTGGTTCAAGAACTCCATTCTCAACCTTACAGGATCGACATAGGTGCCGAGGGTCCAGAGATTGCGCAGGGTTTGGTGAGGCCAGTATTTGCCCCAGTCGGTGTAGCGATTTTCCACAAAGATCGGCCCGGTTCGAACGGTTCCAAAATAACCGGGACGCAGTCCAGCGGTCACATCTGCATCGAACACGACTCGTCCTTCGGTTTTATCGAGCACCATGTCATAGAAACGATTCAAGTTCGCCTCGGCTGTTGGGCTTTTCATTTCCACCGCATCGATTTTCACATATTCGACACCGGCTTTCTCAAAGGAGCCAAGTAATACTTCGGCATCGAGTTTCCAGTTTTCCATGTCGTTCTCTGCATCGGGTCCGAACCATAAGCCGAACTTCATTCCCTTTTCACGAGCGGCATCGACCAGCGGCTTGAGTCCGTTCGGGAAGCGCTCGGGATGTGGTTTCCAGAATTCCGGATTTGCTGAGCGGAAATTTCCCCAAGCTCCTTTTCCAAAAGCCGAGTTGCCAGTTTTTCCTGCCTGCCAACCATCGTCGACCTGAACAACATCCACCCCGAGCTTTGCGCCTGCTTCGACTTCTTTAAGTAGGAATTCTTCCCGCACGCGTGAGTCACGTGAACGGTCGCCCCAAGTGTTGCTTAGAAACATTCCGTCGCGTGTTGGGACATAGTCCCTGAGACAGCGTTGGTAGTCTTGGAGCGCCGCGATGAGCCCCGCTCGTCCTCCCGAATACGGAATGATGGTCCATGGATAACCGGGGCCAGCGAAGGTCACTCTTCGAGCGCTGCCAGCGACTTTCACATCCCAGTCCGACTTGATCGGACGGGCGTGGGGCAATGGTCCGAGCTTCAAAAGAATCAGACCTTTTTCAGTTAACACGTCCTCTAAGTGAAACACGTTACATTTTACTTCGAAACGATCGTGCATCGGCAACCACTCACGTTCGAAGACCAGATCGTTGTAGTTGTCCGTCTGATCCATCAACTCCACTTGGGTGTAGCTTAAGTGGAGCGGAGAAAGCATCAAATCTTCGAGCGCTTGAATCGGTTGGCCGCGTTTCTTTTGCGGACCGCCACCTTCGATTCCAGTCGGTCCTTCTTCCTCGGTTTCCTCTGGTTTTGTTGAACTCTCCCCTGCATTTCCCTCGGGGAAAAACTTCGCCGTGATTCCGCCTGATTCGGCAAACACTTGAAACTGGTAGGCGAAATTGCCTTTGTCACCTTTGGCGATGATGTCCAATACTAACGAGTCCTTCTCGACGGGGCTAAGCTTTCCTTTACGCGTTGTGATAACCATTTCGCGATCCTCCATGGTGATTTCACCGCCGGGGTGGGGAGCTGGTTGTCTGCCGGGTTGCCGCAACCATTCGGTTGCAGTCACCTTGTCTTTCAGAGAAACAGCGGTGAGGAGGCCATGTTTAAACGTCCACTTTCGTTCGATCAGTGAATTGCCAATCGTCAGTTCTTTCTCATTCCACACCGCGTAGCAGTCTTTGTG
Organism: Akkermansiaceae bacterium; assembly: GCA_045106015.1. Taxonomy (GTDB): domain Bacteria; phylum Verrucomicrobiota; class Verrucomicrobiia; order Verrucomicrobiales; family Akkermansiaceae; genus Luteolibacter. Next base: position 40,889 of record JBGCEE010000075.1, on the reverse strand, counting down.
TTCGACGCGTTCAGCAAAACACGGGGTAAGGGAAGCCAGAAGGGTGGTGTAAAACAAAGTCGAGAGTTTCATATTCGGATCGAACTTGCCTCATCCCAGAGCCCCTTGCATCTGAAAAAGTGAAACGAGTTCCGAAAAAGAACTTCAGGCAACTGACAAATTTTTGGTGTTTCCCTCGTCTTACTATGCTTACAGACTCAAAGATATGAAACTTAGAACCTCTTCTTTTTCCCTTAAATCCATCCTTGCAGTCAGCGGCCTTGTTGGGTTGTTTTTCCAGACTGCCCATGCCAAAGACCCGCTGAAAGTCTATATCCTTTCTGGGCAATCGAACATGCAGGGTCATGCCCATGTTCGTACGATGGATGTGATCGGCCTTGATCCGAGGACCGCTCCCATGCTCAAGGAGATGAAAAATTCGGATGGAACTCACCGAGTGTTGGATGATGTTTGGATTTCCTCCATAGGCAGTTCGGAAGAAGAAAAGACAGGTAAGCTCACGGTTGGATTCGGTCCCGAGAAGAACGGCCCGAAATTTGGTCCAGAATTGACCTTCGGCATCTACATGCAGAAGCATGTCGAAGAACCCATCCTCATCATCAAAACGGCATGGGGAGGCAAGAGTCTATACAGTGACTTCCGTCCGCCCAGTGCTGGTCCGTTTGCTTTCCGAGAAGATGAACTTCAGAAGCTCAAAGAAAAGGGCGAGGATATCGAGGCTGCCAAAGCAAAGCGTGCGGAAGAGGCCGGGCACTATTACCGCCTGATGATCGATCACGTACAAAAAGTCCTTAAAGATATCAAACGAGTCTATCCCGACTATGATCCAGAGCAGGGTTACGAGTTGGCGGGTTTCGTTTGGTTCCAAGGCTGGAATGATATGGTCAACGGTGGTGTCTATCCGAATCGCAGCCAGCCAGGTGGCTACGATGCTTACGCCGAAGCGCTCGCTCACTTTATCCGCGATGTTCGTAAGGATCTATCTGCGCCCAAAATGCCCTTCGTGATCGGAGTGATGGGTGCTGGTGGGCCGATTGACGCTTACCCAAAGTCAAAACAACGCTACGCCAGCACCCATTCTGCGTTCCGTAGTGCCATGGCTGCACCTGCGGAACTGCCAGAATTCAAAGGCAACGTCACGGCTGTCCTCACTGAAGAATACTGGGATATGGAGCTTGAAGCACTCCGTGCGAAAGATCGCGAACTTCAGAATAAAATTAAGGAAATGCAAAAAGCAGGTTCGATTACTGGAAACGGTAAGGCAGAACTCGAAAAGATGCGCGCCGAAGCTTTTGATGCACGCGAGCGAGAAATTCTCACCAATGGAGCTTCGAATGCGGAGTTTCACTATCTCGGTTCAGCGAAAATCCTCGGACAGATCGGCAAAGCCTTCGCCGACGCGGTTCATGAGCTGGATCAGTGATTCTTTCGGATCATGCTGCTGAGCGCTCCTCATTGGACCTGCTCATAAGTGCATCCTTAGCAGTGGGCATGGGTAGAAACACCTCGTTTTCGAAAGCACTCGCAGCTCAAAACTCACAAGTCCTGTCTGGCTCGGTTTCGAAGCCGTCGACTTCGATTCGGTCGGCGTAACAACGAACAACGGCGTAGGCGCTTTTGTCTTTGGTTTCAACCATGCCTTTGAAATTCACATAGTGGCAGCCTTGGTTCACTGCATAATTCCCGGAGTGTTTGTGCCCGTTCATGTAGGCGACCACGTGTGAATGTTGTTCAATCAATTCGACGAGTTCTTTGTCATTCCAGAGGTTGTATCCGTCACCGACGGGAAACGCTGGGTGATGATTGAAAATGATGACGCGTTTTTTTGCTGCTTTTGCTTTTTCTAGTTCGGCCGCAAGCCACTTCATCTGATCGGTTCCAATGGCGCCGCTTGAGGGGCTTGCCTTGCGGCCTTCCTCGCTGCGTATTTCTTCACGGAATGATTTGGCGGCCGTCGTCTCAGGACTGTCCTTGGGGTGCCGGTAGGTGGAGACATCGGTGCCATCCAAATAAATGAAATGCCAGTCGCCCACGGTTTCAGCAGAGTATCCAGCTTTCATGCCGAGTTGATCTAACACTTTACCTTTGTCACCATCATCTACGCTGAAGTCATGATTTCCCAAAACGAATTTGGTCGGTGCTTTCATTGGCTCGTAGAGCGGCATGATGTCGGCAAAACTTGAAAACTTCCGATCAATCGTGTCGCCAAGCGTTACAACGAATTTCAGATCATGCTGATTCAGTTCTGCGACTGCCGTCTTCAATTTGCCCAACGAATCTCGATAGTATCGCGACCCTCTGTGATCTACATCGGCATACTGAGGATCTGCGATCACACCAAAAGAAAATGACGGTGATTCCGAGTCTTGGGCATTGGCAAATCCTGCGAATGTCGCAGGTAAGGTGATTTTAAGGAAGGTTCTCCGCTGCATTCCACCATGGTTGTTTTATTTTGCCACTTTGTCTAGATTTGTCATCCGCTAGCTTCAGTCAATTTTTGGATACGCTGAATCGATGAACATTGGCCTAGTGGCGATCAAGTATCCTAAATTTTGGAACTTTTGCTCTGGTGTAATGATCTTGTCTACTTTTAGCATTCTAGGTCTTCGTTTGAAGAAGTGTTTCGGTAGGTGATCAAGATAGAAATTGTCATCACCACGAGTATGACTTGGCGGTTCCATCATTTTCTAATGAGTATTTTTTTCAACCTCCTTGGCAAGAAGCTGTGTGTTTACTCTGCGATTCTTTGCGCTGTTTCTGCCTTGTCTTTCGAATCCGGTTTTGCAGCGTCGATCCCCAAGGGGACGGACGGTTACAAATCGCACATCGCTCCTTTTTTTGAGCAGAACTGTGTGAAGTGCCACGGGCCGGAGAAGAGTAAGGGGAAAATCACGGTCCATAGTTTAGATGGTGATCTTTCCGCTGGCCAAGAACTGGAGCGGTGGGAATTGATTATCGATGTGCTTGAGCACGGTGAAATGCCGCCGGAAGATGAAGAGCGCCAGCCGACGGATGAAGAGCGCGCCGCGGTTATCGCGTGGATTGAAGGGGGGCTGCGTGACTACGTCACAAGCGCGAGCAAGGTGGCCAAGGCTCCTACCGTTCGTCGACTTACAAACTTTGAGTATCAGAATACCATGCGAGATCTTTTTGGGTTCGAACTGAATCTCATCAAGGATTTGCCGGAAGATCCGCTCAAACCCTATCACTTCAACAATACGGCGAAAATGATGCTTATTGGAACGGAGCAAATGGATCGTTACGAAGACGCCGCACGAAGGATGCTTGCATCGGCGATTGTGAATCCGGAAAAGCCCAAAGTTCACCAGACAAGAAAGGCATGGAATTCAAGCCCTGCGAGTGCCCAAGGCCTAATGCCTGATGAAATCGGAATTGTTGGAAATCGCAGGGGCACTGCTGCAGATGGTATGCAGGTAAGAGAGTGGCCGAAAACAGGGGAGTTTAAGATTCGTTTCAAGGCCTCCGCGATTCTACCAGAAGCATACAGTCAGGTTCCGCTCCGTATCGGTATGGGCTATGATAGGTCGGGGAATACTGCTGGCTTAATCGAACCAGTGGGCACCGTGACATTGCAGAACAATGTCGATCATCCTGAGATTTTCGAAATGCGCGGACGTATTGAAAACTACCCGACAGTCCCAGAACATCGATATCGTCGTGGTGGAAAGATCGACGGGAACTTGGTGATCATCCCACCGCACATCACGGTGACGCCTCTCAATATTTTTGACGACGGACGGATGCAGGATCAGGAAGATCCCCTGACTCGACCGCGAGCAGCTGTTGAGTGGATCGAGTTCGAGGCACCCGTTGCCGATGTTTGGCCTCCTAAGCACCATAGTCGTATTCTATTTGATTCACCGCTTCGTGAAAGTGATCCGGAAGCGTATCTCAGGCAGGTCTTGGAGCGTTTCATGACCCGCGCGTTCCGGCGACCTGTGAAGTCAGATGAAGTGGACCGATTTGTCAGAGTCTACAACATTGTGGCGGAACAGCTGAGTCTAGATACCAAGGAAGATATCATGCGTGAAACGCTCACTATGGTTTTGGTTTCTCCTGATTTTCTCTATCACGTCGCCGCGAAGGAAGATGAAAATCGTCATTACGAGATCGCTTCCAAGCTTTCCTATTTCCTCTGGGGCTCCATGCCGGATCAGGAGCTGTTCGATTTGGCTGAGGCGAAACAACTACAAGATCCAGAGATTATTGATCAGCAAGTTCGTCGCTTGATTCAAGACGACCGCTCGAAGGGTTTTGTGAAAAATTTCACCGAGCAATGGCTCTCCATCGACAAGATGAGAACCATCCCGATCAACCTCGATTTATTTCCCCGCTTTCTTTATACCTATGGTGGAGGAGAAAAGACAGGTCGTGAAATCATCAATCGCCCCACGATTCGTGACTACATGATGGATGAGACTTCGGCTTTTATTGCCGAGCTGATAGATCGAAACGAAAGTCTGTTTAACATTATTGATTCAGACTTTGCGATGCTTAACCAGCCTCTCGCAGCGCACTATGGAGTGGAAGGCGTGGAAGGTCTCGATCTACGCCGTGTCCCAATCAAACCGGATCATCAACTCGGTGGTCTTCTAACTCATGGCTCGGTTCTGCTTGGTAACGGAACTGGCACCGCCCCGCATCCGATTTACCGAGCTGTCTGGTTACGCGAGGCCATTCTTGGAGATAAAGTCAAGGATCCACCGGCAGATGTTCCAGCGCTAACCGATACAGTCGGCGAATCTGCGGAAAAGGCGACGCGTATTAAGGATCTGCTGAGGCAACATCGGGAAAAAGAAAGCTGTGCGGACTGCCACGTCCGGCTTGACCCTTGGGGGATTCCCTTTGAGCGGTATAATGCGATCGGACAGTATGAACCCTACGCTCCAGCCTATGGCACAAAGGTTCGGCGTTTTGACAAACGAACCTACGTGGACCTCGCAAGCTACAACGAGTATCTTGAATCATTGAAAACCGAAAAGGTCGATGCGGTCGCAAAAGTTCCCCATGGACCCGAAGTTGATGGCGTGCCCGGGCTTAAGAAATTTCTCATCAAAGATCGTGAAAAAGATATCGTCGAGAACGTGGTGCGCCGGCTTCTGACCTACGGTCTAGGTAGGGAATTGACCTATCATGACCGATACGTTGTCGAAGGTCTCATGAAACAATCTAAAAATAAGAGCTATAAATTACAGGACCTTATCGTATCTGTCTGTCAAGACGATCTCTTCACCGGAAAGAAACCACAACAATGAAACAGAAATCTTGGAATCTCAATCGGCGTGACACGCTCAAAGGTATGGGTGCCTGTGTGGCACTTCCTTTCCTCGAATCCATGGCATGGGCGACGGGATCGAAAACCTCGGCCCTACTACCGAAGAGAATGGTCGTAAATTATTTTTCCTATGGAGCCTACATGCCGGGAGCGGCAAGCGGTATCCAAAATCTCACCAAGCCACATGACGACTGGAGTTGGTGGGCCTGTAGAGACGAGGGTCCTCTCACCTTCAATAAATCATCCGCACCGTTCGAACCACTCAAGGATTATGTTAGCTACCTCGAAGGCCTCGATCACCAAGGCGGTTGGGGAATGGGTGGCCATAGCTCTGGCGATGTGTTTGCTACGGGTGCTGACATGGCTGGACTGGAAAAAACTAATGGAATTTCTATCGATCAGGTCGCTGCTGCGGCACTCGGTCACAAGACGCGTCACGCGTCGCTCGTATTGGGCACGGAGGGAGGGACTGGATATTATGGTCGGGCGAAAACTCTTTCACACTACGGCGCGGGTCGCCCCATCCCCGCTTTGAGCAATCCACAAGATATTTTTAATCGACTCTTCCGCCCTTACGCCGGAAAGGACATGGATCAGGTCCGTGCGGAAATGAACTCTCGCACATCGGTTCTCGATGTGATCAGAGATCAATCTAACAGCTTGGATGGTCGTCTCGGTAAAGAGGACAAGGAAAAGATGGCGGAGTATTTGGATTCCATTCGTGCCGTTGAAAAACGTATCGAACGCAATCAGGAGTGGACCCACAAACCCTTGCCGAAGGTCGATCCTGAAGGACTGAACCTAGCGGTGACCTACAAAGATCCTGAGGAATACATCCGTTGTATGTATGATCTTCTCTATCTCGCCTTGCAGACGGACATGACACGTTACGCGACTTTCATGCTGGAAAGTGAGAACTCCTCTGCGCATGCGATTGGAAACTTTTCCAACACGCTTTTCGGATACAAAGGGAATACGCATGACATCTCCCACAAACGTCCGGACAAGTATTCTGGTTTGTGGGATCACTGGAGAGCCGTGCAACACGCCTACTTCCTGCAGCGGCTGAAAGATACCCCGGAAGGTGACGGCAATATGCTCGACCGCACCGTTGTGCTTTGGGGTTCTGCCCATCCGCATGCCGCTCACCAGACCAAGAACTACCCGATCCATTTGGCTGGCGGAAATCACCTCGGATTTAAGCACGGGAATCTTCACAAGTTCACGGGTAAGAAGAAAAAGCCATTGGCGAACCTCTACGTCTCGATGCTTAACTCTGTGGGAGTAGAGACAGGAAAATTCGCTGATAGCACGGGTGAGATGACCGAGCTTATTGGGTAGAAATCCTGTATGAAGTTCATCCACGCATCCGTCCTATTCTTTGGTCTGCTTCATTGCGCCGTCGCAGCTGAGAAATTGCCAAAAGTTCTGATTATCGCCGACGGTATTCACAGATCCACAGCGAAAACAGCAGCCGCCGAGCTTCAAGGGCGGGTTGATGTTGTAGTGCCAGAATCGGATCTTGGAGACACGGGTGCAGCAATTGAATTGTTAGGAGAGGTGCTTGGTGAATCTCAGTGGGACTTGATTTATTTTAACTTCGGTTTCGCAGATCTGCGCCACATCGATCCCAAAACCAAAGCCGTGCGTGTGATGAGTCGGCATGCAGGGGGAAAACGGGTGACTAGCCCGCAAAAATACCAAGCGAATTTAGAGAAAATCGTTACTCGGCTCAAAGACACCGGCGCGAAGTTGATCTGGGCAAGTTCCACTCCGCTGGTGGGCACGAAATACGACGGGGTGTATGAATCGGGTTCAGAAATCGAATACAATACGATTGCGGCCGAAATCATGCAGCGAGAAAACATCGCGATTAACGACATGCACGCGTGGGTTTTACAGAACGTGAAAAAATTCACAGATTCCTTTTCGTTTAGGCGGATACCGATTCATGAACCCATGGTGGAGAGCATCGAAAAAGCTCTCGTATTATCGGGAAAAAAATCCGCAGACGAAAAACAAAAGTAGACAGCAAAACCGCGCGGACCGTTTGGATATTTCCATCAGTCATTTGCTTGCTCATTGGAATCACGCAGCTGCAGGTCTTCCACAAATTTAGACGTTTCTGCTGCCCGTTTTTTTGGGTCTTGGATTCTTAGTAAGTAGGAAGGATGGACAGTGAGAATAACCCTCTTTGCAAGATGCGGTGCGTTGACGAGCCCTCTTTCACGGAGAACTTTGACGTCTCGCCCTAGAAGCGATCGCGCAGCGGTGGAACCCATAAGAATCAAAACTTCTGGGGTGATTTGTTTGAGTTCCGCCAGCACCCATGGTCGGCATGCATTGATTTCATCCCTTGTCGCAGACTGGTGTAAGCGAATCTTGCCTCTAGGCGTGTCCTGGGCAGTCCATTTGAAATGCTTCACGGCATTGGTGAGATAGATCTCACTCCGGATGATTCCAGCTTGGGTCAATGCTTCGTCGAGAAGCTTGCCGGCGGGGCCTACGAAAACTCGACCTGCGATGTCTTCTCTGTCTCCTGGCTGCTCGCCGACGATCATGATTTCCGCATCCGCTGGTCCTTCTCCAAAGACCGTGCCAGTTGCGTTTTTCCAAAGAGGGCAGGCTTGGCAATTTGTGGATGCCTTTGCCATTTCCGAGATGTCTTGGCCTTGCGTGGGGCCGGAGCACGCGGATGCGGCAGACATTTCCCGTAGCGAGCCGAGGTAGCGATTCTTCGGAGCTGGCTTCGCCGGTCTCAACTCCTCTTCGCGCATCGAATTGACGCGGGTTTTGCTCTCGTGGATGAGCTGATGGATAAGTTCTGCCTCTGGTAGGTTCTTCCAGTATTTTTTCGGCATCTCGGTTTGCATCATTTTCACCTTCACGCGGGCGGGATTGAAGATACTGCGGTAGTAGGTTTTCCAGAAATCCTCCATGGAGTCTCCAGAGCCGATCGGATCGCTGCTGACACCTTCCGTGTAAACGAGCGATTTTCCGTGCCAGTGAGCGCATCCTTTCGGTGTGAAAATACTCCAGTCCATGTTAGCAAAGCGTTTCTGAAAAAACGGAGTTGCAGCTTCGACGATCCAATGGTCGGGCTCGAACCACGCGGCGTATCGTTCGCGGCCACTTTCCGCATCTGTGTCTACTAACCTGAACCGCACGAAGGCGTGCATCTTGTGGATTTCACGGCTGACGTTTTTTCTCATCATCGCAGCCTTGACGATATCCAGATCACTAGAAATTTGGCAGAGACTACGTTCGCTGTTTTTTACGATGCGCCAGAGAATGCGATAGAGCAGCGCCCATCGGTTTTCATTCGCATGACAGGAAACGCTTTTCGCGAGATCGATGAATTCAGGCGGTACTTTATCAGTCGGTTTTGCGCGAAACTCCACTTGATCTTCCTGCAGTGACGAATCACTCGAAAAAAGTCCCTGCTCCTTTTCGAAAATCACCTCCGCGGGATTCACATCAGCTGCGAGTAAACCTTTCGCCACTTTCCTCCAGCTAGCGAAATCATTCCCAGGATCGACGCTTCTCATTAGTTTCTCAGAAAAGCTCCAACTGCTGAGGTTTCGGTGCGAACTTTGCCCGTAGTCGATCCGAATCGAGTAGGTATTTCGCAGGATTGTGATCCGCCGTGATGATGAACGGCTGAACTTTCTTCAATGAAACCCGGAGCCTTACTAAATCAGCGAGTCGTAGGACCGTGAACCGACGAAGTCGCAGGATACGATCCACATTGCGCACGCCAAGCCCGGGGATACGAAGCATCATCTCACGTGGGGCCGTGCGGATATCGACGGGGAAATCCTGACGGTTTCGCAAGGCCCATGCGAGTTTTGGATCCAGATCGAGATCAAGGTTCGGAGCATCCGGAGTTAGGATTTCTCCTGTGGAAAACCCATAGAAACGCATGAGCCAGTCCGCTTGATAGAGCCGGTGCTCACGGACGAGGGGAGGGGACTCCAGTGGGAGAATCGCCGATGGTTCCGGAATGGGGCTGAACGCGGAATAATAAACGCGCTTCATTTTATATGAGCGATACATCTCGTCGGATCTCGCGAGGAAGTCCGCGTCTGTCGCCGAGTCGGCACCCACGATGATTTGCGTGCTCTGGCCGGTGGCATGACGCAATTTTTTATCTCCGTCCTTCTTGCGAGAAGTGGCCTCCTCTAGCTTGTGGCGGATTCGGCCCATGGCGACTTTCGTTCGCGCCATGTTCTTTTCGGGAGCAAGAAGGTTCAGACTTTCCTGAGTCGGTAGTTCGATGTTGATGCTGATTCGGTCGGCGAAACGTGCTGCCTTCTCGATGAGTTCAGGTGAGGCTTCTGGGATCGTTTTTAGATGAATGTAACCACGAAAGTCATGAACTTCTCGCAAGGTTCGAGCGACTTCGATCACCTGTTCCATCGTGTGATCTGCGTTCCGGATGATGCCAGAACTAAGAAAAAGGCCTTCGATGTAGTTTCGTTTATAGAAATCGAGAGTCAGTTTCACCACCTCATCTGCTGTGAAAACCGCTCTTCGTACATTGCTCGACCTACGATTGATGCAGTAGTGACAATCGTAGATGCAGGAATTCGTCAGCAGCAGTTTCAGCAGTGAGATACACCGCCCGTCCGGCGCATAGCTGTGGCAGATTCCAGCTCCCCCTGTGGAGCCCACACCTTTTCCTGAACGCGAATCGCTTTTGTTGGCGCCCGAGCTCGCACAAGAGGCATCATACTTCGCGGCATCTGCCAAAATCTCAAGTTTCTTTGATAACTCCATTTGTTCAGGAGAACAGTATCAAGATTTTCGCTAAAGGCCACCAATAATGACGGTTTTGTGGGTTTCGGCGAGATCCTAGGAATGGTGAAGATTTTCGCTAAGTGATTTCTTTTTGGGGCAGACTATCGTTTGGCATCAAGCCAAGGAGTTGGGGGAATCTTTTCCTCATTTCCTTGCGCCCAATCTGGTATTGGAAACCAACGAATCGGTGAATATCGGGGGTAGCTTTCGAAAATATCACCCGAACCCGTGATGCGTGGGTCATGAGTTTGCTTGAGGTAGGCATCCAGTTGTTTCGCCAGTTGTTCCCGCGTCGCTTGATGTATTGGCTCGGTGGCTAAGTTCTTTAGGCAGCCGGGGTCGGTGGTGATGTCATAGAGCTCCTCGGCTGGCCGATGGTCGACAGCGAGGTGGAAAAACCGACGAATCTTTGGGTCTTCGCGTTTCTCGACGAGAAAACTCAGTGATGGGCAGGCGTCGATGTCATGGTAGCCCGCATGCTCAGAACTCAGATCGGTGCCTAGCTTTCCGCGATATTTTTGACCAGGACCGGCTGGCCAGCGTTCAGGCTTGAAGTTGCGTATGTAAAGAAATTGTTTTGTTCGAATGCAGCGCTGCGGGTAGCTGAGGGTATTGTAGCGCGAAGAGGAATGTCGTTCGCGGCCAGAAAAGACGGCGTCTCGTTCCTTATTTTCATTTTCTACATTCTTCAAAAATCCGAGAAGACTTGTGCCTGTGAGGGGGAATTCTTCAGGTGCCTTGATACCAGTCGCCTCGTGGATCGTGGCGGTGAGATCGATGTGACTGACCAAACGGTCGCTCTTGCGCTCGCCCTCCACCATAGATTTCCATGACACCGCCAAGGGCATGTGGATGCCGAACTCATTGCAGTTTGCTTTCGCATAGGGAAACGGCATACCGTTGTCGCTGGTGATGATGATGAGTGTGTTTTCGTAGTCTCCTTTCTGCTTTAGTAGCTCGAGCATTTTGCCGCAATCCCGGTCGAAGCGATCGACTTCGAACGCGTAGTCGAGTAGGTCACTCCGGATCTCTGGAGTGTCAGGCAGAAAAGATGGAACCTCAGCTTGATCGAGCGTTTTCCCAGATGCTAGGCCACTGCCTTTCTTGTAGCCACGGTGTGGGTCGGATGAGCCGAACCAAAAGACGAACGGGGCGTTTTTGGGTCTTTCATTAAGAAATTTCTCGAAGCTCTCGGCGTAGTTTTTGTGGCCTCCGTAGCTATTGCCAGCGGGGTTCTTTTTTCTACCGTCGATTTTCCAGTTTCCTGGGCTCCAGCCCTTGCCGACGAATCCAGCGTGGTAGCCATCTTCTTCGAGAAGCTCCATAAACGTGCGGTATTTTTTCCCGAATGATGAGGCGTGGGTGCCTGCATGTTCGATCTGCCAGATTTCACGTCCTGTTAGAAAGGCTGCGCGAGACGGGCTGCAGCCAGGGGCTGGACAAACGGCGTTGGTGAATAAAACGCCCTCTTTCGCAATCCGGTCGAAATTCGGGGTGGAAACCATTTTCGAGCCATAAGCCGAGGCGTGCGGGAAGGATTGATCATCGCTGATCATGAAAAGGATATTCGGGCGCTCCCCAGCGAAAACGACGATTGGCGTGGAGATACAAACGATTGGCAGAAGCCATTGAAGAATACGAGTCATGGGCTCAAGAGTGCGGACGTCTGAGGCCCTTGTCAAATTTGCCTCACCATGCGCAATCTACAATCTCTGCCCTTGAGAATTCTGCCGTAGGGGCTGAAAGTCTCCCCGTGTCAAATCTCTCAAGCAAGCTTTTCGCAAAAGCAAAGAACTACATCCCGGGTGGAGTTAACAGTCCGGTCCGTGCGTTTAAGAACGTGGATGGCGAGCCATTTTTCGTCCGCCGCGCCAAGGGCTGCCGCATCACCGATATCGATAACAAGACTTACATCGACTACATCGGTTCGTGGGGCCCGAATATTCTCGGTCATGCTCCTGTGGAAGTCACAAATACGATCCATCAGGTCGCCAAGGACGGGATCTCGTTCGGTATCCCTAATCCGCACGAAGTCGATATGGCGAAGACGATCTGCGAATGGGTGCCATCGGTTGAAAAGGTGCGTATGACTTCTTCAGGGACCGAAGCCACAATGTCAGCGATTCGTGTGGCGAGAGGTTTTACCAAGCGCGACTATATTGTGAAGTTCGATGGTTGTTATCATGGCCACTCGGATTCGCTTTTGGTTGCCGCAGGCTCTGGTGCGCTCACTCACGGAGAACCAGATTCGGCAGGCGTCCCCAAGTCCTTCGCCGAAAAAACTATGGTTCTTCCCTACAATGATCCGGAAGCTGTGCGGAGAGTTTTTGAAGAAAAAGGAGAGGAAATCGCAGCGATCATCGTTGAGTCCTACCCGGCAAACGCCGGCTTGGTATTTCCAAAGCCCGGATACCTTGACCTCCTCTCTTCGATTACGAAAAAGTTTGGCGCTCTGCTGATTTTTGATGAGGTCATGACTGGGTTCCGTCTGGGTAAAGCGGGGGTGCAAGGACTCGAGAGTCTTACTCCTGACCTGTCCTGTTTCGGGAAGGTGATTGGTGGAGGTCTTCCCGTGGGAGCCTTCGGGGGACGCGCGGATGTGATGGATATGGTCGCGCCAGTCGGCCCAGTTTATCAGGCTGGGACACTTTCAGGAAACCCGCTCGCCATGGCCGCAGGGCTGACCCAGCTTCGGGAACTCGCTTCGGGAAGGCCCGATGGTTTCACCCGCCTAGATCAACTCGGCCTTCACTTTGAAACCGGCCTGCGTTCCTTGATGGAGAAAAAAGGTATCCCGCACCGCATCAACCGTGTCGGATCGATGTTCTGTCTATTCTTCGCTGACCGAGAAATCGTCAACGTCGATGACGTCATGAAGCAGGATATGGAGTTGTTCAAAAAATTCTTCTGGGGCTGCCTTGAGCGGGGCGTCTACATTGCGCCTTCACCCTATGAGACCGGATTCCTTTCGCTTGCGCACAACGAGGACGACATCGATGAAACGCTAAGCGTCTTTGAAGAAGCTCTTTCCGAGATCTGATTTGCTTCGGTGCATTCCGGTGTTACATCTCGATATGAAAAAACTGATCGTAGCTCTCGTCGCTCTGCCGTTGATGGTATTTGGGGAAGAGGCGCCAATCTTACTGGTCCTGACCAATCACGCAGAACTTGGCAAAACCGGCAAGAAAACCGGTTTTTTCCTCTCCGAGGCGGCGCACCCTTACAAGGTTTTCACGAAAGATGGGATTGGAGTGACCCTAGCGAGCCCAGAAGGTGGTTTTGCGCCGATTGATCCCAAAAGCCTTGATCTAAAAGATGAGGCAAATGCTTCGTTTTGGGAAGAGTATGGAAATGGAAATAAGGATAAGCCCGGAGTTGAAGAAACCTTGGAACTTTCCAAAGCTGTTGCTGCCAATTACTCCGCAATCTTCTTCGCCGGTGGGCACGGGACGGTTTGGGATTTCCCTGACTCCAAGGCTGTGCAATCCGTAACTGCAAAAATCTATGAAAACGGAGGGGTTGTCGGAGCGGTTTGTCACGGCCCTGCTGCTCTCGTGCACGTTAAATTATCTGACGGTAGCCATTTGCTAAACGGTAAGAATACAGCTGTCTTTACCAACGCCGAAGAAGAAGCGGTTGGGTTGACCAAAGAGGTTCCGTTCTTGCTCGAAACCGCATTCGAGAAAGCCGGTGCAACCGTTAAAGTCGCCGAGAATTTCACTGAAAATGCCGTCCGAGACGGCCGCCTCATCACCGGCCAGAACCCAGCCTCCGCTGAGAAAACTGCTGAGCTTTTAGTAGAAGCATTGAAGTGATCGATCCATCGCAAAAACCTTTTTAGAATCAACATCAATCCAACTATTCTTCAAACTCATGAACTCAATCAAAATTGCTCTTATTTCGACAGTCCTTGGAATCGGTGCCCTCTTCGCTGAAGAGGCTGCCAAAGATGGAAGCGAGACCGTCAAAGCGGGGAACTTTTCATTTGAAGCGAAGAAACCTTGGCTGGTTCAAGTTCCGAAAAGCCGGATGGTGAAAGCGGTGCTCCTACATGGGGAAAAAGGTCCGGAACTGAAATTCTATCACTTTGGCCCAGGGCAGGGCGGTGGTGTCGAAGCAAACATTACTCGTTGGAAGAAGCAATTCGAGGGAGAGCCGAAGGTGTCACCAGAGACAAAAATTTTTGTTAAACAAGAAGTGAAGATTGTGATGATGGAGGGGACGTTTCTCGATGGTCCTGTCATGCAAAAGAAGACCCCTAGAGAAGGTTGGTCGATGCTAGGAGCCGTCATCCCTCATCCGTCGGGTGATGTTTTTTTGAAAATGGCCGGGCCCACAGCAGAGGTCCAAACGGCAAAAAAGAATTTTGAAGCGCTTATTAACAGCGCTTTCTCTGAACAGTAAACGACCTTATTCTTCTACGCTTATTGTTGTTGTGAGGCTGTGTGACTGTCCGGGTGTCACAATCACGGCTTTGTCATTTGCGATGGCTGCTTCGATGCAGCAGAACTTTCGGTAGTCGTTATTCGGAAGGTCTTTCAGTAGGGCTGATTTATCCATCCATGGATTCCAGATTACCGTGGAAGGACTACCTGTTTTTTTTATGAGAATCGTTCTGCTTAAGAGGTCATCAACGAGTAGTAAATTACTGGAACTATCGTAGATGGCATCCACTTCAGCTTGAAATTCGATGGGGCCATTTTGCCTTTTTTCCTGACTTGTCCCGGCGGTATCCAAATAGGAAACACCGTCCAATCCAATGATGCGCACTTGCTCGATATCTGAAATGGCGAAGTAAGAATGCAGCGCTCCAGAAATGACGATAGGGAAGTTGTTGGGATTTCTCGTGTCCAAGCTGACTTGAAGCTCTTCACCTGCGAGAATCGAAACCGTTGCGTGCCAGATCCCATCACTCATTTCGAAATTCAGACAAACTCCGTTGGAGTCTTCGGAAGCCTCAACCAGTTCCCAAAATCGTGTTCTCGCGATGCCGTGGGAGGGGACATCCTTTTCTGTCGGATGCGCTGCGAACCAAGGCCAGCAAATCGGAATTCCGCCTCGAATTGCTACGCCTTTCTTGAAGATTGCATCTGGGCTAAGGTAAAGCACCTCGTCTTCGTCAGTAGGTCTCCAAGACAGAACCTGTGCACCGTGGAGAGCCACCCGTGCCTTGCAGGTCGGGTGCTCGATTTTAAAAATCGGGTAAGAAGTATCAGCCCCTTGAAGGCTTACCGAAGGGGGTAAGGTCATGAAGGGATTTGGAGGTTAACCGAGGGAAGCGTCAATCATTTGACACCAATCCAATCGATCTCGACCCCAAAGGAGCCAGCTTTTTTATCTCCAATCAAAATGCCGATTTCTTCGATGTTGGCCAGATTTAGCGGAGGGCCGTCTAGTTTCCTGCCTCTCCATCCGGGAAGTAATTTAGAGAACGGGACTTCCACAGTCGTCCAAGTCCCGTTTTTTGTCGGGAATTCAGTGCCGTAAGAGATAGCGGAGCCGCGATAGGTTGCATCTGTCGCCAAACGGAGTTGGTAAGTCCTGCCGTCTCCCTTTACCCGCATGACCATCGCCTCTTTACCACCGAAGTCGTAATCACCGCTGGTGCGAATCGAGGAGAAGCCTCCGTTGTTTTCCAGAGAAAGACTGCCTTTAAAAAAGAGAGTGCCGTCTTTCACTGCTGGGCTGCCTTTTGATAGGCCTCCCATGACGCCATCATTCAGAGCGAACCATCTAGGAGTCTTCGATTCATTTTTGAAATCCATGAGTTGTTCCACGTCTTCAGGCTCCTTTTCGTCGTTTTCTGCTGCGATCAAGCCCGCCGAGTAAAGCCCGGCGGCTGCGATGATCGAAGTGATTGGTGAATATTTCATAATACAAAGAAGACCGGATTCCGCTAATCTCAAGTCATTCCTGAGAAAACCGACTGAACGCATATTGGTTTATTGATTGCAGACCTCAGGTATCCCACTCCCAAGCTTCTTTGATCTGATCGATCGCTCGTCGGTCTTTTTTAGTGGGGCGCCCCCTTGCTGATTCTGACCGCGCAATCTGCCAGTTTTTTAGAGCCTCATAGACTTCCGGGTTCGTTCTGTCCTCGTAGCAGGCTTGCGCTTCTGGAGCTCCGACTCGTTTTGAGATGACCCCAGTCACGAAAATTCGCCGGACACCGGGGCCCTCGAAAAAGGGAACTTCAAGTTCGTCACCAATTTGGATCGAGGACGAACGTTTGAGGATATGGCCGTTTCTCTTGACCTTCCCGTTTCCAATGATTTCTCCTGCCAACGCACGTGTCTTGAAAAAACGCGTCGCCCAAAGCCATTTATCGGCACGTATCGAATCGGACATCGGCGACAGGCTGGCATCAGTCAGGAGAGATCGCAAGAAGCCCCTTGTCGAACGGGCAATCCAACATATTCTATTTCGGAAAGTGACACTTTCTTTTGCGCTGGATTTTCTGTCGATTCCAAAAAAATTTGCAGAATGTTTGTAACCATCCTCCAGCAACGGCTCAGGAAGCTTTGACATGAATAACCTACCTGAATCTTACTGTCCGAAATGCGGGGCTATTATCCCCGAGGATGCACCGCAGAAGTTATGCCCGAAATGCGTCTTCTCCGGTTTGCCTAAAACTTCTGTTACCCGTTCGAATCGAGTAAAAACTTCACCACCATCGGTGGAAGAAGTGGTGGAACACTTCCCCGAACTAGAAATTATCGAGCTGATCGGAGTCGGCGGTATGGGGGCAGTTTACAAGGCTCGACAACCGAAACTCGACCGCTTTGTCGCACTTAAAATTCTCGCTCACGATCTAGCGGAGGATCCGGCCTTCGAGGAACGTTTCAACCGCGAGGCACGCGTGCTCGCCCGGCTGAACCATCCCAACATTGTCACGGTATTTGATTTCGGCTCCAATGGTCCTTTCTGCTTTCTCCTTATGGAATACGTCGAAGGGGTCAATCTACGCCAAGCGATGCAGGCGGGTCGGTTCACCCCGACGGAGTCACTAGTTCTCGTCCAAGATGTTTGTTCCGCCCTGAAATTCGCCCACGAGGAAGGTGTTCTTCACCGTGATATCAAACCGGAAAACATCCTACTCGATTCTCGAGGTCGGGTGAAAATAGCGGATTTCGGAATCGCAAAACTAATCGGTGCCGACGATGAAGACGACTACACCCTAACGATGGCTGGATCATCTCTGGGAAGTCCGCATTACATGGCCCCTGAGCAAATCGAGACGCCGGGTGATATTGATCAGCGCGCTGACATCTACTCCCTCGGAGTGGTCTTCTACGAATTGCTCACACGGGAACTTCCGATCGGACGATTCGCTCCTCCGTCGGAAAGATCGTCGATGGATCCGCGTATCGACGAGATCGTCATGCGTGCCTTGGAGAAGGATAGGAAGGCTCGCTTCCAGAACGTTGGCGAGGTGAAAACAGGAGTCGCCACGATTACCGAATCCGAGCTGGATGCGCAGAAGTCCACAGCTGGGAATCAGCCCTCTACGGTTCAAGTTCCTCCTGTTCAGCCCCCGAACTCTTTTAATAGTCCGTCGTTTCAGGACGACTCGGTGAGTCACCCGATTCAATGGGATAGAGCGCTTGCCTTTTACCTTCTGACACTTATCGCGGTGGTTCTGACGGATGTTTTGATCTTAGCTGGCGAACTAAAAGATCCTGATTTAAATATGTTGTTTTCCTTGGTCACCCTAGGCTTTGCCATACCTTCGATCGTCTTCTGTTGTATGCTCCACTTCAGATGCTGGAAGGCGATCCCAGAGAACTTCAGGTCAGTTTCTCCAGAACGTGCGGTGGGATTTCTATTCATCCCATTTTTCAACTTCTATTGGGCCTTTGTGACTTGGCCCAAGCTAGCCGAAAGCCTCGTGGTATGGCAAAAGAGTCTTGGTAGAACGAAGATCATCAATGTTTATGGCTTAGCGGTCACGTATGGCGTTCTCTTTGTTCTTAGCTTAACGCTGGCCTTTTTTACCGGACTCGCTTCATTGATTGCGATCGCTGACTTCGCGATTTTCATTTTGCTTTACGGTGCGATTACAAAAACCATCAACGGTATTAGAGAGCCATCAGCTTGATTCCCGAGAACTTGACCGAGAACCGAATGACCAGCAAAGAAGACTCCAGCGGATCCGGAGCCGCCGCATTTTTCACCACTCGGTGGACGATGGTTATGCGGGCGAGTGGCGACGCTCCGGAAGCCAAGGCTGCCCTCGGTGAGCTTTGTGAAACCTATTGGACGCCGGTATTCAACTTCCTCCGCCGCGAGGGCCGCAATGACGATCAGAGTAGGGAACTCACCCAAGAATTTGTTAGTCGCCTCCTATCCGGATCGGGGATGAATGAGGCTGATCCAGCAAAGGGCCGTTTCCGCTCCTATTTACTAGGAGCATTGAAGCATTTTCTCTCCGAAAAGAAACGCAACGAAGGGCGCCTGAAGCGTGGAGGCGATGCTGTGGTTGAGTCCATGGATTCGCTTGAAACGGATACCTCGCCCGGTTGGCAAATTCCCGACCCAGACGGCGGTGTGGCCGACAGCTATTTTGATCGTCAATGGGCGCTAGCCATCATGGATCGCAGCCTCAAAGCCGTGCAGACTACATTCGTGAGAACGGGAAAAGAGGCCCAGTTCGATGTGTTGAAAGCTTGGCTTATAGGAGAGACGGGGAATTTATCTCAGACCGAAGCCGCTGCCTCGCTAGGTATGACCACCGGCGCATTAAAAGTTGCAATCCATCGGCTCAGGGTAAGTTTTAAGGAAGCGGTGCAGGCAGAAATTGCGCAAACCGTGCAGGATCCACATGAAGCTGCTGAGGAACTCCGCTACCTCATCGAGGTGCTGGCTGCCACTCCGCTGGAAAAATAATCAAGAAACCGTTGCGATGGGGATTTTCCACCCGATCCGACTCTTCTCGAACGATTGAATTAGAAGGTCCATGAAAGGTTCTGAGTGGCCAGAACGTTCAAGGAAGATGCCGCCATTTAAGATCAATTCAGTATGCTTATGGCTGATTGTTCTTCCCTCTTTTCTTGGGACAGCCCTTGCCGATGAAAAGGAGCCGATTCAGTCCTTTTTAGAAAGCCACTGCATCAAGTGTCATGGCGTGGAAAAGAAGAAAGGAAAACTCTCTCTTCACGATGTGGGCTTCGATTTCAGAGACTCGAAGACAGCCGAAATTTGGATTGAGGTTCTCGACCAATTGACCGCCGAGGATATGCCTCCCGAAGATGAGGAGCAACCGGAGGCGGCTGAGAGAGAGGAAATAATCGATTGGATCAACGAAGAACTTCAGAAGGTAGATCAAGGGGACGCTTATCGTAAGAAGTTGCTCGCGCCCGAGTACGGAAACTGGGTCAGCCACGAGAAGCTCTTCTCCGGTGAGATCGATACGCCGCCCTACTCGCCATCACGTTTGTGGCGATATAGTCCGGAGGTTTTTGACAAGCAGGGCTTCGGGAAGGCGCGCAGTCCATACACTTACATCACGCCGGATAAAGCAATTCGTGATTACTCGGCCATGTCCTCGGTGGATCAGAGCACGGTGCAGATGGTCCTCATCAATGCGGAGCAGTTCTTCGAAGAACGCGAGACCAAGGGCGAGTTCAAGGAATTTGCCGATGACAAGCCGACCCCCAATGAAGAGGTGCTGGAGCTTACGGTTGTGAATGAATTCAGACGGATCGTCGGTCGTGTGCCGACGACTGATGACAAGGAGAAGTATTTGGTTTTCCTAAAGGAGAGCATCGAGACGGGTGGGAACATGGATGGTCTCAAGACCATGGTGAAGGCGATCTTCCTCAAGCCGGAAGCTATCTATCGGATGGAATTCGGGCTAGGTGGAGTGGACAAGCATGGTCGGCGTCATCTCTCGCCAGAAGAAATCGTGCAGGCACTCGCCTACGCGCTTACGGATGTATCGCCTGACAAGAACAAGACCCTTTGGAAAGCGTATCAGGATGACAGTCTGAATACGAAGGCGGATGTAGCGAAGATTGTGCGTGAGTTGCTTGAGGAAGATCCCGGAAACTGGTCCAGACCCACACGCCCGCGCATCATGCGCTTCTTCGAACAATACTTCGGCTTCGACAAGGCGGGGGATGTCTTTAAAGACAATGATCGCAAGCGCAAGGAGGCGATTCCACAATGGAACACCCAGTTGCTCATCCACGATGTCCAGCAATTGATCAATCAGGTCCTGCGCGAGGATAAGGACGTCATCGCCGAGCTTCTCACGACGAACAAATACTTCGTCGCTCATCCGGGAGACAATGACTACGCCCGGGAGTTTTATGAGGAGCGTTTCGCCGAAGTGACCTCACCCAGTTTCGTGGAGTCTGAGGTGGCAATCAAGAAGAAGCAGTTGGAGGGAAAACGCACGCGGGTGAAATTCACGCAAGAGTATTGGGACAAACAAGTCGCCAAGGCACGCAAGGACGCCGAGAAGAAGGTTGCGAACTATCTGCTTGCCAAGGAGCAGGGGATAAAACGCCATCCAGAGTTTCCCTTCACAAACAAGTCACGCGGCATCGCTGATCTCATCTACATCGCGCCCTATAATCTTCCGGAGTCAGGTCGTGCGAATGCCCAGAAGTGGGACTGGCCCGTCGAGCAGCCATTCGAACTGCCAGCCGATCAGCGTGCCGGTATTCTGACCCATCCGGCATGGCTCGCCGCCTTTTCCTTCAATGATGGAAACGACCCCATCCACCGCGGCATCTGGGTGCGTGAGAAACTGCTCGCTGGGAAACTCAATGACGTGCCGCCGGATGTCGATGCCAAGGTGCCCATCGATCCGCACAAGACCCTGCGCGAACGCATGGACATCCTACGGGCGGAACGCTGCTGGAACTGCCACCACAAGATCAATCCGCTCGGTGAAACCTTCGAGATGTTTGACGACTGGGGTCGCTTCCGCACCGATGTCTATTTCGATGAGGAAGGGAAGATTTTCCACGAAAGAGGAAAGCGCTTTGAGCAACTGCTGGAGCAAGGAAAACTCGAAGCCCACCCGATCAATGCCACCGGGGCCATTTCCGGCTCAGGTGATCCCACCGTGGACGGCGAGGTCGAGAATGCCATCGAAATGCTCCACCGCATCGGGAAATCCGATATCGCCCGCCAGTCCTTCATCCGCCACCTTTTCCGCTACTTTATGGGGCGGAATGAAATGCTCAGCGACTCCCGGACTCTCGTCGAGGCAGAGAAGGCCTATCTTGACCATGGCGGAAGCTTCAAGGAACTGGTAGTCTCACTCCTGAGCTCCGATTCATTCCTCTATCGCCGCTGAACTTTTTGACTGTGACCTTACTTCTAACTTCATTCTGATATGATCCATAAACGACGCGACTTCCTCAAAGGCATCTCCCTCGGTGGTGCCTCACTGGCGATGGCTCCCTTTCTCCGTTCATTACAGGCGCAGACCGCGGGAAATATCGATCTTCTGCCCAAGCGCTTCGTCTTCGTCGTGAAGTCCTCCGGTATTGATAAGTTCAATATGGTGCCTAAAGGCTTGGAGAATATCTACATCGATCCCAAGGACGGCAGTAAGCTCGGCAACAAGGCACGCCGTCACGCACCCTTGGTCGATCTTGCACTCTCCGACCACGAGCTGCCGGACAAGCTCTCCGTCCTGAATGAGTTCAAGGACCGCATGACCCTCATCCACAGTCTCTCCGGCGAGGGCTTTAGCGGTAACCATACCGCTGGCTTAGGCGCCCTGTCCTGTTACAACTCGGAGAAGGTTGCCGTGGCTCCGACGATTGACTGCATGCTCGGTCAGCATCTCTCCCTCGGGCCTTATCCGATGTATGGTCTTGCGACCCATGGTCGTCTTCTTGAAGGTGGTGGCAGCGTGGCGGATAGCTACTGCTATCCGAATATCTCCGCTTACAAAGCCGGGATGCCCGTTCCATACCAGTCATCACCACGCAAGGCATTTCTCGATCTCTTCGGAGCCTCCGTCGCGACCCGCGATGAGCTGGAACGCAAGCTCACGCTGAATGGAAACCTCATGGATTTCCTCACAGACGACGCCAGGCGTGTGAAGAAGCAACTCACCGGCGATGACAAAGAGCGCTTCGACCTCTACATGAACTCCTTTGAGTCCATCCAGAAGATCGAGGAAAAAAAAGCCGCACTCGCCGCGCGAATCCAGAAGTTCGCACCGAAGCCGGATGCCCGCTACGATTCCCTGAAACCAAAGGACCGCATCGAAACCTACTTCGATCTCGCCGCCTCCGCCCTCGTCACCGGTTTGACCAATGTGATGACCCTCCGCCCGGATACCCTCGGTGCCAAATACACCGAACTTGGCATCACAGATTCCGTCCATGCACTGGGTCACCTGCAGGATGGTAAGGCTTCTAACGGCATGACTGGTCACCAAGCCAGGCAGGCTGTGGAAGAGGTCCACCTAAAGGGCATCGCCAGTCTCGCGAAGAAGCTCGACTCCATGCCCGAGGGTGACGGCACCATGCTGGATAATACGCTCATCGTTTACATGTCCTGCGCTGGAGGTGACCACCACGGCGGCCAGGCCGACTGGCCATTCCTCCTGCTCGGCGGCATGGCGGATAAACTCAAAATGGGGCGCTATATCCAGTATCCAAAATACCAAGAAGGCGGCCACAGAACTATCGCCAATCTTTACCTTACCTTCATGCAGGCTGCAGGAATGGACTTGCCTGAAACCTTTGGGCAACTCGATTCAAATTTAAAAGACCTAGATCTCTCGGGGCCGCTTGCTGAGATCCTTAGCTAGTTCACTTCTTTAGCCGGAAGTTTCCACTTTCTTCCGTAATATGGCCAAGCATCCCATGGAGGATTCTCGGAATTCTCACGAGGGTCTCCTGTCGCCTTAAGGTGTGCGCTCAGCCTTGCTCTCAACTTCGCCAAGGTTTCTTGATATGCGGGATCGGCTGCGAGGTTATCGATCTGGTTAGGGTCTTTCCGACAGTCGTAGAGTTCTTCGGCTGGACGTTTGCCGAAAGAGAGCTCGAACAGGTGGTCAAATTTTTCTTTTTGTTCGATGATGATTTTTTTTGTGGGCGAACGATCCACATCACCGAACTGCCCTTCGTTTGTGACGATGCGTTGATAGCCAGCTGGCCAGCGGTTTGGCTCGTCATTTCGTATGTAGAGAAAGTCCTCGGTTCGGATCATTCGCATTGGGTAGCCGGTGCCTTCTTCTCGGCACCACGCATGACGCTCACGACCACTGAAGGCGGCATCGCGATCTGCTTCAATCTTACCCGATTTTTCCGACTTCAAAATAGGCAGGAGGCTACGCCCATTCATCTCTTGAGGAATATCTAGACCTGCTGTTTGTAGGAAAGTCGGAGCGAGATCAATCAGGCTCACAAAGTCATCGACGGTTCTTCCAGCGGGCACCTGTTTTGGCCAGCGAATCGCTAAAGGCATGCGTGTCCCTAAATCATACAGATTCGCTTTCGCGCGGGGAAAAGGCATCCCATTGTCGCTGGTAATAACGACGATGGTGTTTTCAAGCTGACCTGCTTGCTTGAGTCGTTCCAATATCTCACCGACTTCCTGATCAAAGCGCTGGATCTCGAAAAAATAATCACAGATGTCATTCCGCACCTCGGGGGTGTCAGGAAAAACGGATGGTATGTTCACTTTGCTTGGATCCATGCCGGCGCCGACGCCAGTGCCTCTTTTATACGGACGATGTGGATCTCGGCTGCCGAACCAGAAGCACCACGGCTGCCCGTCTTGCGCCTTCTCAAAAAATTCGTCGAAGCTTTTGAACTTATCACCCGCGGGATTGGATGTTCGCCCTCCTGCTTCCACGCTTCCCGGCGCCCAGCCCTTGTCATAATAACCGACATGATAGCCAGCCTTTGCTAAAAGATCCGAATACAGCGGGTATTTGGCATCGAGGGTGCCAAATAACTGCCCTCCTTGCTCGATGCGCCAGACATCTTGTCCTGCGAGAATCGTGCTGCGAGACGGGGTACAAGAAGGTGAGGCACAATATGCTTGAGTGAATAATACGCCTTCACGGGCAACCCGATCGAATACTGGCGTTTTCAGCACTGGCTCACCGTAGGCACTCGCGTGTGGAAACGATTGATCGTCGGAGATGCAGAATAGGATGTTCGGCTTCTTTGCTCCCAATCCGATTTGAATGGCGACAATTGAAATGAAAAGAGTCCATCGGAATTGAGTAGTCATTGGCTTGTTGTAGGAGAGTAGAAAAATTCAATCCAACTTGAGACGGTAGGCCTCAGCTGCGTTTTTCCAGAAGTAGCGTTCGCTCGCTTCTTGGCCCTTGGCGGCGAAGTATTCATTCACCAGTTTCACGAAGCTTGTGTAGTCACCACTGTTTTTGGTGCATGGCCAGTTGCTGCCATAGATGAGCCGTTCCGCACCTAGATTCTTCCAGAGCACATCGATCACGCTGCGGTAGTGATCGATTTGATGAGGTGCAGGCTGTTGGATGCTCCGCTGATAGAGGCCGGAAATTTTGCACCAAATGTTTTTGTTTCTCGAAAGGTTTTCAATCGCCGTGACCCACTCTGAACTCGGCTCTTTGCCATCGAAATTGTATCCGAACACATGATCGACGACGATGCGGAGATCTGGAATGGTTTGAGCCAATTTATCGACGCTTTGCACGGCTTCCACCCCACCGCCATTCACGAGAATGTCGACGCTTAGATCATTTTTCGCCAGTTCACGCATGCTGCTGAGAAACTTCGGATCAGCCAAATCGATCTTCTTTTTCTCTTTCCCATTCCGTGCGCGGATGCCCACGAAGCGCGAATCCTTTTTGAGCTCAGCTAGCTGCCTGGAAAAGTCCTTGGCATATGGATCGATGTTTCCCACGAGACCGACGAAGTAGTCATCACCCTCTACGAGGTCGAGCACCCAGCGATTATCTGTGAGTTGGTCGCTGGCTTCAACGATGATCACGCCTGTGAGTCCAGACTCCTTCGAAACCTCTTTGAACTCTGCGGGTAGGTGCGGCTTGTAGAGAAGTTTTTCCCTTTTTGGCGGCCACGGGACGCCACCCTCACGAGTCGGGTCGTAAAGGTGGATGTGCGTGTCGATCATATGTTTCACCTTGGGGAGCGGACGTTCGTCGGCTGCAGCGGTTGCGATGAAGAGGGTGAAGAGCAGGAGGAATTTCATATATTGCGGTAGAGAGTAATCGACTTGTTGAGTGGCTCCAGAAAATTCCCAGGCCAGCGCAGGAGAGGGATGCAGTGGATGGAGAAAAGATCCTTGCGGAAAAGGAGATCCCAAGGACTTTGCAGGTGCTGATGATTCCAATACCAACTCGCTCCGCCGCTCTGGAAAAGCTGGAGAAATTTGTTCCGCTCGCTGCCAAGTATGCGGGTCGTCGTAATTTTGATCTGGGGAGGGGGAGCCACGATGGTGTTTCGCAACTATCTCCTTACATTCGTGCACGTTTGATCACCGAGGAGGAGTGCACTCGCGCTATTCTGGCCGAGCACACTCCGCGTGCCGCAGAAAAGTTTCTTCAGGAAATCGCCTGGCGCACCTACTGGAAAGGCTGGCTTGAGATGAGGCCTGGAGTTTGGCGGCACTATCTTGATTCCCTTTCAGTGCAGGAACGATCCCGTGATTGCGAATCCGCAGTTTCGGGCGAAACTGGAATCGAGTGCTTCGATCATTGGGTCAGGGAGTTAGTTGAAACCGGATATCTTCACAATCATACGCGCATGTGGTTCGCCTCGATCTGGATTTTTACTTTGAAATTACCTTGGCAGCTTGGCGCTGATTTTTTCCTCAACCACCTACTCGATGGCGACCCGGCTTCTAACACACTTTCTTGGCGATGGGTTGCGGGTCTACATACGAAGGGGAAACACTATCTCGCCCGCGCATCGAACATCGAGAAATTCACGAACGGTCGCTTTAATCCTGTCGGTCAACTCGATGAAACCGCTTCACCCATAGAAGAAGATCTAAGCGTTGAGAGAGAAACCCTCGATCTGGCTGAAAACCCAAGACCTGAGATAGGGGCGCCGATGGGTCGTGTTGGCCATCTGATGTTTTCTGAAGACCTTGCAACACCTCACCAAAGTCTCGGAGAGATCCATGCGACAGCTGCTTATATTCCACCTGCCTTGAGAACGACTCCGCTTGTCACTGAATTCCTGAGCGGAGCCGTCGATGATGCGTTGAGCCGGACTCAAGGCGCCCTTATACAAGGGCCTTTTCAGGAAGCTGTGAAGGATTGGGTTCGTGCGGAGAGCATCGATACCGTAGTCATCTCTCGACCTACGGTTGGGCACGTTTGTGATTTCTTGGATGTTCACCCCATTCCTGCAGATACAAGAGTTTTTACCCGAGATTGGGATAGACTGCTCTGGCCGCATGCCAGCGCTGGATTCTTCAAACTAAAAAAAGCACTCCCAAAAATCCACGCCTCACTCGCTCCAAGCCGCGAAGGAGATCTGTTTCCAGAA
Source organism: Akkermansiaceae bacterium (assembly GCA_045106015.1). Classification (GTDB taxonomy): domain Bacteria; phylum Verrucomicrobiota; class Verrucomicrobiia; order Verrucomicrobiales; family Akkermansiaceae; genus Luteolibacter. Next base: position 14,315 of record JBGCEE010000075.1, on the reverse strand, counting down.
ATCTAACAAAAAGATCTCTATGCCCTCTGATATCTTTAAAAACGCCTATCTCGGATCATTGATTGCCGATGCCGCCGCCATGCCAGTGCATTGGTATTATGACCGCGAAGCCCTGAAATCCGAATACGGGGAAGTGACCTCCTATCTTGCCCCGAAGAATCCGCATACGGGCTCCATTCTCTGGCGTTCTCAATACACCGCGCTCAACGAGAAAGGACAAATTCTCCACGATCAGGCAAAATACTGGGGACAGCGTGGTGTGCATTATCATCAGTTTCTCGAAGCCGGGGAAAACACCCTGAACTTTCAACTTGCGGCGGAGTTGGTGAAAGTCTGTGAAACGAAGGGCGGTTACGATCCAAATGAGTGGCTTGCTCATTACGTTGAGTTCATGCTGACCCCAGGCTCTCACAGGGACACGTATTTAGAAGAATACCACCGAGGTTTTTTCACGCGCTACGCCAAGGGTAAAGACCCGAGTAAGTGTGCCATCCAAGACGAACACATCGGTGGGCTCGCGCAGGTTCCTGCGCTGTGTTTTGTCCTGAAAGATCTCGAACTATCGGAGCTCCGCAGTGCGGTTAAAAAACACGTGGGACTGACCCATGCCCACGCCAATGTTCAACGCGCGGCCGATACCTTGGCGCGACTCCTATTCCGCATGCATGAAGGCCTTCCATTGCGCGAGGCCATACAGCGCGAAGCAGGTGATTGGATCTCCGGCACCAAGGCCGAAAAATGGTCTTCTCAACCCGACACTCACGTCATCGGCCAGCGCTTCAGCCCGGCCTGCTACATCGCCGAGTCCATGCCCGCCTCTCTCTACCTCGCATGGAAATACCATAACGATTTCGATGCGGCCATCACCGCCAACGCCATGGTCGGCGGCGACAACTGCCACCGTGGTGCTGTCGTCGGTGCTCTACTAGGCGCTTCTCAAGGCTCAACATCGAAATGGTTGGGTGGTTTGAAGGTGGCACAAGGTTGAATGGCGATTGGCGATTCGTTGTGGGAACATGGAATGGAACAATCCTGATCATCTCAAGTTCTTGGATTTTTTCTCCTTCGCACGCAAGAACTGGGACTCTTCTCACCGTAATGGTTGGCATGTTTAGAATAGATACCCTTCGGACGGCGGTGGCTTTACTGCTTACTTTGCAAGTTCCGCTGCTTTTTGCCTTTGAGGAGAACAATCGGGATCGTTGGGAGACACCGATCAAGAGTGGTCCGGACAAGGAGGTTCCAGGTTACCTGATCAATCTTGGGCCGACAGGTGCGCGGGCGACGATGGAGAGTAAGTCGTTTACTGTGAAATATATTTTCTCGGATTCACCGGCGGTGGGAAAACTCGAGATCGATGATGTGATCACAGGAGCAAATGGTAAGGCGTTTGAGGTCGAGCATCGGTTTGGCCACCACCTAACTCGGATGAAAAAGTTTCCGGATGTGGGTTACGAAGGACCATTGATGGATTTCGGCAATGCCATCGAAGACTCCGAAGGTAAGGACGGGAAGTTGACTCTTTCGGTCAAACGCGGAGAGGAAAAAATGGATGTGGTGATCCAGTTGGAGTCAATCGGGCGTTTCTCGGAAACCTATCCTTTCGATTGTAAAAAATCAGAACTTCTTTCCAAGCAAGCGACTGAATATCTCTCGGGCCATCCGTTTGTCGCTAAGGAGCAATGTCATGCAAAGTCTTTGAGCGGTTTAGCTCTGCTTTCTGCGGGGAAAACGGATGAAGTCAAAAAACTTGTTTACTCATGGAACCAGATTCCCAAGCAAGGCATCTGGGTCTGGCCGGCCTCTTATCAGAGTATTCTTCTTTCTGAATACTATTTGGCGACGGGAGATGAGAAAGTTCTCCCAACCATTCAGGGTATCTCAAAAGTGTTAGAAAGCGGGCAGGTTGAGGATATGGCGAATTACCAAGACCGCACTCACGGCAAGATGGGTAATGTGGGGCATAAGTTCCGGACCGGGGGTCTGGGCCATAATACTAGGGTTGGCGGGTATGGAACGATGACGATTACCACGGCGCTTGGTGTCGCCGCATGGGAGCTTGCGAAAGACTGTGGTGCCGAAGTGGACCAAAATAAGATCGATCTAGCGACCAACTACCTGCAACTCAGTACGACGAAAAAAGGATACATCGGCTACCATACTGAAAAGGGAGCCTACGCCGCCGCGGGACGCCAGGGCCTATCCATCATTGCACACAAACTCTCCGATAAACCAGAGACTCACAGCGACTACTTCGATCTGGTGGGCAAGGGTCTCATCGACTCAAAAAAATATCTAAACGACGCACATGCTGACAGTGTTCTTGGATTGAGCTGGGGACTGCTTGGAACCTGTGTTTCGGGCGACAAGAAAGTGCTTCGTGAGATGATGGATTACAATAAGGCCTGGCTGAACATGGCTCGCTGCCATGACGGATCGTTCGTCGCTCTCCCCGGTCGTGACATGTATGACAAGGGCTATTACATGTCCTCAAGATTGCATCTAACAGCTACCATGGCGCTCGTTTATTCGATGGAAGAACCAAATCTTCACCTGCTTGGTAAGCCGCTCAAGGGTGAATGAGGTTTGACCAATAAAGGTAATGCTTGCTTTGTTGGGAGTGAGCCCATACAGGAGTGCTGTTCGGTTTTCCGGACTCCGAGTAAAATCGCTCGGTCCGTGTCCGACCTTCATCGATGAGAGGAAAGGGTCTCGGTTTCTAACAAACCACCTCATCGAACTCAATCCGCACCGCGCATCGCGGCAGACGGAATTTATAACATGACCCCGAATACATTCGAGGCGTTGCCATTGGCAGCGCCCATCCAGCGTGCTCTTGCTGAGCGCAAATATACCACTCCTTCGCCTATCCAGGCACAGGCGATACCACTCCTTCTTGAGGGCCGCGACCTGCTTGGTGGGGCTCAGACTGGCACGGGTAAGACCGCCGCCTTCTCTCTCCCAATTCTTGACGCCCTAGAGCGCAAGCCCCTCAAGCCGCGCTCGAAGACCGCCCGAGTGTTGGTCCTAACCCCGACACGTGAGTTGGCGACACAAGTCGGTAAGAGCCTCGAGACCTATGGAGCTTACATGAAGATCAATCATGCTTTGGTTTTCGGTGGAGTGGGACAGAGGCCTCAAGTCAATGCGATGCGCCGCGGTGTTGATGTGCTCGTTGCCTGCCCGGGCCGCTTGCTCGATCTCATTGATCAAGGCTACGTCGATCTTTCGCAAGTGGAGTTTTTCGTTCTCGACGAGGTGGACCGCATGCTCGACATGGGATTCCAGCGTGATGTCCAACGTATTGTTTCGCTGCTGCCGAAGCGACGTCAGTCACTTTTCTTTTCCGCGACTCTAGCACCACCCATCGTGAAGCTCGCTCGTGAAATCCTTCGCGACCCCGCTACGGTGAGCATCGAACCCGATGTCACTACCGCCGAAAAAGTGGACCAGCAGGTTTGTTTTGTAACGAAGGAAAATAAGCGACCACTGCTTCTTCAGCGTTTGAAGGCGCAGAAGCCCGGTGAACTCAGTATTGTTTTTTCTCGGACCAAACACGGTGCAAACAAGCTGGCCAAGCAACTCTCTGGCAACGGAGTTGATGCCGAGGCAATCCATGGAAACCGCTCTCAAGCACAACGCGACCGCACCCTCACGAAGTTTCGAGCGGGTAAATTGCCTGTGCTCGTCGCGACCGATGTTGCAGCGCGCGGGGTGGATGTAAAGGCGGTGACTCTCGTCGTGAACTTTGATCTCCCCAATGAACCAGAAGCCTACGTGCACCGCATTGGTCGGACCGGCCGTGCTGGAGCAACTGGGCACGCGGTATCATTCTGCTCTCCTGATGAACGTGAGTATCTTCGAGATATCGAAAAGCTGATCCGTAAGGAAATCACTCTTGATGTGACTCAAGATTGGCACATGGAAGGCATGAGCCGTCTCGCCGCCAATGCACCTAAAAGCAAAAAAAGCTCCAATGGCAATGGTCGGTCTGGCTCACGCAACCGCCGCAGCAGTGGCGGGAACCGAAGTCGTCGCCGTCCGGCAAGGGTTTAGCAGGGCTTCTGGATCTAGAAGCTAGTGCACCGCTCCCAAAGTTCTTGTGCAAACGGGAAAGGAAGGGGATCGACGAAGTTTGCGATCTGCGATCGAAGCAATTTGGAGCTGCTGTTCTTTTCCCCGATTTCTGCGTTGCTCGTCGGTCACGAATCTCGATTCGCTCCCTACTCGCGCCTTGAACTCGTGAAAAATGTCTTGCGGCCTTTGCACACGAACTTCCGGACCGATGCACTAGTCTCGTCATAGTATAACGAGGAGGGCATGGATGATCGCGGGCACCCAGAGCAAAAAGCAGAGAAGAATATTGATCACTAGGTCTTTGCCAGCGCCGGATTTCAGCGCGACTGCGACAGGAGGAAATAAGACAGCGAGGATAATTAAGACGATTTTGTTCATAGCTTTTCTGGGCGTTCCCCGTTCGGATCGCCTTTTCTAGTTTATTCGCCCAATACAGTAAGGTCAAATTTGCTTTTGGTCTCTGGGGATTCGGCTTTTCAAAAGTCGGTCCGAGCGGAATGCTGCGGAATCGGAACTTACTTTCAGCTTCACTTTCTCATCCTGATCTTCGCCGCGACGACGATCTTGGGCAAACTTGCCTCGACCAGTTCTTCGGTGCTGATGTCATGGAGGTGCCTGCTCGCGGCCCTCGGTGCGTTTCTGTGGGTGGCGTGGATGAAAAAGGACTGCAAGCTCTGTGTTGGGAAGACGGAAGTTTTTAAGCTGTTAGGAATCGGTGCAATCATCGGGCTGCACTGGCTCTGTCTATTTGGAGCTGTCAAAATCGCAAATGTTTCAATCGCACTTGCTGGATTAGCGACACTATCGGTTTTCACGGCTTTTACTGAGCCGTTGCTTACCAAGAGGCGGGTTCGTCCGTTTGAGGTGTTACTTGGTTTGATCGTGGTCGGTGGAATCTGCCTGATCGCAGGTGTGGAATCGGCTCATGTGCTTGGGCTGTTTGTTGCGCTGCTCAGTGCCTTGTTAGCTGCGATCTTTATGGTGCTGAACCGGACTGTCGTGCTTGGAGGAAGTGATCCGATGGTGATGGTCGGCTGGGAAATGCTAGCGGCGACGTTCGTCTGCCTAGTGGCGGTCCCTCTGTTTGATCCGAGCGGCGTTCAAGCTTTGCTAGTGACCGATCCTTGGGACTGGCTGTGGATTCTCTCTTTAGCGATTGTTTGCACAGTCTTTGCACAAGCTTTGACAAATCGCCTCCTCATCAAAATCACCGCATATGATTTCAATCTCGCGGCGAATTTTGAGCCGGTTTACGGGTTCATAGGGGCGGCCTTAATTTTGGGCGAGCACCAGAACCTGCGTCCAGCATTCTACCTCGGTGCCGCGACTATTGTCCTAGCAAATGTTTTGCATCCGAAGTTGCAGCGCCGATTTGCGGCCAAGAAGGTCTAGTAGAAATTCTAGATGCCTTTGTAGCGGACTCTCTTGCCGTCTTTGCCAATTGGTCGGTCATCGACAGGGCGTTGCTTCGGCACATTCATTGAAACGTTTTTAGGGCGATCAGCTGGGTGGCCGCTTCTGCGCTCTTCAGCTTCATTGACTTTGAGTTCGCGGCCATCAAGCTTCAATCCATCGAGAGCCTTGATGGCTTTCTCACCGGATTCAATGCTGTCCATGGTGACAAAGGCGAAACCGCGCGGTTTTCCCGTTTCAAAATCCGTAGGACGGCGGTAGTCGATGACGGTTCCAATTTCTGCCAAGGTATCGGCGATTTTCTGTTCTGTCGTGTCGTAGGATAAGTTTCCGATGAATAATTTCATAATCTATTTTTTGCGTTCGTAGCGGCCCTCGGATGCGAGAACATGTTGTTTCCACTCGAAACGACCAAAACAATTTCAACCGCAAAGCAGACCATTCATGTCCTTAAGATGGCCTCGTCTGGGGAAAGCATAGCACGAAAGAATTGAAAACCAAGTGGCCAATCCAATTGGAATTTTTCGAAGAAATTCCACGCTCGCAGTCTACTTCTTACTAGGCATATTCTCAGCAATGCAACTGAGATTTCTGATTCTAGCCGCTGCCGTTTTGTCGTTATTACAAGCTTCCGCAGCGAAGCCTAATTTTATCATCATCTTTACCGATGACCAAGGATACAACGACCTAAGTTGTTTTGGTTCGGAAACAATCAAGACGCCGCACATTGATCAACTGGCAAAGGAAGGGCGAAAACTCACAAGTTTCATGGTCGCAAGCCCAGTTTGCACACCCTCTCGGGCGGCGCTGCTCACTGGTTCATACCCGAAGCGAGTTGGCCTTCACAAACATGTGATTTTCCCGAAATACGACTACGGACTAAACCCTGCCGAATACACGATCGCCGACCATTTTAAATCCCTCGGCTATGCCACGGCCTGTATCGGTAAATGGCATCTCGGGCATCTGCCGGAGATCCTTCCGCGTCAGCACGGTTTTGATTCCTACTATGGCATTCCCTATTCGAATGACATGAATCATCCCGATAACAAGGGGAAACCCAAGGTCTCTTCTGACGATACGTGGACAAATCAGGATGAGGTCGTGAAAAAGTGGAAAACGCCTCTCATTGAGAACGAGGAAATCATTGAACTCCCAGTGGACCAACGCACGATCACCCGCCGCTATACAGACAAAGCGATCGAATTTGTAACGGCGAACAAGGAAAAACCATTTTTCCTCTACCTGCCGCACAGTATGCCGCATATCCCGCTTTTTGTGCCGGAGGACGCCTATGATCCTGACCCGAAGAACGCCTACAAATGTGTGATCGAACACATCGATGCAGAAGTGGGCCGACTGGTGGATAAGGTTCGTGAACTTGGTTTGGCAGAAAATACCTATGTTATTTTCACCAGCGACAATGGTCCTTGGCTCCAGTTCAAGAATCACGGAGGCAGTGCGCTTCCGCTCCGAGCTGGAAAAGGAACGACATACGAGGGCGGGCAACGCGTTCCCTGCGTGATATGGGCGCCGGGTCGTATTCCTGCCGGCACTGAAAGTGATGCGTTGGTCTCGACGGTGGATCTATTGCCTTCCTTGGCGGCGCTGGCTGGAAGCGAGCTCCCAGAGAACGGCAATCGTATCGATGGATTTGATGTTTCGAAGACTTTGGTTGGAGAGGAGCCTTCGCCGAGAGAAGAATTTCTCTACTACTCGGCACGGGGAAATCTCGAAGGAATACGACAGGGAGATTGGAAACTTCTGGTGAAAAAACAGAAACCTCAGCTATTCCATCTCACCAAAGATATTTCCGAAGCGAACAATTTGGCTGAAGCAAATCAAGAAAAGGTCGAGGCTCTCACCAAGCGTATGAAAGAGCTCGATGCGGAAATTACAGAGAATGCGAGACCGGTTTGGAAAAAGAAGTAGAAGTCAGGTCTGCCCCACGGTTTCTGCACCGGGCGCATCGTTTGACTCGTTGAGTTCATCGATCCCAGCTTGGATGCGTTTTTCCAACTCACGCGTCAGAGAGGGGAGTGCTGCTCTGATTTTTTGCTCCGAAAAATCGCGGACATCGATGGGCGAATGAATTTTCACCATCGCACGCCGTGGGCCGGTTCTCGGCATGGCCTTGGAGTAAAAGTCTTCTGCAATACGTTCAACTGTTTCGTCAAAGCGGTCAATGCTCGGATGTTCGGTGAGGTAGGGAGTGAGATAGCCGTGGATACGCAGCGCGAGTATTGCGCGGTCTGCAAGGCCGTCGATTTCGGGATGTGACTCAGACGAGGTATCCGTACGGATTTGATGAATTTTGGAACGAGCTTTGGAAATACGAGTGACGAGGAGGTCGGAATCTTTTGGGGTGATCTCCAATTCCTTTTCGATCTCTGTCACGAGGCCGGTTGCAAATTCCTCCAAAATTTGATAGAGAGAACTTTGATTGTTAGGGAGTTTTGCTGAGAAACCGTGTTCTTCAAGATAGTTGCGTAGAATGTGTTGCCCGAGACCTAGGACTGCGTTGATGGGGTCTTTTGCGGAATCGGCAGGGAAGCTGTAGTCGCTATCCTTTCCAAGCTGCAGCATTCGTTCGGTTATGGTTGCACGCGGGGCGGTCAAATGAGTGAATTTCAAGCTTACGGGGACGACTTTTACGGGGATGTCCTTGAGTGCTGCCTGGGCTTTGATCGCGATGAACGCGGCGCCATCAAGAAAGGGCGTGAGCCTGTCATTGGTGAGGTACACGTTTCCTTCGGGAAAGATATTCAGTGCGGTTTTTCCTTGGGTCAGAACTTTGATTGCGGCGGCCATCGCCTTGCGATCGCTGCCCTCGCGATCGATGGAAAAATTCCCCATCTTTTGCATACTCCACGCGCAGAACTTGCTCCTGAGAAAGACATCGTAAGCAGCCATGTAGCAGGAGTTTAGTCCAAGTCGCCGGTGAACCTCTGAAAGCACTTGAGCATCACTGTGAGTCGGATGATTGATCACGAACATCAGTCGCTCACCCTTCTTTGTGAGGTCCTTGAGGTTGCCAGGGTGAGAGGCAATGGAAATTTCACTGATCCGATGGTTCTGGCCGGGGAGAATGAAGTGTTTGTTAAAACGGCGACCCAGCCAGATCAACGGAGCCGATGGCTGGGCTTCGAAGAAGCGGTAGGGCGCATCGGAGAATTCAAGCACAGTGGGATTTGCTGATTTTTGGCCCTTGATGTAAAGCTTCTCTGTTCTGAAACCTTCAGATCTGTGTTGGTAAAACGTGAGTCCTCGCTTGCTCTCGCCGGAATGCACCTACGGCACTCTCTGTGAAAGCGATTTCCTCGCAGTTGAGTGAAATCAAGCGGCTCTAGCTCGAATAGGCAACGCCAGGCGTTTTGGAATGCGCGTTCTGCGGGAAGTCGAAGGTCAACACGAGCGGTTCAGTTCCCGTGTTCTCGATTTCGACACCGCCGCGATCAAGCGCGGTCTGAGTGATGAATCCGATCTCGGGATAGATTTCGCCAAGCTTCATATCCTGATGATATTGCACTTCGAGTTTTCCAACCCGGCCGCTTCCACCATTCGTGTGGAACAGCGTGGGGCTCTCTGGGCAGAACTTGGTCTTGCTACCGGGCTCAACGATCAGGCGCAGAATTGAGGCCTTCTGGTCGCCGAGGAAATCATCGTAAATAATCCACTTCGCATCGACTCCGTCGCCTGTAAATTCTTTGGCGGTGATTGCTGGCCGCGAGTTCTTCAGCACGAAATCCGGGTCCTGATTCGCTTCAAAGTCGAACGTATCCACCAAAAACTCCCAGTCTTCGTGACGATTCCTCGGATAGTCCTCCTCTCGGCAGGCGTAAAACGCATCGGCTGCTCCGATCCGTCCATCAAGTGTTAGATCTTCGGCGAGGAAATGCTCGTCCATCGTCACGTGCAACTCGTGCGTGCAAAGGTCCGTCGGTGAGTGCAGCACACCGTTGGGCATCACAAAACCGTTATCGATATGCATCATTGTATGCGGAGACAAGTGCCGCACGCCATTATACTCGCCTTGGCCCCAGCTCTTCATACAGGCGAGGAACTGATCCTTTGTGACGAACGGGTATAGGCCCATGGCCGTGGTGTGATAATGCGACGGACTGACTCCAGGATTGTCGTAGGAATTGATGTCGTAAACTTCCCATTTTGCCCAGTGAAGGTGGTGGGGAATCGGGTTCAGGTTATCAAACTTCTTGGACACAATTGGCCAGGTGACTTCACCGAACAAGGATTTCGCAAAAGCCGTGATTTTCTCTCCCATGACAGCTTCCGGATTGGCCGCAATCAAATCTTGAAGTGAGATGACTTGCCCTTCCGGCGTGAGGACGTGTGCTTCTCCTTCACGAAATGGTGCCTTTCCGGTGCGGGTATCGATGACGCCTGTTACAATGGGCACGGTGCAGCACATCCAAACTTCATCGAGACCCGTCCCCCCCATGTAGTCGGGGTAGTACGATTTTTCATCCAGTCGAAGGCGTTTTCCCGGTGTGCAAAAGGTGCGGCCAGCATAGCGGTGCACAAGCTGTAACACACCGTCGTTCTGATTGAGGCAATCATCGAGAATCGAATCCGATCCGACGGCAGCTCCGTCGATCACATCTTGCTGGGGGTATTCGTGCAGTTTATCCGAGAGAATTGACGTTGAAGCAGCCATGGCGAGGGATCCTGAAGATTGAGAAAGAGAGAAGCAAGAGTGAATGGCCCTTGGTGAATACTAGTTCAAGGGCAATGGAGCTTCGTCGGTGGTCGCCGTTCAGGGCCAAGGCAAGACCAAGAAGCTGTGCGCTGTCATTGACTGAAACTTCTCCGCTTCAGTAAACTTTCAGAAGACGAATTCTTCATTTTTGAGTCGGCTGTGAAAGCCAGTGTCACCTTCAAAACCACTTCTGGTAACGAGCCACTTGTCATGCTCTGCTACTTCGGCTGAGAAGCGAATCCTGATGCGCCGGCAATGGACGCTCAAAAGAGAAAGATGTAAGGGGTTTGTAAGCCCTTTGCACAACTAAAGTCTCTCTGTTATCCGTTAAGAGATCTCTCTTAAATTAGTCAATAATTTGCGAAGGCTCTCGAACAACTCGCAAGAGGCAGCCAATTCTATTTTCGGAACGGTTTGCCTGCTTCGTAGAGTTTCAGTTGCTCCCTTAATTCGTTTGCATTGGCGTCTCCCGCAAGTTCGATGGCTTTTGTTTGCCAACGAATCGCTTCGCTAAATCGGCCAGCCTCCGCGTAGGCCGCGGCTAGGGTGTCGAGCGTACCGTTCAATTTGTAACCGGTCAATTCACAGCACCGCTCGGCAAGTTCGACTGCCCGAGCTCCATCACGCATTTTTTCGTCAGGGTGTGTTGCTCGGATCCACGCAAGATTGTTTAAAGCCGGAGGAAGGTTCGGATTCAGTTTTAGGGCCCATTGGAAATGCCTAGCCGCCTCAGTGAAGTCTTTTTGATCACGTAGAGCGTTTCCGAGCGCCGCGTGCATGGTCGCGTGATCTGGATGACCGTTTTGTATAAGAAAAGGTTCGCCCATGAGCTTTTTTGCGAGTTCTTGGAGGCTATTTTCCAGATTGGTTTTTGTTTCCATCCACTTGGGCTCGATACTCAGGGACTGGTGGAAATTCTTGATCGCATCGGGGTGGTTCCGTTGTTGGTAGAACGAAACACCAAGATTGTTGTAGAAAGTCGCGTTTCTAGGTTGTAGCTCCAACGCTTTTTGGAAGTGTGTGATCGCCTGTTCGATTTCACCTCTTCCAAGCAGTGCGATTCCATAGCTGCTATGCATCTCTGGGTTTTCTGGATTGAGCCCCACTGCCTCACCAAGGTGCTTGATTGCTTCTGCTTCCCTGCCTTGCTTATGCCGGTCCAAACCCAACTGATGCTGCTCGGCCGCATTGGCCGGATCAAGTTTGATGGCATTGGTATCTTCGGAGGCTTTGGCTGCTTGTTTGGTTTTGTTCCATAGCACCAATCCGGGTAAATTTTTAGTTTCTAAAGGCTCCAGATAAGAAGCTGGGGCCTCACTCGGACCCCGAATGAATGAACCGATGACAATGTCTTTGTCACCGTCACCATCCAAGTCTCCGGTATCCATGCACATCCATCTTCCATCCTTCACACTGGGGATGGTACTGGCTTTGAAATTGAGATTTCCGTCGTTTTTCAGATAGACAAAGCCTTCTTCCGGTTTCCCCTCAAAATCAGGAAACATCGAGATGGCGGCAATGTCCAAATCGCCATCCAAATCGAAATCCTCTGCCAAAGCTTTGTAAGCCCCATTCATAGGGAAAAAATAGTGCTCCTCGAAGGCGTTTTTCCCATCGTTCAGATAAATTCGCAGGCCGTGGAATGGTTTTAAGATCGCTCGGTAATCTCCATTATCACCATTCGTGGTCAATATGTCGATATACCCATCGGCATTGAAATCGTAAAAAGCCAGACTCGCGCTGCCAAAATGTGGCGGAACTGGCAAAGCATAGGACGAGGTAAAATTCCCGGCACCTTGATTGTAGTGGATGTACACACCTTCCCTTCCCTGCCCATGTATGGCAGCGACATCAAGCAAGCCATCGTTATTAAAATCGCGAACGGTCGACATCATGGCTCCCGGTTCCCTCATTAACTCAGTCTTTAGATATCCTCCGCTCCGTTTGGCTTGGTAATAGTTCAATGCACCCAGTTGATTTCCATACTCGGATATTACGACATCAGCGAGCCCATCACTGTTTATATCGGCATGCATCGCATAAGTTGGACGTCTCAGCTTGGTAAGTTTTTCGATGCCAGTGGTCTTGAAATAGTCACCATTTTTACTAAAACTCATTACCTTTCCTTCAGGGTAATCAGTAGGGTTCAGTACGCCAATTTCGGTTACCCATAAATCATCATTTATGATCTCAGCATGCACTGGGGCACTATTTAGTTTGATTTTTTGAATACGGGTCAGATCGGTGTTTAAAATAGATAACTGATTGTTGGTTAGGTCTCCGATGAAAAGACGCCGATTTTCTTCATCGATGGAAACCATTGTCGTATTTGGCTCATACTGTCGGTAGCCAAGTTCGGCTTCATCAAACAATTCAGAAAGAGGTTCAATTGAAGCTGGTGCGCTGGTTTTTTCCAAAGCTTTAGGCGCGCTTTCGATATAATAGGCAGCAAGAGCTTTCCAATCTTTCCGAGTCATTTCCGCGCCGGGAGGATAAATACCGGCATCAATAATCAGCTTCTTTTCAGCTGCGCTCTTACCAAGATCAACCGTCGTTTTGACACCTCTATGGTGCATTCCCATGAAGGCGGCCATGCGGGGAAGGACCTCACTATCCCATATCTCACTTGGCAATGCCTCGGGTTCGACAAAAAGGTGACAACGCTGACAGTGCTGTAACGCCAAACTCCTGCCTTTGATACCTCGGTCATCGGTGACAAAAGGCTGGCTATGGATTAGGTCGCTGGAAACGGCAATTCGGCCCACTTTGGACTCTGACCCGTTCTTCCGGCTTTTTGCCACCTCTTCCTGACACGCCGTGAGGGCCAGCAGAAGCGGAATCAGGAAAACAGGCAGTCGCATGATCGCTGGGAATGGAATCAGAGAACCGATGTTGGTAAGCTAGGCGTCCGAGAGGTCCAAGATCAAAAAACCCCCACCGATCAATCGCGACCGGTGAGGGAAATCTTGAAAAAGGAATGATCCGGAAATCTTACCGCCTGCGGCGGATCAAAAATCCGAACAAGCCGGTTGCAACCAAAAGGAGGGACGATGGTTCTGGAATTACAGCGGGAACGAACTCCACAATTTGGAAGCCCGCAATGTTTGCACGGGGCGTGGGCGAGTTTTGAGGGTCAGCCCTGATTTCTAGATTTTCTCCTGATACGCCTTCGAACAGAATATAGTTTCCGTCCTGACCGCCTGTTTCCTCAATGTAAGTCCCGGCGAACGGTGCCGTGGAGTAGCCAAGCCTGGACCCTCCACCCGCTGCACCAGTCCCACTTGGAGTCACCGAGTAATTCCCGAAACGACCAGGCGAGCTGCTTCGAATATAGACATACACATCGTAAAGATCATAAGATATACCGGAAACGGTTGCAAATGGATCGCCACCGCCCGTGTCGGTTCCGCTATTCATAAGCGAATAATCCGGCGTCGTAGGAACTCCACTGCCGCTAGACCACTGGGTGTTCACCCTTACCGTGGTAGTAAGCAGTGTACCGCTGTCGTCAGTCACTTGCGCGGCACCAAAACTGCCGAGTTTGTTGTTCCAGTTTGTCGCAGGGATCACACCGGCTGATTGTCCCGGAGCAATATTGTTGTTCGCGCTGGTATTACCAATGTTAACGCTGATGATGCCGGCATGAGCCGAGGCTGCGAAGGCGGCTGCCAATACTAAGATTAGGTGTGTTTTTCTTCTCATTATTTTGGGGGTTAGACCAGAGCGACTCTCTCCCAGAAAAAGCGCTACCACGCGTGACCATGCCAAACCGGCACTGCTTGAAAAGCTTTTTTTTCAGAAACTTCCATTACCTATTCGTCGGCAGAAAAGAAGTGCTCCAGCGCCTCGACGACTCCGTGACCATGGGCGGATGAGGTAACAAGGCTGTCTCGGGAGGTGATGAGATCTTTAATCGCATTGACTGCGTTGGCAGGGCAGGCGGCGTAGGCGGAGTGCTCTTTAGAGAGCATTTCGACATCGTTGTGGCTGTCTCCTGCGGCGAAGGTGCTAGCGGTGTCTAGATTGAAAAAATTGGCGACTTCGCTCAGCGTCGTGCCTTTCTGGTAGTTTTTGTGACCGAAGCGGAGATAGATCGAATTTCTCTGCC
>JBGCEE010000074.1:0-33300 GCA_045106015.1 Akkermansiaceae bacterium | reverse complement strand
CCGGATGTAGTGAATGATGAGAAGTTGGTTTATCTGACGGGTGAGGCTGTTTCAGAGGGGACTTTGTCGGATCCCGAGTTTGGAATCAGTGCGGAGGCTTTGAGGCTGAAACGAACAGCGAAATATTTCCAGTGGGAAGAAGAGGTGAAGACCAAGACAGAGAAGAAGCTTGGAGGTAGTGAGGAGACGGTGAAGACCTACAGTTATGAAAAGAAGTGGGTGTCATCACCCATCGATTCCTCGAAATTCAACGAAAGAGCATCGGATAAAGTGAATCCACCACCTGCCATCAAGCCGCAAACGTGGACGGCGAATCCAGTCAATGTGGGTGGATTTGTGCTGTCTTCAGGTTTGAAGAACCAGATCGATCATTTCACTGCGCTGCCGTTGGATAAGGCTGCGGAGATGCCGGAGGAAATCGGCGGGAAAAAGGTGCAGCTTTCGAATGCGTGGATTTATCTCGGGGAGAATCCTAATTCTCCAGAGGTCGGCGATATTCGGGTGACTCACCAGATTGCTCTGCCGGGAACGGTCAGCGTAATTGCCAAACAGACCGGTGAAAAGTTGGAGTCCTATATGGCTGATGCGGGAGGAAAGATCGAGATGCTGGAAACTGGAGAAAAAAGTTCCGCATCGATGTTCGAAGCGGCGCACCAGAGCAATAAGATGATGACGTGGATTTTACGAGCGGTAGGGTTTGGTGTGATGTTTGCTGGATTTGGATTGTTGTTCAAACCCTTGTCGGTATTGGCGGATGTTGTTCCGCTTTTTGGGACGATTGTGGGCGCGGGCACAGGGATCATTTCATTCCTACTGACGGTGGTGATCTCCTTTTCTGTGATCGCAGTTGCGTGGATCTTTTACCGCCCGTTGATTGGTGTCCCGCTCCTGATTGTCGCAGTCGTTGGTTTGATTTTCTTGGTGAAAAAACTGATGTCGCAAAAAAAACAGCAGGCGATTCCTATTTAGCGTTTGAGAACGACGCGGTGGCGTGCTTTGCCGGCGCGCAGGTGGTCGAGTGCCTCATTGACGTCTTTCATATCGAAGGTTTCGGTGACTGGTGCGATCTGATGACGGGCGCAGAAGTCGAGCATTGTTGAGATGGTTGATGGTGATGCGAGCGGGGAACCGGAAACGGACTTTCTTCCCATGATAAGGGAAAATGCTTGAACGGGGATTGGCTCTAGAACAGCACCAACGAAGTGAAGCCTGCCATCTGGGCCGAGCGTTTGGATGAAGCCATCCCAATCAAGCGGGACGTTGGCGGTGTTGATCACCATGTCGAGGGAGCCGGCGATCTTTTCGAGTTCGGATGATTTTGTGCTGTTGATCACGTGGTGCGCGCCAAGTTTTTTCGCTTCCTCGGTTTTGGATTCGCTGGATGTGAAGGCGGTGACTTCGCAACCCCATGCATTGAGAAACTGGAGTGCCAGATGGCCTAAACCACCGATTCCGATGACCCCCACACGATCTGTTGGTTTGATGCCGAAATCGGTGATGGGAGAAAAGACGGTGGCGCCGCCGCAGAAGAGCGGGCCGGCTTTGAGAGGATCGATGGCATCAGGAAGTTTGAAGACCCACTCCCAGCTTGCACGCACTCGATCGGCAAATCCTCCGTGGCGGCCGACGATTGTGGATTCACTATTTGCGCAGAGTTGCTGACGACCTGAGAGGCAGGGCTGGCAGGAGTGGCAACTTCCCGAAAACCAGCCAAGGCCTACGCGGTCGCCCACGGCGAGACCTTTTGCTTGATCGCCGATTTTTTCGACGGTGCCGATGATCTCATGGCCCGGGACGAGGGGGTATTCGGCGTTGCCCCAGTCGTTATCAATGAGAGAGATATCCGAATGGCAGATACCGCAAGATTCGATTTTGATCTGTACTTGCTCGGGTTTCATCTCACCGGGATCAAATTCGATCTCCGCAAGTGTTCCGCCATTTTCGTTTGTTGCCCAGCCGTGGAATGTTTCGCTCATTTGGTAAAGATGTCGCGTCGAACGATTTTCGCAACTTCTTTGAAGTGCTGTCGTTTTTGAACTTTGTCGCTAGAGATCGATTAAGTAGACATTGGTTTCTATGGAGGCAGTTCGGAAACGCAATCAGATTATCTTGATCACAGTATTCATCACGATGATTCTAACTTCGCTCGTTTGGGTTACCATTGGAGGAGTTGGGTATTGGTTCATGAATCGAGGTCTTCCGGATTTTGAGGTGGCAGTCGATCTGCCTGAAACCGTTACGATGGGTGAAGTTTTTAAGATGGAAGTTGCGGTGAAGAATGTGGGTTCGAGTAATCTGACTTTGGCGGATCTCGATGTGTATTCAGAATTTTTGGATGGATTCGAAATTGTTTCGGTGGATCCGAAGCCTCGATCAACGAGTCATACGTTTGGAATTTTGACCCATGGTTATTCGGAGAAACTTGCGCCATCTGAAGTTTTTGAAGTCGAGTTTGAGTTGCGAGCCACTGCCGTTGGGTATTGGGGAGGTGATATTGATGCCTGCACGCCGACTCAGAACTATGTGACTCATTATACGGAAATTGATGTGGTGGATGTCATGGCTCCCGAAGATGAGTAGCCGCGAAGGCTTGCTTTCCTGAGGCCTGTTGGGACTATTCAAGATCATGTATCGATTATTTTCTCTAGTCTTTCTGGCGATTTTCTCAATAGCACAAGGAGCTGACACTAAACCGGAGGCCACTGCGCTTTGGGAAAAGGGCAAGGCTCCGGATGGTGAGGGTGGCTTTACCGATGAGGTGTCGAACATCTTTCTTTATCATCCCAAGAATCCAAACGGAACGATTGCTGTGGTTTGCCCGGGAGGTGGTTATGGCGGCCTGGTGATGGGCGGAGAAGGACACGGGATCGCGAAGTGGCTTGGTGAATCCGGTATATCAGCCGTTGTGTTGAAGTATCGGCTGCCTGCGGGGCGTTCTTCGGTTCCTCTTCTCGATGCACAACGTGCGATTCGTTTTGCGCGGATGAATGCAAAAAAGTGGAACTGTGATCCAAGTCGAATTGGAATTATCGGGTTTTCTGCCGGTGGGCATCTTGCGGCAACAGCGGCGACACAATTTGAGAAAGGTGATGGAAGTTCTGATGATCCTTTTTTGCGTGAAAGCTGCCGCCCTGACTTCGCGATTTTGGTTTATCCGGTGATCACGATGGGTGAGTTCAGCCACGGTGGGTCTCGCAATCGACTGCTTGGCAAACACCCTTCAAAAGAAATGGTCAGACTTTTTTCTGCTGAACTGCAAGTCACTAAGGAAACACCGCCAGTGTTTCTAGCTCATGCAAAAGATGACTCGGTTGTTCCGATTGAGAATAGCCAAATATTCCACAAGGCGATGAAGGAAAACGAAGTGAATTCCAAATTAATGGAATTGCCTTCTGGGAATCACGGGCTCAACGGATACAAAGGGCCAATGTGGGACGCGTGGCAGGACGGATCGATTGAATGGCTAAGGGAGCAGAGATTGATCCCTCGAAAAGGGGATGAGTAATCGAGCAGTCTGGACTATTAATTGGCGATAGGGTCTAGCCCAAGTTCTTTTCTTTTTGTTGAGTGCTTGGGTTTATTGAGATCCCAATAGTTCACATTCATCATGCGATGGCTAAGCTTGGCCGTGGTGGTTCCGCTGGTGGTCTTTTCTGTCCATGCCCCGATGATGTGGGGGAATTTCTTGCTGAAACCAATCGACAAGGCTCTGCGATAGGAGGGATAGGAAACCGTATAAACCCCGACTTTTCCGCTCATGTCGAGGGTCGCAATTGCGTTTTTAGGCACGATGGGTTTGTGATGGAAGCGTGTGAATAGCGCTCCTGGGATCATGTCGATTTTTCCGGTTGGAAGTTTTTTAGGATCAAGGCGCAGAGTGATCCAGAGTTCGTCTTCTAGGTAAGCGGAAGGGAGCGTGGTATTTTTGTCGGCAAATTTTTCGAAGTATGAGTTGAGTTGAACGCTCCAGCCATTTTCGCGGCGATTTAATTGTTGGAAAGCTTGTCCGCACCAATCTTGGATGGAGGTGGTGGATTTTAGGGCGTGAGGGAAATTTTCCAGATCAATGGGTCGGAAGGTGCTGGTCATGGTTCGGTAGGAATAGAACCCGGTATTGAAGGTGGTCAGTGCATTTAGTTTTAGAATTTGAGTTGAGTTTTTGCTGCCGCGTTCGTCCTTTACTTGCTTCTCAGTGAGGAAGGGTTCGGTGACAAAAATAAATTCTGCGTGGCCACGATGGTTTTGTCCGTAGCGTGATTGGGAAAGCTCGTAAGAATTGATTTCCGCACCGCTGAACCAGAAGTCGCGAACTTGATCGGCATGGAGGGGAGCCATGGCGAGTGTGAGAAGAAGAAATTTCATGGAGATAGGCTAGCAGAGCCGAAGAGCTTTGCGAGTGCAGGGTGTTTTCGCTTGTGGCGAGAGGATATGGTGTGAGGTTGGCGTATGAAAAATTTTCTGGTTAGCGGGATGATGGGGGCGAGTTTGCTTTTAGCGGGCTGCGGAGCTGGAGATTCTGAAGCTAAGGTTTCGGAACCAGGAAGAGAACTGGTCATGGAGTCGATCGCAGCCCACGGCGGAACAGATAATTGGTATAATAGTGGGCAACTGCAGTTTCGCTGGAAGTATCATCTGACAGATAAAGGGCCTGAGGCCGTGGTTGATACGGTGCAGACATTTGATCCAAAAACGATGGCCGTGTTGCATGAGGTGGAGGGGGAAGACATTCGCTTCGGGATGAATGGAGGAACCGTTTGGATCGAACCCGACGGGGCAGAGTTTAGTCCGCCGCCGCGCTTTTGGGCGTTGACTCCCGTGTATTTTCTCGGACTTCCGTTTGTTCTCAATGATCCAAGTGCAAATTTTGAACAGCTTCCAGAAATGATGGAATTTGAGGGCGGTCAATACGCTCAGGTGAAGGTGACGTTTGATGCCTCTGCTGGAGATACGCCAGATGACTACTATGTGCTACTCATCGATCCTGAAACTAAGTTGACGCGCGGCGCCTATTACATTGTGACGAGTGAATTGGTCGCTCCAGACGGGCCTGGACCTGCGAAGTTTATTACTTTGGATGAGCTTCAAGATGTTGGAGGCGTGAAGCTAGCGAGCGGTCACAGGACTTTCAAAATGGCCGAAGGGAACACCGGAATTGGCGAACAAATGCGTTTCACCGAGGTGAGCGGCGTGAAGTGGCTTCCCGAGGGGGCAATTGATTTGAGTTTGCCCAAGTAGATCTCCGGCTAGACCGGTTTCCAAATGCCCTTGCCGAAATCGAGTGGATTTTTTGGGGTTTGAAGAAATTGGTTACGCGATGTCAGACAACGTTTCGGGGGGACGAAGCCATTTCCGCAATTCCATCCGCAAAACGGTCTTGAGGGAAAGAACGTTGAATTTGCCTTTCTTGCTCAGCGTTCCTTTGGAGATGATGAAGTGGAGCGAATTGGGCATCAACGACCCTTGGATCAATGAAGCGTGGCTTGTGGATGGATAAGTCCTGTTGCTGTATGCTCGTGGGTCATCAGATTAAGCAGATTTCTACCTCGGTTCATACCAAGTAAAGTTGTGAGGAATATTTCTATTGGAAATTACCCTAACAGGTTTTGCAGAGCGCTTTATCTTGGAGAATTTTTCTTTCTGCCTCCGGCATTGTGGAGGGATTCGGATAGTTGAAAATTCCGCCTTCGTAATTTCGAAGAGTGACTTCGTTCTGATCAGAATCGACCACGTAGTTGGGATTGACTGGGATTTTGCCGCCGCCACCGGGTCCGTCGATGACGAATTGAGGAATGGCGTAGCCGGTGGTGTGGCCGCGTAGTTGCTCGATGATGTTGACTCCTTCTTCCACGGATGTGCGTAGATGGGAAGAACCGGTGATCAGGTCGCACTGATACAGGTAGTAAGGGCGAGCGCGGCTCATGAGTAGCTTGTGAACCAATGCTTTCTGGACTTCCGCTGTATCATTGATACCTCTTAAGAGAACCGATTGGTTACCGAGTGGAATGCCAGCCTCTGCAAGACGAACCAAACCGTCGCGAACTTCCGTCGTGAGTTCCTTTGGATGATTTGCGTGGATGGAAATGAAGAGGGGATGATGTTTCTTCAGCATCGCGCAGAGCTCGGGAGTAATTCGCTGTGGAAGAAAGATGGGGATGCGTGAACCAATTCTGAGAAATTGGATGTGAGGGATTGAGCGCAGGCGGGTGAGAATTTTATCGAGCTTGGAATCAGAGAAGAGCAGCGGGTCGCCACCGGAGAGGAGAACATCGCGGATTTCTGTGTGTTTCTCCAAATACTGAAAAGCTTGTTCCCACTGGGTTTCGAGCTGTTGCTCACCGACGCCGGAGACAACTCGAGATCGGGTGCAGTAGCGACAATAGGATGCACAGCGGTCGGTAACAAGAAAGAGCACACGATCAGGGTAGCGATGCACGAGTCCGGGGACGGGCATGTGAGAGTCTTCGCCGCACGGATCTGATAATTCTTCTGGCGCGGTCCAACCCTCTTCGATGCGAGGGATCACCTGCCGGCGAATTGGGCAATCAGGATCGTCCTTATCGATGAGGTTAAAAAAGTGTGGGGTGATGGACATGGCAAGCTTAGAGCCAGCGAGTAGGACTCCTGCTCTTTCCTCGTCAGTGAGTTCGAGATGCTGCTCCAGATCGGCGAGCGAATCGATGCGATTGCGGAGTTGCCATTTGTGGTCATTCCACTGCTCAGGAGTGGTGTCCGGCCAAAACCCCGGAGCATGAGAAATGAAGGAAGTATCAGTAACGCTAGGAGAGCTCATTCGAGGTTTGTTGGGGAAATCGTTCGGGCAGAAAGGCAATCTGGTCAAGGGACGATTTTTGCAAGTCGCTTGGTTAATTGAATAAAACGCCCAGTGGAGGCAGCTAAAGTAGGGGCAAAGGGGAGCCGGTCGTCATTTTCATCTGGAAGCAGCATGGGTCTCGTCGCGATTCGCAGAGCGGGTATGCCCATCTCGAAAAGGACTGAAGCCAGATCAAAGTCTTCGCCTAGGCAAACAACTTCAGCACCGAGGACTTTACCGAGGTTTTTGAATTCAGAGACGGGAATGGCCTCCGTGTCGCGGGAGGAAAGGATGAGTGTTTCCGAACTGGCCATGGCCTCGACGCAAAGCACGGCTTTCACGGTTGGTCCTGATTTGATGAGGTTTGCAGCGATCGTTACCGTTTCGGCGACTGGAGAGTCGATTTCATTCACATGAGGTAGGAAAAGGAAATGGATCGGATGAGCTGGGTAGGAATTTGCAAGTGCTTGCGCCGTAGCAAGAGTGGCGGTGAGGCCGCTGGCATTTTTATCGGCTCCACGAGATCCGACAGGAGAGTCATAGGAAGTAAGAATCCAGACAGGCGAGCTATCTGCTTTTTTGGTGGGAATCGTTACCATGAGGACTGGAAACTCGGCAGGGCCGTTGATGGATTTTACTTCGTAGCCTGTGTTTGATGGTCCCAAGAGGCCTTCGATCATTGATGAAGTCGCCTTTAAGTTTTTGGGTTGAGAGGTGTTTCGCTCACCGATGACGTTGACAATTTTGCGGAGGTCATCAGCCATCTGTGGGGTGGACACGGAACGTGCGAAGAGCTTTCCTGCCTCGGCGGCGGCTTCCTTTTCAGCATCGAAGTATTTGAAAAGAGCGAAGCAAGCAGAGCCGATCAGCCATGCAGGTAAGACGACAAGCAAAACTGGGACGATAGGAAATTTTCGTTGTTTTGGCATGATAGATCAGGAGGCGTCTTCTGGATCTTGCGAGTCGGGTTCAGCGAATTCTTCGATTTCTTTTCGCCAACGTTGAGAGATCCAAGGGCGGATAAAGCCATAGGCCAGATAGGTGCTGAATAGGACTACGGGCATGATGTAGCGGAATTGTATGGTGAACAGGATCACCATCACTGCGACGACGATTGCGGTGAAGGTTCCGCGTGTTCTCCAATCGACTGTTTTGAAAGAAGGGTAGCGGACATCGCTGATCATGAGCCAAGACAGGCCGAGCATGACTCCGGCTAGCACGAATTTCCAGACACCGACTTCGTGATCGTTTTTATAGAGATCGATAATCAGGAAGGTGAGCGATGCAATAAAGCCAGCAGCCATTGGAATGGGGATACCGCGGAAATCTGAGCTGGCGTTTGAACTCTTCGGGGACATTGCGAGGCAGTTAAATCGAGCAAGACGCATTGCGCCGCAGACAAGGTAAACGAGGGCGATACCCCAGCCGATATTTCCGAGAGGGAAAAGAACTGCGCGCGATAGGAGCATGGCTGGAGCCATTCCAAAAGAGATGATGTCTGCAAGAGAGTCAAACTCTTGGCCGAAGGGCGACTCTTGTCCGCCAAGGCGGGCCAGCCTGCCGTCGAGTAAGTCAAAAAGGCAGGAACCAAAGATGAGTAGGATGGCGTATTGGTAATACTGGCGCGAAATCTCGTAATACTGTTTTGCCGCCAGAGTTTCGTCGCCAGTGACTTTTTGAACTTCGATCTGGCCTTTGAGAATCATCAACACGGCGAAGAAACCGCAGGCGAGATTGCATGCGGTCATGAGGTTCGGGAGGAAGAAGATCTTTGGTTCGTCCGGTTCGCGTAGGCGAGGCATGTCGAAACCATGTACTCCAATGGTGATTCGCTCAACCTAGAAGAATCGACCCGTTTCGGGGCCATTTTTGTGTTCGCAGCAGCAAACGGACATCGTTAGAGTTCTGTTGAGTATCGTTTCCATGAAAAAACTACCCGTCTTAGCTGTGTTTTCCGCGTTCACACTCTTGGTATTTGGCGATGAACCGACTTCGGTTCTCGAAACTCCAGAGACTGGAATTTTTGGGGAAATGAGTGATACGGGGGAGTCATATAAAAAGTGGCACCGGATGACGTTTGCTTTTGAAGGACCGCAGAGTTCTGAACAAGCGACTCCGAATCCTTTCCTAGACTATCGTTTGGATATGACTTTCACACACTCGGCGACTGGGAAAACCCTGAAGGTCCCTGGCTACTATGCAGCAGATGGCAGAGCTGGAGAAACCTCGGCAGATTCTGGTAATATATGGCGCGCGCATTTTGTTCCGTCTGAGAACGGAGAATGGAAGTGGAAGGCTGAGTTTCGAAGTGGGAAAGGTATCGCTGTTGATGAGATGGAAGGGACAGGTATGCCAGCGTTTCTCGATGGTGGTGCGGAGGGTATAGCAGACGGAAAATTTCAAGTCGGTCCCAGCGATAAGAAGGGGCGTGATAATCGGTCACGGGGGATGTTGGGATATGTGGGAGAGCGATATCTCAAATGGGCAGAAACTGGGGAATATTTTCTCAAACAAGGAGCAGACGCTCCAGAGAATCTATTCGCCTATGCCGATTTTGACGGAGATTTCAAGAAAGATGGCCAGAAGGACAAGTTGGTCAAAAATTACAAGCCGCATCTGAAAGACTGGAAGGAAGGCGACCCGACTTGGAAAAACGGCAAGGGCAAAGGCTTGATTGGCGCGATCAATTATCTCGCTTCAGAAGAAATGAATGTAATTTCGTTTCTCACGATGAACATCGATGGTGATGACCGGAATGTGTTCATGTATACGGATTACGATGAGAGGTTGCGGATTGACGTATCGCGCATGGATCAATGGGAGGTGGTGATGAATCATGCGGATAATCTTGGGTTCTATCTGCATTTTAAAACGCAAGAGGCGGAGAACGATACGCTATTGGATGGTGGAGAGCTAGGTCCTGAGAGGAAACTATACTACCGCGAATTGATTGCGAGGTTTGGGCATCATCTTGCGTTGAATTGGAATCTCGGCGAAGAAAACAATCGGCAGAATGACGCTCAGCGAAAAGCGATGGCGAAGTATTTCCACGATCACGATCCATATCAGCACAACGTCGTGATCCATACCTATCCGAAGCAGAAAGCGAAGATCCATGATCCACTATTGGGCAAGCGTTCGGAACTTACCGGTTTGTCGCTTCAGGGCTCCCATCCAAAATTCGAAGATGTTCACGGCGACGTACTCACATGGGTTCGTAAATCCAGAGAAGCAGGGAAGCCATGGGTGGTGGCTTATGACGAGCCGGGAAATGCGACTCAGGGATTAGCGAACGATGAGGAGAATAAAAAGAAGCCATCTCAAAATGGCAACTACACCGATGCACGCCACAAAGCTCTGTGGGGTGTTTTGCTGGCCGGTGGAGTGGGTACGGAATGGTATTTTGGATACAAATTCGCCCACTCGGATCTGACGCTACAAGACTTTCGCAGTCGCGATGAATGGTGGGATTATTGCCGCTATGCGCTCAGCTTCTTTCGTGAAAACGAGATACCATTTCATGAAATGGAAAATAACAACGAGCTGATTGGAAATGTGAACGGTAGAAGTGAAGGTGGTTATTGTTTTGCAAAATCAGGAGATGTTTATGTGATTTATCTACCCAAGGGAGTAGAGCGAGATGTCTTATTAGAGGATGGGAATTCGAAGTATCGTGTTCAGTGGTTTAATCCGCGAAGTGGAGGAAAACTTTTGGATGGTTCAATCAAGGAGATGCACGGCGGTATAGCGAGCTCGATGGGAATACCTCCGAAGGATGGTGATAAGGACTGGGTGGTTTTGGTTCGGAAAAAGTAGACTGATCCGGTAGACTGGTGGTTCGACAAACCAAGGGTGGCGTGTCATTCTTTCTTCGACTTCACTTTTAAAAATGGCTGCAGAATTCAGAGATTATTATGAGCTTCTCGGTATCAAGAAAGATGCCAGCGCTGCGGAGATCAAAAAGGCCTTCCGAAAGCTAGCTCGCGTGCACCATCCAGATGTCGCGAAAGATAAATCAACAGCCGAGGAAAAGTTCAAAGAGATCAACGAAGCCTACGAGGTTCTCAGCGATCCAGAGAAGAGGAAAAAATATGATGCGTTAGGTGCGAATTGGAACCAGCAAGGAGGACCGCCACCTCCAAGTGGTAGTGGCTGGAGTGGTGGGGGTGCGCCGATGCCCGATGGCTTTGAGTTTCAAGGGACGGGGTTCAGTGATTTTTTTGAGCAGTATTTTTCAGGTGGAGGCGCACGACGTGCAGCGGGATATGGTGGAGCTGGATTTGGTGGTCCTGGGGGACCAATTCGAGGACAAGATATCGAAGGTGATTTGATGGTGACTCTAGGAGAGGCTTTCACGGGTTCGATGCGAACCATTTCGCTGCGAAAAGTGAATCCGCAAAACGGTCAGGTGCAGACGGACGAAGTCCAAGTTCGGATACCTGCAGGAATCGGTGAGGGGCAAAGGCTTCGAGTGCCAGGTCATGGCGGGCAGGGATCGGATGGAGGAGGAAATGGTGATTTGTATCTTCGAGTTCGCATAGCCGCAGATCCAGATTTTCGAGTTAAAGGGCACGATCTTTTCCGCGATCTGGCACTAGCTCCGTGGGAGGCAGTATTAGGAACGACAATTTCACTCAAAATTCCGGGAGCGAAAACGGTTCAGCTGAAAGTTCCAGCAGGAACGGGTTCTGAAGATCAGCTTCGGCTCAAGGGCTACGGTTTGCCGAAAAAGGGCAAGCCTGGAGATCTATACGTTGAAATCTCGATCGAGACTCCAGCTCAGATAGGAGACGAAGAGAAATCGCTTTGGGAAAAGCTCAGAGATGTTTCGAAATTCAAAGCAAGGGAAGACTGATATGAAACTGATAGATCCAGATCCACATGGAACTCATTCACTGGAAGTAGTCGTGAGACTCACAGGCTCTTCTCGGAGAAAGATTTACTTTTACTGCAAGCAAGGGGTGATTTGTCCGATCAGTAGTGAGGAGGAGGATTGGTATTTTGACGAAGAAGCTGTGATTCGGTTGCGCCATATCGAATCACTTCGCCAACGACACCGAATGAATTGGGCAGCGATTCGTACGATCATCTCGTTGCTGGATGAGGTGGATACCTTGCGTGAAGAATTGCGATTTCGTAGATAGGGAGCTTTCGCAAGTGTTGCTTGGTTGACACTGGGCTACTGAATACGTTTGTTTGTTAGATGAATTCCACGCCCCCGCCAATACCGCCAAATCGAGATTCCATCGGTCAGGATGCTGGAGTTCGGTTGCTGATTCCCGTGGGGCGTTCCGTTTGGGCGATTGCCGCAGGATACTTTGGGCTTCTCTCGGTTCTGCTTATATTTGGGCCGCCGGCTTTGGTATGTGGTCTGGTCGCAATTGCTGATATTCGCAAGTCGAAGCTCGGACCCAATCCAAAACACGGAATGGTTCGAGCGATTTTTGGGATCGTGATGGGAACGCTCGGGACTCTGATCGGAGTCTACGTTTTGATTGCGAACTTCATTTAGGCTTGGCGCTTAGACCATTTTTCCGAAAGTCTGATCATCTATCGAGTGATTTTATTTTTGGATCGTAGCCGCGAGGGCAGGGAAATTCTGGGACGGGACGAGCCAATTTTTGGAAAGCGGGCTAGGTTGTAATTTTGGCGATACCTTTGAAGGTGAGGACAGGAGTTTGAGTTTGGTCGGTGGCAAGGAGGTCGAGATGGAATTCGGCGGAGTGATCGTTCTGGTTTTCTTGGTCGACTAGTGTTTGAGAGATGTGCCAAGAGCGTTGGTCGTCTTCTTCGGTGATGTGAGAGTGGCGAATGTTGCGGGCCTCTGGGTCGAGGCGGAGCAGGCCATTGGTTTCATGGAACTGATCCATCGAAATTTTAAGTTCTTCCAAGGTGATGTCGCTGCTGACAAGAGAGAGAGCGTAGTCATCATTTGCTTGGGAAAGCGCTTTGATAAATTTGATAATGATCGTCCGGGTGGCTTGTATGAGAGCGGGTTTGTTGCAGGATAAGGGAATGGGTTTCTTTTCCGTATCGAGCTTTGATTCGCTAGAAATGTAGTCGGGGTCCCGTAGTTTTTCCCATTCATCGATGATGGACGAATCGGTGCTTCGGAGCATGTCGCGAAAGAACTGTTCCACTTCCAGGACTTCCTCTGTCTTGAGAGATGGTGGAACGGTTTGGGCGAGGATTTTATATACCTCTGAGAGGTGACGGAGAAGAATAGCCTCCGATTTCTCTAGCTTGTAGGTTTTGATGTAGTCTTCGAAGGAGGAATAGGTCTCGAACATTTCACGGGCGATCGATTTGGGTCGCACGGAAGCTTCTTTCGCCCATGGATTATTTAGGATGAATTCGTTGTAGGTCGCGTAGATGAATTCTTTACCAGGTTTGGGATGCTCGACCTCTTCGAGGGCCTCCATGCGCGCGTCGTATTCGACACCGTCGGCTTTCATCTCTGCGACCAGTCTGTCCTTTGCGAGATCGACTTGTTTGCGAATGACTTGAGACGGATCTTCGGTGATCGCCTCGGCGATGGAGATGACGTTGAGCGGATAGGTGGGGTCCTCTCGGTCGAGTTGAGGGATGGCCTCAATGAGGTAGGTGGCGAGGGCTTGGTTGAGCGTGAAGTCGTCTTGGAGGTCGATGTTCAGAGCAACTTTAGATGGGCCAGTGCGCTCGGTGGGAGGGATGATGGTCAGGATGTTTCCTTCAACGAGACCACGGAACAGTTCGAAAGCACGTCTGCGTAGGGCAGTTTTTCTGGTGGATGTTTCGTGGCATTCGCGAATAATTTTTCGGAGAGCTTCGCAGCCGTCCTCGTTGCGGCGGGAGAGAACATTGAGGAGCATGCCGTGGCGCATGACGAAGGAGGAACTGAGCTTTTCTGAAGGGGCGTCGATGAGTTTTCGAAAGGTGTTTTCGTCCCAGTTGACGAAACCTTTTTCGGGAGGCTTCTTTTTGTTCGCTTTGGATTTTCCTCCTTTGGCGACTGCTTTCGCTTCGGCCTTGAGGTTGGCGATGATGTGCTCCGGTGCTTGGGCAACAACGTAGCCGATATCGTCGAAGCCGCGTCGACCGGCGCGACCGGCGATTTGTTTGAAATCTCTAACAGCCAAGGTCTTTGTGGACTGTCCGCCGTATTTGAAGAGTTGGGTAAAGACGACGGTGCGGATTGGGACGTTGACGCCGACGCCGAGTGTGTCGGTTCCGCAGATGACTTTTAGCAGACCTTTCTGGGCGAGTTTTTCGACAAGTGTGCGGTATTTTGGTAGCAGGCCGGCGTGATGGATGCCGAGGCCGTGGCGGAGGAGTTTTTTCATTTCACTTCCGTAGGGGCTGCGGAAGTCTGCCTCAGCGAGGATTTCGGCGATGTTTTTCTTTTCTTCTTTTGAGCAGAAATTACGGCTCATGAGGTCTTGCGCGGTTTTGGCGCAGGCGAGTTGGGAAAAATGAACGAGATAGATCGGCGCACGGTTCGCTTCGACGAGTTCCTCGATTTTGTCCTCAAGAGTGATGGTAGAGTAATCGAATTCTAGGGGGACGGGGCGATCCTCAGATTTTACGAGGGTGGTGGGTGCGCCCGTCAGACTGGAGATTTCTTTCTTAAAAAAATCGGTATCGCCAATGGTGGCAGACATGAGAAGAAAACGGGCATTTGGAAGCGTGAGCAGGGGAATTTGCCAAGAGACTCCGCGTTCGTTGTCCGAGTAGTAATGGAACTCGTCCATAATAATATCGTCCGCGGGGGTCGAAGCGCCTTCGCGCAGTGCCTGGTTGGCGAGGATTTCGGCAGTGCAACAGATGACAGGGGCCTGGGGATTTACGGTGGCGTCACCTGTGATCATACCGACGTTTTCTGGTCCGAGGGTATTACAGAGGGATAGGAATTTCTCGTTGGCGAGGGCCTTGATCGGAACGGTGTAGAAAGAGCGGCGCTTCTGGCAGACGGCGCGGAATTGGAGTGCTAGAGCAACAAGCGATTTGCCGGAGCCAGTTGGGGTATTGAGAATGACATTGTTTCCAGCGAAAAGTTCGAGGATTGCTTCCTCTTGATGATCGTAGGGAGTGGTGCCTGATTTTTCGAGGTAGTTGAGAAATGCATCGAGAATCTCATCGGAGGAAGAAGGGTCAGAGAGATTTTCCAAGGAAAGGGCGGGCATGTGTATTGATCTTAGGGGTTAAACTTAAAACTCCAAGAAAGATGGTTTTAGCTTCGCCAGAACCATGGAGTGTTCTAAAAGGGCTGACATGAGAATATTCGTCTTCTTCTTACTTGGGCTACTGGGAACCACTTACGCAGAAGAGGAAAGACCTATGCTGTACCCTTTTGATGTCAAACTGGGTGGACAGAAGGCGGTTATGGGTGATTGGGGGGATCTGTTTGCTGTGGTGAAGGAGCCAGTAAAGCCCGATGCCATACTAGCCATTGAGAAAGAAGTGCCGATGCTGATTATAAATGCATTTCCCTGCAAGGAGGATGGGACAATCCTGATGGCTGGCGCGCCAGCAGCGGTGATCTTTGCGAATAAGACCTCTGAGGTGAAACTTGATGCCACGATGGATAAGAAGAAGCTTCAGCCGGGAACCTATTTGATGAATGTTGTGGCGGACGGGAAAACATCGCGTGTGGTGTTCACCGTCACGGACGGGAAGAAGAAGGTCGCGTTACCCAATTTTAAGAAACTGGCAGATTTTCTCCGAGGAAAGTAGTTTGATTTGTGGTGTATAAAATCAAGAAAGCCGTTCTGGACAGGCTGCGAAGGCACTTCTAGGGTCGCTGGACACACCTATGACAAATAAAAATGATATTTTTAGAAGCAGCACAAAAACTGCTTTAATCGCACTGACCGTTACCGGATTTGCATTCGCTCAAGATGCGCCCAAGGGCGAAGCCGCACCGGCACCGGTCGAAAAGGCTGACCCAGCTGCCACGAAATCCGATTCTTCTTATGCTCTGGGCTACCGGACCGGGGGAAGTTTTGCTGAAGAGTTCGGTCGTTTCGGTGTAACCTTGGATGATCTAGAGTTGGAGATTTTTGTGAAGGGCTTCACGGCAGCGGTCAAAGGCGACAAGCCAGAACTTGAAGATGAAAGACTACAGGCTGCAATGACTGCGCTCGGTGAAATGTTGGAGCAGCGTGAGAAAGATGCAGCCGCTGCGAATTTAGAGGCTGGTAAGAAGTTTCTCGCAGACAATGCGAAGCGCGAAGGAGTTGTTACCCTAGACAGTGGCCTTCAATACCAGGTGCTTGAAAAAGGTGGGGATCAAAAGTATGTCGCACCTAAAGAAGGTGAGCCGCAAAAGCAATTCATGGTGAATTACAAAGGAACTCTTATCGACGGCACCGAGTTCGATGCCTCGCCGGAAGGTTCACCTGTTCCGATGACTTTGCAGGTTGTTGAAGGTTTCAGAGAAGCGCTAACGATGATGCCAGTGGGCGCAAAGTGGAAACTCTTTATCCCAAGTGAATTGGCCTACGGTGATCAGCGTCGCAGTGCGGATATTGCTCCAAACACGGCTCTCGTTTTTGACCTGGAACTAGTCGAGATTAAGGATGCGCCAGCTGCCCCAGCTGGATTTCCGATTCCTGGGGGGCAATAGATTCTCTAAATTTAGAGAGATTTTTTCTTCAAAGGGCTTCTGTTTTTTATAACGGAAGCCCTTTTTGTTTAAGTATTTATAAAAAAAGTTGTCATTATTAGGAAATATTGATTACTTTCTTTCCCGAAATGGCTCGGAAGATGAAAAAATCGACAACACAGTTTTTATCGGTGTTGTTTCACCTGTTCGTGTTGATCTGCATGGTCTTGGTTTACGATGCAGGTAAATTGGTAGCGACGAATCTAGGATTTATCGAGGGGGCTGTTGATGAATCAGCCGAGGCAAGCTTGGTGGATTTCTCCGAAGAAGAGGAGAAGACGCTAAGTACGGAAATCAATCCGGAGTTGGCAAAGTATGTCGACAAAACCGCTGAGGGATACGTTTTTCGGACGGATGGGGCCTTTCCAAAACGTCTGAAAGTGATCGCTACGGAAGTGACTCGTTTTAAGGATGTCAAAATGGCTCAGCGGGTTGGAGATAAGAGTTCCAACTCGAGGTTGACTTCGAGGTTAGAAAAAATCATGGAATTTGAAATCGCTGGCAGCGCGGTTCGTTTTATTAAACGGCAGGATCTCCATCAGAAAAAGCGGACACCAGCGGAACGTGTTGAGCGATTGAAGGTTCTTGCAGAGGCAAAGGAGAAAGGTCAGGAACCACCGGCCGATGATTTTGAAATTATTGGTGATCTCGTAGGAAAGGCCGTGCAGTTCAACTACACCGACGATGCTTGGAAGGCCAAACCGAGTGGAGAATTCAAGTTGATGGCTTGGGGCAAAAGTCTGGAAGAGAATGTCAGTGAGATTCTTGTGGAGAATGGGCTACGCCCAAAGAGGCAATGGTTTGATAAGAAGCGCCTCCCAATTGGACATGAGATAAGCCTTGGTGGTAAAGGTCTTGGCTTTGTGATGGCTGAAGCAGCCAAGGGGAAATTGGATCTAAAATTTGTTGCCGTGGAGGGAGTTCACGGACATCCCTGTGCGGCTTTCGATATCAGTGGCTCGATCACGTTGAA
Source organism: Akkermansiaceae bacterium (assembly GCA_045106015.1). Classification (GTDB taxonomy): domain Bacteria; phylum Verrucomicrobiota; class Verrucomicrobiia; order Verrucomicrobiales; family Akkermansiaceae; genus Luteolibacter. Next base: position 15,873 of record JBGCEE010000074.1, on the reverse strand, counting down.
AGAGACGACCAACGACATTGGGCAGAGGGTTTCTGGAGAGGAAACCATCGAAAGCGGTAGAGTTTGGTTTTCTCTACTTTATCCGGTGATGTTGAGGGCAGAAATGGATAAGATCGTTTCTTATGATACACGTGAAAACGGTAAATTAGTCGGGCAATTCCAAGGAAATACCTATGAGCATTTTCATGCCGACTGGAAGGTCGTCACGGGTAAGAAAAAAGAAACGGTCGAGTCCAAGAACAAGGCCGTTCAGAATTGACGAGATCTTAGCGCGGAAGGTCTTATACCAACCCACAAAACGATCTGATAGTGTGGTGGGTTGGAGGTTTGGAATACGGGGCTAAGCCTTCGAAATCAGTTCAGTGATTCTACCGGCTAGGCTTTTCTTTGGTATTAGGAACCTTTGTTGAGAATTTTAGGAACCGAAGGAGCGCGCAGGCGGTGTGGTTCAGGGAAGCTAGAACCAAGTAGTGGGCGGCAGTAAGACATGAAGTCTTGGGTGACTCCGTTACCTTCCTCGTTGATGAAATTGTCAGGCATGTGGCGGGTTTTTCCTGCAACTTTCGCGATATCAACAAGTTCGTAGTCGACTGAATAGCTGAGCACTGGGCGCTTGATAGCAACAGAGCCGTCGACGTTGTCCCACATGGCAAATTGAACTGCTTTTTCGCCAACCTCGCGTGCTTCGCTTGCGTCACGGTCGGATTGAATCCCCATGAAAGAGCGTTGCAGATAGCCGAATGTATCGGAGCGGACACGCTTAATTTTTAGATTATCGCGAATGGTGTCTGCGAGGAGGTCGCCAAGTGCGCCGGTGCCGGAGAGTTGAACGTTTCCATGCGAGTCACGTTCTTCTTTTCCGAGAAGTTTTACGATCATTGGAGTGCCGTCAGGATCTGAGATTCCTTCCGAGACAGCGATCGTGCACATTCCGTATTTCGAATAGACGCGGTCGACATCTGCGAGGAGTTGCTCGGTGGTGAAGTGACGCTCCGGCATGTAAATGAGGTGTGGGCCGTCGTTGTAGTATTTCTGAGCAAGAGCCGAAGATGCGGTGAGGAAGCCGGCGTGACGGCCCATCACGCAACCGATGTAGACGCCTTGCAGGGCGCGATTGTCGAGGTTCACACCCATAAAGGCTTGCGCAACGAAGCGAGCTGCCGAGCCGAAGCCCGGGCAGTGGTCGTTTTCTTCTAGATCGTTGTCGATCGTTTTCGGGATGTGGATGGCGCGCAGTTCATAGTTCGCTGCTTCCGCTTGTTCGTTTACGATGCGAACGGTGTCTGATGAGTCATTTCCGCCAACATAAAAGAAATAGCGGATGTCGTGGGCTTTCATCACTTCGAACATGCGCGCGCAGTATTCCTCGTTCGGCTTGTCGCGAGTCGAGAGGAGGCCGGATGATGGGGTGTCAGCGACTTTTTCGAGATTGTGCGTGGTCTCACGAGTGAGATCGACGAAGTTCTCGTTGATGATTCCGGAGACACCATGGACAGCTCCGTAAATCGAAGTGACTTGGGAGAATTTCCGAGCTTCGAGGGCGACGCCGACGATGCTTTGGTTGATGACAGGGGTGGGGCCGCCTCCTTGGGCGACGAGAACTTTTCCTTCGAGGCGGTTGCTCATAATGGCGGGAGGATTTGTGGAATTCGCGGATGATGCAAGGTCGAAACATCAGAGTTGTTGGGAAAATAACTGGCAGAATTTTGCTTCGGGATCATGTTTCGTCAGATGGAATCCTGCCCGTTTTTACCTAGCTACGATTTCTCCCACCCGAAGCGCCATGGGAAGGGGCGCGGGGCGGCTTTTTACTTAGACGCATTACGCTTTGCCCAAGGTTTTTGGTTAGATGGGAAACCAGCTCAGGCCATTTTGCAGCTAAATCGTGCTCTCTCCGCAGATCTTGATGAGGATGATAGGATACTCGAAGAGTGGCCGTGGCCTTTTGAGGCTTTGGAATGGATGCTTGAGCGTTCTGCTGATGGAAGCCTTGGTTTCATTGGGAATCCTGTGCGACACTTCCAGCATCTCGCTACGAGGATGAGCGGGCGGAGGAAAGAAAGAAGGGTAGAGGCAGCATGGAAGTGTTTTCATATTTCACGACGCGTTCTGGGAAGGCGTGGAGACTTTCCATTGGATGGCAGACAGATTGCTCGGGAAGGTATATTTATTCCATCCCCCAAGTAGGGATTGGTGAAAACGATTAGGAGAAATGAGTTTTCCGTCTATTCATCATGATCGCTATGCTTCGGGTGTCTCGTTCTGGCTTTTTGGTGTCTTTTTCGTCAGGAAGAAGCCGACCACGACAAGGATCGAGAAGCCGATGATCAGCCATTGGCCAAGGGCATAAGAGTTTTCTCCAATCTTCATGGTCTTGTTCCATCCTGTCCAGCCAGCGGCTGCTCCTGTGATCACTAGGGCGATCATAAGTGGTACGTTCCATGCGATGCGCTTCAGACCTGTCGGGACTTGGTCGCCAAGGACTTTCTTGGAGTTGATCATGAACACGAATGCGAGGAAGGCGATGGGGAAGAGCACGTAGCCGAAAGTCGAAGTGACAACAGCGAGATAGGCTTTGGAGTCGCCGCCCCAAAGGAGAGGCCAGAGAACACCGGTTGAAGCGAGAGCGGTTCCGACTTTAAAGGCGATACCATCGCGACTTTGCCCAGTCACCTCACAGGCGACGAACCCAGAAATCAGCATGAGAATTGAAATGGTAGAGATACCCATGGCAAGGACGCCGAAGCCGAATACTTTCTGAGAAACCACTGAGGAGCCGAAGAGGCCCTCTAGAGCGGAAGCGAGTTGGGCGGTGTCGCGGGGAATGAGCATTCCGGCAAGTTTGCGCTCGCCATCGGTTGGCTCGCTGCTGGCAACGGCTTTGTCACGTGCGGCCATAGCTTTTGACCAATCCGCATATTTCGGACTTTCCTCATCAACGACGAGTTGACCGTTGGTTTCGGTCATGAGGCCTTCGAATGGCTTTCCATGAAACTGCGATGCAGCCGTGATGACAACACATCCAGTGGCGAGCACGAAGGGGATCATCATTCCAGTGAAGAGGTCGAAGGCAGCAAGTCCACGATGTTTTTTACCCCAGCCACGAGAGCGCAGAGCCCAAGGCATGAGGAAGGTCATATTGATACCGACCGCGGCGGCTGCGGCTGCGACCATCCGGTCACGCTGTGCACCAAGAACTTGTTCGGTCCAGTATTTCTGGGCTGATAGGTCGGGAAGGGAAGCGATGAGTGCTTCGTAGCTCGAGGCTGGCTTCCAGATCATGCTGAAATTGGGAATGAATCCCGAGGCGATGGCGCCCCATTCTAGTGTGGGGGCGAGCCTTAGGACGACGCCGAAGAAGGAGACAACGACGATCGCCACGAGGACTTTGAGCGTGTTTTCATAAATGCGATAGCCTCGTCCTTTGCCCGAGCCCATGAAGTTGATGGCTAGCATCATGCCGAGAATGACAAATGAGATCACGTATTTGGTTACGTCGCTGTCTTTTGTTCCACCGAAAATCGAAGGGAATAGGTTGTCTGTCAGGGCCGCGTAAGACAGGGAATACTGCGGAAGCACCCAGATCATATTGGCGAGTTGGCTGGCCAAGAGCCAACCCCATGCAAGCACTGGGTTGATCTGGGTTCTAAGTGCTTGGAAAGGCGTCTGCTTGATACTGAGCGTGACGTAAGAAATGGCGGCGAGGAGAAAGACGCCCATGAGCATGGCGAAGGGTTGGACCCACATCATTTCAAAACCACCGATCACCCCGAGAAACAGCGCTCCGCCTAGGGAGCCGCCACCGAGTGTGATGGCGCTCTGCAACCAGCCGGGGCCGGAAAGTTTGGCATAGATCGCGGCTTTTCCGAGCGGCCCTTTGGTGGCGGCTTGGTCGAGCATCTCGGATTCAGTTTCGTTTAGCTTGTCTTTCATGGGTTGCGTGGGGAGTTTTGTAAACGGAGTAGGAAGGTAGGGCGATGGTTTTTTGCGCGAATCTAGGCGAAGGCTTTGCGTAGATTTTGCATGCTCTCGGCTGCGAGTGTTTCAGGAGAAATATTGGTATCGAACACTTCGACGGAAATCCACCTGTCATAACGAGCCTCGATAAGTTCGGTGGCGATGGGCTCAAAATCAATGGCGCCCATGCCGGGGCCTTGGAGGTTGGGGTCGTTGGCATGGAAATGCGCGGTCCATGGAAGAGATGTGCGGACGATTTCAGGGATGGGTTTGGTGTCCGCAGACATCGCTTTGACATCGAGATGAAGCCTCACGTTTGGAGAATCGATCTTTTCGAGAAGTGCGATGGTTTCTTCAGCGGTGTTGATGAAATTGGTCTCGGAGGGGCCGAGGAACTCGAAGGCGATCGTTACGCTGGCCGCTGCGAGGTGAGGGGAGAGGCGTTGGAAAAAATCAATAAAGCGTGCCTCAGCGTCAGCGCGTGACCATTCGGGAGCCAGTGTGCGTTGTTGGGGGCTACCCCAGACCATGATATTTCCACCCATGGCAGAACAAACTTCCGCTAGGTGGCGAGCGTAATCAAACGTGCGTGCACTGGTTTGTGGGTCTGGGTCAGTCAGGTGGTAGCCTTCGGTTTTGGCGAGAAGCCAGTGGAGGCCGACCATTTCGAGGCCGTGGTCGCGGACGATTGATCCGTATTTTTCTGCCTCAGGAATTCTGAGTGTCTCAGGGTTTCCAAGAGTGAAAGGGGCGACCTCTAGGCCGGTGTAGCCGTGACGGGCTGCCTCAGAACAGGTGCCAGCGAAATCGTGGTCACGGAAGGTTTCATTACAAATGGCAAATTTCACTTCGCGAGCTTGGATACTCGGGCGAAGAATGCAATATCTTCAATTGCCTCGGTGCTTCTTGAAGATCGCTAAGGTTTTATCGCGCTCGGTTTTGTGGTCGATGCATGGGATGGGGTAGCCCTCTGCTAGGGGAGTGCCATCTGCCGGTGGAGATTGAAATTTTTTTGGATCGACGTGTTTCAGTTCAGGAATCCAGCGTTTGATATACTCTCCCTTTGGGTCGTAGTTTTTCGTTTGAGTCCATGGGTTCTGAATACGGAAATAGGGGGCTGCGTCAGCTCCAGTGCCAGCGGACCACTGCCAGCCACCGTTGTTGGAGGCAATTTCACCATCGGTGAGATGCTGCATGAAGTGGGACTCACCAAGCTTCCAATCGATGTGTAGATCTTTGGTGAGAAACATTGCTGTGATCATACGCACGCGATTGTGCATGAAGCCGGTTTCAAGAAGTTGGCGCATTCCAGCATCGACGATGGGAAAGCCCGTTTCGCCGCTTTTCCATTTTTCGAAATTTTGACCGGGTTTTGCCCATGCGAGGTCCCTCCAGTCTTCATTGAACTCGTGGTCGAGTATGTGGGGGAAATGATGGAGGATGGCGAAGTAGAACTCACGCCAAGCGAGTTCGCTGATGTAGGTTTCAATGGAGTCGCGAGGTCCTCCTCTTGCGTCTTTCAGTTCGGCTTGAATCTTCTGGAACAAGGTCCGAATGGAAATTAGGCCGAATCGTAGGTCTTGGGAGATTCGTGATGTGGCTTGTTCAGCAGGAAGATTGCGTTTTTCAGCGTAGCCACGAATGATCTTCGAAAGGGCGTGATCCATGCGCTTCCTCGCGGCGCGTTCACCGGCTTCGGGAATTTCAGCCGTGGGCTTTGCAAGTTTCCAATGCGATACGCTGGGAAGCTCCATTGACGGGATGTCCGCTGGAGTATTTAGCTGCTCTGGTTTTGGCAGGGGAACTGGTTTGGACTTAGAAAGCCAGTTTTTAAAATAAGGGGTGAAGACCTTGTAGGGAGAATCGGATTTGGTGAAAATTTCCGAAGGGCCGTGAAGGGTGGAATCGAGAAAGCCATGGCACTCGATTCCAAGTTCGGTGCAAAGTTGCTGAAGATCTGCCTCTGCGGCTTTGCCGAAAGGGTCGGGATCTTGGTTGTAATAAATGGCCTTGGCGTTCGTCTCGTTGACGAGTTTCTTCAATTCCACAACGGCACCGCCCTCTCGAATGACCAAATGCCCATTTAGGGTCTTAAGATTTTTCGCCAATGAATCCAGGCAGCCGCAGAGAAAGTGTTGGCGATTCGGGCCTGTCCATGAGTGCTTCTTTTTCCAAGAGCTGAGAATATATACAGGAATTACCTCTCCATTTTGAGCGGCATTGTGAAGGGCCGTGTTATCGGAGATTCTCAGATCGCGGCGAAACCAATGAACGACTGGCGGCATCTGGGAATGAAGCACGGAACGGTCTCTGCGAAACTGAAAGTTCGCGGAAAATCAGGCCTTCGAGAGAAGTGCTTCGCTTTTACGCTTGGTCGTTTGCGATAGCTTACCTTTCACGCGCTTCGCGGAGTCCAAAAGCTCTTTTAAATCTGCGAGAGTGGTTTCGGCAGCTTTAAGGGCTTTTCTTGGACCACCGTATTTTTTATCAGGAAAATACTTTGTAAACGTGGTCCCCGCTCGGCTAATGCAGAGACGCCAGCCTTCGAAGGCCGCGTTCTCGTAGGTGAATCGTGTTAGGTTTTTCTTAGACTTCATACGAAAAGTTCGATTTGGAGGTAGATATAGAAAGAGGGATTTCTGGAGGGAATCCAAGCATTTTTCTGAGACGAAGTGGATTTCTAGGAAGTTTTCTTCATTTTTTGTCGAAAAAGCATTGCAAGAATGTCCCAGAAGGACTTTCTTCGCGGCCCGCGAGTAGAAAGAAAATTAACCGCCGTTGGTCCTCAGGCACGAAAGTGTCGATGCTCGCTTGAGGGAAACCCGGCAACCAATCCAATACATGTCAGCTACAACACTTGCTCGTTTCGAGCTCCCAAATCGTCTCGTTCGCAACGAGGATACCGCATCAGATACCTACGCGCAGTTCATCGCAGAACCCTTCGAGCGCGGTTACGGTCACACGATCGGTAACTCTCTTCGCCGCGTCCTTCTTTCTTCCCTCGAAGGTGCTTCAATCACATCCGTGCGTATTGCCGGTGTGCAACACGAGTTTTCCAGTCTTCCAGGCGTCGTCGAGGATGTGACGGATATCGTGTTGAATCTTAAAAAGGTAAAATTTTCCCACAACGACAAGGAGGCTCGTATCCTCTCCATCAAAGTGGAAAAAGATGGAGTCATCACTGCTGGTGACATCCAAGAAGACAACATCTACTCGGTGGTCAACAAGGATCAAGTGATCTGCACCTTGGATAAGAAAGTAAAGTTCGATTGCGAATTCGAAGTTCGTGTCGGCCGTGGTTTTTCCACTGGCGACGAGAACAAGCGGAAAGACCAACCGATCGGCGTCATCGCGATTGATTCGATCTTCTCTCCTGTGACTCGCGTGAAATACAGCGTTGGCAGCACACGCGTTGGACAGATTACCGATTACGATAAATTGACTTTGGATGTTTGGACCGACGGTCGCATCACCCCTCAAGATGCCGTTCTTCAGGCATCGGCGATTCTTCGTCATCACCTCGACGTGTTCGTTAACTACGACGAGAACGCAGTGGACTTCGAAGAAGCTCCTGCAGAGTCCAGCGAAGAGAACGCTGCGCTTAAGAAACTTCTCAATATGTCTGTCAACGAGATCGAGCTTTCGGTCCGTGCGGCAAACTGCTTGAACAACGCGAACATCACATCTGTTGGTCAACTCGCGATGAAATCGGAAGCTGAGATGCTCAAGTATCGCAACTTCGGTAAAAAATCACTCAACGAAATTAAAGACAAGCTCGTCGAACTTGGTCTTGGATTAGGAATGTCCTTTGAGCCTTCGCTTCTTGCTGGTGGTGCTGCCGCCGCACGCGGACCTCAACTTGGTGCTGAAGATGAAGCGCCAGTCGGTCTCGCCGATCTTATCGCCCAAAACCTCGACGACTAATTTGTCAACTAACCTAACAACGAACGGAAGCTACCGATGAGACATCGCCGCAATACCACCAAACTTAAACGCAAAACGGCTCACAGAAAGTCGCTGCTCGCGAACCTCGCTTGCAGCCTGATTGAACACGGCCGGATTAAAACTACCCTCGGAAAAGCCAAGGCTCTTCGCCCTGTCGCCGAGAAACTTGTCACCCAAGCAAAGCGCAACGACCTGCACTCACGTCGTTTGGCTATCGCATTTCTTCGCCAGAAAGATGCGGTTACCAAACTCTTCGACGAAGTCGCACCACTTGCGACTGAGCGCAAAGGTGGCTACTGCCGAATCACTAAACTTGGACAACGCATGACCGATGCTGCTCCGATGGCCATCATCGAGTGGACGGATCTTCCGGAAATCGAAGATGAGGATGAGCTTGAAGCAATTGCTGAGGAGCAAACTCCTGAACCCGAGCCCAAGGAAGAGCCCAAGAAGAAGGCTGCTAAGAAAAAAGAAGAGGAACCTGCTGCAGCTGACGCTGAGTAAGGCGAATCTTTAGAAAATCACGAAAGCCCTTCCGCTAGATGCGGAGGGGCTTTTTTATTTTGCGGTTTTTCTCACGATCTGCTTACGAAATAGAGGTAGAAATTCCTTTTCGATATGTTCATGTGCGGCATGTAGACCATCTTTCTTATAGATCCTTCCGATTTCGGCTTCGACGCTAGTTGGGTTGCCGAAGGAACTGAGAAATTCGTTTGAAGTCAGGTGGGTGAACCACACCCCATCCATGCAGCTGCGTTCGTTGAGAACAAATTCGCGGGCAAAGAGGGCGAGCACGGCATCACCAATCCATGCCGCTTCTCGTTCGATTTTCAGAGCTTCATTTTTCGTCACCCAGAAAGAATGGCCCTAAGGGGTAGGGGATGCCAGACTTTCCATCTGTTGGCGGCGAATTCTATCACGCAAGCGAGTTTCTGAATCGGCGTCCCAATAGCCGGGTTGGAGTTCGAGAAAGATCGAACTGTAAGGCAGGGCGGTTGGAGTGCGAATCACCAAGACGTCGAAATTTTGAGTGGCCGATTCGATTAAGGTGAGAAGCGACTGTTGATCCAGGATAGTCGGTTCATGGCCGTGAATAGATTCTTTGATTTGCTCGCGTAAGGTATCGATTCCAGGCGCGAAGTCATTTTCGACTGCGTGTAGTTCTCGGGTCAGGTAGACCTTAGGGCGTACGTGCTGGGTGCTTTCCATGGCGTTTAGGACGTAGTCCATAACCACGGGTATTTCGGCTTCGGAACTGACTTGTGTGACACCCTTCCGGCTATGAGCAGGAAATGAGGCCTCAGCGATCACGATCCAATTTCGGTATCCCAGCTTGGCAACTTTTTGATCAACCGAGCTACGCCAATCGGCTTGATAGCCAACGCAGTTGGTCAAAATCAGCGCTACAAAAGCGGCGGCTGAAAGTTTCAGGAGAGTCATCACTCAAACCTTTACAGGCATCATACTCTTGAGTCAACAGGATGAGACGAAAGCATGGATTGAAATGCCTAAAGAGCTCTGTGGGAACCGTCGCAGAAAGGAGGGTTTTTCGTGGCTTTGCATTGGCAAAGTGAAAACGTTTTCTTTTCAGTGATTTCCAACTTTTTCGGCTGAAGTCCGCTTCCTTTGTGGGAGCCGTCACAGAAAGGGCTGTGACTGGTTTTGCCACACGAGCACCACCAGTAGGTGCCAGGTTCCAGTTCGATATTAACGGGTTTTGTGTCGGTTGGAACGGGTTCTTCAGGCATCAAATTTCAGTTTTCTAGTTTTCGACAATCACTATTTCACGGTCCGGAGCTTCCGAAATTACGGCGGCGGAGGATTCGAATTTCTTCTTCGCTGGGTAGCGTTCGTAAGGAACTTCATGAAAATAAGTTGCTCCCAGCCAAGCCAAGAGAATGCATGAGGAGGCACCAATAAAATTTCGGACGTTCATGTGGGCAAATAGCTGGTCGGCAGCGCTCTGGTGTTATCTCTGTTTTTACAGGAATTGCCAGTCAAAAACGGAAAAGTAGATAATTATTGTTGGTTTAGCATTTCGGGCTTGTCGTCGGTTGCTGCTTCCCGCATTCCAAAGCGGTGAAGCCAAGTGCCGTTCTGTTCGATTTTGATGGTATCCTCGTGGATACGGAATGGGCGATCTATCAAGCTTGGTTGAATACGTTCAAGCGCCATGGAGAAGATCTTCCGTTGTCGCTCTACACGCGTTGTATTGGCTCGGACTTCGATGCATGGTCTCCGAAGCTCCATCTCGAAGATCTGACTAAGCTGAAATTTGATTGGCTAAAAATGGATGAAGATCGTCAGGTTGAGATTCGCGCAGCATTGGTCAAAGAGGGCCCGATGGAAGGGGTGGTTGCCGTGCTCGAACGTTTGCGTGAATTGAAGGTTCCGATGGCAGTTGTGTCCAGTTCCTCTCACGATTGGGTCGATGGTTGGTTGGAGCGATTGAATCTAAGGGGATACTTCGATCAAGTGATCTGTAAGGGCGACGCACCTAGGATCAAGCCTGCCCCAGATCTATTTCTCGCTGCTGCTGAGGCGCTCAATCTTCCGGTATCCAACTGCTTGGTGATTGAGGATTCACTCAACGGCTTGCTTTCGGCAAAGGAAGCAGGAGCGAGTGCATGGATCGTGCCGAATCGCGTGACGAATGGCCTAGATTTTGCGATGGCCGATGCTGTCTACACTGATTTCGAGGAAGTGCTCGCTGAATTCGAAAAAAACTAGAGTCCCCCAGGGTGACGCATCACGTGGCCTTTGCCGGGTCTTGTCCGAGTGGTCCAGCGTGGTCCGGAGCGACTGGAGCCCCAGCCGGTATCAAGACGTAACCCAGCAACCGTCATGAAGACGTGTCCGTTTCTCACATAGACGGTGATCCAATCGCCTTCACCCTTCTTTCCGTAGTTGAAATAACCACGAGAGGTCAGCGATCCTTTAAGTAGGCCCGCTTCGCGCAGGACATACGACGTCGTCCCCGAGCAATCGTAGCCACTGTCGTTGTGACGGGCATGGCCGCCGCCCCATTTGTAGGGTTTGCCCTGAAGTCGATTTCCTGCGGCGATGGCTTTTTTTACTGCCGCTGGAGCACGGCGAGGTGCGTAGGCTACACCATTTTTTAGCATTGCGGTCCGGCCATGGTCGAAACGGTAGGAGACCTGTTGCTTCGCCTTGACTTGACTTGAGCAGGAAACAAAAAGGCTGCTGAGCGGCAGAACGAGGATCAGGACCAGCGTAAAACGGTTCATGCTGAGAGTTTTTCAAAAAAGCTTAATAAAAGCAAATAATTTTTAAATCTTAATTAGTTTTCCAGACTCAACTTCCTTGGTAAATGCCTCGATGGCCTTCGCGCGATGACTGAGTGTGCTTTTTACCTCGGGGCCAAGAGTCGCCAGCGTTTCCTTGTATCCTTCTGGAATAAAAAGCGGATCGTATCCGAAACCTCCGGTTCCCGAGGCTTCTGCTGCGATCGTGCCTTCTACGCTACCCGTGAAAGCGGCAATCTGATGTCCGCCTTTGGCGAGCACCAAAGTGCAGCGAAAGCGAGCACCGCGTTCCGCTTTGTCCGACATCTCCTTCCGGAGCCGTTCGTTGTTTTTAGCATGATTGCCCTCTTCTCCTCCGTAGCTTGAAGACCAGACACCGGGTTCACCGTTGAGGGCGTCCACTTCGAGGCCAGAATCATCGGCGAGGACCCAGCTTTCGAGGCAATTACTAATTCCTAAGGCTTTGAGACGAGCGTTTTCGAGGAAAGTGGTCCCTGTTTCCTCAATTTCCGGAAGATCGGGATGATCGGTGACATCGGAAATTCGAAACCGATCTCCAAGAATATGCCGGATTTCTTCGGTCTTATGGGCGTTTCGTGTGGCGATGATGAGCTGTGGCAATTCTGGCATATGCACTGATTTCCAATTTTTTTAGCGATTCGCCAAGAAATTTAGAATAAAACCTCTCTAGAACACGCCTACCAATATGATGAAAGCCATTACACACCTAGCTGCCTACTCCGTAGGGATCGCAATGCTCGCGAGCTCCGCCTTTGCCAAAGCCCCTGAGGGATGGGAAACCAATGTTGAAGAAGCCATCAAACTCGCCAAAGAACAGAAGAAGGCCGTGATGCTTGAGTTCACCGGCTCTGACTGGTGCCCGCCGTGCATCATGATGAAAAAGAAGGTATTTTCAAAAGAGGAGTTCGTGAAGAAAGCCTCGGAAAAATACATCTTGGTTCATCTCGACTTTCCGAAAGGCGACAAGGAGCTAGCCGAGAAAAACAAGCCCTACGCCAAGGAATATAAAATCGAAGGTTACCCGACTGTGATTCTCCTAGATTCGGAAGGGAAAGAGTTCACACGCTTTTTCGCCTCACAGTTTCCTGAGGTAGACAAATTCTTGGAGAAACTTGAAACCTCACTTGAGAACAAAGACTTAGACTAAACTATATGAGAGCACTTATTTTAACGATGGCATCCATGCTCCTCTGTGCAGGCAGCGGACTTGCAGAGGACAAACTTTGGCTGACCGATTTTGAGGCGGCTAAGGCTCAGGCAAAAAAAGAGGGAAAACCCATATTTATCAACTTCACCGGAACTGACTGGTGTGGCTGGTGTATTCGCCTCGAAAAAGAAGTCTTCGAAAAAGAAGAATTCAAAAAATACGCAAAGGAAAGTCTCGTGCTTATGGAAGTTGATTTTCCACGTAAGAAAAAACTGCCGAAAGAGGTGGCAGAGCAAAACAAGAAGCTCGATAAAGAATTCAAAATCGAAGGTTACCCGACTCTGTATCTGCTAGATGCCGACGGTAAAAAGATTTCCGGCGATGTCGGATACCGTGAAGGCGGTGCTGCGGCATACGTGGAACACCTAAAAAGCCTCCTTAAGAAATAGGGGAGAGCTGGATCTGAATTATTTTGAACCCTGTCCCATGTTTTATGGGGCAGGGTTTTTCTTTTCATTAAAGCCGGTTTCTACCAAGTTCTCCGCCCACTCAAGACCATGTCCGAATCACGCAAACCGTTTCCATTCGATCAGTTCGAACCCAAATGGCAATCCCGTTGGGATTCCGAGAAGACGTTCCGTACTCCCGGACCGGGCGACGAAGGCTTTGATGCCTCCAAGCCGAAATACTACGTGCTCGACATGTTTCCATATCCGAGTGGCGCTGGCCTGCACGTCGGCCATCCAGAGGGTTACACTGCTACCGACATTATTGGCCGCTACAAGCGGATGACCGGACACAACGTGCTGCATCCAATGGGCTACGATTCCTTCGGTCTGCCTGCCGAGCAGTATGCAATCAAGACTGGACAGCACCCCGCCGTCACGACTGCGGCCAATATTGAGACATTCCGTCGCCAGCTCAAGTCCCTTGGCTTCGGCTACGATTGGGACCGAGAAATCGCCACCACCGATCCCGAATACGTCCGCTGGACCCAGTGGATTTTCCTGCAAATCTATAATTCTTACTTCTGTGAAGAGGACAACAAGGCGAAACCTGTTTCCGAATTGGAAGCAAAAGGCTGGAGCCGTGAACAGATTGATGAAGTCCGTCTCGCCTTCGTTGCCGACACCCCAGTCTGGTGGTCACCCGACTTGGGCACCGTGCTCGCCAACGAGGAGGTGGAAGAATGGAAATCCAAAGGACACACCGTGGAGCGCCGCCCGCTGCGCCAATGGATGTTACGCATCACCAAATATGCTCAACGCCTCATCGACGAACTCGACACCCTCGACTGGCCCGACGGCATCAAAATGCTGCAGACCAACTGGATCGGCAAATCCACCGGTGCTGAAGTCACCTTCGACATCGAAGGCAACCCAGTGACAGTTTTTACCACCCGTCCCGATACCCTTTTTGGTGCCACCTACATGGTGCTCGCTCCAGAGCACCCACTCGTCGCACAAATCACCACCGCCGAGCAAAAGGACACTGTCGAAGCCTACCAAAAATCCATCGCCTCTAAGTCCGATATGGACCGCGGCGACCTTAATAAGGATAAGTCCGGCGTTGCCACCGGCGCGTTTGCCACCAATCCTGTCAACGACGAGAAGATCCCCGTCTGGATCGCTGACTATGTGATGATGAGCTACGGCACCGGTGCCATTATGGCCGTGCCCGCCCATGACGAGCGCGACTTCGAATTTGCCACCAAATTTGAGCTGCCTATTATTCAGGTCGTTCAACCAAAAGACGAGTCTGTCGACTGGCAGGGCTTCACCGGTAATGGCATCGCTATCAACTCCGGTTTCTTGAACGGCAAGAAAACCAAGGAGGCCAAGCAAGCCATCATTCAATGGCTGCGCGACAACGAGAAAGGCACCTTCAAGGTGAATTACAAACTCCGCGACTGGCTCTTTTCTCGCCAACGCTACTGGGGCGAACCGTTCCCCATCGTCTGGAAAGACGGCAAACACCAAGCCATTCCCGAAAGCGAGTTGCCCCTGCTCGCACCGCCACTTGACGACTACAAGCCAAGCGGTTCGCCGGAGCCAATCCTTAGTAAAGCCAAGGATTGGGTCGAGTTGCCCGATGGCTCCTTACGCGAAACCAACACCATGCCGCAATGGGCTGGATCCTGCTGGTATTATCTGCGCTACTGCGATCCTAGTAACAACAAACGCTTCATCTCCAACGAAGCGGAAGACTATTGGACGAGTGAAAAACCCGGCCTCGTCGACTTGTATGTTGGCGGCACCGAGCACGCCGTTCTTCACCTGCTATACGCCCGATTCTGGCACAAGGTTCTCTTTGATCTCGGTCACTTGTCTACTCCCGAGCCTTTTCAAAAGCTCGTCAACCAAGGGCTTATCCTTGGAGAAGATGGTCAGAAGATGTCCAAGTCACGCGGCAATGTGGTCAACCCAGACGATGTTGTGAAAGACTATGGGGCCGATTCCCTGCGTCTCTATGAAATGTTCATGGGCCCACTTGAACAAGTGAAGCCTTGGCAGATGAAAGGCGTCGAAGGCGTCTCTCGGTTCTTGGCACGTGTCTGGCGCGTGGCTATCACTGACGATGGCAGCGTCTCATCCAAGATCCAGGATGTCCCCTGCGAGGATAAGGAACTCAAACGTATCGTGCATGAAACCATCAAGAAAGTCGGGGAAGACATTGAAAAGCTCAGCTTCAATACGGCAATTTCACAAATGATGATTTGCACCAACGCCTTCACTCAAGTCGAGGTCGTTCCAAAGGCAGAGTTCATTCAGTTTCTTACTGTGCTCAATCCCTTCGCTCCCCATTTGGCCGAAGAGATCCACTCATGCCTCGGCGGCGAGTATATGCTCAGCGAAACCAAATGGCCGAGCTATGACGAAGCTGCATTGGTTCAGTCCATCATCGAACTCGTCGTTCAGGTAAATGGGAAGCTGCGAGCAAGGCTCAAGGTCGACAAAGATGCCGATGAGGAGACGGTAAAGACGCAAGCTCTTGAAGACGAAAAGGTGAAAGAGCAAGTGGAAGGTAAAACAATTCGCAAGATCATCTTCATCCCCGGGAAAATCTTCAATATTGTGGCGAATTAGTCAGATTGGTCCTCGATGAAAACTTGACGTGCCGAGCAATGTAAAAGGTTTCGTTGCAGGTCATTTTTCCGGTTCCTGATCACAAGTTTCGCCGGAGGACGGAAGTGTTTCGGACCAAGCCTTGGGAAAATAGTCATCGAGTTTTGTGCTGCGATCAGTGGCGCGGCCACCGTTACCGTAATCGTGATTTCCAGCGGCGAGGAAATACGGTAGGTGTCCGTCGAGTTGGCGTATCGCCTTTTTCACGAACTACCATTGTGGCTCCGAATTCAGATGGGTGATGTCTCCAAGATGCAGCACCGCCTGAAACTTTCGCTTCTTTGCCGCTTTTACTCCCAAGGGCCGTCGGCATCCCAGAAGTGGCTCTTCGCGCCGCCCTTGTCTTCATCAATGCGCTTCATGTCGATCATCGTAAGGGATTCAGCGTGACCGTCAAAGAACACAACTAGGC
>JBGCEE010000073.1:0-27963 GCA_045106015.1 Akkermansiaceae bacterium | reverse complement strand
CCGAACCCGGAAGTGAAACGACGCAGCGCCGATGGTAGTGGGACGATAGGTCCTGTGAGAGTAGGTCGTCGCCAGGTATTTGCCCCGCATCTTCTAACAAAGATGCGGGGCTCTTTTTTGCCGGTATGGGGCCATTTGAAGAAGAACATTACCGTCGAGATTTTGTTTAGAAATCTTAGAGTTTATAGCCTCTGTCCTTGATAATGTGACCAATGGAGACGAGTCTCACGCATGCGAGACCGTTTGAGAGAATCAATTCGTGATGTTGAAGGGTTTCCCAAGGATGGGATCATCTTTAAAGACATCACACCCATCTTGGGCGATGGAGAACTGTTCCGTGGTGCGGTCGACCTCTTATGCGAAACTGCAGGAGGTGAAAAAATCGACAAAATAGTCGGTATCGATGCCCGTGGGTTTATTTTCGCGGCAGCTGTCGCTGATCGACTAGGTGCTGGATTTGTTCCGATTCGAAAAAAGGGGAAACTCCCTTGGAAATGTCATGAGGCATCCTATTCCTTGGAGTATGGTGAAGCAGTGGTGGAAATTCATGAGGATGCTGTAGTGCCCGGCGAAAAAGTTTTACTTGTTGATGATTTACTTGCGACAGGAGGAACTGCAGCTGCAGCAATCAAGCTTTTAGATTCACTGGGTGCAGAAATCGTTTCGGTTGCATTTCTTATTGAGCTATCGTTCTTAGAGGGTCGGAAGAGAATTGGGGACCATACGGTGAAGCCAATCCTCATTTACTAGAAATTTTACGCAAAGAGAAAAATATGAGTTGGAAGGAATACAACGAAACCTTGCTGAGATACGATGATTTGAGCTTCACGCTCGATTTGTCCTTAATGGACTTAGAAGAGAATTGTGAAGACAGTCTCTCCAAAGAGATCTCAAGGGCTTTTGAAGACATGAAAGCGTTGGAAAGTGGTGCGATTGCCAACCCAGATGAAAACCGGATGGTTGGACATTATTGGCTACGTAACGCGGCACTTGCTCCGTCGGAGGAATTAAAGGCACAAATTGTCGAGCCGATTGCACAGCTAAAAAAGTTTGCCGAAGATGTGCATACTGGGAAGGTAGTCACTCATCGTGGTGAGGTGTTTAAGCAACTCCTCGTGATTGGGATTGGAGGTTCTGCCCTTGGGCCGCAACTCGTCTCCGAAGCTTTGGGTAGTAAAGTTAAGATGCCGATTGCGTTCTTGGACAATACAGACCCACAGGGGATCGATGACGTCTTGAGAGATTTGAACCTCAAGGAAACGCTTGTGATCGTTATTTCAAAATCGGGTGGAACTCCGGAGACGCGAAATGGAATGCTCGAAGCGAAAGCGGCATTTGATAAAGTAGGTATCGATTTCGGGAAGCATACGGTTGCCATCACCGGTGAGGGTTCAAAGTTGGATCGATTTGCGGAGGAGCATCAGTTCATCACTCGCTTTCCTATGGAGGATTGGGTTGGTGGAAGAACGTCAGTTCTTTCCACCGTGGGACTTGTCCCAGCAGCCTTGCAAGGCCTTGATATCGATTCGATGCTTGAGGGAGCGGCAGCCATGGACGCGAAAACACGGGTCTGTGATGCGAACGAAAACGCCTCTATGCAACTCGCGTTAGCTTGGCACAGCGCCACACATGGAAAGGGAGAAAAAGACATGGTTGTCCTACCCTATAAAGATTCACTTGTTCTTTTTTCCAAATATCTACAACAGCTGGTGATGGAATCGTTGGGTAAAGAAAAAGATCTGGATGGTAATACGGTGAATCAAGGGATTGCAGTATATGGGAACAAAGGATCAACGGATCAACACGCATATGTTCAGCAATTACGTGAAGGAGTGAACAATTTTTTTGCGACATTCATTGAAGTCAGGCATGGAAGGCAGAAACGCTCAATCGAGGTCGAGCCTGGGAATACCAGCCAAGACTATCTTCAAGGATTCCTTAGGGGAACTCGCAAGGCTTTGTACGAAAATGGTCGAAAATCTCTGACAATTTCCATCTACGAGGTCACTCCATTTACATTGGGTATGCTCATTGGACTTTTTGAAAGAGCTGTGTCCTTTTACGCCTCCTTAGTGAATATAAATGCGTATCACCAGCCCGGAGTTGAAGCTGGTAAAGCTGCTGCGCAAGTCTTTCTGGAACTTCTAGGCCAAGTCAGAAGCAGGTTGGTTTCTGAGGCGAAGAATGCCGATCAAGTTGCTTTCGAAGTCGATGGAGATCCAGAAGATGTTTATCATTGTCTCGTTCATCTAGCCAACAATGGTGAAGCGCAAATGTCTGCTGGTAAAACTCCAGCGGATGATCGATTTCATCTTTAAAGGACTGATATTTTGGAGCTAGTGATCCAAAAGCCAAGAACTACGAGTTTAAGGTTTTAACTTTTTTATTTCACACTAATTTTCGACCGTGGCCACGATTCAAATAACTGATAAAGCTAGTTCCGAACTTGCTTCTTTACTCCAAGGTAAGGGTGCTTCGGGAAATGAAGGACTTCGTCTAGCCGTCAACAAGGGAGGTTGTGCGGGTTGGCAATATGAGATGAAAGTTTCAGCACCCGAGACTGGAGACGATGTCATCGAAAAAAATGGAGTTAAGGTGATTGTTGCCGCTGACAGTATCGACAAGCTTATGGGCTGCGAAATTGACTATTCCGATGATCTTACCGATGCCGGATTCAAAATAAACAACCCGAAGGCACGTCGCGCTTGTGGATGTGGGACGTCGTTCGAGCCGGATGATGAGCCAGAGGGTAGCGGTGTGGAAGATGGCGAAGCCTGCGGTGAAGGAGGGTCGGATTAGCGCGTGGCGGTGAATCGTCGTAAAAAGAAGGACGAAGAGGTTGAGCCACGGAAGCCCGCCTATTTTTGGTGGTTTCTTGCCAATGTGTTGGCGGCCTGTTTTGCGATCATGAGCTGGGCTTTCTGCTTACATGTATTCGGCAATCCCGAAATTCCTCGAAATTATGAAGTTCTTAAAAAAATCGGGCGTTTACCAGAGCTGAAACGCTACACGGTGCTTGATGTTCCGAATGGAAGTGCTCTTGAACCCGGTGAACTATATGGTAAGTATTTTCAAGTAGAGGGTGAAAAGCGGGTCCGTCTCAACGCTCTTTTAATGCGAAACTACATGCGAAATTTTGAGCGCAGTCTGTTGTTGAGCTATGTGGAGGGTGAGTATCAAGTTGTCGGGTCAAGGAAGCTGGAGAAGGGGGACTTTATCTTCCCAGGATTTGCCATACGTGCTCAAGCGATGGTTAAGCAAGATGCTTTCACTGAAGCGATCGGCTTTCCAGTGGTCATTGAGTATTTATTTCCGACCGATGAAATGAATGCCGTAGATCAGTTCGAGGCTGGCGATATTCTGGAAGTGAATAAAAATCCCAATTGCGCAGCAGTCGTACATGTTTCTCGGGCTGTAGTCGGAAGTGAGCCAGCGCTACAGATCACTGCTATTCCAATCGCTTATGGATCTTACCGAATTGGCGATGAAAGAGCCTTTTCGATTGAGCCCCCTGATCAGCTGAATCCTGCAGGAAGTCTTCCAATTTGGAAGTGAATGTTTGGGGTTTCGGTCTGCTTTAAAGATAGACTTTTTTGCCATCGTTCTGAGCTGATTCGTAGACAGCGCGGATGAGTGCGACAGCTTTTCGGGCTTCGGATGCATCGGTCTTGCACGGACGGCCCTCTTCGATGGACTGAACGACTTCTTCGAAGTTGCGTTGGTGTTGGTAGAAGTTGATTGCTGAAGGATCGTTCGCTCCAAGACCGGCTTCTTGGCCTTTCATTAGAGTTTTTTGGATTTCTTTGTCCTCGGGTTTGTCCTCTTTAAAGTCCCAGATTTCGAATGCTTCGTCAGCTAGGAAAACGGAACCGTCCGTTCCGGCGATTTGTACGCGGGCTGGATGCCCGTCTTTT
This sequence comes from Akkermansiaceae bacterium, assembly GCA_045106015.1. Lineage (GTDB taxonomy): Bacteria > Verrucomicrobiota > Verrucomicrobiia > Verrucomicrobiales > Akkermansiaceae > Luteolibacter. The sequence continues at coordinate 24,049 of JBGCEE010000073.1, read as the reverse complement.
GACCATGTGCAAGTGGAACATTCGATCACGCCGCGCGCGCCATTCTCAAATTCGACGGTGGCGACGATGATGTCCTCAACCTCGATTCGTTCGTGCGCAAGGCAGGCGGAATTTGCCTGAACAGATTTGATTGGGCCGGCAAGATAGATGAGAGCGTCAACTGTGTGGATGGACTGATTCATCAGCGCCCCGCCACCGTCGAGTGCCCAGGTCCCGCGCCAACCTGCGGAGTCATAATAAGCCTGATCGCGATACCATTTCACATAGGCCGATGCGGAGGTCATTGTGCCAAATCGCCCCTCGTCGGCGGCTTTCTTGAATGCGTCCATACCGGGGTGGAATCGACGGTTGAGCACTGCGGAGAGGGTTTTGTCATTTTCTTTCGCTGCAGCCATGAGTTCATCGATCCGTTCGGTGGTGATCTCCAAAGGCTTTTCGCAGATTACGTGTTTGCCTGCCTTGAGGGCTGCCAGAGCTGGTTCAAGGTGAGCACCCGAGGGTGTTCCAATCGTAACGATCTCTAGCTCTGGGTCTGCGAGAAATTCGTCGATATTTGAGAAAGCCTTACCGCCGTATTCACTGGCAAGTTTTTCAGCAGCTTCGGCACGGAGGTCGAAGACGGATTGGAGTTCGCCACCTGTCATGGCGGTGATTGCTTTGGCGTGGAAGTGGCCGATCATGCCGGCGCCGATGATTCCGAATTTCATATCTAGATTTTTGGGTTGTCGAATTTTGGACAGACTTGTCTCTCGAAGGGATTTTTGCCTTGGAGTTCGAACTGTGGCAAGGGTCCGTTTACAAAAAACGGCCGAAGCAGAACGCTCCGACCGATTGAGTTGGTTCTTATGGCGCTTAGAACGCGTATTGCCAGCCAAGCGACACTGTGTAGTCCGTGCTGAGGCTGATGCCATTGCGCTCTTGCCACAATGGTATCCGTACATCAGCGGCCAGACGATGGTTGCGGAGGAGGCCGCTGGGGATGACAAAGTTGACCCCAGCTAGAGCTTCGAGTCGTTGACCTCCGTAATTTTCGCCGAAGGCAGTTGGTACTGTGCGAGGCATGGTGCCGAATGGAACCTGTTGTAGGACGTCACTCTGAGTGCCATCGAGTTCGCCTTCCGCAACGTAGGTTAGGCCTGTGGAAATTGAGCACCATTCACTTAAGCGGTAGCCGAACCATGATGTGAGGTCGAATCGATTACCAAGACGATAACCGTGATGGTTTCTGCCTGTTCGGAGTATGGCGCTACCCTGAACACCTGCTGACCACGACTCTGCAAAATACGAGTAGGTGATGGAGGGGAGAAGGTCGAAGGTGCCGGATCCTGGTTGCATCGCTGCGGGTAATTGGCGACTAAGAAGGCCTCCTGGTCCGGGGATGAAATCGCTTTCTCCGATGGAACCTGTAGGTAAACTGGCGCCTAAACCCACGTGGAAATGGTGAGGTGAGTCGTGGATGATTCTTATCAGTGCTCCGAGTCTCAAGTCGCCAAAGCCGCTGGATGAGGTTGAGAAGGTAGAGCTTCCACCATTCGCCGCAAGCAATGGGGCGGCACCTGGGTTAATCACATGATCCATATCACTTGAAAGGTAAGGTAGCATGGCGGTGAGGGTGATGTGATCAGTCGGTGCATACATCATTCCAAGCATCTGCATTTCCATGCTCATATTGGTCGGAGTGACCACGTAGTTGTTGGCGAAGACACTCGCTGAAGAAATTGAGTCATTTCCTTTATACATGCCGTCCATTTCCATGAACATGTAACGATAGGAGAACATGAATTCTCCCGCGCCGTGTGTGTGATCTGCCATAATGGATATTGGCGCATGGCCATCTGGGCGGGTGAGGGGTTTGAGTGAGTCTTGTGCGACTGCCGAACCGCATACGGCGGTGGCTAGGATTGTGTGTGTAAATTTCATTTAATAGAATAAGGTAAAGTTTGTTTTAATGGCACGAGGGTGCGCCAAGCCGTGATCTCCGTTGGAGAAATTTTAGATAGGTCGCTCGAAATTATCGAAAGCGACTGATTCGGAAACTTCCGAATGAGTGATTCATTCGAGTCAAGCAACTCGTGGTGGCGGAGTCTCTGGAGACGGCCTACCGTGAAAATTGGCTTCAGAACAGTAGATGAATTTCTGGGAGGAAAGTTCCTGCGAACGTGGTTGTGACCGGAAACCTTTTTCACATGGGAAAAGTTCTTTTAGCTCAAGTTTTTTGAGTAGATGGCTTGCGGGTTTTTGTGATTCTCGTTTTTTTGATTCCTGAATCGAGTGGCAGAGTTCGCATGGATGTTCTCCGTCGAAAGTGTCGGAAAGCCCATCAACGAAACCTCTCTCGGATGAATATTCGACGATCATTTTTCCCCATGCCAACATTTGCATGACGCCGTATTGGCCGCCACAGAGGTGCAGGCATCCGAGTAGGACGATGATGAAACGAAAGGATTTCAAAAACGCTAGAATGGTGTTTGAAGGGAACCAAATATGGAAGCAAAAACACCGCAGATTTCTCTGCGGTGTTTTGTGTTTGATCAGTCTGAGTTTGATGAGCTTTACATCATCCAAGATCAAAACGATCTAGATTCATGACCTTGTTCCATGCAGCGACGAAGTCATGAATAAATTTCTCTTCACTGTCTGAGCACGCATAAACTTCGGCTTGAGCGCGGAGGATGGAGTTTGACCCAAAGACTAAGTCATTTCTCGTCGCGCTCCATTTCGGTTCGCCAGTTTTGCGGTCGAGGCCTGCAAAAGCGTTCCCACACGGGGAGACTTGCTTCCACTCTGTTGCCATGTCCAACAAATTGACGAAGAAATCATTTGTCAATGTGCCTGGGCGATTGGTGAGTACGCCGTGCTTGGACCCGTCATAGTTGGTATCAAGGACCCGCATGCCGCCGACTAGAGCTGTGAGTTCGGTCGGAGTCAGGGTGAGCAACTGGGCTTTGTCGATGAGTAGAGCTTCGGCTGGAATCTCGGATTTTCCTTTGAGGTAGTTGCGGAACCCATCGGCGAAGGGTTCGAGCTCCGCGAAGGCTTCCACGTCAGTTTGCTCCTCGGTGGCGTCGGTGCGGCCAGGTGCGAATGGAACCGCAATGTCATGGCCCGCATCTTTCGCCGATTTTTCCACTGCCGCGCAACCGGCGAGAACGATGAGATCGGCGAGCGAAATTTTCTTTCCACCGGATTGAGCGGAATTGAAGTCGCTTTGGATTGCTTCGAGAACTTCCAGCACGTGGGAAAGCTGGGAAGGATTGTTGGCCTCCCAGTCTTTCTGAGGCGCAAGGCGGACGCGAGCGCCGTTGGCTCCACCACGTTTGTCGGAACCACGGAAAGTCGAGGCGGAGGCCCATGCGGTCGAGGCGAGTTGCGAGACCGAGAGGCCGGAATCGAGAATTTTGCACTTCAGGGTGGCGATGTCGCTTTCATCGACCAGAGGATGATCCAAGGCCGGAACCGGATCTTGCCAGATCAGATCCTCTTTAGGGACTTCAGGTCCGATGTAGCGCGACTTCGGTCCCATGTCACGGTGGGTCAACTTGAACCAGGCGCGAGCAAAGGCATCCGCGAATTCATCCGGATTCTCAAGAAAGCGCCGAGAAATTCGCTCGTATTCCGGATCGACACGCAATGCGATGTCAGTCGTGAGCATGGTCGGCTTTTGTTTCTTGGATGGGTCATGGGCATCGGGAATGACATCTTCTGCGTCCTTTGCGACCCACTGATGGGCGCCCGCTGGGCTCTTGGTGAGTTCCCAGTCGTATTTGAAGAGGTTTTCGAAATAATAGTTGCTCCATTGGGCGGGGGTCTGGGTCCATGTGACTTCCAAGCCGCTGGTGATGGTGTCTCCAGCCTTGCCACTGCCGTAGCTATTCGCCCATCCAAAGCCCTGTTCTTCTATGCGTGAGGCCTCGGGATCCGACGAAACGCTTTCAGCAGGGCCTGCACCGTGGGTTTTCCCGAAGGTGTGACCGCCAGCAATCAGAGCCACAGTTTCCTCGTCGTTCATTGCCATGCGTCCGAAGGTTTCACGGATATCGTGCGCGGCCTTTTCGGGAATCGGCTGACCTTCTGGGCCTTCGGGATTTACGTAGATCAAGCCCATGTGGGTGGCACCCAAGGTGGGTTCCAAATCACGGTTTTCGAGATCAACATCCGGTGAAGAGGGTGCGGTGCCTTCCAGAGGAGCTCTATCGGACTGTTCGGCAGTCGAGGATTTTGCAGTTGTGGCGGAACGACCGTAGCGTTCATCCGTGGCGAGCCATTCGGTCTCCCTGCCCCAGTAGACGTCTTGGTCGGGTTCCCAAGTGTCGGGACGTCCGCCGCCGAAGCCGAAGGTTTTGAAGCCCATCGTTTCGAGGGCGATGTTTCCGGCAAGAATCATGAGATCAGCCCACGAAATTTTTCTGCCATACTTCTGTTTGATCGGCCAGAGCAGGCGACGGGCTTTGTCTAGGTTTCCATTGTCTGGCCAGCTGTTGAGAGGGGCGAAACGTTGCTGTCCGCGACCACCACCTCCGCGACCGTCTGCTGTTCTGTAGGTGCCAGCACTATGCCATGCCATACGAACGAAAAGTGGGCCGTAGTGACCGAAATCAGCCGGCCACCAATCTTGTGAATCGGTCATGAGTTCGGCGAGGTCTTTTTTCAAGCCTTCGTAATCGAGAGACTTAAATTCTTTTGCATAGTTAAAACTCGGACCCATTGGGTCGGATTTATCTGAGTGTTGGGTAAGGAGTTCGACTTTGAGTCGATTTGGCCACCAGTCTTCGTTGGTGGTTCCTGCGGAGGCGGCTGCGGCGCTGTGGCCGAACGGGCATTTACTTTCTGACATATCGTTGTGTTTTGGGTTGGTATGGTGTGTTGGTGAAATTCTAGGTCCTACTCTAGTGGCATTTTGGGCAGAGGCCCCAGTAGATGACTTCAGCCTCATCGATCTTGAATCCGTGATCGCTTACAGCCGTCAGACAAGGGGTGTCTCCGATTGCACAATCGACATCGACAGTTTTTGAGCAGCTACGACAAATCAGATGGTGATGGTTGTCGCCCACGCGTTTTTCATACATTGCAGGAAATCCGGAAGGTTGGATTCGCCTGATGAGTCCCTTTTCGGAAAATGCTGTGAGGACGTTGTAAACGGCCTGACGAGAAATCGTCCCGATCGAGGCGCGGACGTCGCCAGCAATTTCCTCAGATGTCGCGTGAGGCCGATCGGAAACGGCTTGCAAGACAGCGACACGCTGTGCCGTCACTGGCATCCCGTGTTTCCTTAACAATTCTGTGCTGTCTGGCATCGAAAGGATTTACGATGCTAATATGGACAATGTCAAAAAATTGTTTGTGTAAAAATCTTTGTAGTGCTGATTCGGTCTTTGGGGTAGAATTAGCGGACCAAAACTTCCCAGCCTGCAGTTGCGAAGCGATTTTTCGCAAGAGGACTGATTCCTCCTTCCAGTAAAAGGCGGCGTTTACCTTCTAAATCGTCGCGACTGGCAAAGACAGAGACTTGTTCGGTCCAAGATACGTAGTCGACTGGTGCGGCGACTTCAATGATGCCGTCCGTGGTGATGCCGGCAGGTAAGCGTCCAAAGCTTTTCACATTGACGTAAGGGGCAGTTTGGTGGCGCTCGACGATTGCGGCCAAAGCTCTTTCCAAGAAAGCTGCCTGTCTATGTAGTTCCAGTCCTGCTGCGATTTGGAGGATGCTGATGCGACCTTCGCCAGGGAGTTTTGAAAGGTGTGTGATGATCTCATGGCGCTTGGAAACGCTGAGCGATTGTCCATTGATTAGAGTATCAATCAATTCCTCTCCTGCACCCATCGCCTCTAGAGATTTCCGATCGCGAAGTGCGATTTCAGAGGGTGTTACATCGTAAATGTCTTCGGGGATGCCAACGCTGTTTGTCGCGGTGATTGCTATCCCAGTTCCTGTTGCAATCCCGACAATTCGCAGTGGCATTCCACCCGCAAAGAATGCCCATGTGACTTTCTCCATTTCTTCTTGGAGCCTAGGGTTGTCTGAATACGGGTCGACTCCAAGTTGCCTAGCGGTATCTAGTTTAGCCTTTTCAAAACCAGCAACATTCTTTGCACCTCGGCCTATTCCTTTGCCAGTCTCCGTGATAGCTTCTCCGGCATCGATATCATTCCTTCTTGAATCTTCGATTTTGTCTCCCACGCGTTTCGCGGTATTTCCTACCGACGATCCGACCTTTTTGAAAAAGTGCCCGACAGTTTTTGGGACGGCTTTCACGCTTTCGACTGGGTCGTCGGCGATGTTTTTAACTGCGTCGATTGGTTTAGTGATTGAGCGTTTTAGGCCTTCTGCAAAAAGATCGCTTTTACTGACAGCAACAAGTTTTGCGATCGCCCCAATCTCAATTACTCTGAGTTCAAGTTCACGGCGTCCGACGCATTCAAATACTCCAAAATCAGAATCGATGACGTAGTGATTGAGGTATCCGTCGCTAACCGCGGTTGGTCGCACGCGATGATGCGGCCCGATTAGAATTTCCTGAGGAAGTTTGCCAGCAACTTCAATAACAGGAGGAACCTCGTAGGCGACCTGAGCTTTTTGTTGTCCTGTTGCGATCGCACAGGTTCCGAGTAACGACATTGCGGCGATCATGGGTTTCATTCCATTAAGTCTAGCGATACCTAAAAATTGTCAAGAACACCTCAGAGTTTTTAGATGTCATTTTTAATCGGTTTTTCAGTTCTCGGATGAAGAAAATTCAGCAAAGCTATTGCCATGAAATACCACATATTATTGTTAATACTGACGATGGTTGCTTTAAGAGCGGAACCTTCGCCGAAGCTTCTGGATCTAAAATGGATGGAAGGGACATGGCTTCATGAGTCGGAGGGAACGACCGTTCGAGTCACTGGGAAATGGATCGAAGGAGGAAAATTCTTCGAGAGAAATTTCACGATCCAGATGGGTGCCTCGCCTGAGAAGAGGCTGCGTCAGACCGTATTTTGGGACCCAAGTAAGAAGCTGATTCGTTCTTTCGGAGTCTATAGCGACGGGGGGCTTGAAGAGGCAGAATGGGAAATCAAAGACGGGAAAATCGAAGTAAAGCGTGTGCTTATTCAGCCAGAAGGCCTTCGGGGAAAAGCAACCAATCACTGGAGGTTGATCGGTGAGAAGGACTGCGAATGGTATTCGACCAAGCGTTCGATGGGTAGAGAAAAACTCCCAGATATTCCTGAGACGGGTCTTGAGAAACAGTGAAATTGAATTTCCCTTGAACTCGTTCCTACTCTAAGAAATTTTCATGGCTTTGATAAAACTCCCACTCCCCGTTAGTGGCGCCCTTTGTTTGGCGTTGATCGCCTGTACGGGGCCGCAGGTTGAAATTTTAGATCATCCGGTGGTTGAAACAGATACCTCACGGGCGCTGATCAGTTCGGGGGCTCTTGAACGGGAGACACGCCGGACGCTAAGAAGAGAAGCATTGCTTTCGGTTTACAACCGAGATTCGCATGCTGCAGTTGTTGAGCTTGCAAAGCGTTATGAAGCTGAGCCAACGCCTCAGCGACGACTAGCGCTCGCAGAAATGAGCTCAGATACCGCTGATGTTCTAACGAAATCGCAGCCTTTGAATGCTCTGGGTCGCTACCTTGATACGGCTTGGCTAACTCGTGAGAGCGCCACAAAGACGACAGACTTTTCGATCGAAACGCCTGAGAGGACCCTTCACGAATACGCGTGTGCGAGGGTTGCCCGCCTGATTCGGGAAAAAGGCAAAGGATCGGCAGATACGGTTAGGGTAAATGGTAATCTGAAGACTTGGACGCTTGCGTTGAATCGCCAAGGGGAGGAGAAAGTTGATCCGCGTGGTTTTGATATATTGGTACCAGCCAGTTGGCTGAAGACGGATGGGATCGATTGGAAACGAGTCAAGCAGGAGGGTATCGGGGCGGCGATGGTCGGGCAGATCTCGGCGACGCCAGAACGTGAAGAACTCTACCCGCTCATACCAAAAGCAGGTTGGACGTTCCCATTGAATGCACGGATCGATTTTAGCGGGAGTCGAGCAGAGCTGGTTGTCCAAGATTTGATGGAAAAATCGACCGACTCTAGGGGCGTCTCACTTGCGGCTGACTTCTCAGCATCGGTGTCGTTTGTCTACTATGGAGAAATTCATCGTATGGGGCGCTTGGAAGGCCTGCTGCGACCCGGTGAGAATAAATCATCAATGGGAATGTACTCTGTCCGGCCTTTCGAAGAGGACCGAATACCTCTGGTCCTAGTTCATGGGTTGGCATCGAGGGCGGAAGCATGGGTGCCCTTTATTAATCTTCTGATGGTGGATCCAGTGGTTCGAGAAAAATACCAGATTGTTTTGTTTAATTATCCGACTGGAGTCCCAATCGCGAAAAGCGCTGCGGATCTTAGAGATGCGTTGTCTGACTACCAAAAGCGGAATGACCCAAATCGGAGCAACCCGAAAATGCGCGATATGGTGATTCTTGGTCACAGCATGGGAGGCATCATATCCAACGTTCAGGTTCGAACCAGCGGAGATCGTATCTTCCGAGCAATCTTCTCTAAAAATATGGAGACTCTCGATTTGGATGCTGAAGAAAAAGCGCAACTCAATCGTCTTGGGAATTTTAAGGCGAATCCGGATATTGATCGCGCGATTTTACTTGCGGCTCCTCTTCGAGGCAGTGCTTTTGCGTCCAATCGAATCGGACAATTCAGCGCCAGCTTGATTCGGTTTCCTTTTGATCTAGTTGATTCTGTTTTTGGAAATATCCAAGTGATCAATGGATTGACGGATTTAGCACAGAAGGCAAGTCAACGGCCTCTCAATAGTGTTACGAGCTTACGACCGGATAATCCATTTCTTGGAGCTATAATGGATTGCCCGATCAGGCCTGGGGTGAAGATCCATTCGATCATGGGGCAGAGAGATCCAGATGATCCTAAGGAAGAGGGTTCAGATGGAGTTGTGAAATACACCAGCGCCCATGTGCCAGAGGCTGTTTCCGAAGTGGTCGTCAAAGATGCAGATCACCGCGGTATGGTTCTCAAAGATGAAACGGTAGCAGAGGTTTTACGAATCCTCAGACTGCATGCGGGAATTGGTCCGAGATAGGGGTCCGAATGGAAGGTTGTTCCTCTGGGCATAGGCCTAGGACGGAAGATATTCGACATCTGAATTCATTTTGCCTATGACATTTTGAATCATGAGAACTTCATTAACTTCGTCACTTCTTCTTCCTCTTTTTTTTATTGGTTGTGCGGCTCAGCAGTCGCCACTTGAGACTCGTTTCAAGGCTGCCGATGCAAACGGTGATGGTTCCGTCACTCGCGAAGAAGCGACTAATCTGATGATTTCTGAAGTGTTTGTACTATATGATACGAACGGAGATGGTTTCGTAGATGCTGAAGAATCTGCTGCTGGTGGTGGCAACAAAGCCAATTTCCAGGAACTCACCAAGTCTACCGGTGGTCGGATGTCGCTCGCAGACGCGCAGGCAAACCCCAAGTTTATTGAAGCTATGGCTGTTCCATTTGATGAAGCAGACACTGACAAAAATGGTGCGATTTCATTTGCCGAAGTTGAGGCCTATGTCTCGAAAGTTGAGTCAGTGGTGCGCTAGTTTTTGGTTGGGCATTTTATCAGTATCTTAGCGAATTTGGAATCCGCTCTGGGCTAGCTGTGACACATGAGCGTAATAATCCGGAGAGCTTACGGGAGGTGTCTGCGGGCCAACACGTTTAAATCTATCGAATAAATCAACATGAAGACGGTTTCCAAACATGTATTTACGATCGTGAGGAGGGCTCTGGGTTACGGCTTTGTTGCGACTTTTGCATCTTTTGTTGCCCTTGCGATTTACGTTCTGAATGATCGAGCAGAATTATCCATTTGGCATGAAGTTGATTTGGATGAGGAATTCACTTCGCGATCAAAGGTAGAAAATTTTGACGGTTATCTTGAGTTGGAGGAGCGTTTGTTCACCCAGTTGCGGACAGAAGTTTATGAAAAGACTCCTGCAGGTGATGACAAGACCTACGATCGTTTTCGAGAAGGGAGCGCCATGGATCCAGAAAGTTGGGAGACCAATTGGAACCGGACTTTTGAGCTTGTTCAAGACGAGGCGAAGGCTGGTGTCCTTCTCCTGCATGGGATGTCAGATTCGCCTTATAGTCTCAGGCATTTGGGTGAAACTTTCCATGAGAAAGGCGCTCATGTCATTGGCTTGAGAATACCCGGCCACGGAACGGCACCAAGCGGGCTTGTGGAGGTGACATGGAAAGATATGGTGGCGGCTGTCGAGTTGGCAGCGAAACATCTCAAAGAGCAAGTCGGTGAGAAACCAATCTACATCGTGGGTTATTCAAACGGAGGTGCGCTCGCGCTGATGTACTCCATTGAGTCACTAGATGATTCGAACCTCCCGGTTCCCGGCGGCCTGATTTTACTTTCGCCTGAGATTGCCGTGTCAAAGGCCGCTGCGCTTGCTGTCTGGCAGGCTCGTCTTGGTCATTGGTTTGGACTTGAGAAGCTTGCTTGGAACTCGATCTCTGTGGAATACGATCCCTTTAAGTATAACTCATTTGCCGTCAACGCAGGAGATCAAGCACATCGTATTACGTCCCAGATTGATAAAAAACTTGGGAAGTTGTTTGAGAGCGGCGGAATGGAGAAATTTCCGCGAGTGCTTGCCTTTCAGTCCGCAGTTGATGCGACGGTTTCTGCCCCTGCGCTCGTTTCCCGATTGTTTGACCGGCTCCCGAATAATGGGAGCGAATTGGTGCTATTTGACATCAATCGAGTGCAAGAAGTTGAGCAGTTATTGAAAAATGATCCGGCGGAATATTTTGGCGAACTATTGAGAGATTCAAGCCGTGATTTCAACCTGAGTGTGTTGGTAAATCAATTTGATGGGGAATCTCCGAATTTGGAAGTGGTAGTAAAGCGCCGCGAATCTGGGAGTTCTACCGTTTCGCAGACAGATACCAAGATGAGATGGCCAAAGGGAATTTTCTCTTTGTCCCACGTCGCTTTGCCGTTTCCAGAGGACGATCCGCTCTATGGCAGCGGAAATGACGGAGAAACGGCAACTCTAGGAAATCTATCACTGCGTGGCGAGCGTGGGACTCTTCTACTTGGTTCAGGAGAAATGCTTCGCCAGAAGTGGAATCCGTTCTACAGCTATATCGAGAAGCTTAGTATCGATTTCGTTAGCTTCTGAAAAGGTAAGTAAACACGGATTGGGAAACAGTCTAAACAATCCGTTTGCTTTGTATTAAAGGTGGCTTCAAGCTTAATGCTGAAAAAATTATCATGAAAATATTTCAAACCATTCCATTACTCATCCTGCTCAGTCCGTTGAATGCCGATCCATTGCCTTCGTGGCAAAATACGACGAACAAGAAGGCAATCGTCGAGTTTGTTGAAAAGGTCACAACTCCTGGGTCTCCAGATTATGTTGATCCAGCTGAGCGTATCGCAACTTTTGATAATGACGGTTGCCTCTGGTCGGAGCAGCCCATGTATTTTCAAGCTATTTTCATCTTTGATCGTATCAAGGAACTCGCACCGAAGAATCCGGAATGGAAGACAAAAGAACCTTTTGCGTCTGTTCTAAAAGGCGATCTAGAAAAAGCTTTGGAAGGAGGGGAGGAGGCCTTGCTGGAAATGACCATGGCGACTCACGCAGATCTCACCACCGAGGAGTTTCAAGAAGTGGCTGGTAAGTGGTTGGCGACCGCGCGGCATCCGAAGACAAAGATGCTTTATAAAGACATGATTTATCAACCGATGCTTGAGTTGCTTGCCTATTTACGCGCTGAAGGATTCAAGACCTTCATCGTCTCGGGTGGTGGAATTGATTTCTTAAGAGTCTTTGCGGAAGAAGTCTATGGTGTGCCACCAGAACAAGTCGTTGGGTCGAGTATTAAAACCAAGTACGAAGTCCGCGATGGGAAGCCAGTATTGGTCAAAATACCGAAGCTGAATTTTATCGATGACAAGGAAGGAAAGCCTGTGGGTATCCATCAACATATTGGACGTCGACCGATTCTTTCGGCGGGTAACTCTGATGGTGATTTTCAGATGTTGGAATATGCAAAAGCAGGAAAGGGAGCAAGTTTCGCGTTGATTGTTCATCACGACGATGCGGAGCGTGAGTATGCTTACGACCGAGACTCTCACATTGGAAAACTCGTTCGTGGACTTGACGAAGGACCTAAGCGAGGCTGGAATATCATCAGTATGAAGAACGACTGGAAGACCATTTACCCATCAGCCGAATGAGTGCGAGAGAAGCTATTGGCGCCATATCTGATTCGATGAACGCGGCTGTCATCGGGCAGCAGACAGTCGTCGAGCGGATTTTAATCGCACTTCTTGCGGATGGGCATTTGCTTATGGAAGGCCTGCCGGGCGTCGCAAAGACTCGCTCGATCAAGACGCTCTCGAAACTGGTTAAAAGTGATTTTAGTCGGGTCCAGTTCACACCCGATCTTTTGCCTTCGGATGTGACCGGCTCTGAGATCTACCGTGAGCAAACCGGTGATTTTGATTTTCAACAGGGACCGATTTTTGGGAATCTCATTCTCGCCGACGAGATCAACCGTGCCCCTGCTAAAGTTCAAGCGGCTCTCTTGGAGGCGATGGAGGAACGACAGATCACGGTGGCGGGGAAAACCCATCAGCTTCCCGATCTCTTTCTTGTTTTGGCTACGCAGAATCCCATAGAGCAAGAAGGAACCTATCCTTTGCCTGAAGCTCAGATGGATCGCTTCTTGCTATATGTGAACGTTCCCTATCCTCCTGAAGAAAATGAAGCCGCTATTCTAAGGCTCGTGCGCGGAGAGAGAACTGGGAAAGCTGACAATGCTCCAGAGCCAATTTCCCAGGAGCTCATCTTCCAAGCACGAAAGGAAGTGAATGAGATTCACGTTTCGGAAGCTGCGGAAAAATTCATGGTCGATCTGGTGATTGCGACGCGAAATCCGAAAAGTTTTGGAGACGAGCTAGCCAAGTCGATTCGGCTTGGAGCGAGTCCGCGTGGAACGCTCGCTCTTGATGCGGCGGCGCGCGCCCATGCATGGCTGAACGGACAAGATTTTGTTTCTCCAGAGAATATTACCGCCATTGCCCCAGCATGTTTGGCGCACCGGATTCACCTTTCTTACGAAGCCGAAGCTGCCGGTAAAACGAGAACAGATGTGATCGAGATGCTTCTCAAGAAGGTGGTTGCCGTTTGATTCGTCCGTGATGTCTGCTTTGTTTTTTATGACCCAGTAAGACGATTCCCAGATTGAGCTATGTCTTCAACTTCCCGAACTTCAGTCGTCCTTGATGATCTTCTTCGATTGAAGGCTGATGCGCGTGGATTTTCCTTTCTTCCGAGTCAACCGGTCGGTTCCTTGCTGTCGGGGAGGCACACGTCGCGTTTGAGGGGACGGGGTTTGGCTTTTGAAGAACTGAGGCATTATCATCCTGGTGATGATATTCGGACAATTGATTGGCGTGCCACGGCGCGGCTCCGGTCTCCCCATGTCCGTGTCTTTGCGGAAGAAAGAGAGAGACCGATTCTGCTACTTGTGGATCAGCGTTCCCCAATGTTTTTCGGAAGTCGAAGAGCCATGAAGTCAGTGGCGGCAGCTGAGTTGGCAGCTCTGGCTGCTTGGCGGGTTTTGGATGTGGGCGATCGGGTAGGGGGCTTGGTATTTAACGATGATGAAATCGTAAACATTCGGCCGAACCGTGGGCCGACCCAAGCCTTACGCCTTTTTCATGAGATCGTTCGAATGAATCAGATGCTATCTGAGCGCCGTTCTGTTTCTGAGAAAATTTCTCTTAATGGAGTGCTTGAGAAGACTCTTTCACTAGCGAAGCATGACCATCTAATTATCCTGATCAGTGATCTGGATGGGGCTGATGAGCGGACCAGTGATCTAGTAACTCGGATGAATGTCCACAACGATGTGATGGTGGTTGCTGTGTATGATCCGTTAGGTATTCGAATGAAGACCTCTCCGGGTATGCGAGCCAGTGACCGTGGGAAGGATTGGCAAATCCCATCCGGTGCGAGTTTTGAAAATGCTTTTGAGAAGGCTTTCCAAGAAGTTTTGGAACGATGGAGAGACCTTTTTAAGGGACTCCGAATTCCGCTTTTCCCGCTTTCGACCGATTCACCTGTGATTGATCAAATTCACGAACTCCTAGGTCAGAATGAGTAAGAGTCTCGGCAAGCTAAGTGAGCTAAATGACATCGTGCTACCTGAATCTGTCTCATGGTGGCCGCTGGCACCCGGATGGTATGTCCTGATGGTTGTCGGCGTTTGTATGCTCGGTTTTTTGGGATATCGAATGTTGATGAAATGGCGGAAAGAGGCGTATCGAAGGGAAGCCCTACAGGAACTCGCGAAGGCCTCCTCAGACTTCCAAGTGTGCGAGCTGCTTCGCAGAGTTGCTCTTGTAATCGCAAGTAGGGAGCAAGTTTCACGGCTGCATGGAGCCGAATGGATCGAATGGCTGGAAGGTAAGTATGGAAGTTCGGTCCCCGAGCAGGCTCAGTTTATCATCACTGATGGAATCTATGATTCGGGTTTTAAAGGACAGGTTACAGAGAACTTCATAGACTTTGCAGAGAGCTGGATAAAAACGCATCAAAGACCGTGCTAAGTTTTCTATACATCTGGGTGTTTGTAATCGCTCCGCTACCATTTTTGGTTTGGCGATTCTTACCACCGAAATCTCCCAGAAATATTTCGGTTAGAGTTCCATTTGGTAGACGTATCGAGCAGGCGATATCGACGACCCCACTCGCTGATGACAAAGGTGGGAGTCGAGTAGCAAAGATCATTCCTTCGATGATTTGGGTTTTGATTCTGATCGCAATTGCTAGGCCGCAATGGATAGAAGACCCGATTGAAAAGGAAGTTCCTACGCGTGACTTGCTGCTGTTGGTCGATCTTTCAGGGTCAATGGATCAGGACGATTTCACCAATTCGAAGGGCCAAAAGGTCAATCGCCTTGAAGCGGTCAAAGAGATCCTCGGAGACTTTTTGGAGAAGCGGGAAGGAGACCGCGTTGGTTTGGTTGTCTTTGGAGATGCTCCGTTTTTACAATCTCCTTTTTCTACCGATCTTGAGCTTTCACGACAGTTATTGGAAGAAACAGAAGTCGGGATGGCGGGTCCACGAACCGCTCTTGGAGATGCCATTGGCTTGGGGATCAATCTGTTTGAACAGAGTGAGCTTCCTGCAAAAACGATCATTGCACTGACCGACGGCAACGATACAAAAAGCCAAGTGCCTCCAGTCGAGGCTGCAAGAGTTGCCGAGGATAAGGAAATTAAAATTCATACGGTAGCAATCGGTGATCCAACGACAGTAGGTGAGGATAAGCTCGATCTCAAAACTCTGGACCAAGTGGCAGAGAGAACCGGTGGAAAATCGTTTTTCGCCGCTGATCGCGAAGAGTTGGCAGGTATTTACGACGAACTCGATCGTATTGAGACACGAAAAGTCGAGAAGCTGAGTCATCGGCCACGCAGTGATGTTTTTCACCTACCGCTCTTATTAGCGCTTGTTGTTTCGGTAGGCTCTCGGGTTTCGTTCAGAAGACTCGATAAATCCGATGAATCTGCGGATCGCCCACTCCGTGTCAATCCAGTCACTGGTGAACTTGAACTCAATCAAAATAGCAGCAAATGATTGAGTCGTTTCACTTTCTTCGCCCCCTGGTGCTCTTGCTGATGCCATTGGTTCTCGTAGTCTGGAGAATCTGGCAGATGCGTTCCGATCCGCTGAGAGGCTGGCGCAAACAAATGGATCCAAAGCTACTCAATGCATTGACGGATCAACCGGCGAAGAAGCGCTCTCGGCAATATCCGATATTGATTGCGTGGCTGCTAGCGGTTTTGGCAGCCGCCGGTCCGTCTTGGAAACCGGAACCAAGCCCATTCGCAGAAGATACCGCACCGCTCGTGATTTTACTCAAGGCAGATATTAGTATGGATACTGCCGACCCTGAGCCTTCTCGTATGGAGCGTGCTCACCTGAAGATTAGAGATCTTGCAAAGGAGCGCAAAGGGCAAGCCCTCGGTCTCGTCGCCTATTCGGGGAGTGCTCACTTAGTTCTTCCGCCGACGAAAGATACTGAAACGGTTGCGACCATGGCGGGCGAAATTTCTCCACAGATCATGCCTGTAACGGGAGATCGCTTGGACTTGGCTATTGAGAAAGCTGGGCACCTGTTAGATGGTAATGGGGGTTCGATTCTCGTCGTCATGGATTTAACAAGTCAGCCAACACCGGGCCTCGAGACGGCTCTCAAGAATGCAGGTTCTCCTTCGGTGCAAGTGCTTGCGATCGCACCGATTGAAGCCTCTACTGATTCGCTTTCCCCTCTGGTGAAAGCTTTGAGAGCCAAGTTGGTTAAAATGACTACCGATGACTCGGATATCATGGATATTGTGAAGGAAGCAAAGCGTGCTCCGGTCGCTCGCTCTGGAGACGGTTCCGAGCAATGGCAGGATGGAGGTTACTATTTGGTGCCCGTTCTTGCTCTTCTGGCTTTACTTCCTTTTCAGCGCGAAAGTCAAACAAGCCCCAAGCCATGAAATTATTTATCTTAGCTTTCCTCGCCTCTGCAATATGGTTTACTGCTGATCAGCAGGGCCAGCGTGCATTTGAAGAAGAGCGCTTCATAGACGCTGCGGAAGTTTTTGAAGACACCATGTGGAAGGGTGTTTCCCTTTATCGGGCGGGCGAATTCAAGGACGCTCAAAAAATCTTCGCTCGGCTTGATACGGCTGAGGCTCACTTTAACCGTGGGAATTGTTTAATTTTCCTCGGAAAGTATGAAGAGGCGGTCGCTAGCTTTGATCGCGCCTTGGGGCGTCGAGCCAATTGGCAGGAAGCAGCCGAAAATAGAGAGATCGCTAAGACACGAGCGGAAGCACTGAAAAATGAGGGCGGAGACGCTGGTGACCAATTAATTGGTGCTGACAAAATCGTTTTTGATAAGAAAAAGTCTGGAGGACAAGATACCGAAGTATCTGGTGAACAAGCCAGTAGCGACTCGACCATGCAGGCTCTCTGGCTACGAAGGGTTCAAACGAAGCCTGCCGATTTCTTGAAAGCAAAATTTGCCTATCAAGAGCGATTTGGTGACGAGAAAGGAGAAGGGGAATGAGAACTCTTATCGTTTTAATTTTCTCCACTTGCTTCATCGGGGCGAAGCCATCAGTTGTGATTGAGGTGCCAAACCCTGAAGCTTGGACAGGCGAGAGACTTCCATTTTACGTCGAATTACGTGCGCCTGGCTCTTTCAAGGGTGCACCTACTTTTGATCTTCCCGAGGTGAAAGGGTCCGTGATCATGAAAATTGGGAACCCCACGCTGGGTTCGCTGAAAGAAGATGAAACTGAAATCATCACGCAGCGCCATGAATTTGCCTTGTTCTCTCAGTTGGATGGAACTGTGAAACTTCCTCCAATCACGGCACGATTTAGCCATATGCAAGGCTACAGCGGAGAGGTGTTTGATGTCGAATTGGCGACGCCGTCTTCCGACTTGTTCATCAAACGTCCACCGGAAAGCGAAAATCTTGGCTTTCTGGTGACAACGGATTCTTTGGTAATTACCGAAACTTGGGATCCCTTGCCAGATGAGATGAAAACTGGCGATGTGATCAAACGAACGATCACTCAAACAGCATCCAATCTGACTGGGATCGCCTTGGCTCCAGCTTCAAATGAGGCCCCTACTGGTATACGCGTCTATACAGACTCTCCCAAAGTTGCAGACACGATTCAACGTGGAACGTTTTCGGGCAAGCGGACAGAGACCATCACATACCTTGTTCAGGAGGCTGGCTTGCATGCACTTCCCGAGCTTTCCTTCAATTGGTGGAATCCCAAAACAGAAACGCTTGAGTCAAAAAAGTTTCCCCCAGTTGAATTCACGGCGACCGCCCCTCCCGTTTTGCCAGATCCGCCCTCTAAGCTGCGGTTTTTATGGTTGCTTCTGCCTGCCGCTCTGCTGTTTGCACTTTGGAAGTTCCACAAAAAACTGAAGTGTGGTCTTCTATATTTCCGAGATCAAATTGATCCACCATCGAAACGGAAAGCTCGGGCGTTGATCAGAGCATGCCAATGCAACAATCTAAAAGAGGCGGAGAAACATTGGGCTGATTGGCAACGAATGACTCCTACTGCAAATGTTTCTTCGAAGCTGAATGATCTGGTGGTGCAAATGCACCGTTCCCTCTACGGCCCTGGAAATTCTGAAACTGCTTGGGATGGCGGGCAGTTGGCGATGGAGTTCAAGAATTGTTTGATAGCCAAAAATCGTTCGACTGAGTGCAGCCGACTTCCCAAACTTAACTCCTGACTGGCTCACATCTACGTTTCACTAGCTAAACCTTTGTGTTGTCACTTTTGAATTTTCTGCAACCCTCACCAAAAATCGTTTATGAAAACCACTTCCATTCTTTCTTTCTCCGCCTCATTGCTACTCGCTCTGCCAGCAGTCGCAGGGACAACTATTCAGCCGGCTGGTCCTTCAGCAGTCATGACGACCACAACCGAGGGAGGTCTTGAAATCACTCTCGGCCTTTATGCTTGGGGCGCGGGCGTGGATGGTGATACTGGATTTGGTGGATTTGTCGCTCCAGTGGACATTTCATTTTCCGATATCCTTAGCAGCTTGGATATGACAGCGATGGGGATGCTGGAACTTCGCAAGGGACCGTGGATGTTCCAACTAGAAGGCCTTTATCTGAAAAATTCGATTGAGAGCCAACCATTCACAACCGCCGGTGGTGGCCCATTTACCGCCGAACTCGTAGCTAGAACGACTCGCGTTCAGCCGATGATCGGATATCGGGTGGTTGAAAACGAATCAACGAAAGTCGATCTTTTAGCTGGAGCCGTCTACTACGATATTTCCAATCAACTTTCCTTCCGTGGCGTTGGAGCTCCTCCACGTGTTTCTGGTGGAGATGATTGGATCGATCCGATGGTCGGCGTTCGCGTTGTGCAAAGGGTCAGCGAGCGTGTGATCTTTAGCGGTCGGGCAGATATCGGAGGATTTGGTGTCAATTCAGACCT
The DNA here is from genome assembly GCA_045106015.1 of Akkermansiaceae bacterium. GTDB lineage: Bacteria > Verrucomicrobiota > Verrucomicrobiia > Verrucomicrobiales > Akkermansiaceae > Luteolibacter. Next base: position 4,957 of record JBGCEE010000073.1, on the reverse strand, counting down.
AGCTTGGCAGCTTGTGGGAATGTTTGGCTATGAATTGAAGGACTCTATCAATCTCTTTGCTGGCTGGCGGCATGCGGCTGTGGACTACGATAAAAATGGATTTACCTACGATGTGGCAAACAGTGGACCGATCCTTGGTGCAACGTTCACTTGGTAATTGCTCGTTTCATCGCTTGATTTTTCAACCAATACATCCATACCTTATCACTTAAATGAAGAAGCTTTCTCTCCTTATCATCCTCAGCCAAACCATGGCGTTTTCCGCCGAAGAAATCGATATCGATGCTCGCCGTGAATCTGTTGTCGTTCTCAAACAGCATGTTGAGATGCGGGAGCAGCGACTTGAAGAGGTTACTTCTCGATTGAAAGCCTCCGTTCAAGGGGTGGATCAAAAAATTGGTAAAGTGGTTGAGATTCTCAGTAATACAAAGGATTCGCAGCAGTCGAAGATGCAAATTTCTCAATTGAAGTCAGAAACAATTGGCGGGCTGAAAGGAATGATTCAGACCTACGACCGCAAGCGCAGGGATGTCCTCGAGCGATTGAGAACGGAAGGAGACACCGGATCCAATACTCGGACCGAAGAACTCGCTGCTCTCGACAAAGCAATCAACAAACGTGCAGACGAAATTATGACACTTGCTAAGTCGATTCCTCCCGGTGAGGACGTGGAAAAATACGAAAAGTCCGGTTCCTACTATGTCGATGGCTATTCCTATGAAAATTCAAGGGTTACCGATGAATGGCGCCAAAACAGACGCGACCAGATTTCATCGACAAAGCAGAGAAGAGAACTTCAGGAAGCTCTGAAGGGAGCTATTGAAGATTTAGAGAACCGCCGAAACGGAGTCTCAACAGCTCTCAATGAGAAGAAGCTTACTGACGCTCAACGCCAACTTCGAGAGTCTGAGTTGAAGCGTATCGAAGGGCTGATTTCTTCTCGGAAACAACAACTTCTCAGCCTAACAACCGACGCGAGTTCGCCCCGTTCTTCGGCGAACAGAAACCAAGCGGCTGACCTGAAAATGTTACTTAAAGACGCAAAGAGTGACATTGGGCGCGATTTCTCAATGACTCTTCAATTGTTTGATCAGGTTATCTCTGAGAGAGAATCAGTTGCTGCTTCAAAAGACAATCTCGCTGCACGTATCAAGTGGCTTGAAGACTACGATGCCAAGCAGAAGAACTGATCTCCTCTCCTTCTCTCAATCACCTTATTTCGAAATGGTTTCTACGAATCTCTTCTCTCTTCGATTGTTCGTCATCGCCGTTGTAATCGGTATGGTTTTGCCAAGCTGCGTGACTCGCCGAACGGTGACTCAAAATGGCCGCACGATCGAAAAGAAGACGGTGATTAAGAGACCTGTGAAAAACCTCATCAACAGCATTGAGGTGGAGTAGCTTTGAGACACTCTTGAAATGCATCATTGCTTGTTGGCTTAGAGTCGCCGCTTTCAGAACAAGGCTTACTGAATCAGTGGTTCGAAATGAACTTGCTGAATCGCTGGCTTTCGTCTAGTTTTGCGATCCATCGTTTTTATAGATTATGAAATTGTACCTCGCTGCTCTTGCAGTCTTTGCCGTCCCCTTTGTCGTCTTTGGACAAAAACCTTCGCCCGAAATCTCTGCTCTTGAAAAGGCGGCTATGGCATTTGTAACAGCCTACAATGCTCAGAATTCTGAGGCGATTAGTGAACTGTTTACGGACGAGGGAGAACTGTCGGATCTTCTTGGTGAAGAACGAATCAGCGGACGAAAGGCGATCAAAGATCACTACGATGATGTATTCTCCTCAGATGAAACCCTTGAAATGGCGCTTGAGGTTGAATCGGTGCGATTGGTTGCTGAAAATATTGCGATTGAAGATGGAATTGTCCATTTAACTCCAGAGGGAGAAAATGAGCCTCCGCGCTCCTCTGCCTATACGGCGGTCCTTCTGAAGAAGGGTGATTCTTGGCAGATTGCAAGCACTCGTAGGCTCTCAGATGCGACCGAGGCAGCTGGCCAACTTACGGACCTTGCCAAGGCTCTGAATGGAGAATGGACTGCTATAAATGCCAACGGAGTCCGACTCGATCTGGCACTGGGCTGGGATGAAACTGGAAAATTTCTCACGGGTGATCTGCTCGTTTCTTCAGCCGATACTCCGCCCCAACAAGGTAAAATCCGAATTGCATGGAATGCTGCCCGTAATTCGATTGTTTCATGGTTTTTCGATGTTGATGGTGGAGCGAGCCAAGGCACTTGGACCGCTACTGAAGACGGGTGGCTGGTTCGTTCTGAAGGAACGACCGCACAGGGTGAGACGACCGCATCGATTATGGAAATCGCACGCGACGAAGGAGCCCTCGTATGGAAGCTTTCGAACCGAATCGTCGATTCAGAGAGACTCCCAGATGCCTCTCTCAGGTTGAACCCACCCGCTCCCGCTCCAAAGTCTTCAGCTAACTAACTCAACCCGATTATTCAAAATTATGAGATTATTTTATACACTTACGACGATCGTTATCGGTTTCCTTCTGACCATGCCAGAGCTGGATGCTCGTAGCTTTGGCGGGAACAGAGGCGGAGGAGGAGGGCGCTCGAAAGCAGCTTCTTCACATAGAACGAAAAACGTCAAACGCAGCCCAATGACAAACAGCCGAATCAGTCGGCCGAAACCGACTTCACGGCCAAAGCCGACGGCCCGACCTGTCCAGCGTCCCCAGGCTCGGCCAGTCCAGCGGCCGCAGGTGAAACCTCAAAGACCGACTGTCAAAAAACCAACGACTAGGCCGTCGGTCAGTCGTCCTGATATTAAGAAACCCGATAGTCGGCCAAACATCAGTCGTCCAGATACTCGCCCTTCGGTTAGCCGTCCCGGGACAAATAAACCTGCGACTCTACCTGGAATGGTGACTTACCCGAGTAGGCCGGACAAAGGGAAGCTTCCGAATAGACCTAATCTAGGAGATAAAGACCGCCCTAATCTTGGTGGTAAGGACCGACCGAACCTTGGAGGGAAAGACCGTCCGAACCTTGGAGATCGGAAAGCGAGCCTTGTCGACCGAGACATAAATAAGCGGCGCAATATCAATGTTGGAGACCGTAATCGAGTTCACATCGATAAAGTGAATGTAGGCCGTCGAAATGTTGGCTTGAATCGTCCTTCAACATTACCTGCAGGCCGTCGCAATTGGGATTCGAATCGCTGGGGTGGTAATAACAGCGTTTGGGGTAATCGAGTGAACATCGGAAATAACGTCAATATCAACGTGGATAATCGCTTCCGCCGGAACAATAACTTTGCCTGCCGCCCCGGATACTGGGGAGCTAGACCTTGGTGGGGATGTGGTAATTACCATGGCTGGCACCATGGTCACTGGAGCTACGGATGGAATAGTCATTACTACCGCCGTCATTGGTATTACGATGACAACGATTTTGCATCTGGATTTATGTGGGGTATCGCCGTTTGGAGCCTCGGGAACATGGTCTATGATATGGGGTATAAATCCTATCAAAACCCATATGCCGCCCCTCCGGTTCAAAATACCTACATCAATTACTCCGAGCCAATATCAGTTGCAGCAGCTGCCAACCCTCCAGGTGATGAAGCCGTAGCTGCAACTACTGACGAGAAGTCGACTCTCGCCTTAGATGCATCCCGTGCGGCGTTCAAAGCAGGTGATTACGTGACTGCGCTAGCCAAGTGTGACGAGGCTTTGGGATACACTCCTGAGGATGTAACCTTACATGAATACCGAGCACTCGTCTTTTTTGCCTTGGGTAAATATGGCGAAGCAGCAGGCACACTAAACCCCGTCTTGGCATCCGGGCCCGGTTGGGGATGGGATTCAATGATCACCTTTTACAATGGCTCTGAGGCATATAACGAGCAGCTCAAAAAGCTTGAGGACTATACGGAAAAGACCGATTCAGCAGATGGGCACTTCCTACTAGGCTACCACTACTTGGTGGGAGGACACATGGAAGAAGCAAACACCGAATTTGCTCAGGCTGCCAAAAAACAGCCAGCCGACACGATTTCTATACAGCTCAGAGATCTGACGTCCGACTCAATTGCAGACGGTGGCGATGCCGATGTAGAGCCCATTCCAAGACCTGATCCCGTTCCAGCGGATCAGCTTGTTGGAACTTGGATAAGTGATACGAGCTCTGGCAAGGTGACCTTCACCATGAAGGAAACGGGTGACTATAGCTGGGTTTTTGCTCCGAAGGAAGGTGAAGCCTCAGAACTCAAAGGGACCTACGGCCTTGATGATAAAGGTTTGTTAGTCCTGACAGGTGATGACAGTCAGATGGTGTCGGTTGTAGAAATGAAGGAAAAAGGATCCATGCATTTCGCTTTGATCGGTGCTCCGGACGGTGATCCAGGCCTAGACTTCTCAAAAAGTTAAACGCGATCAGTATCAACCGATCGCGTTCGCGCATCAACGATTGGTCAACAATTACCTCCGAGTGATCTCGGAGTAAGCGTTGTCTAGCCCAGACCGAAGGAGCCAAGCACGCGTGGTCACGCTGTCGGTCTTGTCAGCGCGCTCCAAAATTTCAGAAATTGCCTTGGTGATCTTTGAATCCATTTTTTTGTCCTTACAAAGGGCAGAGAGGGCTTCGCGATAAATCGCTGCGCACTTTGCGTGATCTCCACTATTAAAAACTGGAACTCCCCGATCGATGGCTTTCTCGATTCTTTCGATTGGGTTCATGGCTGTCTTTGTTTTCGGCTTTTTCCAACCGTCGCCCTTTTTTGGAAGGATCACAGTATCGATGACATGAATGACTCCATTATCGCATTCGATATCTGTTTTGAGAATCGTTGCGCCATTGACCTTAAAAAGGCCTTTTTCAATTCCAAATTCGAGCGCTCCTCCCATGGCCTTGGACTTGCCTGCATTCAGCGCATCGCCTGCTGAGACTTTCCCTGGGATGGCATGCAGCGCAAGAATTGCTTGAA
>JBGCEE010000072.1:0-10190 GCA_045106015.1 Akkermansiaceae bacterium | reverse complement strand
ATGGATGTGGATGTGAACAACCGCGTTCCTTCTCTCACGGGCAATAAGACGACCTCAGGAATCAAATCTGGCAGTTATTTGGAAATTCCGTCAGGTCCGTTGCAAACCATCGCGGACTTCCGCCGATCCAATGCGTTGGCGACATCCTATCTACCTCATTTTGTCCAACCGGTTTCAAACTCGAGACTGCATCCGCTGATGTCGGCAAACGAGGTCGTAGAGACAAACTCGGATATCACCTCCACGGCTTTGTTGGATCATTCAGTTCTAGCAAACCATGCGTTGTATGACCGTTTCTACTTTTCAACTTTCGCGACCCGTGGATCGACCGATCCAGGAGTCGTTTTTGAGCAATTCATGGAAGGGGTTGCTCCCCTGGCTTCTCAAGCCTTCCAGCCCTATCTGCCGAGTGGTAAAACCATCGCCGGAGCTAAGGGCGAGCTTTTCAGTTCTGGTAAACCAAACGACACCGCCTATCAAATCGCTGCAGAATACCAGATGGTCAGCGGAGCATTCAACGTCAACTCGACCAGTGTCCGTGCTTGGAAAGCGGTCCTTGGATCGATGAACAAGAGTGATGTAGCCACTCTCTGGGCAAAGACCGGAGCGCTTGAAACGAATGCGGCAGATGGGACACCTATTCTCGCAATGTCATTGCCAAACGGAGGAGCCGTCGGAGCCAATACATGGGATACGTCAAAAATCGATAATCAGAAGACCAACGATTGGAATGGATACCGAGATTTGAGTGAGGAGGAACTCGAGACTCTTGCGGAGAAAATTGTCGAGCAGGTCCGTGAGCGCGGCCCGTTCCTTTCCATGTCGGAGTTCGTGAATCGCCAGATTGGCCCAGTTGGTTCAAAGACTCTGAGCGGTGCATTAGAGGCGGCGATCGAAGAATCCGAAATCAATGAGGAAGAAGGAGCGATTTATCCGGATACATTTCTCACCCAAGTTCCGCTCGAAGAGGATGACATCAGTGATTCGACCCTCTATGCCTACACGACGCCAGAAGCCACAACCGGTAATCCAGCTGCGGGTGCGCCTGGTTGGGTGAGTCAAGGGGATCTGTTGCGCATTCTCGAGCCAGCCGCTACCGTGCGCGGTGATACCTTCGTGATCCGTACGTATGGAGAGGCGAGAGACCCAAGCGGAAACGTTACCGCGCAAGCCTACGCTGAGGCAGTTATCCAACGAGTGCCAGAGTATGTGGATTCGGAGAATCGGCCTTCGATCAATGCCTATACCGACCCTGAAGCGACTGAAGCGAACAAAACCTTTGGACGCCGTATGAATATCGTGTCATTCCGATGGCTCTCAGAAAACGAAATCTGATTCTCATGATTCGCAACGTTGTCTTTTTAGCTATCTCTGTTTTTGCCTTTTCAGTATCGCTACGAGCACAGGGAACGGATAAGCCGACTCCAGTGCAGTTTCGGGCGGTTCTTCACGATCCAGTTCGGCCAGTTGCCAATCTGTTTTACATGGATGAAGACGGCGTTGTAGTGAAATTGAATTTTAGGCCAAAAGCCCTCACGAAGCCTCTCCTAACTCTGCCGGCGAACGGGTCACTGGTTCTGTATGATAAGGCCGAGATTGATCCGGAAAATCCCTCTGCCAGTTTAGCAGCGAGTATCAAAATACCAACGGGTGTGAAGAATGCGATCATCTTGGTCATTCCAGCTCCCAAGGATAAAATCCCAGCCTATCGTATGCTGATGATTAACGATTCCGAAAAAACTTTTCCAAAGGGAGAGTCAAGGGTCATTCCTCTTGTCGGAGTGAAGACGGCTGTCCAAGCAGGAGAACACCGAATATCTGTGGATCCGGGCAAGATTGTCAGAGTGCCACCGGTCAGAAAGACCAACGAATACAATATGGCGCAGACGAATTTCTACTATCAGCGTCAGGATTCGTGGGTCGCCTTCACTGAGCGCCAGTTGCAGTACCTTGATGCAAATCGCCGCTTGTTCATTGTCCACGCGACCCCAGGTGCTCTTGCGCCCACTGTGAGCACTATTGTGGACACAAGTCGTTAGCACTTGTTCGTATTTCCTTGAATTCTCAGGGACAACCAAGTTGCTGTGCCAAGAGCGGAAAGTGTCTTGGGCCTTGAACTGAAAGCGAGGTGTCGTGAAACGGCTTCGATGAGCCAACTACTAAATATGCCGTAGATTTTCGGTTGACGCCACTACATCGAGTGATAGCCTATGGTGCATTGCTTGACGTAATCACCCTATGCGCTGTGTCCAATGCGGTTCTTTAAAAGACAAAGTTCTCGATTCCCGTTCATCGAAAGATGGAACGACGATTCGTCGGCGCAGGGAATGCTCGAAATGCAGCTATCGCTATACGACCTACGAGCAGATCGAACGCACCGAACTACGTGTGGTGAAGAGAGACGGAACGCGGGAATCACTCAATCGCGAGAAGCTCATGGGTGGTTTGATCAAAGCCTGCGAGAAGCGGCCAGTTTCCATGGAACGTCTCGACCGGGCCGTCGAAGAAATTCTGACCGACCTTCACAAAGATCACTTGAGCGAAGTTCCTTCCGCTTCGATCGGAGCGAAGGTCATGGACAAGCTGCATCAAGTCGATCCAGTCGCCTACGTGCGCTATGTTTCGGTTTATCGGCAGTTCGAAAACGTGAACGAGTTCATCGCGGAAATTCAGTCGCTGTCTCGCCGTGCGGCAAGGGATACTTTTCAACGCCGTTTGTTCAAAGAATGAGCGCCACATTTTTAATTCAAAACCCAACTAGAATCCTCCCAAAAGCTTTGTGATTTCGTTTGTAGGCAATCGTCCAGCGATTCAAATCGGTTCCTATCAGGTGGTCGATTACGATACCGCTTGGCTTGAAGTCGCCATTTCAAGGGCAGCCAAAGCGGCAGACCATGAGGACTTTCCCTTGGTGAGTGAGATCAGAAATGGAGTGGAATTGTATTTAGAAAACAAGTGCCCGCTTAAATTGCTAGAGCTTGAGGATCTATTTGAGCGTCTCCGGAAGATGTTGACCAAAATCGGGTGCAGTCAGATTGCAGAAAAGCTCGAGCCTTTGGCTCCGCCTGTAACCGTTTCACTGGTGAGCGCGGCAACGGAAGCAGGCAACGGATTCGAACTCGCGTTTTTTGAAACGCTTCGTGTTGAACTTCTCGAACTCCGAAGTGCCGGTGCTGAGACGATTCACTTCACTGGCTTACGCGAAAGCGCGCGGATTCTTAGGGGTATGAGTAAGTGGAATAAAGCGTGTGATGCGATGCTTGCCGAGATCAAAGCATTTATCGAGGCTTGCGATAATGATTCTCAGTCTTTTGAGAATTCAGTCCGGCTAACGGTTGAGAGCTAGATCGTTTTCCAAAATCCAGCAGCAGCGTTGTTTCTCAGTCATGGTTGCCCGCACCACTCCTTCGTCACGTCTTGCTCAGGAAGGATCACATCTCGCCGACAGAAAAACCGACATTTCGAAAACGGTCTAGTTTTCTCGGGTGATACCCAAGAATTTAGCATCGAAAAATTCCAACAGCTCTTTCCTGTTTTCAAATCCGTGCTTGGCTGGACTGCTGGACTGGGGCTCTAGGGTCCAGTTGCCAAAATGCCCGTTTGAGTCCGCTATTTTGCACGGAGTTCCGAGCGCCTTGGCATCGATCGCCAATTCAAGAGCGTGGTTCGTCGTGTTTGCGTCAGATTCTTTCTCAGCGATAATCAGCAAGGTATCGGCAAATTCAGCACAAGCTCTCAGCGCGTTCGCGTAGGCTTGCTCAAACCCTTCCGAATCAATGAACTCGTATTTCGCGAGGGCGATTCCCATGAGTGCCTCTGCGACGGTTTTTTCGCTCTCTAGATTGAACTGATTTCTGAGTTCTTCGAAAGGTCGCGCCAAAAATAGCACCATAGGGATGCGAAGCTTGGCACAGATGTGCAGAAGCAAAAAATCGTTTTCGTTACTTACTGCAATGCTGACGATACCGGCGGAATCAAAGAGTTGGTGAACAGCTGCGAGTTCAGCTTTTAGCGTTTTTTCAAGGGTGGCTGTAGACGATTCAGTCGATGGTAACTCCCCAGCCAAGCCAATGAGTTTGGGTTGGGATTTGATTGGTTTCATCACCACGAAGAAGTTCCAATTGTGATGAAGCGGATCTCCAAATCTTTAGCTCATAGGTCTTTTACGCTTCGTCCGGCTGTCTTGTTTGATAGTCCTCGCAGGGCATCGCCAAGGCGAGGATCGAACAGCAAGTTGCCAAAGTCATGGCAACCCAGCGGGCACCTCCTTGATCTAATTGTTTGGCAAACTCAAAATACTCGTTGTGTTGTGGAGTAACGAAAAGAACGCCCGGAAGCGTGAGAAGCAAAAAAAGTGAAAGAGCTGGAATGCACAGGGCAATCATAAATATCGCATTGCGACGATTGAACTGTGCCGTGACTAAGCGGTAGGGGCCTTTTAGATAATAAGAAAAGGGCGGGCAGTCCTTCACCATTTTTTTCCATAGATTCAAAGCGGGTTGGCTCTTCTCTTCGATGAAATCAGCACATGGGCTGACGAGAGGCTGCAGCATTTTGTCTGCCTTCTGGTAATACCTTTTCGCTGTTTTTAGGGCCGGCCGCGATTTCTCAACGGCGGTTTTGGTGAATTTCTGAACCGGTTCGCACCGAGATTTTAGTCGATTGGTGATTTGGGTGTAGGATTTCATGGGACAAATCCGTTTTACCCGCGATCGCGTAATTGTGCAATATTTTTTAAATACCAACAAAAATTGATATTTTATCTAAAAAGTTCTCTATTTTTGCAGATCTTGAAGCGGTTCAGTCTTCGATCGACATCTTGGATGGGTCCCATGTGATTTCAGGGAAGCTCATGTCTAAGCTTTTGAGCGTATCAACCATGATTCTGGCAACGACTAGATTTCGATACCATTTGCGATTGGCAGGGATGACATACCAAGGGGCATGGTCTTTCGATGTTTTCGAAAGCACGTCTTCGTAGGTCTCCATGAATTTCGGCCAAAGGGCGCGATCTTTTAAGTCGTCGGGATTGAACTTCCAATGCTTGTCAGGATTCTCCAGTCGCGAGAGCAGGCGTTCTTTCTGTTCGTCCTTCGAAATATGAAGGTAAATTTTAACGATGGTCGTACCTTCCTCCGCAAGCATGCGTTCGAAATCGATGACGTGCTGGAAGCGTTGTTTCCAGACTTTATCCCCGAAGATTTTTTTGACCTTTACCGCGATGATATCTTCGTAGTGAGAGCGGTTGAAAATGACCAGTTGGCCATTGCGCGGAACTCTGTCATGGATTCGCCAAAGGAAATCTCTGGCAAGTTCACGCTCATTGGGTTTCTTGAATGACCGCACATTGATGCCTTGTGGATCAATTCGAGAAAAAACGCTCTTGATACAGCCATCCTTGCCGCCTGTATCCATCGCCTGAATGACCACCAACACACGGTGTTTATCTTGGGCGTATAGCACTCGTTGAAGCAGCTTCAGTTCTTCCTGAAGTTGGTCGAAAGCTTGGTAGCTATCTTCTTTACCTTCACCTTTATAAAGCTCGCGCTCGTTCGGATCAATTTTCCCTAAGTCGACTTTAGAGCCTGGCTCTACTAAATATCTATCGCATGCTCCATGAACTGGCATGATTCTTTATCCGCACAAGTTGTCTCCGTGACAAGCACTGACTCAACTTTGGCAAGGATGTCACATATTGGGTGTTGAACTATTCGCCACACGCGACTGTCATAAGTGACCGTGCTCACCCAAGAATACTCTCAAATTCCTCCGGAAAACCCAGCCACGCTTGTGACGGCGCTGCATATTGGCGCGAGTTCGGTCTCGATGGTTATCGCTGAAAGAGGAGAGGATGGGGGCCTGAAGCCCATCGATTTCCTCGAACAACCAGCTCCGCTGGCACAAGATGTGTTTGGTAGCAATGTGGTTTCGAATGCGACGACGGAGCGCATCGTCTCGATCATTCGCGGGTATCAGCAAACCCTTGCGGAATTGGGAATGAATCCGAACGATTTCACCCGCTCGGTTGCGACCAACGTCCTTCACGAAGCTTCGAACCATGAGGCAGTTCTGAACCGTATTCGAATCGCCTGCGGCTTACCGGTCGGAATGATTGATGACGGGGAAATGACCCGCCTCATTTACCTGAAAACACGTCGTCGAATTCAGCACCTTCCGGCGATGAGTCAGCGCACGGCACTTGTGGTTCATGTGGGCCCAGGAAATACTCGCGCCTTATTATTCCAAGAAGGCCTTGTGACTCGATACACAAGCTATCGGCTTGGCACACACCGGACCAACGAGGCCGTGGAAGCATCGCTCACCGAAGGTCCTTCGTTTCTCCGCGTGATCCGCGAACATGCTTCCGGCAATTTAGCGCAACTCCGCTTCGATTATTCAGATGTGGAAATCGATGGCATCGTGCTGATTGGCTATGAAATCCAGACGATTGCGAGTTTTGTCACGAAGAACAACGAAGCCTGTTCATTAAAGACACTGCGGAAGTTTACGACTGAAACAGCGGGGCTCTCCGATCTTGAAGCTGTGAAGCGTTTCCAGCTCGACTACCAGACTGCCGAAGCCTTGGTTCCTGCTCTTGAAATCAACCTAGCGATTGCCGAGTCGCTAGCACTCAAAGAAGTCCACATACCCGTGAGCGAATACGAGCAAGGACTGCTCCACGATTTACTTGCGTCTAGAGAGCTTACCGACAGCTTTGCCGCTGAGGTCTTGCGCTCGTCGAGAATTTTAGCAGATCGCTACCAATCAGATGCCGGCCATGGAGAGCACGTTGGTCGGCTGTGTGAGATTTTCCTGAAAAACCTTCAGGACCTCCACAATCTAACCGAACACGATGCGCTCTTGCTCCAGGTCTCGGCGATTCTCCATGAGGTCGGCACTTACGTGAGTCCGCGTGCTCATCACAAGCATTCTGAGTATATCATTATGAACTCAGAAATTTTTGGGTTGGATCGTCTCGACGTGTCCATCGTTGCACTCGTATCTCGCTATCACAGGCATTCAGGTCCGCGTCTCGACCATACAGCTTATGCGGCGCTTAGCGTCGAAGACCGCATTCGAGTTTGTAAGCTAGCGGCGATTCTCCGAGTCGCAGACGCACTTGAACGCACTCATGCTCAACGCATTTTAAAAATTGAAATTACTCGTGATGCGCACCGCCTGCACATCCATCTCCCCGGTCTTGAAGATGCCGCCATCGAACGCTTAGCCATGGACTCCAAGGCGGATCTTTTCGAGCAGGTCTTCGGTCTCACTGTCGTCATCGAGGAGGATATCTGAAGTTACCCAAGACCTTTCCTACTTTTTACCATGTCTGAATATCACAACCGCGAACTTTCCTGGCTCGAATTCAACCAACGTGTCCTTGATCAAGGCTTGAAGGATTCCATGCCGCTCTTGGAGAGGGTGAAGTTCCTCGCCATTTCCGCATCGAATCTGGATGAGTTTTTTCAAGTCCGTGTCGGCTCGCTGATGCTCCAGCGCCGCAGCGGTCGGAAGACGCGTGACAATTCGGGTTACACCCCAGTTCGCAATCTAGCCGCCATTCGTGAGCGTGTGCTGAAGATGAATGCGGACCAGTATCAACTGCTCAACGAAACCCTGATTCCAGCACTCTCTTCGAAGGGAATCGTCTTACTTTCAGCCAGCCAACTGAGCGATATTCAGCGGGCGCAAACGGCGGTAATTTTTGAGGATAACATTTCGCCTTTATTGACACCGCTAGCAGTTGAAGAAAATTCTCCACCGCCAGTGGTTCCCGCACTCAATCAAGTGCTTGCCTGCCGTCTGATCGATCCCACAGACAAATCAGTCAGGCACGTTCTGATCCCGATTCATGAAAATCTCCCACGAAGAATCGCCGTTCAAACCGAGGACGAAACCCATGCGTTCATTCTGATCGAGGATCTTGTCGCGGTGCATGCCGGCAGCCTGTTTCCTGGCGAGACCATCGCGGCCACAACGGTTTTCAGAGTGACTCGCAATGGTGACATCGCGGTTGAGGAAGAAGATGCTACGGATTTGGCAAATGAGATGGAGGATGTTCTCAATGCCCGACGTTTCGCCGATACAGTCCGCTTGGAAATCCGTGCAAACGCGCCACGCGATCTTTCCCGTTTGGTCAAGTCAGTCACTTCCTCAACCACTCAGGAAATTTATCGCCACTCCGGCCCTTTGGATCTGGCTTCCCTGATGGAGCTCGCATTCCTCCCTGACTTCGATCATCTCCGTGATGAAGACTGGCCGCCTCAAAACAGCCCGGCAATTTCTCCGGGAATCTCGATGTTTGAGACCATCGCTTCCAATGACGTGCTGCTTTTCCATCCCTACGAATCCTTCGACCCTGTGCTTCGCCTGATTGAAGAAGCGGCAGTGGATCCAGATGTCATCGCGATCAAACAAATCCTCTACCGAACCGCCAAGCAGTCGCGCATCATCGACGCGCTAATCAAGGCGGCAGAAAATGGCAAGCACGTCACCGCTTTGGTCGAACTGAAAGCTCGTTTCGACGAAGCCCGAAATCTCACCCGTGCCGACGAACTCCAACGTGCCGGAGCTCAGATTGTTTACGGAGTCAAAAACCTCAAAACCCACGCGAAGATTTGCCTGATTCTTCGCCGCGAAGCAGGACGGATCCGCCGCTATGTCCACCTTGGAACGGGAAATTACAACGAAACAACTTCACGGCTATACACGGACCTTTCCTACCTCACCTGCAAGTCGGAATACGGCAACGACGCTTCCTTGCTCTTCAACGCCGTGACGGGTCGTTCCAAGCTTCTGCGCTTCCAGCGCTTGATTCCTGCACCCTCGGCGATGAAGCCACACTTGCTCGATCTCATCGCAGGTGAGACGGAGCGTGCCAAGCAAGGTTTGGATGCACGTATCATTGCAAAAACCAATTCTCTCCAAGATCCGGATATGATTGCAGCTCTCTACGCCGCCTCCAAAGCCGGCGTTCAGATCCAGCTCAATGTGCGGGGTATCTGCTGCCTCATTCCAGGTCAGAAATATTCGAAAAACATCGAAGTCGTTTCTGTGATTGATCGTTTTCTAGAACACGCACGAGTCTTTTATTTCCACCAAGGCGGTGACCCACAGGTATTCATCTCATCGGCCGACTGGATGACGCGGAACCTTGAAAAACGCGTGGAGCTGATGATCCCCATCGAGCAAAAAGTGATCAAACGCCGTCTCATTCGTATCCTCGAAACGTTCTTCAAAGATAACACCAATGCCTACCGAATCTTGCGCGATGGAACTTCGGAGCCCATTGTCGCGGGGAAAGGTAAAAAGCCCTTCCGCGCCCAAGAGCAATTTTACACACAAGCCAAACGTGCTGCCAAAGCTCGCGAGCATGAGCGCTCCATGACCTTTGAACCTCACGTCCCGCAGGACTGAGAAGACAATCCTTGGACTTCGTCGACCGATAGACCTATTGCATTTATTTCTTACACCATTTCGTCACTTAGATTGGAGGAATGGCGGCGAATCGCTTTTCGTTCAGCGGCGCGTAAGCAGAAAGTGTAGCGAGCCACATGACCGACGAACAACGCTGCTGAGCGGAAAAATACCGCTGCGTCAGTCCCCCGCGAAGTCCAATGACATGATCGTCTCTCTTTTCTATGACTTGGATCTCGTTGGCGAGATGGTGTGATATCAAGTTGCCAACTCCAACCGCAAACGACCCATGGAATCCGACCTGATATACGCATGTTTTCCGATGAAATCCTTGTCAACAAAAGGAATAGAACTCCAAACTCACTCGGTCGGCTTCCGTGGATATCACTCCCTTAGACCCTACTAATAAATACTGTTATATAATCAAAATCATGAAAATGCAATCCGCCACAATCGCTTACTTTGTTTCATTCCATATTCTCACAATTGCACCGTTGGCGCATGGTGCTACGATAATAAGCCCTAATAGCATATTAAATTCACCCAGTGAAGTTTCATCAACTTCCGGAGCGGCAATATTTGCAATTGACCAAGGCGGATTGTCATTGAATTTCACGAGTGGTGTGACGGATTTCGAGGCATATTTTTCTTCCAAGCCTTCGCCGACTATCTTTTCAGACCAGGAATGGTTTACTGCATCCGGCGTGTCCACCGCGAGCCTTGATCTGGATCTCGGTGGCACGGTCAATCTTGAGCGCTTGGCTTTATGG
>JBGCEE010000071.1:0-46804 GCA_045106015.1 Akkermansiaceae bacterium | reverse complement strand
GATGATACTCGGAAATTTCATGCTCCTCTGCCGCTTCGATCCTGACGCAGTTTACAAATGGTTCATGGAACTCTTCATTGACGCTTACGATTGGGTCATGGTTCCCAACGTCTACGGCATGTCTCAATTTGCCGACGGTGGAACGTTCACCACCAAACCCTATATCTCCGGCTCGAACTACGTCCTGAAAATGTCCAACGAGAAAAAGGGACCGTGGACGGAAACATGGGACGCACTCTTCTGGACCTTTGTCGCCGACCACAAGGATCTCTTTTTGAAGAATCCTCGCTCCGCAATGATGGCTCGCAACTGGGACAAGTTCGCAGAGGAAAAACGCGAAGGCTTGCGAAAAGCTGCCGCCAAATTTCTCGAATCCCTATAGTGTTCTGAAAACCTTAATCTGACCGATGGGAATTTTTAAGGTTTTGAGAAAAAGGCTTTCGATGGTCGCGGAGGGTCAGAAAGCTCGACGCTTTTTCCCAATGGCTGCGTTGCGCGTCGAGTCGTGAATCTCGCACTAGTCTACGGGGCCGTCACAGCTCGCCCATTATCCGCCGTCGAGAGTGAAAGAATAAACGGAGCCGCTGTTTCCGCCCACTGCTCCGCACCGACATAAGCAGAAGCTCCATTACCGAACGCGCACCGTAGCATTTCAGTATCGATGACACCCGGATTCATCGCCACTGTGGCGAGCCCCTCGGGAAGCTCCTGCGCCAATGCCTGCGTTAAGCCCTCGATCGCCCATTTACTCGCGCAATACGGCGCGACGGTTGGCGAAGTCGACCGACCCCATCCCGAAGAAAGATTCACAATCATTCCCTTCCCCTCCTCCACCATCAGCGGCACCACATACCGGATTACGTTCGCTGTTCCACTCACATTGATCTCCATCAATCTGTCGAAATCTTCCGCCCCAATCTCCCAAAGCGTTCCGGGCGGATTGATAATGGCTGCATTGTTGATCACCAAATCCGGAACACCCGTCCCCCCGTATGCAAGGCGACAAAATTGCTTAACATCCTCATCAGAGGAAACGTCACAAACCCTGAAAAAGTGTTCCCCGGCAAACTCTTCGCTGAGTTCCGCAATTCTTTCAGCCCTCCTCGCACACCCAGCAACCGTGTGTCCTCCGTCAACAAAGCGCCGCACCAATGCCCTACCCAATCCTGACGAACATCCTGTAATCCAAATAGTCATGCCCCCACACTATCACCATCGGCAGGTTTGAAAAATTGAAACCCGTGCCTAGAATCCAAAATTCCATGCCCGCACCCTCCACCTTTTTAGCTTCGAAAGGCTTCAAGCCCTTTCCCTTCCAGAAGCAAACATGGGCGGCATATCGAAAAGGCGAATCCGGACTACTCCACGCACCCACAGGCCAGGGAAAAACCATGGCGGTTTACCTTGCTCCACTCGTCGATTCTTTGGGTGCCGACTCTTGTGCGGTTCTCTGGATCACACCACTCCGTGCCCTTGCCGCAGATACCCTCCGTGCCCTTCGCGAACCCCAACAATTCTTCAATCCAAAACTCACCGCCGAAGCCCGCACCGGCGACACGCCCGCCGCCCTCCGTGCCCGCCTCCGGAAAAAGCTCCCACACACTCTCGTCACCACCCCCGAGTCCCTCTCCCTCATGCTCACCCACGAGGACACCCGCGCGAAACTTCAAAACCTACGCTGCGTCGTCATCGACGAATGGCACGAACTCCTAGGCTCCAAACGCGGCATCCAAACCGAACTCTGCCTAGCGCGCCTTCGCACCTGGCTCCCTGAGCTCCGCACCTGGGCTCTCTCCGCCACCATCGGAAACTTAGAAGAAGCAGCATCCACCGTTAGCCCACCTCTCACTTCTCACTTCTCACTCGGCACTTCGATCATCTCCGCCAAAATCAAAAAGGAGATCACCATCGAAACTCTCATCCCAAAGGAAATCGGAAACTTCCCTTGGTCCGGCCACATCGGCACCTCTCTCGCCCCCCAAGTCATTCGCCGAATCGAATCATCCAAATCCACCCTCCTCTTTACCAACACTCGCTCCCAAACCGAAATCTGGTTTCAAGAACTCCTTTCACTGCGACCCGACTGGGTTGGAAAAATCGCCATGCACCACGGCTCCCTCGACCGCGCCGAACGCGACATCGCGGAAAACGGCCTACGTGACGGTTCGTTGAAATGTGTCGTCGCCACCTCATCACTCGATCTCGGAGTCGATTTTTCCCCAGTCGATCAAGTCATCCAAGTCGGTTCCCCCAAAGGTGTCGCCCGTCTTCTCCAGCGCGCCGGGCGCTCGGGGCACCAACCGGGCGCGTCCTCCAAAATCATCGGCGTCCCTACAAACTCTCTTGAACTCATCGAATTCGCATCCGCCCGCGAAGCTGCCCTCGCCAAAAAAATCGAATCCCGTCGCCCTCTTTCAAAACCCCTCGACGTGCTAGTCCAGCACCTCGTCACATGTGCCATTGGCGAGCCGTTCCTCCCCGATGAAATGCTAGCGGAAATCAAATCCGCCCACGCCTACCTAGACCTTACAGAAACCGAATGGCAATGGGCTCTCACCTTCATAACCCAAGGTGGCAAAGCACTTGCCGCCTACCCGCGCTACAAGAAAGCACACATCGACTCGGAAGGCCGCTACACCGTCACCGACAAACGCCTCATCACCCAGCATCGCCTTTCCATCGGCACCATCACTTCTGATTCCCACATCTCTCTTCGGTTTGCTAATGGCCACACACTAGGCAGCGTCGAAGAAAACTTCATCAGCAAACTCAAAACCGGCTCCACCTTCATTTTCTCAGGCCGCCATCTCAAGTTAGTACGCATCCGCCAAAAAGTCGCAACCGTCACTCCATCGAAAAAAACATCCAAAGGTAAAGTCGCCATCTGGGGAGGGGCCAAAATGTCTCTTTCCACCGAACTAACCCACGCCTTCTCCGCCCTCATCAACTCCCGACAGGGATGGCTCTCCGAACCGTCCGCCTCACAACCCAGGTCTTCCACCGATGATTCAGCTCCCCCAGAGCTAGAAGCAGTCGCCCCCATCCTAGCCATCCAACAAAAATGGTCCCACCTCCCAAACGACAAAACCCTCCTCATCGAGCACACCCACTCCCGTGAAGGGGAACATCTCTTCCTTTTCCCATTCGCCGGCCGCCTCGTCCACGAAGGTCTCGCTGCCCTACTCGCCTTTCGCCTCTCTCGCGAAATCACACACACCATCACCGCCACTCAGAACGACTACGGCTTTTCTCTCACAGCAAAACGCGGCCTCCCCTTTTCCGAGGAAACACTGCGGCAACTTCTCTCTCCCAAAAATCTGTTAGACGACCTCCTCGAATGTATGAACACCGCAGAACTCGCCCGCCGCCAGTTCCGCGAAATCGCACGTGTCTCCGGCCTCATCCTCCAGCCCATGCCCGGTCGCCAAACCACCTCCCAGCGCGAACTCCAATCTTCCGCCACTCTCCTCTACGAAGTTCTCCAGCGCTACGACCCCGACAACCTCCTACTTGCCCAGTCGGAAAGAGAAATCCTCGAAAAACAACTCGAACTCACCCGCCTCACCGAGGCCTTAAATAAGATCAGCTCTCAACCTTTCAATCTCCAAGAAACCACAAGACTCACCCCCTTCGCCTTCCCCCTCTGGGCCGAGCGACTACAAGCTACCCACATCGGCCCCGACGCTACGACCCGACTTGAAGCCATGCTTCAGGAACTCAATTCAACATCTTAAGTGAGTGAGATGAAACAGGGTCATCCAGCCAGGGAGAAGGTTCGGTGATGATCCTGAACCTCTGTTCCATGTGGTAGGGTCGTTTTGACAAAACGACCGCCACCTAGCGCCTCGATGCCTTTTCGCCTATGAACTTGCGATTCAATCACGATCTTTTTTCCGCCCTAAGAGTTTTCCGATTCATGAATCAAGTGGATTGCTGGCAAGGCCGTTCGACATTTGCCAGCGGGATCCGAGCGCTATTTTGAGTCGGCGGTCGTTTTGTCAAAACGACCCTACCAAAAATTTCCCTAGTTGGATGAGCCTGTGAGATGAGCCTCCTCTTTTTTCTTCCCTGCACTGATATTCCATTTAGCCTTACAACAGCAACGAACATATCTCGAACCTTTCGCATTCACCCGTCGAGATCATCAATAACTAGAATCGTTCACCCTCTTTTCACCCTCAGTAATTCTCAGAAGATCTAACCAATGAGTTCAGTCAAAACCAAATATTCAAAAATCACCCGCAAGTTCGCAATCCTTGCTTCGATGGCTTGCTTCACTTGCTTTTCAGCTACCGCTCAGGACTCCTACTACAAGGACAAGAGCGGCATGAAACTGTTCAATCCGTATCCGAATGATACCGGACGTGGTGCCAACAAATCATGGCTTGTGCGGAACTTCGGCCCCGTCGGCATTGGCATCAATCTGAAACGCCCGAGAATGACCATGGAAATCCACAACGTGGAGCCAGGCTCTCCTGCGGAAGGCACAGGAAAACTGAAAAAGGGACAGATCATCGAAAGCATCAACGGAGTCACCCTGAAGGACATCGATCCACGAATCATCCTCGGCGATATCATCACGGAAGCGGAAGCGACTGACGGCAAAATCAATCTGAAGATTCAGGGCGAGGGCGATGTGCTCGTGAAGATTCCGGTCTACGGTCCCTACAGCCCCACATGGCCGGTCGACTGCAAGAAATCCGATAAAATTGTCCGCGATCTCGCCGACCTCATCGCAAAAGAAGAAAAACCTCAGTGGGGCTCCGTGCTCTTCCTGCTTTCCACTGGTGAGGAAAAGGATCTCGAAGTCGTGAAAAAATGGATGAAAGGCATTGAGACCATTGGCGGCATGAACTGGGAAAAAGGTTACAAAGGACCGGGCCTCTGCGAGTATTATCTCCGCACGGGAGACCAAGCTGTATTGCCAGTCATCAAGCAGATGACGGAGGAACTCAAAGCAAACATGTATAACGGCGGATGGAGCGGTCGCGGAGCTCCTGCTGCATTCACTTACTCAACCGGCACTGGCCAAGTCCACGCATCCGGCATGCACTGCATGACCTTTGTCCTCATGGCAAGACTCTGCGGCGTCGAGGTGGATGAATACCTATTCAACGAGTCCCTTCAACAATTCTATCGCTTCGCCGGCCACGGAAATGTCCCTTATGGAAACGGACCGCCGGAAGGTGGATTTCGTGACAACGGGAAAACCAGCGGCCTAGCTGTCGCGATGGCGGTTGCTGCTCAACTCAGCCCCGATGGCGAGTCATCCGTCTACGCCAAAGCGCGCGACAATTCAGCGATGAAAAGCTTTTACGCAACCAACTGGTTCCATGCCGCACACACAGGCGGTGGCATGGGAGAAATCTGGCATCACGGTGCCATGGCTCTGATGCGTGAAAAACGTCCAGCACCCTACCGTTCCTACCACGATACAAGACGTTGGGTCATGGATCTTTCCCGCCGCTTTGACGGCAGCATCGGCATCGCTGGGATGGATGATCGCTACGACCGCTCAGCTACCGAAGCATCAGGAAACCGCGCCTGGGGAACCTATTTCGCCCTCACCTACACCTACCCTCGGAAGGCCCTCCAGATATGGGGAGCTCCTCGAAGCAAGTGGGCAAAAAATTTCGATCTCCCCCCTCGTCCTTGGGGAAATGCCGCAGATGATATTTTTCAATCCCCCAACCCCATCGATGGCGGAGATCTCGTAAAACTCACCATGGAAGACTTGCTCAATGAGCAGGTAGAAACGCATGCCTCGGTAGCTGTCATCCAAAAACTGAGTGATCCAAACCTCACTGACGAAACTCTACTAAAACATATTCTCCACCCAGAATACGACATCCGGAGTATGGCGATGGATCAAGTCGTTAGGCGTGGAAAGATCGAACTGGTTGTCCCACTTTTAAAATCCACCGACCCACGACTCCGACAAGCAGCACTTTTGACCCTGACCGGCATGTTTAAAGGCAGTCCTTTTCCTGATGATCAATTAACCCCCGAAATGTTCGATCTGGTCGGACAGATGGTTGATGAGCCTGATGAATCATGGTGGGTCGCCTTGCATGCGATCCAAGCACTCAAACGGGCAAAACCCGAGCGCATCGCAAAACATCGCGACCGCCTCCTTGAGTTTCTTGAATACGATAGCGTCTGGCTCAAAACTGCTGCCGTCGTCACCCTTTCGAAGATCGCCACCTCGCCAGAACACTACAAAATCGTCCTTCCCCAAATTCTAAGAACAGCCTCATCCTTCACCGTTGACAACGCATCAACGAAGTCGATTGGCGCCATCAAAGACGCGATGAAGTCCGCCAGCCCGGAGATCAAGAGCTTTGCTGATCCGCTCATCAAAAAAGTCTACGTGGCGGTTCCATCAGAACTCATCGAACCCGAAACAGGCGCACTCATGCAAAGAGGAGCCAAAACGGTTCGCTCACGAATCGGCGCCATCGTCCAACAACTTCCTGGAGGTGAAGAGTTCGTCCGAAGAATTCCGAAAACGACCCTCAAATCCTACATCAGCGGAAGAGATTCAGACATGTATGCCTACAGCGGAAAATTCACCCCGAACCAGAAGATGATCGGCACATGGTCTTGGGCAGTATGGCCTCAACCTAAAAACCCAGCGGAAATCGATGATTCCATCAAAAAATGGCTCAAGCCTCGTCTGAAGAAGGACCCCACCAAAGTTGAGAAGCCAAAGGATACACTCCAACTCAAGGAGGGCGGAGTAGTCGCTAAATCAAAGTTCCACTCCGGATACTTTTGGTCAGACGACATGCTCGTTGGCGTCAACGACGACCAAGCCCTAAAGATGGAGGTCAGAACGATCGATGGATTTGACTTTCTAGTCGTTGAAAAAGGCGGATTCAACGCCGAACCAGAAAGCGACGAAGTCCTCGAAATAGCCAAGGATTGGCATCCGGGCTTCAGTATTTACATCAGACAAAAATAAGATCTCTTTATCAAAGGATTCAGCACGCAAAACTCCTAGGGAGCAGATCTCCTGTATACGAAATATGATCCGGCGACGGGCAGCTAACTACTGCCACTAAGAGTCGGTCAATGAGCACTCAATCCAGTTCACGAGATCTGTCGCAACCTCCCTGACTTGCGCTTTTCTTTGCAAAGCTTCCGCCGCGTCAGCGAACGACTTGTCGCATAAGAGTTTTGATAACTCTTTTTCCACTCGCTTAGGCGTAAATTCCCGAGCCATGAGGCCGATACCTGCGCCGAGCCTCTCCAGTCGATCCGCATTGTCTGGCTGATCGTGAGACATCGCCATCACCAGTTGCGGCACACCTGCGCGGAAACCTTGCGCCATCGTCCCTACCCCACCGTGGTGAACAAATACGGAAGTATGCCCTAACACCTTGCTGAAAGGCACGAAATCGACCTGCAGGATTCTACCCTCCATCCACTCAGGGATCTGATTCTCCATCCTCGTGACAAACACCGCTCTTATCCCAAGTCGTTTCACAGCCTCTATTGCGGAGGCAAAAAACTTTTCTGCCTGAATATTCGCGCTTCCAGGCGTAAAGACAACGGGCTTCTCCCCTGCCGAAAGAAAGTCCTCCAACTCCGGTTGCATCTCAATTTCAACGGTCAGATCCTCCATAGGAAAATCCCATTGGAATACATTTGCTGGCCAATCGGGTTGAGGCCTCCCAAACCACTCAGGAAACAACACCAACACCCCATCCGGAGAATCCCACCATTCCCTCCAAATGCTTCGCGGTGGAGCAACCCCATTTTCCTTACAGATCTTGCGGATGCCCGGCAGCGCGAAGAGGTCGATCGCGTTTGGGAGCGAAAAAACGAACTTCTTCATCCATACCGGTAGCGCCCCGAACCATCGAAGCGAAGGATGCAACAACGGAGTCTCGTAAGCACTTGCGAAAACGATGGGCTGCAAATGTACCGTAATAAGCGGAAATCCATGCTTCTCCCGCACTAACCTTGCTCCGAAGGCAGTGAGAGGAGCCATCATCAGGTCGATGTGACCCAGCTTTTCAATTTCCGCTAGATAGCGCTCCGACCACTCCACCGCATAGCCGAGCACCACCTTCGTTCCAATCACGGGTTTCCAAATTCGCGGATCTCTCCCAATTGCATCGACTTCCTCCTCCGTCCCCAAGCCCACGAAGTCAATTCCTGCCGACTTCGCAGCATCTGCGAACATGCAGGTGGTGATCATGGTCACCCGGTAGCCGCGCGCTTTAAGAAGCTTTCCCAGCCAGATAAAAGGAAGCACATCACCAGCGCTGCCGAAGGGTAAGAGGACGATGTGGCGCATTTCATAGAAATTTACTCGGTAGACAGGCTGCGGCAACCCAACTCTCTGCTACCCTCTCATATCCTCGACTACGAAGCAGTTTGACCCCTCTTGCCCAAGGTGCGAAGATCCTTATCGATCATGCTAGGCCTTTCTCAAAGCGACTCGTCGCATCCCTCTCCAAATCGGTGGATCACCTTCCTCGCACACTTTCTTATCATCCTTTCGGCATGGACCGTCGTCATCAAATATCTTTTCCCCATCACCTATGCCGTTGCCTACGGCCTACCGCTCACCACACACATTTTCTGGGATCTCTGGCCTGTCGCACATGTCTGGCTAGCTTGGGCGCTTCTGCGACCAAAGCCCTACACAAAACTGCTAGCCATCACCATGTCCGCCATCGAGATCGTGATCATCGTCACGCTCTTTTATCAATTTCTGAGTGAACCAAATCCGCAATGGACCATCTGGCGGACAAATTGGTTCATTAACAAAGTCTTCGTTCTCTCCTGCTTCTTCCTCATCCTCGGCACCTTCCTATTCTATCACGAAAATCTTGAAACCTCTCAAAAAAACTAAACAACCTCACCATGAACATAACCCGTAGACATTCACTCAAACTCATCGGCACTGGTGCTGCCACATTAGCTGCATCTCGCTCCGGCGCTTTGGCTCAAGATACCGAAGCAGCCATGAAGAAAATTCCCTCCACTGGCGAAAAGCTGCCTGTGATCGGCATGGGAACTTGGCGCAGCTTCAATGTGGGTAGCGATAAAGTTCTCCGCGACGCCCGCACCGAAGTGCTCAAAGCATTTTTCACCAGTGGAGGCGGGATGGTCGATTGCTCGCCGATGTATGGCTCAGCCCGTGAGGTTGTAGGCTATGCACTAAAAAAACTTGGACCGCAAAAAACTCTCTTCTCCGCAGAAAAGATTTGGATCGAAGATGGTTCTGCGACCCGAACTCAGACCGCCGAATCCGCAAGAATGTGGGGCATTAAGACCTTCGACCTCATGCAGATCCACAACCTAGTATCGTGGAAAGAACACCTCGCCACACTGCGAAAAATGAAAGAGGAAGGTAAGATCCGTTATATCGGAATTACCACCTCACATGGCCGCCGACACGAGGACTTGGAGAAAATTTTACGCAGTGAGAAACTGGATTTTGTTCAACTGACTTACAATCTAACTCACCGCTCAGTCGAGCAGCGCCTCCTGCCCGCCGCCAAAGACAATGGAATCGCCGTAATTGCCAACCGACCTTTCGATGGTGGCAATCTTATCGTTCGCCTTAAAAAGAAAAAGGCCCCCCTACCCACTTGGGCTGCGGAATTCAATTGCAAGACATGGTCGGACTTCCTTCTGAAATTCATCGTCTCACACCCTGCTGTAACCTGTGCCATCCCCGCCACTAGCAAGATCACGCACATGAACGAAAACATGGCTGCTCGCTTGGGCCGCATGCCGGATGAGAAAACTCGCAAGCGAATGATTCAGTATATCGAGAAGCTATGAGCTTGTTCGAAAAAATAGGAAACTACTCGATCAGCAATTTCATCTCGTTCATGGACGAGGTGTATTTCCGCCTATTCGAGCGCCAGTTCGAGGCATGGTGGCCCGCTCACTTGCTCATACTTGCACTGGGTATCGCAATAATCGTGCTCGCGTGCTTGGGGAAGATCCGCGCGGTGGCCATTGGCCTTGCCATTCCGTTCGCGGTCTGCGCAATCACCTTCCACTTCCAGCTTTACGCGGAACTCACACCCGTCGGCAAGCTCTTCGGTTGGGCGTTTCTGATCCAAATTCCTTTCATACTCACATGGGGTTTCCTCACGAAATTCAGAGGCACCTTCAGACCAAATCTCCATACCATCACCGGAGCACTGATCGCCATCTTTGGACTCGTGGGTTATCCCTCCCTCTCCCTGCTCGCAGAGCGCAAATGGAAAGCGGCTGAGTATTTCGGCATGGCTCCCGATCCCACTATGTGCTTCTTCCTCGGTATTCTCCTGATCTGCGCACGACCCATCTGGTATCTCCTACTATTGCCCCTCCCGATGCTCTGGGCATTTGTCACGTGGGGCACCCTCGATAGTCTTCGTGCCCCTTTTGCAATAACTCTCCCGATTGTGAGTATTGTCTGCCTCTTAGCGGCAGTCTCCAAGATTGTATTTGTTCGAGAAGCAGTCGATCACCCATAAAAAACCTCCCGCCCGGAGTCCAATTCATCGGAACTCAAGCGGAAGGCTAGATTACGTTTTCAGCAGAAAAATCTGCTGTTCTTTAATCAAATTATTGATTCGCAAAAACCTTAGGGTCGATGCTTGGCGCACCCGGATTGAAGACATCAATCGGTCCAGTCCAAGTGATGGTGAAATCCGAACCAGAATCTGAGTCATTTGTCGCGAAGACAGCATTCACACTCCCACCATTTGCAGCATCTTGATAACTAATAATTCCATCTTCGGTAGAGGAAACAAAACCAAGTGCTAACGGACCGTCTGCTCCATCAAAAAGAAGCGAACCATCATCTGCGACTTCAAAGTCGACGGTTTCTCCGGAGTTGTAATTGCGCAACGGTGAGTTCGAAATATCTCCTTGCGGATTCGTAGCGAGGAAATTACGCATAAAGGTCGTCCCAGGAGCAAGGTTCCCATTATCTTGGAAGGTGAAATTATCAGTCGGGCCACCGCCAGTGCCTCCATCACCACCATTGTTACCTCCGTTGTTATCATTGACTTCGGTCGCTTCAAGGTCACCCGAAACAGTCGCCAGAAAATTCTGACCTGCGGAATTGAGGGTGAAACTTTGAACAAGGCCATCGACCACGACAAACTCTCCGATATCGAATAGCTGAGCCTGCTCTCCATCAATCGTAACCGTTAGAATCCCCGCACTGAAGTCGCGGTTTGGTTCATAAGTGTAAATCCCCCCTAACGGATCGGACTCAGAAGCCTCAAGAAAACCTGTTCCAACTTCTTCGTTCACCCATTCCACAATTCCACCAGAGAAAAAGGTAATTGTAGGATTGAACGAAACTGAAGTGCCTGCGAAAGCGCTAGCGTTTGCTGGACCTGCCGGGCCGCCATTTCCGTTGTTTCGATCACTGTCGCTGCAAGACGAAAAGATAAAAGCAGCCCCTAAGATTCCTGATAATAATGTAATATTTTTTTTCATAATGTTCCTTTTTCGTTCTTGGATCCTTTCTAGTCTAAAAAGATGCTCGAACGGGAAATATCCCAAATTCATGACCGTTGTCCGTCAAGACTATTTCAATGACATCACTCATTAGAGGAATAGGTAAAAAAAGAAACCCCGCAGTCATAAGTAGACTGCGGGGGCCATTATCAAAAAATTTTACATCTCCAAGATGTAAGCATCCAAAGACGATCCACTATCCTCCGAAGGATTTGCTATCAAGTGCGTCAGGCGTAAAGAAGTCTTGGAAACTCCAAAGCATTGTCAGATCGGATTGAGCATCAACGGCCGCCGTATCGAAAGTTACGGTGGTTGTTCCACCGTTCACAAAGCCAGTGTAAGTTAGCAAACCGTTAGACGCACTGCTAAACCCGAGGGTAATATTTCCACCATCCACTCCTTCGAAGACAATCGAGCCATCAGCAATAACGGTAAATTCAGCGATTTGACCCACCGTATATTTGATAAATGGACTGTTCGCAATATCGCCTTGCTCAGTGCTCAGAATGAAGGCTTTGCTGAAAGTCGTATCCGTAGTGAGGTTCCCGTCATCACGGAAAGTGAAGTCGCTGCCTCCGCCAGTGTCGCCACCGTCGCCACCAGAACCTTCTTGTTCTGCCGCAAAAAGACTGCCCGCAATCACATCAGCTTCGTAAAAGACACCAAATGCTTCGAGACTGAAGCTCTGAACCAAACGATCCTCTGTCACGAATTTCTCAAGTTCGAAAAAGATCGGATCTTCCCCATCGAGGGTGATGGTTAGCAATCCACTTCTAAAGTTGCCTGCTGGGGCATAGGTGTAAGTCCCTGTCAAAGGAGCAGATGCCGGAGCTTCGATAAAATCAGTATCAGTTTCCTCGTTCACCCACTCGACTCGATCTCCAGAAAGGAAGGTTACGGTTGGATTAAATGACATCGTGGTTCCTACAAATGATCTTGCACTGGTTGGGCCAAGATCCCCAGCGTCATTTGAACTGCTGCCACTACCCCCACATGAAGTGAATAGTATTGAGGCTCCAACAATGCCCGCGAAAGTCGCTAATAAGTTTTTCATAGTTCGTATTTTTCTTTTTGCCCAATTTTCACGCCAAGAATAGGTAGAGAGCTTGAACTCCGCTATTTAGAAATTCAGGCTGCATACCGTCAAGGTGAAAGCTCTCTTCATTACGGATTGAAGAAGGAAACTTAAAAAGGCCAGATTCTAGGGATCAACAGCATCGCAGTCACCCAAAGCAAAAGACTCAAAGGCAGGCCAATCTTGATGAAATCTGTAAAGCGATAGCCTCCAGCACCGTAAACATAAGTGTTCGTCTGGTATCCGATCGGCGTGATGAGACTAGCGCTCGCAGCAAACATGACGGCTACAAGAAAAGGCCGTGAACTCACATCAAGCGACATTGCCACCGAAATCGCAATTGGAGTCATCAGAATCGCCACCGCATTATTCGTCACGATCTCGGTCAAAGCGACTGTGAGCAAATAAAGCACTGCCAAAATCACCAAAGGACTAAAGTCATTCATCACGTTCACCACTCCCAACGCAACCCACTCGGCTCCACCTGAATTTTGCACAGCAAGGCCCAGTCCGAGCATACCATAGATCAGGAATAAAACATTCCACTCAACCGCTTTGTAGGCATCCACGATTTTCACGCAACCTGTCACCATCGCCAATATAGCGCCGATAATCGCCGCACTCGTGATCGAAAAAAGCCCGAAGGCTGCACTGAGAACCACACAAGCCAAAATTCCCACCGAGATCGCCATGTGTGAACGCAACCGTGTCTCTACCATGGTTTCATTAAGACTCAGGAAGCTCCCCTCTTTGTTCAGCTTCATAATATTGTGCGCTGGCCCCTCCATCAACAGAGTATCGCCAAAGGCCAAGCGAATATCGCGATAACCATCTGAAATACTCGTACCCTTCCGGTGCAACGCTGCCACCACGATTCCATACCTCCTCCGGATATTCGACTGCTTGATACTCTTGCCGACCAATGGACTTTGCGGCCCAATAATCGCCTCCACCGTTTTGATTTCCTCACCTGACAAGGCTTCGCCACTCTTCCGATGAATCATTCTCAAATCAGGAGACTCTTGGATTTCCGCCAACTGCTTGGAAGTCGCTCGAAACCAAAGGACATCCCTTTCCTCCAAAGTAATGGCATCCAAGGGAATATCATCAACCCGCCGCCCATTGCGTATCACTTCGTAGACAATCGTCCGTTTGCGGTTCGAGAACAGCGAATGCTCAATCAATCGCTGACCGATCACTGGAGAATCACTCGGAACCTCCACTGAGCTTGAAAACTTCCGAGAGTCCTCGGCATCCAGCAAACTACTCACCGTATCTCTATCTGGCAGCAAACGATGACCGATGAACCGTATGTAGAGAAATCCAACCACCGCGAAAGCAAAGCCCATGCCACTGATTTCAAAGATTCCAAACGGAGCCTCCCCTTGCTGAGTTGAGAGCCCAGAAACAAGTAAATTGGTGGAGGTCCCGATCACCGTAATCGTTCCTCCCAATATACTTAAGAAGGAAAGAGGGATCAGAAGTTTGCTAGCCTTCAGACCCGTGCTTCTAGAAAATGCAAGCAGCACCGGAAGGAAAACAATCACCACTGGCGTATTGTTCATCACCGCCGAAAGCGGCACGACCACCAGAGCAAGCACACCGATCGCCCTTGGCAAAGAATTGCCTGCCCACTTTTCGAAATGATGCGCAATCCAATCGATCACACCAGTTTTTGTAAGCGCAGCACCCAAAATGAACATCGCACCAATCGTCATCGGCGCGGGGTTACTAAAAATTAAGCCTAGATCTCCATCATCAAGAATCCCCAACAAAAGCAACAAAGCCATCCCCCCCAAGGCGACCAGATCATTTGGCAACCACTCCTTCGCAAAAATCAAAAACACCCCGCCGAGCACAGCGAAGGTGATAATCATTTGAATTTCCTGAGGCATCGGCTTGCCTATACCTTAACTGGTCATTTTTTTCAGGCAATGAAATCGATGCAAACCTTGCAGCGAGTCAAACTATCCTTCAAAACTTGAGCGGCAAAACCTCAATTCCTCAATCTAAATTCCCTCAAAGAATCGTCTCCATGCGTCATCTTCTAAAAAGCCTCCTTCTAATCCCCTTAGTTACCTCACTTACCACAGACAACCTCGCAGCAAAGGAATCCCCTCGCAAACGTCTTAACTTCGACGACCAATGGCTATTCCTCAAAGGCGATCCCAAGGGCGCCGAAAAACCAGACTTCGACCATTCCACTTGGCGTGAACTCGACCTACCTCACGATTGGAGTGTCGAGGGTCCCTTCGATCCAGATGCCCCCGCTGGTGCTCCCGGCGGCTACCTTCCTGCTGGTATCGGCTGGTATCGCAAGGCCTTCAAAGTTCCTCAAAACCTGAGCAAGCAACGGATCTTCATCGATTTCGATGGCATCTACATGAATGGCGAAGTCTGGATCAACGGTCACCGTCTCGGCAAGCGACCCTACGGCTACATCGGCGTCCGCTATGAACTCACTCCCCACCTCAAATATGGCGAGCGAAATACAATCACCGTTCGAGTCGATGATTCGCTACAGCCCTCCGCACGCTGGTATGGCGGTGCTGGCATCTATCGACACGTCTGGCTCACTCACACCGATCCCGTCCACGTCGCACACTGGGGAACCTATGTCACCACACCCGAAGTGACCAAAGAAGCAGCCAAAGTTGCAATTGAAACAACCATCGCAAACACTCTGGGAACAGACCAAAAGGTCACAGTCATTCAGGAAATTCTCTCAGAAAACGACCAAGTCATCTCCACAACCACAGGCACCTTCCCCGTATCTAGCAAAGATCAGCTAACCGTCGAACAAGACATCACACTCCCGAAGCCGAAACTCTGGTCCCCGAAATCGCCGAATCTCTACACCGTTCGCACCACCCTTCGAATCGGTTCCGAAATCCGTGATATCTACCATACCCCACTGGGAGTGCGCACACTGCGTTTCGACCGCAATGAAGGCCTATTCGTCAATGGCGAACACACCATCATGCGCGGCATGTGCAACCACCAAGACCTCGGCCCGCTCGGAACCGCCCTTTGGGACGAAGCACTCAGACGACGCTTGGAAATGCTCAGAGACATGGGAGTCAATGCCCTGCGCACCGCACACTACCCGCACTCTCCTGAGTTTATGCAAATGGCCGATGAAATGGGCTTCCTCGTCATCGATGAAACTTTCGATGAATGGCGCAGAGGCTGGAATTTCAAAGATGGCCAACTCGTCTCCAGCCCAAATGACAGAGGCAAGGCACGCAATGGCTACAACCGTTACTTCACTGAATGGTGGGAGCGTGACCTCATCGATCACATCAAACGCGACCGAAACCACCCCTCCGTTATCATGTGGAGCATCGCCAACGAAGTCCCCGAAGCACAGAAATTCGGCGAAATTGAAACCGTTCAGCTTGTAGCCGCTCTCGCCCGAAAAATCGACCCTACCAGACCCATCACAGCTGGGATCAATCACATCCACACTGCCAATGAAACAGGCTTCCTCGAGCATCTCGACATTGTCGGTTACAACGGCGGTGGCGGTTCCTGTTTCCTATACGAAAAGGATCACAAGCGCTTCCCCGATCGTATCATGTATGCCTCAGAGGTCCCCCACTCTTTGCAAACTCGCGGCGAATACCGTACTCATACAAACTACCGTGAAAAAAAATACGCAATCCCTAACCTAACAGAAGTAGAAGTCTTTCCAGAAACCGACGCTTGGTATGAGTCATCCTACGACAATGCAGGCGTGCGTATCAACGCCCGCGACTCCTGGCACCTAACAAAAACTCTACCCTACGTCCTCGGGGAGTTCCGCTGGACCGGCTTTGACTACATCGGCGAATCCGGTGGCTGGCCACGCGTCCTGGGAAACTTCGGTGTCATCGACCTCTGTAATTTTCCGAAAGACACCTACTATTTCTACCAGAGTCGATGGACGGAAAAACCCATGATTCACATCCTCCCGCATTGGAACTGGCCTGGTAAAAATGGCACTGTAATTCCAGTTCATGCCTACACCACCGGCGACGAAGCCGAACTTTTCCTCAACGGCAAATCACTCGGAATTCGTAAATTCAGCAAGGAAAACCCCTACCACCTTGAGTGGATGGTCCCCTATGCCCCAGGTGTGCTAAAAGCTGTGTCGCGTAAAGCTGGTAAGGAAATTGCCACCACCACGATCCGCACCGCGGGCACACCTGTGAAGTTCGCCTTCGAGGCCGACCAAACCGAACTCGACCCCCGCAACCGCGATCTCAGCTACCTCACCATTCGGATCGAAGATGCCGAAGGAAACTTTGATCCAAAAGGAGAGCGCTGGGTAACGATCAATATCAAAGGCCCCGCCCGAATTCTTGGCGTTCACAATGGCGATCCACTCAGTCACCACCCGTTTCAGTCACGCACCGTAAAAACTTTCAATGGACTCGCCAGTGTCATCCTGACCGCGACTTCCGGTAAAGACGAGCCAAAGAAAAGCGACAAACGCGAGTCCGGCGAAATTGTCGTCACCGCTCGTATCCGCGGTTGGGAATCACGTGAGATCCGCCTCAAGCGCACTCACGAAGGCTCACCCGCCTCCGTCTTCGAACCCGATAACCAAGGCCCCGGTGCAACCGACGTCTACGACGACGATGTCCCGCCAGTTGATTGAACGGGAATTGTATATCGGTAGATTCGCAACAGATCATTGACTTATGTTCAACCGATACACATTCGTCTCTCGAATGTTGAATCCTGCTCTTTGATACAGACGGTTGGCCGATTCTCTGGCGGGATTGGAAGTCAGATCAATCATATCCGCACCAAGATCGCCTGCTTTCTGTTTCGCATAATCCGTCAGGGCCATACCAACGCCCTGCCCACGAGCCGCCTGTGAAACCACCACGTCTTCGATCCATGCGCGAGTTCCCGTTGGAATTCGATAGATGACCAACGTTAGCATCCCAACGATTACAAACGAATCTTCCTGCTTGGCAACCAGAAGTAGAGTGTGAGGACCTTTGATAATATCTCTAAGCTCGGAAGCCTCGATCGTTTTCGGGAAACCGACCAACTGTGGTAGCAGTTGAGAAACAGCTTGATGCAAATCATCAGAAAATTCGGAGGCTTCTTCAATTGAGTAACGCATGCTGCAACACCATCAAAAACCGCAACCTAAGAAGTTCCCAGTAAAAATGATGCTTTGGAAAAATTCCAATTAGACCGTTTGCCAGAATGATTTTCCGAAACTGCCGGAGTGAAAATGCTTCCCAACAAGGCGCGATAAAGGAGTTGATAAACATCAACGACCGAAGAGCAACGCAGTTGGGGGGCATTTGCGCCCGGATTAGTGGACTACCGCTTTGTGCAGACACCCTTCTTCCCCAAAAAAATACAGTTTCGGCAAAGACTTTTGGTAAACGGTCTACTCGGATATAACTGTCGAGATGGTATTACACCAAGGCTCAGCTCCTCGGCCAAGGAGCACTGCGACCAGAAGTTTTGAATTCTTCAAGCTTTGCCTTCAATCGCGCCACAACATCCGGATTCACGCTATAGAGGTTTTCAGTCTCTCCAGGATCTTTAGAAAGGTCATATAGCTGACCTGGGGCAGCTGGATCTTTTTCTAAAATTGCGAATGTCTCAGCTCCCCAATTTCCAGACTTCGAATAGTTATTTCCACCTGACCCTTGGTGGTCGAGAAACTTCCATTTCCCTTCCCTTATCGAAAGAGCCCCTCTCAGTGCTTGGTTAAACGAATGGCTACGAAATGGCTCAGCTTCAGCCTGTAAACTCTTCAACACTGGGAGAAAACTCACACTGTCTTCAGCTGCATTTTTCGGAAGATCGTATTCCACAATTTCAGCACAGGTCGCCATCACATCCGTCAAACTAACAATCTGGCCAGACGTCGAGCCTTCCTCAATCACTCCCGGCCAACTCGCAATGAAGGGAACTCGATGCCCACCTTCCCAATTGTCTCTCTTTACTCCTCTCAATGGCCGTGCGCCATCATGCTTGTGAGTCGCGCGCATGTGCTGAACCGTTGGAAGCTCGGGGCCATTATCACTGGAGAGAAAAATCAGCGTATTTTCAACCATTCCGTGTTCCTCAAGTTTCTTGAGCAAACGCCCGACAATCGCATCGAACTGAAAGATAAAATCCCCATGTGGACCAGCTTCGGTCTTTCCTTGAAACTCCTTACCCGGAAACGATGGCAGATGCACTGCTTGCGCAGAGTGCATGAGAAAAAAGGGCTTATTCGGATTCTCCTTCGCATGCCGATCGAGAAACTCCTCACTCTTTTTCAGAAAGGTCATATCGACCTCTTCCAGATCAAAATTCGGCGCGATATATCCCGGGCGGCAGTCCAGCGCATAGTAGTGCTGCGGTAACTTTGATCTATCGATGACCTTTGTCGGAGGCACCGGCACACGGTCTCCCTCTACAAAGGCATAGAACCAGTCAGTCGTTGGGCAGGAAACGGTTCCAAAAAAGTGATCGAAACCTCGATGAATCGGGGAGTCTGGAATCGAACGACTGTAATCAATTCGCTCCACCCCTTCCTTGCCATTCTGATTGATCGGCTCGCCCTCTTTATCTAAAAAGGTCATACCAACGTGCCACTTTCCCATGAGTGCCGTCGTGTAACCCTTCTTTTGAAGCATACTAGGAAGCGTCAGCCTCTCTTCCTCGATCATGCAGGGCCCACCCACTCCTGTGAAAACGCTATACATCCCGGTCCGAAATGACATTCGCCCAGTCAGCAGACTATAACGCGAGGGGGTGCAGACAGTCGCTGGGCTGTGAGCATCGGTAAATTTCATCCCTCCTTGTGCAAGCTTATCAAGATGAGGCGTCGGAATTTTCGATTCCGAATTATAACAGGCTACGTCGCCATAGCCGAGATCATCAGCGAGAATAAAAAGAATATTCGGCTGGGAACCTGCATACACGGGGCCCCCGACAAATATTAGAATGGTAGTAAAGAGCTTCGTCAGATTCATCGTTCGTCTAATGCAAAATATGTCGCCATGAGAAACTTTTGACAGGCAAAATTCTGCAACTGTATAGCAGATCTAATTTTTACAATCGAACCCGACCTCAACCCATACCAAAGAACAACCTACTACAGATACCGTGGTGGAAGAATCCCGAGGATATTATTTGTCTTTCTATGATTTCCATTCTCAACCCACACCAATCCAGCGACGGCGCATCGCCCATTCCGCCGTAATAAGTGCGATCAACAGACAAATGACCCACCAGCGATCCCAGACCGAACGCTGACCGTATTCAACGATACGGCTACCAAGTGGATCGACTTTGATGAACCATTTTTCCGAATCATCACCGAGCAAGCGACCACCACCGAGTTCGGCGATTTCCTCCATCAACTCGCGGTTAGCGGCAGTCGATTCCTGTTCTCTTTTATCCGAAACCACATTAACAAGCGCGCGAGAAAACAGCGGATCGAGACCTAATCGTTCCATGCGAGCGGTGTAGATCCACTTCCCCTCTTCTTTAGCCGGAGGCTGCGCGATCCAAGTGCGGGTAAGTTCGTCGCGAATCAGAGAGACGGGCGAAGCTTCTCCGCCAGGCAAAGCCTTGCTCAGGGTCACGGGAGCATTCGGGTCGCTTTGCGGAAATGGAATCCGGACGCGGATGAATTCGCCGGGCACCGCCACGTTGCCACTCACATCAAGTCGCAGGTCGCCGCTCTTACGACGGATTCTTTCGGCTGCAAGCCAGCGGATCGATTGGTTCCAGAAGCGCCGGTAGTAAAGGGAACGATCCTGTGGCGTCCCGAACTTGCTCTCGAACATCACGCCCCAACCAGGGGTGGTGTCGGAAGTGAAAGCCATGGTACGGCCCCGCCCGATCTGCTGCACTGCGAAGACAATCAGGGGGCCGTATTGATTCGATTGCTTTGGATTGACGGCCAGCACCTTGGCACCGGGCTTGGGCCGATTCACCGTATTAAGGCCATAAAATCCGGGGAAAATTTCGCTCCAAACCTTGGCCGTCTCGGCTTTCGAGGTGCCCATTGTCATAATGGGATGATCTAGCGCATCCTCCGGCACCTTCACCCCGAAGAAGCCGCTGTCCCATCCCTCGTTTCCGTAAACATCCACGGGCATGAGCTTGTCGATGACCGTCTCATCGTAGTTGCCCGCTCCAAACGCGGTGTAACCACCGATCATCACAAAGCCGCCGCCGTGCTCCTCCACGAGAGAGACGGTCAGGTCGAGTTGCTCCGCTGTGAACGCCTCCTTGTAGATATCACTATTGATAATGACATCGTACTGAAGCATTTCCTCAAGCGTCTTCGGGTAGCCCTTCTGCGGATGAGCAATATTAAAAATTTTACGGTTATTGGCATCGACGGTGAAGGGCACCTTGCGCGATTCTGCGAAGGATTCAGATTGCGGGAAAAACAAGCTCGTCACCTCGATATCAGGATCACTTTCCAGCGCATTTTCCAATGTGTGGCCTCTACCGGGTGTTCCTTCCATATTGATCACGCGGATCTTGCGATCCTGCACATCGACCCCGACGAAGCCGCTGTTGTTATCGGCGAGCCGCTCGCCCTCCAACGGCTCCAGCTCCACTTCGTAAATCTGGAATCCTTTGAAAGGGGTGGGAAAAATGATCTCAAAAGGCTTGGCCTCGCCCTCGGCGGAAAGAAACGATTCATGCACCATTCGCCCCTCACAGGTCACGCGGAGTAGGGCCTTTTTCCCATCGAACCCGGAGCTATGTAAAATACCGTTGAGGCGGACTTCCGCAGTGTAAAGCGATGCCTGTGCCGCGCTGAGATCTGTTAGTCTGAGATCGGGAGCTTCCTCCGGTGTTCCGACCAGGCGAGTGTAGAGTGGGATCTTCGCCTCCTTGAAAAAGCGTGCCGCACGCCGCGCCGCTTCCGCATCTCGAGTCTGGCCGTCGCTCACCAAGATCGCTGCGCCGAGTGAGCGGGTGCGTTCATCGCCGAGCGCCGTTTCCAGTGCCTTGCCGATGTCGGAGCGGCTTCCGGATGTTGTTAGAGATTCTGGATTCGCGATTTGTCCTGCGTCTTCCGCGAAGCGATACCAACGTAGGCGGACTTCTTCATCGGCGATCTTGCGAATCGCATCGATGTTTTCCTTGAGCTGTTCGGTGCGGGGTGGGGAGTCCGTGTCATCGCGCAGCGCCATACTTGCCGAATCGTCGAGCAGGATCGCCACATCCTGTGGCTCGCGGAATTCGCGGCGTTCGACGCGGTGAGGATTGAGAAGGATCAGCAGGAGGATAGCAAGCAAGGCACCGCGCAGAACCAGCCAGCCGATGCGCCTGCCTAGCCCCGGCCCTGGCGAGGCGGTGAGGGTTTTCCATGCCACTGCGGCAAACAGGATACCGACTGCGGCGGCGATCCAGTAAAAGGAATTAAAAGGGGTCCATTCCATAAGGCTTATTCGTAGGAAATCGATCGCAGGTAATCACTGATCAGTCGTTCGTATCCGACAGAGCGATCACCACCCTCGTCGCTGCGTGTTTTCAAAAGTGCGTTGAGTTCTTCAAGAGCTCCCTTGAGTGCTTCGGAAGTTTTCTCGCCAAGCTCAGATTCCAAATCGCCCTCCCCGCCTTCGAGGGCTTCGGCGAGCGTGTCTTGGAGATCGGCCGCGTCCGCGAGATCCTCCGCTGCCGCTTTCGGATCACCGGTGCTGTCGGCAGAGGATTCCATTCCCTTGGCGATGTTAGCTGCGTCGCGGGTGGCCTGTGCGATCTCTTGCTGGAGGGCTCCGAGTTGAGCCGCCATTTCCGAAGGGGCTCCTGATGGGGCGCCGGACGGGTTATCCGATGGTGAACCCGGCTTGTCCGAAGGTGAATCCGGTTTATCCGAGGGCTTATCAGATGGTTTTTCCGAGGGTTCTCCGGCCGCTTCTTTTTCCGCCTCTTCCTTTGCTTTTTCGTTGAGAGCTTCCTGTTCGGCCAATTGCTTTTTGACCTTCTCAATTAGTTTGCGAAGTGCTTCTTCGTTTTTTTCTTTGGCTTCCTCGCTATCCTCCGGTTCGGATGATTTCGGTTCTTCGGGACGGAGTGTAAAGGTCATCATCTCGGACTCACCTTCTGAGGGTGGCATGGGCTTAATTTCCGCATCGCCGAGTGCCTGGGCGGCTTCGATCAATGCGCCCAAGGCAGTTTCTTCACGTGGAACAGCGCCAAGCGGATCGGCGGAGCCCAGCAACACGGTGGCGGACTCCATGGCTGTCTGGGCCCGCCCCAGAATCTCCGCCAATTCAGTGGCTCCTTCGTTTGCCATGGCACCGGCCATCATGCCGGCGTATTCGGCATTCTGGCGTTGGTCGTTCACAAGCGCCTGCCGGTCGCTTTCGCGTGAATCCTTCGCAAGCGCCAACGTGCCGCGCAGGATTTCTTTCTGCAGTTCCAGCGGGTTAATCGGCTCCGGACTACTTCCACCGCCACCTTCTCCATCTCCGTCATCACCCGCACCATCATCTTCCGGCAGGGGTACTTCGATGAAAACAACATCCGAGCGCGCCATGCCCGGTCCATCCAAGGTATTTCCGTCTTCGGTCTCAGCATGGACGGCGACCATGTCGAGAGGCTTGAGATCCATGGGGGCCAGCGCCAGCAACTCCGCTCCCGTCCATGTGCGGGCGGTGTCCGCTGGGAGGTCAATATTGACAGTCGTGTATGGACTCCCGGGTTTGCGGAAAATCAGACGAACGCTTGCGAGGCGAATGTCATCAACCGCGCCGAGTTCGATACGCACCTCCTCTTTCCCGGTCTCGACCACATCCGCGCTGTCCTCGCTGAGGATGCGAATCGTCGGCGGCTTGTCTGGGAGCACGTTGATCCGCCATGGTTCGTCGTTGCGGATGAGGTCGCCGCGCGGGCCTTCGATAACGATTCGATAGACGATGCTTTCCGGCTTGGGCAGCTCCCAATCCATCTCCCACACCAGGGGATCACTCGGATCGCGGCGAAAAACTGGCAGGACTGGCGCTCCGGAATTTTTTTCCTGTCCGGTGACGCGAGTGCCAAACTCATCGTTCTCCGTTATCAGAACATCGTCTTTGGTAACCATCTCGTCCTCACGGGCGAAGGCGGAGCGTTCCAGTTTCACCGAAACGGCGGCAGCATCGAGATGTAGGCGGTATTGCAGTCGGCTTGCGCGGATCACGGTGAAGGACGGATCGATTTCCGTCCGCGTTTCCAACTGGGTATAGGCGGGTGGCGTGACGACGATCTCGAATTTCGCGATCTCCGGCAGGGCGTAGGTCTCGACGAGAA
The DNA here is from genome assembly GCA_045106015.1 of Akkermansiaceae bacterium. Lineage (GTDB taxonomy): Bacteria > Verrucomicrobiota > Verrucomicrobiia > Verrucomicrobiales > Akkermansiaceae > Luteolibacter. Next base: position 22,977 of record JBGCEE010000071.1, on the reverse strand, counting down.
CCGATCCGGAAACGCCGTCGCTGGCGCGTGCCACGAACTCCGCCGAGCTTTCGAGGCCCGCGACCGAGAGATTCACAAAGCCACGTTCATCCGGCTTACCCTCGGCGACAACGACCTCCGACCCGACGCGGAACAGGCTGACTTTTTCCGGTCGTAATCCGCTGACCTGTGCGGTGAGTGTGAATGGTTTTCCCTCGGCGATGGGCTGCTTCAGTGCTTCCAATGAAAGCGAAGTGTAGGAGGCAGAATACCATGGAACCATCATCCGCAGCAGGCCGTTTCCGCCCTGGAGGGAAAGCAGTATGACGATGGCTGCGAGCGCCGCAGCGAGGATGCCGACAGGAATTTTCAGGCTTCCCATGAAACTCGGCGGAGCAGCCTTCATGGCGTCTTCCGCCCGTTGGTCGAGGCGTTTCAGGAGAACATCGCCGAAAGGCTCCTTGCCCGCGAGGCGACGCACGGCAGGGTCGATGGAAGTGACGACAACCGGTGCCGTCTCCCCGGCGTCCGCTTCGATCTTGTGGGCGAGTGTGTTTGCATCGGGAGTTGACGCGCCTTTCGCCAGCCATGCCGCGAGCGCGGCAACGGCCAGACCCAGCGTCCAGCCAGACCAGCGGGCGAGTCCGGAGAACATCATGCTGCGGTCGAGGATGGCCGCCAGCACCATCACAAAAACGAAGGCCGCGCAGCCCGCCAGCCACGCCTTCTTCCGGCCATGGATTCCGTGCTTTACCTGGATCTCGTGGATTGCCTTTTCGATCTCGTTCATGCTTTTAGTCCTTTGGAGCTTGTGGTGCGAAGTGCGAGCAGAGGTTCTCCCATCCACACGATCAACAGGGCGCCGACGACCCATTTCCACAAACCGGATTCGGATGCGAGGCTGATGCGTGGCGGGTCTCCATCGGCGCCGGTGGTGCGGCGGCGGGCTTCGAGCTTGCGCTGAAGAATGGTTGGAAGTTGGAATTCACGGACACTTTCACCGGGAGGAAAATTCACCGCTACCGGCCTGACGAAACGACCGTCAGCCGATTCAAGGTCGAACAGCCCGGGCTTTTCGAAAACGAGTCCGCGCACCCTACCTTTGTCATCGGCGGTAATTTTGCGGCCTCCCGTTTTCAATCTTGCTCCTGCCCAATCGGCGCCGACGCGCACGTCGAAAGGCACGCCGACGATCCCTCCTCCAGGGCTGTCGCGTAGTGCCTGGGATGCGGAGGCCACGGCGGCGGACATGAACATGTGGACGGTAGGGACGAAAAGAATACCGTTGGCGGGAAGATCGCTCCATGCCCTATCAGCGCTGGTGTTCACGAAAAGTGTGCGCCCATCGCCGAGCGTGCGTTGCACCACCAGCGGCACGTCATCGATGTAGGTAGCCGTCACTTTCACACCTTCAGCCAATGTCAGAGCGGAGCGCGTTTGCATCGGAGCTCGGCGGAGGTTGTAGCGCAGGGTTTCGTCCAGTCCGCCCCAGATCGGATGGGTCTCGCTGATGAAAGGCAGTGCAAGGCTGCGGTCGAGATTGAGCGGTGTGCCTGGCATGGCGGGCAGGAGATTGCTCCAGGCGGACGCATAGCTTGTGGGTTCGATTTCCGCTCCCGTAAAAAACACCGCACCGCCGCCTTTTCTGACAAAAGCCTCCACGGTATCAGGGAGATCGGACGGCCAGTTTTCAATCGGTGGGATCACAACCACCGCATTTTTCCCAGCTGCTCCGGATAGGGCAGCAACAGCATCCAAAACTGGAATAACGCGCGGTGCAAAACGTGAATCCTCGGCCGCTTCCCCGACCGAAGGACGAAGCGCTTGCTGGAGGAAAAACGTTGTCTGAAGGAAAGTTTTCCGCCCCGGATTTGGCTCGATCAAATAGACATCGATCATGGGTGCGACATAGAAGGTGTCGTAAAGTGTGTTGTCCTCGGCCAGCCCGTCGTCCGCGTCTCTGAAGGAGACCTCGCGTTGCACCCAGCCGTTTTCGGTGGATTGGTAAGGCAGCTCCAGCACTTTGCCCGGCAAGGGGAAATCTCTTTCGGAAACATCACCGTCCTTTCCGTTTTGATCGCGGACGTTCATCGCCACACCGTCACCTCGCCGCACCACCGCACCGCGCCTGAGTTGGCCGTTGCCCCTTACTTGGAGGGAGAGACTGCGGTTCCTGGCATTCGGATTTCCCGCTTGCACGACCGTCACGCGTAGCTCGGCCGGCAGCGTGAGGGTATCGGTTCTCTCCCAACCGGATTCCTGCATGTCGCCGACGATTTCAAGGGATTCCGGCATATCACTGCGGAATCTCGCCAAGGCCTCCGCGGCTGCTGTTACCGCATCAAGCGGCTGCCCTTCGGCAAGGCTTGGCAAAAGTTCGCCCACGATTTTTCTAACAGCCGACGGACTCGCCCACTCCGTTCCGGTTTCCGCAGGCGGAAAGCAGAACAGGCGGACGCGGCTTTCCGGATGCATGCTTAAAAGGCGTTTCTCCACGTGACGTTTTGCATCCTCCCACGCGCTTATGTTTTCCGCAGATTTCATCGCCATGCTGCCGGAGCGGTCGAGCACGAGCGCCAGTGCTTCCCGACCCGTGCCGGAATCCTGTGCACCGCCGGGAAGTCCCGGTCTCGCGAAGGCTAGCCCGAGCAGCAACACACCCAGGGCTCGGAGCAGAAACAGCGGCCAGTATTGGATGCGTTTGCGGCTACGTGCGACCTGCGGAGTTTGCGGCACAAGGCGCAGGGAACTTACGGTCATCCGTTTTCCCGAGACCCGCATGTAAAGGTGCATCCAAGTGGCGATACCCACCGCCACTAGACCGGCAGCGGCGAACCCTGGATTGAGCATGACGAAAGAGAGTATCATGGGTTTCTGAGGGAGATGAAGCGGCGCAGCGCCTCATCCAGAGGTTGGTCGGTTGGCAGGAAACAGTATTCCGTTTCGGTATCGTGGCAGACCTTTTCCACTTCGGCACGTACCCGTGCGAGATTTTCTCCGTAAAGCCGCTCATAGGCAGCCCCGTCCACTGTACGCTCGGCACCCGTTTCGTGATCAATCAGAACCATTTCTCCTGCGATTTTCGGCTCCAGTTCCTCACGTGCGAAGACGTGGAAAAGAATGACCTTACTGCCACGCATCGAAAGCTGGCTCAGAACATCTTTCAGCTCAAGAGGATCGACAAGCGCATCCGTGATGAACGCGGAAAGGGAGCGACGCCTGCATTCCCCGACGACTTCGGAAAGCTCACCCAAGTGGTCGAAGTTGCCCTCCGCCTTGCAGGTTTCCAAGTGATGGATCATATGCTCCAGATGATCTCCACGCGTGCTCGGTGGCCACCAATCTTCTACTGGAACCGTTTCGCTTTTTCCAAAAAGGACAAGACCGGGGGCATCCTGCTGACGGCGTAGCATCACAGCTAGCACGGCACAAAGCAGCCGCCCATAGGTAAACTTGTGGCCCGCACCTTCGCCGAAATCCATGCTGCGGCTCGCATCGAGAAAAAGGTAGCCCGGCATGTTCGTCTCCTGCTCGAACTCCCTCACATAGAGGTCATCCGTTCGGCCATACACCTTCCAGTCGATACGCTGGAGCGAGTCACCGGGGAGAAACGCGCGGTAGGAAGCGAATTCCTGGCTACTACCGGAATACGGGCTACGGTGAAGGCCATGCGAGTATCCTTCGACCAAGCTCTGCGCCAGCAGGAGTAGGTCGCGGGAGCCAGCCAACAGCTCGGCATCAATATGTAGAAGATTGTCGGACACAGTCGGTCAGATCAGGCCTTGGTGGCGTTAATCAACTCAGTTAGAACGCTGGCAGTGGTGACTCCTTCAGCGCGTGCCTTGAAGTTCGTGAGCACACGGTGCCCCAGAACGAGTTGCGCGACAGAGCGGACATCGTCCTCATCGGCGCAAGGTTTCCCCTGCATCGCGGCACGGCCTTTCGCACCGAGAATGAGATACTGCGAAGCACGTGGGCCGGCTCCCCAGCGGACGAAGCGTTTCACTTTCTCAGAAGCTCCCGCTGAATCCGGGCGCGTGGCACCTACGAGATTCACCGCGAATTTGATCACCTCATCGGAAACTGGCACGGCACGCACAAGCTGCTGCACCGCGATAAGTTCTTCGCCGTTGATCACCGTGCCAAGCTGGGGTTTTTCAGTCCCAGTCGTTCGACGCACCATGAAAGCTTCTTCGTCCGGCTCAGGATAGTCGATCTGCACGGAAAGCATGAAACGGTCGGTCGCCGCTTCCGGAAGCTGGTAAGTTCCCTCCATTTCGATTGGGTTTTGAGTTGCAAAAACGTGAAAGGGTTTTGGCAAAGACATGGTTTCACGTCCGGCGGTCACCTCACGCTCTTGCATCACTTGAAGCATCGCTGCCTGAGTCTTCGGCGGAGTCCGGTTGATCTCATCAGCTAGCAGTAGATTTGTAAAAACCGGGCCTTGCATGAATTTCAGCTCGCGGGTTCCCGTCGCCGGATCGTCTTGGATGATTTCCGTTCCGGTAATATCAGCTGGCATGAGATCCGGCGTAAATTGAATGCGCTTGAACGCAAGATCGAGAGTTTCGGAAAGTGAGCGGATCAAAAGAGTCTTCGCCAAACCAGGGACACCGGTGAGCAGGACGTGCTCACCACAGTAGAGTCCCAGCAGCACATCGTCGATGACGCGACTCTGTCCCACGATGGACTTGGCAAGTTCGTCCCGCAGCGCTTGCGTGCGTTTGGGCAATGTTTCAATAAGTTCTTCGGCGTTGGTCATAAGATCGGTTGTTGGCTTCTGCGTGGGGGAAAGTCAGGTCGCTCGCAGTGAGCATGCTTCATAACGCCATGACAGTTCCAGAAATATCATAATCCTACCTATCTATTCAGTGAACAGGAGTAAAGGTGACATCTGAAGTCTACTTGGATAGCAAAGGCACGTGCTAGAAAGTGTCCCTCGTCCCGAATCCCTAGTTCAGCATACCGTAGAGGGTCCTTCGAAAACGGACCTCTAAAGACGAGGCTGCCTTTCATTTCTTGTCGGGAACCTTGAGCGGCATCCCTTGTTTCTTGATCATGCCCTGCAGGGTGGCCACATTGATGTCCTGAACGGCCTGCTTGTTTTTGATCGCGAGTGAAGCCGCCATGCCGCTGGCCTCGCCCAAGTGCATCCATGTCGGTTCCAAACGGATGGCGCAAAAGGCCACCGCGCTCGAAGACACGCAGACAGGTACCAGCAGGTTGTCGCATTCGCTCTTATTGGGTGTGATGGCGCGGTAGGGAATGTCAAAGTTCATGCCCTTTTGCCAGATACGGCCTTCATTGATGAACGAATTTTTGTCGGAGGCGTAGCGCGTGATGTGGTGGGAGTCGATGTAGTGCGAGCCGATGTGAATGACGTCCTTCTTGTCGCGGTTCTCCGTGATGTCGTGCTGAGTGACCACCATCGGACCAATCATACGCCGTGCGGCACGGATATAGAGATACCAGGGCCAGTGATCGTTGTCGGTCCACTCATCCTTACAAAAGCCATAGCTTGCCATTTCCTTGCGGACGGAAATAGGCACGCGCGGATCGGTTTTTAAAAACCACATCAGTCCGTGGGTGTAGTCTCGGTAGGTCTGATGGATGGCCTCACGTTCTTCAAAGCTCGCCTCGGCCCAAGCGGTCTGCATGCCGGGCATGTTCATGGACACAATCGCTGCCTGCTTGTTGTTGCACTCACGCTTGCCACCGGGCATGCCGTAGAGCGCCAGCACATTGCCTACCGTTTTAAGCGTGCCACTCTCGATGTTGCGCACCAGCAGTTCGTATTGCTTGGGGTCATAGCGCTCGGGCTTTTCGATTTCCACCTTGTTGGCCGGATCAGTGGTGAGGTTCAGCCGGATGTTGTAGCCAATGGGATGCGGGCTGGCAGAGAACTCTTCGGGCGGCTTTCCGGGCATGATGCCGGGTAACAATTTACCCTCATCATCGTAGGGTGACACTTGGATGGGCTTATCAAGGTAGCGCACACCGGCTAAACTCTCCTTGTATTGATCGCGAGACTCGCGACCCAGTGCATAGGACACGCCGGCCTTGGCCATGAGATCGCCTTCATATGTGGTATCGATGAAGACTTGCGCCTTGTAGGTGATGTCGCCGCGCACCGTGAGACTAAGAATGCGCGCCTCTTTCTTGCCGACCGACTCCAGGAGCTGTTCGTAGCGCACCTCCACTCCAGCCTCCTTGAGCATGTCGAGAAAGACCTTCTCAGCGACGTTGGAATTCCAAGTGCGGGGGAAACGCTTGTCGGGGCGCTTGAGTTTGTCCCAGCCGCGGGTTCGCAGGTGAGCGGCCAGTAGGAACTTTTCGCTCAGCCCGCCAAAGGTACGGACGTCCATGTGCTCGGCTTCGTCGCGGTTGAGCCCGCTCGTGCTGAGACCTCCCACGTGCTTGGTCTGCTCTAAAAGCACCACCGAATGGCCTTCACGAGCCGCGGAGATGGCGGCGGTGATCCCACCCGGCGTGCCGCCGTAAACGACCACGTCCCGGTTCACTTCTCCCGCTTGAGCTGCAAGCGTGAGAGCGAGAACTATCGTAAAGGATTTATTAAAAAAAGAAAACATAAGATCTGTGCATACGCTCATCATGAGCTCCCTCGTTCATCTAAAATAATTCTAGAATCGTTGGATGAATCAAATGTCGTGAGCAATCAACTGCTTGCCGGTCCGATGCTGCCGCCATCGATGAACTGAGTTTTTGTGAGGGTCTTGCAGTGGTTATCCTTGCCGAGGGCCACATTGTTGACCCAGCGTAAAATGCGACGCACCAACAGGCGTTCGTCCCATTGAATGTGGGCAACTGTGGGTTTGCACCATCTGAAATCCTGATGGCTGTCGGTGCAGACGAGCGATACATGCTCAGGCACCCGTAGACCCTGTCTTGCCAGGAAATGGTGTGTGGCATGGTAGAGAACGGGTCGATCGACGATCAGGGCGGTGGGCGGAGTGGGGCTGCTGAACAGGCTTTCGAGGACACCCTAGTCATTAGCCACCCTAGAAATCACTTACCCTCAGGGTGATTTTGCATCATCGTCTGATATTCTGTATGAGGGAGGTCAGATGCCTGTGCACCACTCCCTCAAGCCGCGTAGATTCCAGATCGAACTGCGCACCTCCGAAACCAGTTCAGTCCACGGCGGACGAGTTGCCATCTCAGGACTTCTCCGGGTGGATGGCAAGCAGGTCGTAGCGACGACCTACAGTGAGTTCCTGGAGCGCCTGCATGCCCGGGAGGATCTTCCGCCTGTGGTGAACCACTGGGAGGCGATGCAGTAAAGTAAAAAGGTCGTCGCTGCGATGGCTGAGAATTGAGGGAGGGGATTTTCGTTCGCAAGCACTTTGCTGCTTACCCAGGGGGATCGGACCAAGTCGCTTGAAGGGTTTGCGGCTTGCTATAACGTCGGAGCATCACGATTTTTCACAAAAAGAAGCGACTCCAAGCTAGTAAGATCATTTTAGGCTTCCTGACAGAACCGACAACACTGACAACACTGACAACACTGACAACACTGACACATGCTGACAATATACCGACAATGTCGGATTTATCAGGAATGCCTTTGGGCGAAACAAGGAAGCAGTGTCGAAATAACCAACGGCTAGAAATAAGATCAGGAACCTACCGCTCCCGCGCGTTCGAGGCACCATAGCGATACCAGCCTCTGTTCAATTCGCTATATCTAACACCTTCAATTCCCATAACTCCCTAAGGAAGAAAATGGTGGGCAGGACTGGATTCGAACCAGTGTACTCATACGAGAGCAGATTTACAGTCTGCCGCCTTTAACCACTCGGCCACCTACCCGGTAACGCTTGCGCGGGGCGGGATACTTATTTTGGAGCGCCATACTGACAAGCAAAAAGAAGGTAAAATTCGTATTTTCCCACAACTGAATCGTTTCGACCTCATTATCTCAACTTTGTGCTTCGCCTATCGACGCGTTCGCGTTGTGATTTTCGAAAATGCAAACCCTCCTAATTGCCCTTGGATCGCTCGTTGCGTATATCATCGCCTACCATACCTACGGGCGCTGGCTTTCACGAAAAATATTCAAACTCGATCCGGCCAATAAAGCACCTTCTATCGAATGCGAGGACGGTAAGGATTATGTCCCAACCAACAAGAGTGTGGTCTTCGGCCATCACTTCACGTCGATCGCAGGTACTGGCCCCATCGTCGGTCCCGCCTTAGCAGTGATCTGGGGATGGGTGCCGGCGTTGCTCTGGGTTCTCTTCGGCTCTATCTTCATTGGTGCTGTCCATGACTTCGGTGCCTTAGTGGTCTCCATGAGAAACAAAGGCCAAACTGTAGGCGACATTTCCGGACGAGTCCTTTCAAGGCGAACTCGTATCCTTTTTCTCTCTGTTCTCTTCATGGCGCTAACCATCGTTCTGGCAATCTTCGGACTCGTGATTGCAGCAGTCTTTAAAATGTTTCCCTCCTCCATTTTCCCCTGCCTCATTCAAATTCCCATCGCGGTTTCAATAGGGCTGTGGCTGCACCGAAAAGGTGTCTCTCTCCTGATCCCTTCTATCATCGCCTTGGCAATCATGTATCTCACCGTCGCATTCGGTGATTGGGGATTTCTCCATGTGTTCAATACCACTCTCGCGGCATGGCCGGTAATCGTTTGGGTTGGAGTGCTACTCATTTATTCCTATATCGCTTCAGTGCTGCCCGTATGGGTCCTTCTCCAGCCTCGCGATTACGTCAATTCTCTCCAATTGCTCTCAGCGCTGGGTCTCGTCGTCATCGGTTTGATTGTCGCTGGACTGTTCGGATTCGGTAGTGGAGTTGAGAAACAAACTCTCGAAATCGTCGCACCTGCCACTCGCCTAGGTGCCGATGCTCCGCCCGGCGCTCCATGGATTTTTCCCTTCCTATTTATCACGATCGCATGCGGGGCGATCTCCGGCTTTCACTGCCTCGTTTCCTCCGGCACGTCTTCGAAACAGCTCAAAACCGAAACCGATGCTCAATTTGTCGGCTACGGATCAATGCTCACCGAGGGTTTTCTCGCAGTCTTGGTCATCCTCGCCTGCGTCGCAGGTATCGGACTGGGAGTTCCTGAAATCATAGACGGAAAACCAACTGGTGAAACACTGCTTGGGAAAGCCGCCTACGACGCACGTTACGAAACCTGGCAAGCATCGGGTGGGCTCGCAGCCAAGGTCGGTGCTTTCGTTTCAGGGTCAGGAAATTTCATCCAGGTCCTCGGATTCGGGGCTACTTTTGCCACTGCCTTGATGGGCGTTTTTGTTGCCTCGTTCGCAGCCACTACTCTTGATACCGCATGCCGCCTCCAACGATACGTCACTCAAGAACTCGCGACCGCAATCGGCATCAAACCCCTAGCGAACAAACATTCAGCCACAATTTTCGCGATTGTCATAGCTGGGGCCATCGCGGCGATGCCTGCGCCGGGATCGGCTTACGAACTTGGGAATCTTGGTAAAGGCGGCCTCATTCTATGGCCGCTATTCGGCGCGACAAATCAACTCCTAGCTGGCCTAGCCTTCCTTGTCATCCTCTTCTGGATGAGGCGCAGAAACCTACCCGTCTGGTTTGTTGCCATCCCAGCGACTTTTATGCTGATTCTTCCGGCCATCGCCATGGTCTCTCAAATTTTCATAGGACCCACTGCATGGTTAACTGGAGAAACTCCAAACTATCTACTCAGTATCATCGGACTCATCACCCTAGGCCTTGAAGTATGGATCCTAACAGAAGCCGCCAACGCATGGCCAAAGGTGAAGGGTATCATCGAACAACCCGCTTGAGCCCTCTATGTTGATCCTCCTTTAACTTTCGACAACACACTCACGCTTCTCCGCTTTCATGAAATCACTCTTCAAACTCACCACTTCGTTCTGCCTTTCAATCACACCTTTGATTTCGCATGGCGGTGAATCCGAGCAACAATCTCATCCCAACATTGTGGTGATTTATGCCGACGATCTCGGCTACGGCGACGTCAGTTGCTACAACCCCGACCGCGGCAAAATCTCCACTCCACATATCGACCAACTTGCAAAAGAGGGTATCATGTTTACCGATGCTCATTCTTCCTCGGCCGTTTGCACTCCTTCGCGCTACACGCTGCTCACAGGCCGCTATCACTGGCGCTCACGTTTACAAAAAGGAATTGTCACCCTATGGGAAAGACCTCTGATCACCCCTGATCGGCTGACCGTTGCCAGCCTTGCGAAGCGCAAAGGCTACCGCACCGCATGTGTCGGGAAATGGCATTTGGGATGGAACTGGCCGATCACTGAAGACAAAAAGAAGTTTTTCAAATCAGGCGGTTACAGAGGAAAGAAAGATCTCGTAGTAACCGAACAACACCGCGAAGCTTGGCGTGAGACATTTTCGAAGCCCATCAAGGGTGGGCCGACCGCCGTCGGTTTTGATCTCTACTTCGGAACCGATGTCCCTAATTGGCCTCCCTATTGTTTTATCGAAAACGATCGTACGGTCGGCATCCCATCTGAATACGGCGACCAATCACTCTTCGCAAAGAACATGGCCAGCCAGCAAGGACCAGCGCTGAAAGGTTGGACTCTTGAACCTATACTACCCGCTCTTGTGGATCGATCCACAAAGTTCATTGAAACTGCATCGAAAGCCTCCGAACCTTTCCTTCTCTACATTCCACTCACCACTCCACACACCCCTCTCTCGGTCAACGAACTTTGGAAGGGAAAAAGTGGCATCAACGCCCTCGCCGATCTAGTGATGGAAACTGATGCAGCTGTCGGCAGCATTCTCGAAGCACTCAAAAAAAGCGGCGCAGCGCAAAACACCCTCGTCATTTTCACCAGCGACAACGGAAGTGCTCACTACGCCGGAGTTCCCGAACAGGAAGAAAAGGGACATTTTCCCAGCGGTCCACTTCGAGGCTATAAAGCAGATGCATGGGAAGGCGGACATCGGGTTCCTTTTGTCGTTCGTTGGCCGAGTATGGTGACTGCCGGAAAGACCAGCGATGCTCTTGTGCACCAAGCCGACCTAATGGCGACCTTCGCAGATTTACTCGGGATCGAACTCGATGAGAATGAGGGCGAAGACAGCTTTAGTCTTCTACCCTTATTCAAAAACGAACAAAAATCCGTTCGAACCCATTCAGTGAGCACTTCCATCAAAGGAATTCCCTCAATTCGTTCGAACTCTTGGAAATTTATCCCCGTCCCTGGATCAGGCGGATGGGGTAAAGGTGGTGATCAATCGCAACCTACACAACTCTACGATCTCTCCAAGGACATCGCAGAACAAAACAACCTTGCCGCGAAGAATCCCAACAAAGTTTCCGAAATGAAGGATCTCCTAGAACTTTTAATCCAAAATGGGCGGAGCAATGATGGGCCGAAACAGGAGAACGACGTAAGGGTCACTCGCCATCACTGAGATCGTTAGAAGTTTGTATCGATACGGGATTCGTTGTAATCCGAAAGACACCTCAGACGTATGATTTCATAACGCTGCCAGTATTTTGTTCTTAAGTATCCAAAGACTCTCGATTCTAGTCGCTCTCTCGACCCTTCTTCAGGCAGAGGATCGGATTTCCTATGCTCGGGAAATCCTCCCAATTCTCTCCGATAACTGCTTCTTCTGCCACGGTCCAGATAAGGACGACCAAAAGGCTGATCTCCGACTCGATATCCGCGAAAACGCGATCGAAGCCTTCGCATGGGATCCCGAGAAGCCTTCCAAGTCCGAGGCACTGATCCGCATCTTTTCCAACGACAAGGAAGAAGTCATGCCTCCTCCAGAATCCCATCGCACTCTCTCAGAAGACGAAAAGAATCTGATCAAAAAATGGGTCGAACAAGGAGCCGAATATGAAACCCATTGGGCGTTCATTTCGCCTCCCGAAAAGATACCCGTTCCAAAACCAAAAAATACAACATGGGCGCGCAATCCAATCGATGCCTTCATTCTTTCTCGGCTCGAAAAAGAAAACCTCGAGCCCTCACAGCAAGCCTCACCCGAACGCTGGCTTCGCCGAGTCACATTTGCCCTTACTGGACTTCCTCCGACTCAAGCTGAGATCGATGCATTCCTCAACGACTCCAGCCCGAGTAGCCACGAGACAGTCGTCGACAGACTGCTAGCATCCGAACGGTTCGGTGAACATATGGCCGTCCACTGGCTCGACGTCGCACGCTACGCCGATTCATTTGGATACCAAGCGGACCTAGATACCCGAGCATGGCCATACCGCGATTGGGTCGTTCGCGCATTTAACGCGAACCTTCCAATCGACGAATTCATTATCCAACAACTCGCCGGAGACCTTCTACCCAACGCCACCCGCGAACAGAAACTTGCCACCGCTTTCAACCGCATCCACCGGATGACGAACGAGGGTGGTTCGATTCCAGAGGAATATCGACAAGAGGGAATTGCCGACCGCGTTCACACTGCCGGCACGGCCTTCATGGCTCTCACCTTCGAATGCGCTCGCTGCCATGATCACAAATACGATCCGATTTCTGCGAAGGACTACTACTCGATGGGTGCCTTTTTCAACAGCATCGACGAATGGGGAATGACCCAAGGCGGAAACCGGAAGGGCGAAGTAAGCCCCCAACCAACCCTTCAACTCCCAACCCCTGAGCAAGAAACTCGACTACGAGACATTCAACAGAAAATCAACGCTACCGAAGCGGCTCTTGCCAAACATATTGGAAACTCGAAAAACGCATTCGAAGAATGGTTTAAATCCAGGCAAAGCTACCCTTCTCCAGACCTTGTCGCTCACTACGACTTCGAGGAAAAATCCCTGAAGAATTCCGTTAAAAAGGGAAGCCCCGCCAAGCTCGGTGGCAATCGACTAGCAGCAGGCAGAGAAGGAAAAGTCTTGCTCGCAGATGGAGACAGTAGCGTAAGACTTCCTGACCTCAAGATCCGCCATGCGCATCAACCCTTTTCCTTCTCACTTTGGCTCAAACCCGCCGAAACCTACCCGCGGGCAATTGTTTTTTCCAAATCTACCAACTCAGGCGGGAATTATTCAGGCTATACCCTGTCCCTAGAAAACGGGCGACTTCATTGGACCTTGGCAAAAGAATTCCCAGGCTGTGCGGCTTCGATCGCATCTGTCGCCCCCATCCCGACCGAGCAATGGACTCATATAACCGTCACAAACGATGGTTCCAAAAAAGCTTCCGGACTAAAGATCTTCATTAACGCGAAGCCCGCAGAAACATCCGTTATTTGCGATAACTACACAAAAGACCGAACGATTAAGGAAAGCATCGGCATTGCAGCTAAAGGCGGCCATCCCGGAATCCGTGGTGGCATGATCGATGACCTATCAGTCCATCTTCGCGCAATCACTGAACTGGAAGTCGCCAAACTCTTTGATGAAAATCTAGTCGAACAACTCCCTCTTGAGATCTTCCGTGAATATTATTTCTCCGCCATTGACCCAGGCGCCCGTGAGCTTACTAAAGAACTTCTTGCTAACCGTGCTGCTTATCGTGTCGAGCAAGAAAAAGTGAGAGAGATTATCACCATGCGCGAAAGCGCAAAACCGAGACCCGCTTATCTTCTAGAGCGTGGCGACTACACAATGCCCAGCGAAAAGGTAGAACGGGAAACCCCAGATTGGCTACCCCCCTTCCCCTCTGACCAACCTCGCAACCGACTCGGCTTCGCCAAATGGCTCACCTCCCCAGACCATCCTCTCACCGCACGCGTCACCATCAACCGCATCTGGCAAGAGATCTTTGGAATTGGCATCGTAGAGACCTCCGACAATTTCGGTCTACAAGGGAAACAACCATCACATCCAGAACTTCTCGATTGGCTTGCGCGGGATTTCATCAAACACGGATGGGATCATAAACGAGCTATCAAACAAATGGTTCTCAGCTCAACCTACCGGCAGGATTCCAAAGCTTCTCACGAACTCCGCGAACGTGATCCAGCCAACACACTCCTAGCACGCGGCCCATCGCGCCGCCAAACCGCCGAGCAACTTCGCGACTCTGCCCTCGCCCTCTCCGGCCTACTTTCAGAAACCATCGGTGGCCCACCTTCCAAACCCTATCAAGCACCCGGGTCCATGTGGAAAACCCTCAACAATTTTCTTCCCGTCTACAAACCAGACACTGGCGAAGGCCTCTATCGCCGCTCACTATATACCTTTTGGCGCCGCACGACCACTCCGCCCAATATGATCATCTTCGATAGCTCAGCACGCGACGTCTGTGCTACGCGCCGCCAAGCCACCAACACACCTCTACAACCGCTCGTTATGCTCAATGATCCGCAGTTCGTCGAAGCTGCACGCAAGCTAGGTGAGCGCATTATCAAAGAGGGCGGAAAATCGGACGAATCCCGTGCCCAATGGGCTTACCGAGAAGTTGCTGGAAATACACCCACTTCGGAACAACTTCCTATTCTCCTTAAACTCATCGAAGAACAGCGAGAATTTTTCACCTCAGAATCCTCTAACGCTGAGGCTCTCCTCAAAATCGGCAATTCCAAACCCGACCCCATTCTCGACCCTGTTGATTCCGCCACTTTCACCGCCCTTGCTCAAGCACTTCTCAACCTCGACGCGAACATCACGCTACGCTAAAGACTGGAGCGACAACCACCTCTCCCACCTTTGAAGTTCCCTCAAATCATACTCGGCATCATCACAGCCTCGCAGGCTTGCAACGCGGAGGAGAAGATTTCATATGCTCGAGAGATCTTACCCATCCTCTCAGAAAATTGTTTTCACTGCCACGGTCCAGACAAAGAAAATCAAAAAGCTGACCTTCGGCTCGATATTCGAGCGGATGCGATCGAAGCCTTCGCATGGGATCCAGAGAAACCCTCTAAATCCGAAGCTCTCATCCGAATTTTTTCCAACGATGAGGACGAGATCATGCCTCCTCCAGAGTCTCACCGCTCCCTTTCAAAGAAACAGAAAGAGCTAATCAAAAAATGGGTCGAACAAGGTGCAGAATACGAAACCCACTGGGCATTCGTATCCCCTCCTGAAAACATCCCTACACCGGAAACTAAAAACAAAACGTGGGCGAAAACTCCCATCGACCATTTCATCTTAGCTAGACTCGAAGAAGAGGGACTGAAGCCATCTACCGATGCCATACCTGAGCGCTGGCTGCGCCGCGTCACTTTTGGCCTAACAGGTCTGCCACCAACTCAACCAGAGATCGATGCATTTCTGAAAGACACCTCCGATCAAGCCTACGAAACTGTCGTGGACCGACTCCTCGCATCTCCACGATTTGGCGAACACATGGCGACTCCATGGCTCGATGTCGCCCGCTACGCGGACTCCTTTGGCTATCAATCAGATGAAGATACGGAAGCTTGGCCGTATCGCGATTGGGTCATCAAGGCGTTCAACGAGAACCTCCCCTTCGACCAGTTCATCGTCCAGCAACTTGCTGGCGACCTCTTGCCAAACGCCACTCGCGAGCAAAAATTAGCAACAGCTTTCAATCGTATCCACCGCAAGACCAACGAAGGCGGTTCGGTTCCCGAAGAATTTCGCCAAGACGGAATTTCCGACCGGGTTCACACTGTTGGAACCGCGTTCATGGCGCTCACTTTTGAGTGTTCCCGCTGCCACGATCACAAATACGATCCAATTTCTGCCAAGGACTATTACTCTATTGGCGCGTTCTTCAATAGCATCGATGAATTTGGCTTAATAGGGAGCGTGAACCCCCAACCTGCCCTCGCACTCCCGACACCCGAACAGGAGACCAAACTGGCTTCCTTACAGAAACAAATCGATGAAGCGCGAGAGGCACTCATCGAATACAGAAAGACTCCTAATGCCGGATTCGAAAAGTGGCTTACTTCGGATAAGAAATTCCCAGAAGCTGATCTAGTAGGAAAGTTCCGTTTTGACGGCGATCCTAAAACCGCGCTGACGAATGAAATAGATCCCAAGCAAGCCGCCAAAATTGGCGCCAATCAAATAGCCCCTGGCAAGGTCGGTGAAGGCATCGCGACCAATGGTGACGATGCAGTGTCCCTGCCGGATTTTGGAATCAAACATGCGGATCAACCGTTCTCCATTTCCCTCTGGATCAAGCCCGGCGAGTCATACCCCCGTGCCGTTATTCTCTCCAACACTTCTTCCTATGATGTGCCCTTCTCCGGCTACGAAGTGCTTCTTGAAAATGGCCATATCACTTGGACCCTCGCTCGCGAACTCCCAGGATGCGCCGCCTCCGTTTCTTCGGTCTCGACCATTCCTACTAATCAGTGGACCCACATCACTGTCACCAACGACGGCTCCCGCAAGGCAACTGGCCTTCGGATCTATCTAAACGGTAAACCGTCAAAAACCACGATTGTATGCGACACTCTCACCCGTGACTTCAAGATCGGTCGCGGTCTGAGCCTTACCTCTCGGGGTCGAGACTTCGGCTTGCGTGGTGGCGTGATCGACGACCTTTCATTCCACCTCCGCGCCATCACACCAGTTGAGGTGCGCGCCATCGCAGCGAACCAACCAATACAAGAACTCAAGAGTCATTCCCATCAGCTCCGCGAATATTACCTTTCTGCCATCGATCCGAACGCCCGAGCACTTTCACAAAAACTAAGCGCCGCCCGAGCCGCCTATCGAACCGAGCAAAACAAAGTTCGAGAAATCGTTACCATGCGCGAAAGCTCAGAACCACGGCCTGCCTACATCCTCGAACGCGGAGAATACACCATGCCGGGTGAAAAGGTGGAGCGAGAGACACCGGACTGGCTACCACCTTTCCCCGAGGACCAACCACGCAATCGCCTAGGCTTCGCGAAATGGCTCACCTCGCCCAGTCACCCATTGACCTCCCGCGTCACCATCAACCGCATCTGGCAAGAAGTCTTCGGAACGGGAATCGTCGAGACCTCCGACAACTTCGGACTCCAAGGCAAACAACCTTCCCACCGTCAAATGCTTGACTGGCTCGCTCGTGATTTTATCAACCACGGCTGGAACCAAAAACGTGCGATCAAACAAATGGTCCTCAGCGCAACTTACCGGCAAGCATCAAAAGCCTCTGCAGAGCTTCGCGAACGCGACCCCGCAAATACCCTACTCGCTCGTGGCCCAACCCGTCGGCAAACTGCCGAGCAGCTTCGTGATTCGGCTCTGGCTCTTTCTGGCCTACTCTCCGAAACCATCGGCGGTCCCCCCGCCAAACCTTATCAAGCCCCAGGCTCGATGTGGAAAACACTCAACAACTTTTTGCCCAAATACAAACAAGACCAAGGCGAAGGTCTCTATCGCCGCTCTCTCTACACCTTTTGGCGCCGCACCACCACACCACCAAACATGATGATCTTCGACACATCCTCACGTGATGTCTGCGCCACCCGCCGCCAAAGCACGAACACTCCCCTACAGCCTTTGGTCATGCTCAACGATCCACAGTATGTCGAAGCGGCTCGGAAACTCGGCGAACGCATCATCAAACATGGCGGCCCTACAGATGAATCTCGCGCCAAGTGGGCATTTCGCGAAGTCACTGGAACCGCTCCTAGCTCCAGCCAAATAGCCATTCTTCTCGATCTGATTGAAGAACAGCGAGAGTTCTTCCAATCGGAAAGCGCAGATCCCGAGCAGCTTCTCAAAGTCGGTGAATCCAAAGCCGATCCTTCACTGGACAAAAACGAATCCGCTACCTTCGCCATGCTTGCCCAAGCCCTTCTTAACTTGGATTCTAATATCACCCTTCGATGAACCATTTACTTGAACCGCTCGAAGAAAGACTTTTGCTCAAATTGCCGTAAGCTCACTACGTTTGAAACCTACCTTTTACATTTGTGGCCTCCTAGCTGCCACCCAACCAACGCACGCAGAAGAGAAAATCTCCTACGCTCGCGAAATCTTGCCCATCCTCTCGGATAAATGTTTTTTCTGTCACGGCCCTGATAAGGAGAAACAGAAAGCCGACCTTCGCCTGGACATACGTGAAAGCGCAATCGAAGCCTTCGCATGGGACCCAGAAAAACCCTCAAAATCTGAGGCACTCATCCGCATCTTTTCTACCGATAAGGATGAGGTGATGCCTCCTCCAGAATCTCACCGGACACTTACTGAAAACGAAAAAAAGCTCATCAAAGCTTGGGTCGAACAGGGTGCGGAATACGAAACTCATTGGGCCTTCGTCACACCGCCTGAAAATGTCGCCGTCCCCGTAACAAAAATCTCAGATTGGGCCCAGAATCCAATCGACCATTTCATTCTTGCGCGGTTGGAATCAGAACAACTCGCGCCCTCTCCGCAAGCCCCTCCGGAGCGCTGGTTGCGGCGAGTGACCTTCGGGCTCACTGGACTACCTCCCACCCAAACTGAGATTGACACCTTTCTTGCTGACAACTCATCAGAGGCCTACGAAACCGTAGTCGATCGCCTGCTTGCCTCACCTCGTTTCGGTGAACATATGGCAACACCTTGGCTTGACCTCGCACGTTATGCGGACTCCTTCGGCTACCAAGCAGATGTCGATACAAATGCTTGGCCATACCGCGACTGGGTTATTCAAGCATTCAATAAAAACCTACCCTTCGACGATTTCATCATCCACCAACTCGCCGGCGACCTATTACCAAACGCAAGTCGAGATCAAAAACTCGCCACGGCATTCAATCGCATCCACCGAAAAACGAACGAGGGCGGGTCGATCCCTGAAGAGTTCCGTCAAGACGGGATTGCGGACCGCGTTCACACCGTAGGGACCGCATTCATGGCTTTGACTTTTGATTGCGCTCGTTGCCACGACCACAAATACGATCCAATCTCAGCAAAAGACTACTACTCAATGAGTGCTTTTTTCAACAGCATCGATGAGTTTGGAATCATGGGTTGGAAAACAGGTGTGATCGCGCAACCCGCACTCGCACTGCCGACACCCGATCAAGAAAAGCAACTCACAGCTCTTCAGAAGACCATCAATACCGCCGAAGAAAAACTCGCGTCATACCTCGATTCATCAGGCTCGTCTTTCGAAGAATGGCTCAGTTCAGAAAAAGAATTTCCAGAAACGGATTTGGTAGGACGATTCCACTTCGACGGAGATGCGAAAAAGGCGATGCAAAACCAGATCGATATAAAACAGTCTGCGAGCATCGGAGGAAATACGATTTCCGAAGGACAGACGGGCAACGGAATCCTGACCAATGGAGACGACAAATTGAACTTGCCTGACTTCGGAATCAAACACGCCGACCAACCATTTTCCATATCTCTCTGGCTAAAGCCTACTGAGCCCTACGAAAGAGCAGTCGTATTTGCCAATACCACATCCGCCGATGTCCCCTATTCGGGTTATGAGCTATTACTTGAGAATGGACACCTAACTTGGACTCTAACCCGCGAACTCCCTGGAAATGCAGCGTCCATTTCTTCAAAGTCAGAAATACCGATCAATGAATGGACCCATGTCACCGTCACAAACGACGGATCGAGAAGCGCCTCTGGCCTCAGATTATTCATCGATGGAAAACCTGCTAAAACCCAAACTGTTTGCGACACGCTCACCCGCGATTTCACGGCTGGTCGTTCCCTAGGTTTCGCGGCTCGGTCGCGTGACCCCGGACTTCGAAATGGAATGATCGATGAAATTTCGGTTTATCGCCGTGCCATCACCCCAGTCGAAGTCATAGCGATTCACTCAGGCTCTGCACTCTCGGAAACGAAGACCAACGACGCTCAACTTCGCGATTATTATTTCTCTGCAATCGACCCGAAAGCTCGGGAACTTTCAAAAGAACTCGACAAGGCTCGTGCTGCCTATCGAACTGCACAAAACAAGGTCAGAGAAATCGTCACAATGCGCGAGAGCGCCACGCCCAGACCAACCTACATTCTTGAACGAGGCGAATACACACTCCCCGGTGAGGAGGTAAAACGTGAGACTCCAGATTGGCTTCCACCATTTCCCGAAGACCAACCGAAGAATCGTCTCGGCTTCGCCAAATGGCTCACATCGCCCGACCACCCACTCACCGCCCGTGTCACCATCAACCGCATCTGGCAGGAAGTCTTCGGAATCGGACTTGTCGAGACCTCAGACAACTTTGGAATCCAAGGCAAACACCCCTCTCATCCTGAGCTACTTGACTGGCTCGCAAGAGACTTCATCAACAACGGTTGGGATCACAAACGCGCACTCAAACAAATGGTGCTCTCTGCCACGTATCGCCAAGATTCCAAAGCCACTTCAGAAATGCGCGAACGCGATCCTGCCAACACACTCTTCGCTCGTGGCCCAGCCCGAAGGCTTAGCGCAGAACAACTTCGCGACTCTGCACTAGCCCTTTCTGGACTGCTTGCTGAAACCATCGGAGGACCTCCAGTCAAACCCTATCAGGCACCCGGCTCCATGTGGAAAACGCTCAATAGTTTCCTTCCCGTTTATAAGCCAGACAAGGGAGAAGGACTCTATCGCCGCTCTCTCTACACCTTCTGGAGGCGCACCACCACGCCGCCGAACATGATGATTTTCGACACAACCACTCGGGACATCTGCGCATCCAAGCGACCCACCACCAACACCCCTCTGCAGCCTTTGGTAATGCTGAACGATCCCCAATTCGTCGAAGCCGCACGCAAACTCGGTGAACGTATTCTCAAGCATGGCGGCACCACTGACGAATCACGCGCAAACTGGGCTTATCGCGAAGTAACCGGCAGAAATCTTAGCCCAAATCAACTTCCTCTCCTACTTGACCTGATCAAAGGGCAACGCGAACTTTTCAAATCGAAACCTACCGATGCCAACGCTCTTTTAAACGTTGGTGAATCGAAACCAGACCCATCCTTTGATAAGATTGAATCAGCCACGGCAGCCGTGCTCGGCCAAGCTCTTCTCAACCTCGACGCAAATATCTCTCTTCGTTAAATTTTTCACCGCTTCTTTAGCACTAGCCAACTTTTCCTATGTTTGAAATCACACGCCGACACTTCCTTTCTAAATTCTCCACAGGCATCGGTGGCGCTGCATTGGCATCCATGCTTCCGCAGAGATTGTCTGGCGCATCTACCAATGCCGCAGCGGAACAACTTCTCGCCAATCACGCACCCAAGGCAAAACGCATCATCTACCTTTTTATGTCAGGTGGGCCTGCTCAACAGGATCTCTTCGACTACAAACCCAAACTCAATGAACTAAACGGTCAGGACCTACCCGATGAGGTCCGCGGCGGCCAGCGCCTCACCGGCATGTCCGGAAACCAAGCCACACTCCCACTTGCTGGCTCACAATTCAAATTTGCCCAACACGGAAAATCAGGTGCATGGGTCAGCGAACTCCTCCCCCATACCGCAAAAGTCGCCGACGACCTGTGTTTCGTAAAATCGCTCTGGACCGAGGCAATCAACCACGATCCTGCAATGACCTTTTTCCAAACCGGTTCACAAATAGCCGGAAGACCCTCTTTGGGATCATGGGTCACCTACGGCCTAGGTTCCGTCAACGAAAACCTCCCCGGCTTCGTGGTTCTCGTCACCAAAAAACCCACTGACCAACCTCTCTACGCGCGTCTCTGGGGAACTGGGTTTCTTGATTCACGCTACCAAGGCGTTCGATTTTCCTCTGGTAAAGACGCTGTCTTCTACCTTTCCAATCCCGACGGTGTTTGCAGATCTGGTCGACGTGCCCTCTTGGATAAGCTCTCGGCTCTCAATAAAATCGACTATCAAAATGAACTCGATCCTGAGATCGAAACTCGTATCGCCCAATACGAGATGGCCTACCGCATGCAAACCAGCGTCCCTGAAGTCACTGACATCGGCGGCGAACCACAATCCGTCAAAGACCTCTACGGACCCGATGCGGAAAAGCCCGGCACCTTTGCCGCGAACTGTTTACTTGCACGACGCCTTGCCGAAAGCGGCGTCAGGTTCATCCAGCTCTATCACCCCGGCTGGGATCAACACAGCAACCTGCCCAAAGCGATCCGTAATCAGGCGAAGGAAACTGACCAAGGCTGCGCTGCTCTTATCACCGACCTAAAACAACGCGGCATGCTCGAAGACACTCTCGTCGTTTGGGGTGGCGAATTTGGACGGACTTCCTATTCACAAGGCAAACTGACCAACACCAATTACGGCCGCGATCACCACCCTCGTTGCTTCACTGCTTGGATGGCCGGTGGCGGTGTGAAACCCGGCATGACCTACGGAGCAACCGACGATTACGGCTACAACATCCTCGGCCCCGACGGAAATGCCATCAACCCCTCCAAAGAAAAATTCACCCCTGGCGCCGTCCACGTTCACGACTTCCACGCCACCCTGCTCAACCAACTCGGTATCGACCACACCCGCCTAACCCACAAGTTTCAAGGCCGCCACTTCCGCCTGACCGATGTGCACGGGCATGTGGTCAAAGATCTTCTTTCTTAGAAAAATTTCGAAAAATACTGTCGAGCCGAGTCAGTCTCGTTCCTACGAGCATTTTACAAATAAGAAACGATATCAAGACACGAGCGCCACGAGGAATGTAAATCGTGTTTGCCACCACAGAAACTGAAGAATAGTTCATTTTTCTATGCCGCTCATCAAAACTTTCTTCATCTATCGGACCGACTCAAGGGCTTTGAATGTTGAGCCGCTTGCGTGGGATGATTTTCAATCGAAGTGAAAATTTCCAATAACTGCTTTATCCCTGACTAGAGGTGCCCCCAACACTCGCTATTCACACCCTGCTAATAAAAATCTAACTTCTTCACTGGATAAGCAGACTTTTCGGATAACGACCTTAAAATTGAGATTCGATACCAAAATTCAGGGCCAGCAATTTAGGGGAAAACCCACCAATGAACGCAAATTTTTGACCGGTGAAGGGGTTCTCCGAAGAAAATGTCAGCCAATTCTACCTATCTGAACAGTTTTGACCAAAATTAGAAAAATTAAAGTTGTCGGTCCTTCAAGAAGATTGTTAAATATTCCCAACGAAGTAGAAAATTTCAGATGAACACTCCCAAATCAACTTACAA
>JBGCEE010000070.1:0-3278 GCA_045106015.1 Akkermansiaceae bacterium | reverse complement strand
AAAACCGCAAAGGCATCCTGACCCATCCGGCGTGGTTGATCGCCCACTCGAAAAACACCCACAACGATCCCGTCGTGCGCGGCAAGTGGGTCCGTGAAAAACTTCTCGCTGGCCGCGTGCCCGACGTTCCGATCACCGTCGATGCGCAGATCCCCGAGGACCATCACCGCACCCTACGCGACCGACTGCATGAAAAAACCAAAGCCCCAGAATGCTGGAAGTGTCACGATGCGATGAACCCGCTCGGCCTACCCTTCGAGATCTACGACGACTTCGGCCGCTATCGCACCAAAGAATCGCTTGAACACGCGGACAACATAGTCGGTAAAAACGGCAGGTATAACATCTACAAGACCCTTAACATTGATTCATCTGGAGAACTCGATAGCACCGGCGATCCTGCGCTCGACGGGAAAGTCACCGACGCAGTCGACATGATCGACCGCGTGGCAAAATCGGATCGGGCACGTCAATCCATCATCCGCCACGCCTTCCGCTTCTACATGGGCCGCAACGAAACGCTATCGGACGCCAAAACTCTCGTCGATGCAGACAAGGCCTACGTCGCAAGCGGCGGCAGCTTCAAAGCCGTCGTGCTTTCCCTACTGACCTCAGATTCCTTCATCTACCGCAAGATGGAGAAAACAAGCTGAACCGAGAAAGGGCACTCCATTCAAAGATTAAGAAGTCCTTAAAAAGTGATATGCCTAAATATTACTATCAGGTCCTTCCTAGAGTGGCGGATTGAGTTCACCCTTCCACCAAACTAATAAAGTCGGATTCTCTGAGAATCCGAATCTTAGTGCCCTTCTGGATTAGAGCTTCGGCCTTCAAGTGTTTGGAGCTTTTGGTCTTCCCGTTGAGCTTCGATACATCCTGATCAGCAACAACCAACAGAGTAGTTTTCTTGGTAACACCCGAGATCACTTCACAACCAGCTTGTGCTGCCACGTCGGCTGCTTCTCGTCTTGGCATGGACAAAGCCCCTGTGAATACAATCTTCTCACCAAATAGAACCCCGTCGGGATTTGCCTCCCGCGTGATCTTTCCAGAAACGGAAGAGGGGTCGATAGACTGGCCAGATCTCTTCGGCTAATCTTCAAGCGTGATACCGCTCTCCTCGATCGCTCGGATTAGAATCTCCCCGGCTGCCCGTGCATCTTCTCCGGCATCATGGTGTTCAACCCGCTCCTCAAAACCTTCGCCGACCGGCTCATCGCCAGCGGCAAGAAACCCAAACAGGTCATCATCGCCGTCATGCGCAAACTCCTCCACCAGATCTACGGAATCCTCACTTCCGGACAACCCTACAACCCCGACAAAAGAGGCTTCGCCGGCACTTGAAAACAACTGCAGTGAGCCCTTACAAAAACAAAAGAAATCTCAAATTACTCTTGCGCTTTCAACGCAGCATCTTGTTCGGCGTCCTATTTTCGAGGCTTACCAGTGGCATCCACTATTGTTACCGTGACGATCATTTTCTCGCCGGGAGATTTCACCGTGATCAGTTCCGTCTTCTCTCCCGATCTAAACTCCTTGTTGAAGAGAATGTCCCGCGTTTCAAAGGCAAGCACATCCCCGCTGCCTCCTGCGGGGTCGCGCACTGGTCGCCGAAGCACTAAACTACCTGAAAGACGAACGGTCTGACCATCTATCGTCGCAGTGAGATAACATGATGCTCCCGCATTGAAACGGGGTCCGTTCGCATCTAGAATGTATTCTCTGGTCATTTCGATCATTCCTTTTTGGCCTTCACGTAAAGTAAGGTCGGGAAGCACGACGGTCTCATCCTTAACGGTCGCATGTGCTGCCTTCAATGCAGTCAGCCACTCCCCATCTAGGCCTTCGTATCGAATCTGCACTTTCGCCATAAGCGTTTCGCCCTGAAGGAGACCAATCGTCGCGAGCATGAATAGAGCTGATAATATCTGCGTTTTCATCATTTGTAGGTGTTTATTGCCGAACGTTTGAGGCCTGCCAACCGCTACCGGGGGGCGACCTCCGATTCAGGTTGAAGTTTGTCATTGCCCTCCGGCTTTGACTCCGGAGCGGTAGCGGGTTGGTCAGCGCCGCCTTGTTCGGTCCAATTTGCGCTTTGGGCCCGGCGTCGCCAGTTTGCGATGGGAAGTATACGCCGGAGCGCTGGAGGGATCTATTCTTCGGGAACGGCATCGGCAATGTTGTGTTCTTCCGCATCTTTTGCCTCGATGAGTTTCTTCTGATATTTGAGGACATCGGAAAGCCATTCGATTTCGGTTTTCCCGATCGCAGGGAAATTAGATATTGCTTTTGATGCTTCGTCGAAACGCGCCAGCTTCCTGAGAAGTTCAATCTGCAAGTAGCAGGAGACGAGATAGTCGTCATGCTCCTCCTGATCTTTCCGCTTTTTGGGGGCCTTGGCCAGTCCTTCGGATGCTTTGGAAAATGCGCCGAGTGCTTTCTTCATGCAGTCCGCATATTCTTCTTTCAGTTTCTCACTTTGCCACGAAGCCCGCAGGTAGCTCCAGCCAATGTCGAACGAAGGGCGCTTCTGGTGTGCCTGGATGATTGCCAGGCGATAGTAGGACGGCCTTGATGCCACCTCTTTGTATGAATCGGAGAGTATGAAGGGACGCAACTTCCTGATCTTCTTTTTCGATGCATCCTCATCGAATATGACAAAATGGCATTTCGGGCAGTCCGGCAATGCCCATGGTTGGGTAATTGCTCCGATCTGCTTCAGGTCAAGCCGCATTCCATCAGAGTAGCCAGAGAGATTCTTAATCCCCGAGAACTTGGTTAGGTCAATGGGACAGGTGAATTCTGCTGGCGCTGAGATACTGGCGGAGAGCCCGCCAGTGTGGGCGAAAAGCAAAAGCACGAAGAGAGAGGTTCTTTTCATATTTCTGACCGAACGTCGAAGTCCTCTCACACCTGCCCGAGGGCGAGGCTTCGACTGTGGGTTGAAGGTTGAATGGTCATGGAAGATTGAACTCGTGGCGGGGCAGGTGTTGAGAGCGACGCCTTGTTATCCCTCTGGTTTGAATGCGTCTGTCGCACGTCCGAGCTTGTCCTTGTCCTTCGTATCCTTGACGTGGGCCCACAGCGATCGCTTGATGGCGGCTGGCACTTGCTCCAATCCCTTCGGATGCTTCTGGGAGAAATCCCAGCCTCCCAAAAGCCTAGCAGCTCCTTCAGTCTGCTCGGCAGACAAGTCCTTGTTCTCAATGGCCGACACGATCTCGGCAATCTGATACTCCAGCAAAAGCTCCTCTGCCGCTGATTCGTAAGAAGGGAAC
>JBGCEE010000069.1:0-90356 GCA_045106015.1 Akkermansiaceae bacterium | reverse complement strand
GATTGGGAGTCAGCGATTTGTGAACGATGCATTTGATGCTTCGCGGGAGAGGGTTTCGGAACGAAGGAAAGACGGGGCGAGGAAGGTACGAGGGAATGGGAAGGCAGCGGCTGGAGTGTTGTGGAGTATGCGGGATCTGCGAGTTGGGACGGGGTAGACCGGTTTCCAGATGGCTTTGCCGAAATCGAGTGGATTTTTTGAGGTTTGAAGAAATTGGCTACGCGATGTCAGGCACCGTTTCGGGCAGACGAAGCCAATATCGGCATTGTTCGTCACTCGTGGATGGTAGGAGTTTGTTGAGTTTGCTAATGGGAGAGTGCTGAGTGATCAGTGGGAGGTTTTGGGAGAATTTCAAAGGGAAATTCTGGCCCTGAAGTTTCACTATATCTTCGCTTTTAATATCCTCCTTTGATTGAAGGTGTTGGAGAGGATGGCGAGATAGCTCGGTGCACTACTACAAGATTGTGTATCTAGTGCTTACATTTCAAAAAGCTGAACGCGAAAACAGATTAGACGGGTAGTCAATTTACCCAGTCGAGGTTTTCTAGAAAAGCTTCGGTCTTTTCGATGGTGTCTGCTTTTGATGGCTCGTTGTTGAAAAATCCGTGTTTTTCGCCGTCGTAGAGGTGTAGTTCGCAGGTGACGCCTGCATCGCTCATGCCTTCTTGGAATCGCTTCATGGTCGAGACTGGAATGAGGCTGTCCTTGGTGCCGAGGAAGATGATGGTTGGGGGAGCCTTTACGGAAATGTTGTGGGCGGGGGAGTATTTTTTGATTTCATCGCCAACACGCTTTTGGCCCCAGCCACCTTCTTTGCCGTTATCCAAGACTGGGTTGAACAGAAGCAATGCCTGGGGTTTTGGGGAGATGCTTTTGTCGTCCTCTGGATCGTCTGTGCCTTCGACGAGTCCGGTGAAGGCGGCAAGATGGCCGCCAGCAGAGCCGCCGCCTGCTGCGATACGTTTTGGGTCGATACCGAGATTCGTGGCATTGCTTCGCACCCAGCGCATGGCTGATTTTGCATCTCGACAAGGAAAGACGGGAGGACCGGGGACCTTTTTGATCAGGCGATACTGGACCATCGCGCTGACGACTCCAAGTTTGGCGAAGTGCTTGGAGTGATCTTCGAATTGTTTGACTGGGCCGCCTACCCAGCCACCGCCATGAAACCAGATGATCGCTGGGCGCTTGTCGTCCTTTTTCCAGTTATCAGGTTTGACTAGGTGTATGTTGAGTTTCTGACCATCGACTTCCTTATAGACGATCGTTTCTGTGATCGCTGCGTGTAAGAGGCCCGAAACGGCGAACGACAAGATGCATGAGATGGGCCGTATCATATTTGCTTAGGAAGCGGGTTCAAAACTGTGTTTTGCGATGGGCTCCTCACGTTGCTTTTTCGGTAGGCACAGAAGTGCTTCACTGATCAGGAAAAAGAGCACGGCGATGAGGAACGCACGCCACATATCGGTAGAGAGTGATGGATCTGATGATTGGCCGACTTGATCGAGAAGGCGGTATCCTATGCCGTCGAACATGGCATCTAGGCTTTCTGAAGTGGTGATTTCTGGGTCGTCTTCGGAAAACGGGCGGTTGACTGCGGTGAGTCGGTCACCGATTCGGTAAACACCTGCCACGTAGGGCGAAGATTCATCCGAGTAGGTATCTGTTCTGGTAAGCGTCTCGCCGGCGATGGCTTGTGCGGTGTCCGATCCGACTTCGGTCAGGAACGAGGAATCAAAGCGATCTGCCCCGATGGCGAGAACTCGCTGCACGGCGGGGAGTAGGACATCGGCATCACCTAGGTTGGACCATGTGTAATCCGGTGTGCTTCCGATAAACCAGACTGTACCTTTGCCTACAATTTTCCGCGTAATGAAAGGTTCTCCATCTTCCCAGCGGGCGAGCACGGCTGCATCACCATCTGGAATGGAGCGTTTGATAGCTCGAAGACGTTCGGCGGGAATCGGGTTTCCATCGGCACCGTCCCGCAAGGGTCCGTCATTTCTATTCCAGTCCTGTAGGATGAAAAACTTCCCTGATTCTGCTAGAGTGATATCCTGCCAATTCATGCCAAGGAACTCGCCGTCGGAATTTCCTGCTGAAGGGAAAAAGGCGACCTGTCCACCGCTCGAGAGGAAGGTGCTGAGTGTCTGGGCATTTTTTCCAACGGGGAGTGGAGCAGCCCAGAGAATCATTGATACATCCGAAGTTGATGCCGTCGCGAAGCCTGCGGGATCGACTTGGGTGACCGATTGGTTTTCAAAACCAGGAGGTGCAGCAGCTAACTTGAGGTAGTCAGCGGCTTCTCCGCTTTGGGACACGAGGAGAGACTGAATCGGTCGAGCGGGGCCGTATGCGAAGAATACAGCGTTATCGCGTGGATTGCCGTCCGAAGGAATGGAAAGCCAGCCTTGTCCTGTTTCCTCACCTTCTTCGATGGTGATATTTTTCTGAAAACGTAGAGATTGACCGGACAGGGTGACGGTGTCGGTTGTCGTTGCGCCATTGACGCTAACGTTGACCGGCAGATTGATGCTGTCGCGGCTGTCTCCTGGGCGAGTGATTTCCAGATCAAGAATCAGCCCCTCGGCGGTGCGGCGAGAAGCATGGAGTTTGAAAGAAATATTGGGAGCTGAGCTTCCGGTGAGTGAGAGAATTCGAACCGAAGGTTTCTGAGGGAGGGCGTTGAGGCTGGCTCGGACGGCTGCCCAGCGCTCATCATCAGGAAGCCAGTTGGAGCGCTGGAGGTCGGACGCGAGCCATACTTCGGACTGGCCGGTCGTGGTATTGAGGACTTCTGCAGCCGTGGCGATGAGTTTTGGGAAATCGGTTTCGGCATCCGTTGCGGAGGTTGCTGAGATCTCTGGGAGAACATCTGGAGAGGCGATTTCTTGAGGTTCGCCTGATGCGCTGTCGATCAATACCAGTCGAGGATTTCCGAGGTCTTCCATGGCATCTCGAACTTTTTGAAGAACGATTTCGCGCTTTGCAGCTTGTCCGTCGCTGGAGCGAAGTTCCATCGAGGCACTACGATCGAGAACGAGGACCACGGTATCGATGGTTCCTGCGCCCCAGCCTAAGAGCCCAGAGACGACAGGGCGGGCTGCGGCAAATGCAAGAGCGGCAATACCGAGAGCACGGCAGGTGAGGATGAGGATGTGGCGCAGTTTCTTTTTTCCTCGTGATTCGCGAGTTGCTTTCAAGAGAAACTGCATGGCTGCCCACTGGACCGTTTTATGACGGCGTTTGTTTAGTAGGTGAATGATTACCGGAACGCTAGCAGCAGCGGCGAACCAGAGGAGTAGTGGAGAGAGAAATGTCATTAGTGCTTCGCTTTGGGGAGGCGGGCGGTAAGGAATTCGCGGAGGAGGGGTTCCAGAGGGGTGTCAGTGGTGATGAGTTGATAGTCGGCGGCAGCATCGTGAGCTTTGTCACGGACGTTTTTCATGAACTCTTTAAGGGCGGTCTGATATTCGTCGGCGATGAGATTTGGTTCAGCAACGAGTGCCGTGCCGTCTTCGAGGTCGACGAAGCGCTGAGGGCGGTCGAACTCAAAGTCGATTTCCTGTGGATCCATGAGATGGAAGAGGGAGATATCGTGTTTCCGAAAGCGTAGGTGCTGGAGGGCGTCGGAGAGTTCTTCGGTATCGGTGAAAAAATCGGAGAGAATCACGACAAAGGCTCGCTGACTGATTTTTTCCGCAATGACGTGAAGAGCGTCGATCAAGCCAGTTTCACCGGAAGGCTCAACTTGGCCGATGGTGGTGAAGAAGCGCTCCAAGTGAGCAGCGCGGCGGCTTGGTGGTACTTCCAAATGAAGCTTATCGGTGCAGATGGAGAGTCCTGCCGCATCGCCTTGGTTGACGAGGAGATAGGCAAGGGAAGCAGCGATCTTTCTGGCGTATTCAATCTTAGGGTCCTGTCCCGGGCTTTGGAAATTCATCGAGCCCGAAGCGTCGATCACAAAATAAGCACGAAGATTGGTATCAGCTTCAAACTCTTTGATATAAAAGCGGTCGGAACGTGAGAATGCCTTCCAGTCGAGTCGGCGGGTGTCATCTCCTGGAACGTATTTCCGATACTCGGCGAACTCGACCGAAGATCCACGATGGGGAGAACGGTGTTTGCCCGCCACGTTTCCCATCATCGGGATACGTGATTCGATCGGCAGGGAGCCGAGGCGGGAAAGGAGGTCGCTATCGATGAAAGAATGGGCGGACATTTTAAGCCTCTCTCATTTCTTCAATGAGTCTCTGGATGATTTTCTTGGAGGTCATGCCTTGAGACTCGGCGGCGAAGTTAGTGATTACGCGGTGGTTCAGGACGGCTGGAGCCACGGCTTCGATGTCTTCGATGGATGCCATGTATTTTCCGTGAAGGGCAGCTCTGGATTTTGCGCCCAAGATAAGGTTTTGCACGGCACGTGGGCCTGCACCCCAACCGATGGTGTCTTTCACCCACTGTGGGGACTCTGGCTGACCGGGACGTGTTTTGCGAACGATCTCAACTGCGTAGTCGTAGAGATGTTCTGGAACTGGGACGCGGCGAATGAGGTGTTGGAAGGCGATGATGCGCTCTCCGTTGATGAGTTTGGCGAGTGCTTGTTTGGCTGCGCCGGTAGTTTCACGGGCGATTTGTTTTTCTTCTTCGGCCGAAGGATACTCCACCTCGATAAGGAACATGAAGCGGTCTAGCTGGGCTTCTGGGAGGGGGTAGGTGCCTTCCTGCTCGATCGGGTTTTGAGTCGCGAGGACGAAGAATGGCGGTTGAAGCACATACGTCTTACCAAGCACAGTGACTTTGTTTTCCTGCATCGCCTCAAGCATGGCAGATTGCGTTTTTGCGGGAGCACGGTTGATTTCGTCCGCGAGCACGAGATTTGCGAAGACGGGTCCTTTTACGAATTCGAACTCACGTTTTCCACCGACGCCTGATTCCTGAATGATATCGGTTCCGGTGATGTCAGCCGGCATCAGGTCGGGAGTGAACTGAATACGGTTGAAAGAAAGGTCGAAGGTTTGTGCGACTGAGGAGACGAGAAGAGTTTTTGCCAGACCCGGCACACCCATCAAAAGAGCGTGACCTCGTGCAAATAGGCAAATCGCGAGTTTTTCGATGACATCATCTTGTCCAACGATGGTTTTTGCGAGTTCGTCTTTGAATTCTTGATAGGTTTTTCCCAGTTCATCGATGGCTGCGACATCATCGGGTGGGAGTTGGAAAGTTGAATTTTCTTCGATGGTTTCCTCGACGGTATCGACGGAAACTTCTGCGGCAATTTCTTCGGGGGCTTCTGAGTGGGTATCCATGAATGTTACGTGCTTTCGCGAAAGCTAGTGATGAAGTGTGGTTTGTCGAGTAGGGAAGCGATGAAAATGAAATCTTCCAATGAGATACGCCGATTTTTTAAAAAACTGACATCTATCGACGAAATTTGCTATTTCCGGCTTGCCAGAGCGAGATTCTCTGGTAAATCACCCGCCCCGCGGGACCTCCAGTATGCACTGGCTCGCCGGAAATCACGCGAAACTCTATAGAAAATGGCACGCATCATCGGTATCGAAATCCCCAACGAAAAGCGCATCGAGGCTTCTCTCACCTATATGTTCGGAATTGGTCGCTCTCTAGCGACTCGGATCCTTGAACAAGCCGGCATCGACCCGGACATCCGCACAGGGCAGCTTAGCGAAGACCAGTTGGTAAAAATTGCTCAGGTCATTCAGGCTGAGAAAATCATGGTAGAGGGTGATCTTCGCCGCGAACGCCAAGCTCAACTCAAGCGCCTGACATCCATCAACTGTTACCGTGGCATCCGCCACAAGCGCGGTCTTCCTGTTCGCGGTCAGCGCACACGTACGAATGCCCGCACACGTAAAGGTAAGAAGAAAACCGTTGGAGTTCAGAAATAATTTTCATGCTGCGATTAAGTAGCTGAACCGTCCCCGACATATGTCCGAAGAAACTAATAAACAAGAAGCTGAAGAAGTGGCCGAGAACGCTGCCGAGGCTAAACAAGAAACCCCGGCTGTGGCTGAAGCAACGCCGGAACAAGCACCTGAAACAGCAGGTAGCGAAACTGAAGAAGCTCCTGCCGCGACGGCAGAGGATTCTCCCAAGGAAGAAGAAGCACCGCTTCTCAATCCTGACGCGCCGAAAAAGGATCAAAAGCGAGATATCTTCGCTGAGATCGGTGGAGGCGAAGAAGAAATCAAAATTCACAAAGCGAAAGGTTCGAAGAACATCGCTCGTGGAATCGTTCATGTCACTGCGACTTTCAATAACACACTCGTCAGCGTAACAGACCCGAATGGAAACTCCATCGGATGGTCAAGCGCTGGGAAAATGGGCTTTAAAGGTTCTCGGAAGAGTACCGCTTATGCAGCACAGGTTGTTTCTCAAGATGCTTGCCGCCAAGCGATGGGCCACGGTCTGAAGGAAGTCGATGTTCGCGTCAAGGGCCCCGGCTCAGGTCGTGAGTCAGCTGTTCGCGCCGTCCAAGGTCTTGGTCTCGATATTCTTTCGATTCGTGATGTTACGCCAATTCCACACAACGGATGCCGCCCGAAAAAGGCACGCCGCGTTTAGTCCTTAACTCAAGATTTTTAACTTTTTCAGATCATGGCACGTTATACAGGTCCCCGCACCAAAATCTCCCGCCGCTACGGCGTTTCTCTTTTCGGTTCCTCAAAAGCATTTGAGCGCCGCAATTTCCCACCAGGTCAGCACGGAGTTCGTGCAGGCCGTAAAAAGAAGTCGGAATACTCAGTCGCCCTCGGTGAGAAGCAAAAGCTTCGCTACCAATATGGTGTTCTTGAAAAGCAATTCCGCGGTTACTACCAGGAAGCGGCTCGTCGCCGTGGTATTACCGGTGTGATCATGCTTCAACTCCTTGAGTGTCGTCTCGACAATGTCTGCTTCCGCGCAGGAATGGGTAATTCTCGTCAAGCTGCACGCCAGATGGTCAACCATGGCCACGTTCTCGTGAACGGCGTCAAAGTAGATGTTTCTAGTTATCAAGTGAAGCCTGGCGACCACATTAAGATTGGTGCGAAGCCATCTTCTCAGCAACTTGCTCTTCGTATGCTCGATCTCACTCAAGCAGTCCCGGCTGTTGACTGGATTGAAGTAGATCGCGAGAAAATGGAATGCACAATGTCGCGCATTCCAGAGCGCTCTGAAATCGACCCGCTCGTCAATGAGCAGTTGATCGTCGAGCTTTACTCTCGCTAATCAAAGATATCTCGATTTACAAGACGCTCGGAGGAAACTCCGGGCGTTTTTTGTTTATTCAAGCGAGTTG
The DNA here is from genome assembly GCA_045106015.1 of Akkermansiaceae bacterium. Lineage (GTDB taxonomy): Bacteria > Verrucomicrobiota > Verrucomicrobiia > Verrucomicrobiales > Akkermansiaceae > Luteolibacter. The sequence continues at coordinate 83,056 of JBGCEE010000069.1, read as the reverse complement.
AACAAACTGGTAGATGGCTGAATTGATCTTCTATCACGAGCTAGGTGAGGCGTTTCAGAACGGGCACCACTCCTTCGTCACGTCTCGATTCTTACGCCTCGTCGTCTTTGAGAAACGACCGTTTGCTCAATTCAGCATACTTCCCATTGTTCGCTAGCAACGTTTCATGCGTTCCTTCTTCGATGACACGGCCTTTTTCGAGAACGTAGATTCGATCCGCGTTCTGAATGGTAGAGAGTCGGTGGGCGATGACAAACGCGGTGCGGTTTTTCATCAGGCGATCTAATGCAGATTGGATTTGGCGTTCGGTTTCTGAATCAACTGATGCGGTGGCCTCATCAAGTAAGAGGATGGGTGCGTCCTTTAGTAGCGCTCGAGCAATGGACAGGCGTTGTTTTTCTCCACCGGAGAGTTTGACTCCTCGTTCGCCGACATTTGTTTGGAGTTGTTCGGGAAGATTTTTGACAAACGATTTTGCATTTGCGGCACTCAGAGCGATCCACATTTCTTCGTCGGTCGCATCGCGTTTGGCGAGTAGGAGATTTTCCCGAACCGTGCCGTTGAATAGAAATGCTTCTTGTGTGACGTAGCCCAGCTTTTCGCGAAGCGATGGTTTCGCCAGTTTTGAAATGTCACAACCGGAGATCGTGATGCGTCCCGAGTCAGTTTCATAGAAACGATTCAGGAGAGATAGAATGGTGGATTTCCCTGCGCCAGTGGATCCGACTAAGGCGATGGTCTGACCGGCCTTGGCGTCGATATTAACTCCGTTGAGAGTCGGTTGATTTCCGTATGCGAAACTCACGTTCTCGAAGCGAACATCAGAATTGATGTTGGAAGGCAATGAGTCGCCCGAAGATGCATTGGGTTCGTCTTTTGAATCGATGATTTCAAAGACTCGGTCCCCGGCTGCACGAGAGGAGAAGATCATTTGGTTGAGTTGGCGCAACTTGGTTACCGGTTCGTAAAAAAGACTGAGTAAGAGGAAGAATTTTACCAATTCGCCTGGGGTCATGCTGGTATCTGGATTCGCGCCTTCGGCAAGACCGGCGATGACTTGCTGACCTCCGAAATAAAGAACCAAAGCGTATCCCAACATGCTGACGAACGACATGCTTGGATTGTAGATCGCCCACCATTTCATTAGGTAAACCGTGGCTCTCCGGACTTCGTGTGATAGTTTGTTGAAGTTGGTGTGCTCTTCCTTTTCGGCAGCGTAGGATTTTATCTGACGAATTCCTGCGATGTTGTCATGTAGAAAAGAATTGAGCCCCGAAGTGGCGTTCCGTTCCGCTTTATGGCGACTTCGGGCATCTTTCGAGTAAATCCACGCACCCGTAATGAGGAAGGGAATCGGGAGTGTTGCCCACAGCGCGACTTGCCAATCGGTGAGATACATCACAGCTCCTACCGCCAGCAACTGGATTGCGGAAACCAGACCTAGCTCGATTCCATCGATCAGTACGCGCTCCATCGAAGTTACGTCTTCGACAACCCGTGTCATGATGTCTCCGGTTCTGCGGCTGTCGAACCATGGAAGGGGGAGTCTCTGGATTTTCCGGTAGAGATCCGAACGTATGTCATAGATGACATTCTGTTCGAAGTGATTGTTTACAAAAATCCGTGCGCAATTCAGGCCGTCTTTAAGCAAAAAACTCGCTATTCCCAGTAATACCCAAAACGCTAACTCAGCTTGTCTTTCAGGATCTGGCAGTATCTCGTCGATGACGAATCCAGTAATCGACGGGAAGAAGATGACAGAGATTGCCATGAGCGTGGCGCAGAAAAACTGGGCCGTAGCGAGCCCAGGATATCGCCGAAGATAAGAAAAGACGCGGAAGACTGAATTCATTAGGAGCTCTTACGCGTTTGTTACGCGCGGTGTCTTTGGAAAGTCAAGCATGTGCTAACACTGAACTTTTTGAAAAGTTTAAGTACTTTGGGATTGCGGGATCATCTGAAAAACCATTAGAGTCCTGCCGCACGTTGTAACTTTAAGCTCCAACAAAACCCCATGGCAAACATTCTAGGAATTTTCACAGCAATCATTTTGGCGGTTGCTGCTTTCGTCGCAATCAAGAACAACGCTCGTCTAGAGGAAGAGATTTCAAACCGAGATACGGAAGAGCAGAGCTTGGCTGTTAGCCAAGAACGACTCAAAGTGGCACAGGCTCTTAATAAGAAACTTCCTGTGGATATCGCAGGCGTAGAAGAAAATATCGCAACTGCTACAGCAAAGGGAGTCGAACTCAAGGAGCAGAACGACAATTATCAAGCGGAGATCGATACGAAGTCGGCAACAATTGCGGAAAACAAAGAGCAGCTTGACGAGACCAATGAGAAGTTGGCTAAACTCGGTGATCTTCGACAGCTGGCCCAAGAAATGAAAACGAAGGCCATTGAATTGGAAGAGCTCGGGGTTGTGATCGATGCGAGCAACGCTTCGATTGCAAACCTCACTCAGCAGAACGAGTCGGCACAATCCGACGCGACACGTCGCAAGACTGAACTGGATACGATGAGTAAAGGTGAGTCTCTCCCTTCTTTGCGAACACGGATCAAAAATATCTACCCAACATGGGGCTTTGTTACCTTGAGAGACGGCAACAATGCAGGAGTGATTGCAAATTCCACCTTGGACGTTGTCCGTGACGGAGAGACTATCGCCAAGTTGCTGGTAACGGCAGTGGAACTAGGAAGTTCATCGGCAAGTATTATCCCAGATTCTTTGTCTGAAGATGTGACTCTCATGGTTGGTGATCGAGTCGTTCCCACCACCAAAAAAGCGGTAGAAGAACAAGCCGCTAACTAATTTTCATTCATTTTCACAACTTAAAGATCCTATCTTTTTTAAAACCCCATGAAATTCATTTTCCCCATCCTCGCCATTCTTGTCAGCCTTGGTGCAGTCTACTTCACTCTCACCGAATCTGAAAAATTCGAAAATATTCAGGGTGAGCGGCTAGAGGCAATTTCAACGAATAAAACAGTCACGCGCACGGCTGATGCGTTGGACGTGAAAAATACTGAGCTTCAAGAGAACCTTGATACTGCCAAGAATAACTTGGAATTGGCCATTCAAAACAACAATGCGCTCGAATCAACGGGCAACGCGTTGAAAAACGAGGTGCAAAAACTTGCCGGCCAACTTGCGGCCCAAGAAGAAGAAATAGGTAAGCTCAACGAGGCGATCAAAAACATCGAACAAGGGTTCGCTGGTATGGGTGACGTGACCATTGATAATCTTCCTGACAAAGTTGCCGAGATTAATGAAAACCTCAAAACCAAGCGCGCCGAAGCTGAAAGGCTTCAAGAAGAAATTGAGGGTGCTACAGCTCGACTGGCAACCAAGCGAGAAGAAGTTCAAAGACTCGTCCAACGGAAGACTGCGAGAAATAAGCGAATCTCATTGAACTCCATGGAGGCTCGTATCACGGCCGTCAATCAAGACTGGGGTTTTGTGGTCATCGGTGCCGGATCCAATTCCAATTTCACCCCACAAACGTCTCTTCTTGTGAAGCGTGACGGTCGCCTCATCGGAAGCGTGAGTCCATCAGCTATCGAGCCAACCCAAACTATCGCCGACATTGATCTCGAATCATTGGTTCCAGGAGTCCGTCTCCAACCCGGCGACCGAGTGATTTTGGCCAAGCCAGCTAGTAACTAGAAGTTTTCCAAAAGTTACTTTTAACATTCTTTTCCTGCCGTAATTACTTTGACATGAAAAAACTTCTCGTTCTTTTTTGCGTCGTATTTGGTTTTTCATCTTGTGCAGATGAAGAAGAAACTAAGCCCGTAGGGCCGACGAGTGATAATAGCAAGATTCCCTGGAATGCACCTATAGCAGGTCAAGGCGGAGGACAGTTCGACATGCTGCCACAGAACCAATATCGGCGCTAGTCGCGGTGGTAAGGGCTGCGGGCTTTGATCGAAGCAACGCGGTAGAGTTGTTCAAGTAAGACAACCAAGGCGAGTTCGTGTTGCATTGTCATTTTAGAAAGTGCCAAGGTTAGATCGCTTTGATTTCTCAAGGCCTCGGCATGGCCATCTGCAGCGCCAATGAGGAAAGCGACCGTCTTTACTCCCTGTTCCAACTCAAGTTTTTCAAGATTTGAGGCTAGTTCTCTGGTCGTAGGCATGTTGCCACGTTCGTCGAGTGCAATTCGGAAACAGTTCTCTGATTTTTCCAAAAGGCGCTCTGACACCTGCTTTGGAGTGCCAGCTTTAACAATTACCCATTCGTATGAGCCATGTCGCGAGAGACGTTTTAGATACTCATCTACAGCGCTCTTGGCGTAGTCGAGTGCTGGTTTTCCGGCGACGACGATGCGATATCTCATCGCTAAGTCTTGCCTTGATATGTTCCTTTCGCCAGTTTCTATTCCAAAATGAAATTCGTAATACTTCTGCCGCTTTTAGGTTTGTGCTCATGCGGTGTGACTCCTAGTCCGGTCGAAAGACAGATGATCGGTTTAACAGAAAAATTTGATCGATGGGATGAGAATGGCGATGGTGAATTATCAGCAAGTGAATTGAGTGAAGCAGAGCAAATCAGCGGAATTTCGACGGAACGAATTTTGAAATTTTATGATACTGGCGGAGATGGAAAAATCTCTCTAACAGAGGCTCAAGAGGCGATTTCTAGACTGGATGAAGCAGAAAGGTTGGCTGACCAATGAAAATGAGTAATTCGGATAGTGTCTATGAAGATTCAACGATTCTCGATGAATACCTGCTTTTCCACTACGGCGAAGACTCTGAGATTTTGACTGGGGAACGATCTTGGCCTGAAGGAATGGTTTCCGCACTCGGCTTTGCGAAACGTACACCTTCACATTTTCAGAAGACGCCTGTAGCCCGCGGTCTTGACCTAGGTTGTGCCGTTGGTCGCTCGTCATTCGAAATGGCAAAACACTGCGAACATGTGGTAGGTCTGGATTTTTCTCATGCCTTTATCGACGCTGCCAACCAACTCAAAGGCCATGGATCGTTACCGTATTCACGACGTGACGAAGGAAATATGGGAACAAGCTTAGTGGCTGAAAGGCCCGATGATATTGAGGCGTCTCGTTTGGAGTTTATCCAAGGAGATGCGATGAGTCTGCGGGAGGAGTTCAAGGAATTTGATCGAGTTCACGCCGCAAATTTACTTTGTCGTTTAACCGACCCAGATCTCTTGCTGCAGCGTTTGCCATCTTTGGTCCGCTCCGGTGGAGAACTTGTTTTAGCAACTCCATGCACCTGGTTGGAAGGTTTCACACCTCGATCGAATTGGCCTAAAGCAGATACGCTCAGCTACTTAAAAGAGAGTCTCTCCAATTCCTTTGATTTAATCTTGAAAGATGAAGAGCCGTTTTTAATTCGTGAGACTTCTAGAAAATTTCAATGGACGTCATCGATGTTGACCGTTTGGAAGAGAACCTAGTGCATCGCTCCCAAAGTTCTTGTGCAAACGGGAAAGGAAGGGGATCGACGAAGTTTGCGATTTTTGATCGAAGCGATTTGGATCCGCGGTCCTTTTCCCCGATTTCTGCGTTGCTCGTCGGTCACGAATCTCGATTCGCTCCCACCTCGCGCCTTGAACTTGTGAAAAATGTCTCGCGGCCTTTGCACACGAACTTCCGGACCGATGCATTAGATCGGAGATCTCGTTCATTCAGGATTTCTTTTTTCTTAGAAACGGTGGGAGGTCGAGGTCTTCGCCTTCAAAGACATTTGGATTTTCGCCCTCGAATCTTCCTCTTGGCGTGTTATCGAAGGAAAGCTCGCTCTGAGAGCCAGACTCTTTGGATCCAAGTTTGAGTTCAGTTTTTTGCTTTCGGTTGCTAGCAACGTCCTCATCTAGATCACTCGAATCAGCGGTTTCAGAAGCTGAGCTTTCAGCTTCTGAATGGGTATTTTTTGAATCTTCCTTTCCCCAAAGACGTTTGTTCTTTGGTCGTCTTTTTGGTCCTCCGACAGCAGTATTTGGAGACTCGTCTTCTTCCATCTCCTCTGTGGTTCCCTCTTCTGAGAGTGGCTCCTTGCTTGCTTGCAATCCCTGAAGTTCAGGTTCGGCGAATGGGCGCTCCTCTTCCGAATTCGGCTCGTATTCTGTTTCAGTCTGAACTGCCTCAGGAACTGTTTCTTCTTCTTCTTGGATAGGCGGGTCGGGTTGTTCTTCTTCTATGCTCCAGGCTTCTTCGTTTTCGGTTTCTGTGATTGGTGTCGAAGTGTGTTCTTGGATTTCGGAGTCTTGATGAATTTCATCAGGCTCGGGTTCTTCTTCTGCGGTAGTTGGAGCCTCCTGTTCTAGGTCCTCTTTCGGGCTTTCGGTGATTTTACTAAATGGACTCAAAAACTCGGCTTTGACGATTCCTTTTTGTGGTAGTTCTTCGGTAGCCGTCTTAGTGAAGGGATTCTCAAATTTTTCGCTGTCTGCCTTCAAAGCATCCTCTGGGAGTGCGCTGATCAAGGTGATTGACAGGTCATCGCCCATGGCGGGGTCGATCGCAGCACCAAACAGAACGTGAGCCGTTTCAGGGACGTGCTTTTGAAGGTTCTGCATCAGCAGTTCAATTTCGAAGAGGGTAAGTGACTCACCCCCGGAAAGATGTACAAGAACCGTCTGGGCGCTATTGAGTAGGGACCCTTGGTCAAGCAAGGGACTTGCAAGAGCGTTTCTGAGTGCCTTTGATGCGCGGTCTTTTCCTTTTGCGATTCCCGATCCAAAAAGACATCTAGAGCGATTTGTACGGAGCGCTGACATCAAATCGTCAAGCCCGACATTGATGAGCCCAGGACGAACCACCAATCGAATGACAGCCTTGATCGATTCTGAAATCATTTTGTCGGCGGCTCCAAAGGCTTCGTGAATTCCTTGTTTCGCCAAAACCAAATCACCCATTCGATTGTTATCGAAGGTAACCAATGCGTTAGAGAGGACGGCTAGTTCGTTGAGTGCAGTATCTGCTTGTTCTCTGCGCCTCTTGCCTTCGAAAAAGAAAGGCATGGTCGCAAAGACGACAACAAAGGCACCTTCCTCACGTGCAATCCTTGCTACGATGGGTGCTGCTCCCGAGCCAGTTCCACCACCAAGCCCGGTGCATAGAAAGACGATCTGTTGTCCCTTGAGTGCCTCTCTTACGTCGTTTTCTGCCTCCAGAATCGCCTGATGGCCCAGTTCAGGATCGCCGCCTGTTCCTAATCCTTTGGTGAGATTGGTGCCCAGTTGAATCTTATCTTTGGCAAGGGACGCTCCCAAGGTCCTAATATCCGTATTTAAAGCGAGGAGTTCTGCTCCTTCAATACTGTCTAGTGCAATACGCTCGAGCATGTTGGCTCCTGCCCCTCCGAGTCCTAAGATTTTTACGGAAGAGGAAGGGATTTCTTTGTTGGCATCGCGTGAGTATGAGATCATTGCTTTGGGTTGGGCTGTAGATTGGTGAGGTGGTCGTTATTTTCCGAATGGCCAGAATAGACTGAAAACTTTGCCGATACATCCGACGGGCTTGCTAGTTTCTGTCTCGAGAATTTGTGCGTAACGAATAAGGCCGATCGCGGTGGCAAATCTTGGATCTTTGAATGATGGATGCGCGGAATCCATATTCTCGGAGGCTTCGGGGCGGTAGATGTCCCTACGAAATACGTCAAAAGCAAGTTCTGAGAAGCCTCTCATCAAGCTTGTGCCTCCGGTGAGAAAAACGCCGGAACCAATCGAATCGCTGGCACCTTCGGGGAGTCTCGATTGAACGAGTTTCAGTGTTTCTTCAAGGCGTTGGTGAATGACCTCGTTCAGTGTTGAACGTTTCACCTCCACATCGGCGAAACCATTTTCGTCGGTCAGCTTCGCGACTCCGACTGAAACCGAAGGATCAGAAGAAACGTTGCCCTCCAATACTTTCAGTTTCTCAGCTTTGGAAAAGGGAAGTCCAGTCACGAGATGAATATCATTGGTGACATGATCTCCACCGACTGGGATGCATCCTGAGGCGGCAATTGCTCCGTCTAAGTAGAGAGCGTAATCCGTCGTACCTCCGCCGATATCGATGAGCAGTGCTCCACGGAGTCGTTGTTCCCGATCAAGAGCCATTTGAGCTGTTGCGATTGGAGCAAAGACGATGTCATCAACCTCAAGCGGGCATTCTCGGACAAGTTTGATGGAATTCTGTATACGATTGCTGATCCCGTGAACGACGTGAAAATCTGCTTCTACGGTTTTGGCAAAGAGCCCGATTGGAGAGGCGCTTTGTTCCAAGCCATCGACGAGATATTTTCGAATGATCGTATGGAGCGAAGCATGATCGTGAGGATAGTGAATGTCCCTTGCCATGTCACAGGCCTCTTCAAGATGTTCGGTTAGAATGGTTTGTTGGTTCTCGGGAAGGCGAAAAGTTCCTCGATTATTGACTCCCTGCAAGTGGGATCCTGTCACCGAGAGAAAAACTGAGCCAATCTCTACGTCACTGGCATCTTCTGCTTTTGCCAATGCATCCTTTAGGCAAGCTCTCGCCTGAGGGAAATCGGAAAGTTCACCTTTTCTCACACCTGCGGATTTGGTCACTCCAATCCCAAGAATTTTAACGGCACTGTCTGGTTTGACCTCACCAACGACGATGCAAGTCTTGCTGGTGCCGATTTCCAGACCTACGTGTATTTTAGTGCGGCGAGACATTCTAATCAGTTGCGTTTTAAGAGTGATTGTAGGTCATCCGCCTGACGAGACCTAGGTTTATCCGTGGCCTGTGGTTCAAGCACTGGGACAGCCTTGGGAGGTAAAGAATCTTCACGCACGGTAATCGGAACGTTTCGTTTTGGAATTAAGTTGATCGTTTCAATCGTATAACCTTTTTTCTCCGCATGCCTGAGAGCATGTCCCATGTATTTGAGTTGTCGGTCGTGGTCGCCAAGTCCGAAGGTTGCGACTGTGCCTGAACGTGTGGTGAGATTGAGGGACCACTCAGCACCCTGAGAAATCTTATCAATCATTGCGAGGTCCGAAGGATAGGTTGAGCGGAAAGCTTTCAGTAGATGCATGCAATGCTTCAATTCCGCATGCTCTACGAGCTGGGCGACTTTCAAAGAGAATTCCTTTGAGTGAGAAATCTCGATGACTGGAAGCTGCTTTGCGTTGTTAAACTGTGAGGCTGAACAAGGAAAGGTAAACCCTGAAGAATCGATCAGAAGGCCGCCGATCTTTCTTGAAGGGTTCGTGTTTTTATTTGGATGTGTTATCCAAGCGACTGGATCGCGTGTCCTGATGGAAAAGGCCAAAGTTCCTGGCAGCTCTCTCTCCACTTTTGCGCTGAGGATTGCTGGCTTTTGCAGAATTTTTTCCTGCATGCTTTTCGGGTCCAGATCAAAGATGTTGGCTGTTAGGTCAATTTCTAGATAATCGACCAGCAAGGATTCATCAAAAATGTCGTTTTCGTTCAGTTTGACAACCTGAAGTCTGAAATCTGGGTTTTCATGGAAGGTATGCTCGATGGCCTCGCGGATGCCGTAGCCAACGGCGAAAAGGACACCGACGAAAATGCCAGCTTTGACGAGAAACTTTAGTGATTGGAGAAAATTGAACCAGGCGATACGCGGCGACATGACCTCTGACTTCAGAACTTTAACCTGATGGCGGTGATGTCTGGATCTTGAGGTTCTTTTTCGCATTTAGCGTAGATGCGGCAGGTTACGGCACGAAAGCGCTTTGAAACCACCTAAGACGAGACCATGACGTCGGTTGGTGAGTTGAAAACGGTTGGCCGTATTCTATTAAGGACTTCCTTAATGTCAATGCGCTTAAAGCTTAAATACGTTCAGTTTTTTTGAAGAACCGCAGGGGAGTCGGGATGAATTTTGGTTTCTTCGATTCAAAATTGATCCTCCCTACGGGCCTGGATTTGACGGCTACTAGAAACTCCATCCCGCTGAAGTATGAAGAGTTGCTAGACGTTGATTTGGAGGGGCGCGAGATGGGGGGAAGAGATGGGATTTGTTCGATCAAATTGGCCACTTTTTTGGCCGTCAAGCCTACGCGTGCCAAGGTCCTCATCGAGGGGAAGTCGGCTACGACGGTCGCGTTATTGCACCGCAAGTGAAAATCAAGGTCTTCGCATGAAATACGCAAAGACCCAGTAAATTCGATATGATCGAGGCTAAAACCCATCAGTGGGCATTTGAATTGGTGCGAATCTTTAGTGTTCCGTTGATTTTCCAACTGGCATGTCCCGCTTCGCTACCAACTTTGCTGGGGACTTGAACTTCTAGATCTTCGACTTCGTAGATGATTTCCGCTTTTCGTTCTGTCAGCTTGTCAAAAAGTCCAACTGCTAGTTCCGGCCATGTGTTTGTCGCTTTTTCGTTCTCCATATTTTGGAACGTAGACGCGGATGTTGAAATCGCAAGGGACACTAGGACCAGCGTTGCAGCGAAAGTTCAGCGATTTTCCGGCAGAGATCTGGAAAGATAAGTCCACTGGCTGCTGCTGACTTTGGCAGCAAGGAAGTTTCGGTCATTCCGGGAATGGTGTTGGCCTCCAAGACTAAAGGTTGATTGTTGGAGTTTAGCATTAGGTCAACACGTGAATAGACTTCGAGACCAAGAGCTTCATGAGCTTTTACCGCGAGAGCTTGGACAGCCATGGTTGTTTCAAGATCGAGTTCTGCAGGGCAGATATATTGGGAAGTTGTGGTTTTACCTGAGAGCCATGGATATTTTGTTGCCATGTCATAGACTCCTTCTGGAGGGATGATATGAATAACTGGATAGGCCTTTCCATCGATCACGGGAACCGTCAGTTCTGGTCCTGAGATGAATTCTTCGATAAGGAGGTCATCAGAGTGTTTTGATGCCTTGGTGATGGCGGGGATTGCGGATTCGATTTCTTTTACGATCTCGATGCCAACGGATGAGCCTTCCCTTGGAGGTTTTACGACGAAGGGTGGGGGAAAGGACGGAAGAATGGGTCCATTCGAACAAACAATTACTTCGGATTTTGGAGTGGGTACGTCGTTTAAAAGAAATGCTTCCTTGGCAAGTTTCTTGTCAAAAGCAACTCGCGAAGTGGCAGAACTTGCTCCGGTGTAAGGGATGCCACGCGCTTCAAGAATTTCCTGTAGCTGGCCGTCTTCTCCAAACGTTCCATGGATGAGGTTGAAACAGAGCCCTGTATCATCTGGAAGGTCGAATTCAGATGATTTGATATCAACACCAACTGCGTTGAGGCCAGAGGATTGGAGAGCTTTTAGAACTGCATTTCCTGAGGCGATGGAGACTTCACGTTCCGAACCAGGGCCGCCCATAAGAACCGCGATTTTAATTTCTGAGAGCATCTTACCGGCGAAACTAGAATCCTCGTTGAGAAACTACAAGCCAGAGGAATCAAAAACCAAATTCATCATCGCCGATGATTTTGACTTCAGTTTCTAGGTCGATGCCGCGCTCGTCCTTTGCGCGTTTTTGAATCAACTCGATCAAGGATAGGACTTCTTTGGCGCTGGCTTTGCCTTTATTGACGATGAAATTCCCGTGAATATCTGAAACGGAGGCTCTACCAACGGCTTGGTTTTTTAGGCCGAGTGTATCGATGAGTTTGCCGGCGGGTATGGTCTCGGGGTTCTTGAAGGTACAACCAGCAGAAGCGGCAATGGGTTGGCTGTCTTTGCGTTTCTCGCGAGATTCGTTCCAGCGTTTCTTGATGTTGTCGTGACTGTCGTTTTTTCCTTTGAAGACCGCCTGTAGGGCGAAGTTGCGGCGGAGTTCTTGAACGTTGCGGTAGTTGGCGATGATTTCCTCGCGTTCCCGAGTTCTTATCACGCCATCTTCGTCGAGGAAGGTAACACGAACGACTTGATCGAAGGTCTCGATTCCCATCGCTCCCGCATTCATTCGTAGTGAGCCTCCGACGTTTCCAGGAATTCCTTCCATCCATTCGAATCCGCCAATTCCGTGAGCTCCAGCGAAGGAGGCTAGTTTCTTCAAGCGGACGCCGACGCCCGCTGTGACGTGCCCTCTAGAATCAATGGAGAGGTCAGAGAAAGCTCCACCGGTTGGATGGATGACTGCGCCACGAATTCCACCGTCACGAACGAGGATATTTGATCCGCGACCGACCACGCGTATAGGGATTCCACGTTCCCGGCAGGCATCAACAAGAAAGGCAAACGCATAAAAGGAGTGAGGCTCGAACCAAAATTGGGCGGGACCACCTACTAGAAGTGTCGTATGTTTCCGCATGGGCTCATAGAGTTTGATGCCAATCTCTTCAGGAGGGGCGACCGAGCGGAGTTCTTCGATCATTTTGAGATCGCTTGAGATACGGTTTCCGACTTCGTGAATATTTCCAGCCCCGAGAGTGATCAGAAGGTCTCCGCTGTTTAGATTGTTCCCAACCGCGTGGTGGGCTGAATTAAAATCCTGTAGAAATGAGGCTGGAATATCTCCATGTTTTTCCATCGCGTCGACGATGGTTTGTCCAGTAATGCCGGGGATGGGTTTTTCCGATGCAGGATAAATATCGCTGACAAAGACTTGGTCAGCAGCTTGAAGAGCTTTGCCAAATTCATCGGCCAGTAGTTGTGTGCGGGAAAAACGGTGTGGTTGGAAAAGGACAACCAAGCGTGAAGGTTTGAGCGAACGCGCTGTCTGAAGTGTTGCGGCGATTTCTGTTGGGTGATGGCCGTAATCGTCGATTACACGGAAGTTTTTCGAGAGATATTTCGTTTCGAACCGACGTTTTGCTCCGGCGAATGAAGATAAGGCTCGAGCGATTAGAGAGAAATCCGATCCACAAATATCTGCAACGGCAATGGCTGCGAGCGCATTGAGAATGTTGTGTTCGCCTGGAATAGCGAGTTCGATATCGCCGAGTGTTTCACCATCTTTCTTTACCGTGAACGCTGATGAACCTTTAAGGTCTCGAATATCTGAGGCGGTATAATTGGTGTGTTCGTCAGTGGTTTCCCAGCCATAAGAAATAGCGTTTTCACGGCCAGAGCAGATTTCATGGGCAACTGGGCTTTCCGCGCAGTAGATGATTTTTCCAGAAGTTTTATCTGCGAGAGTGGTGAAGATTTCTTTGATGTGTTCGAGGTCGCGATAGAAATCTAGGTGCTCCGCCTCGACGTTTAGAATGACGGAGTGTTTGGGCTGGTAGAGGGCAAGGGTTCCATCTGATTCATCGCCTTCCGCCACCATAAGTTTTCCTTCCGGCTCCCACTTTGCGTTGGCACCTAAGATGGGAATTTCGGCTCCGACATAAAATGATGGGGACTTTTCGGCTTCACGAAGCACGTGAGCGGCCATGGATGAAGTGGTTGTTTTTCCGTGAGTTCCTGAGATAACGATTCCGTCTTTGGTATGGAGAATAGCCGCTAGACATTCGGCGCGGCGAATGAGGGGGATGTTTTGTTTTTTTGCTGAAGCGAATGCGGGGTTTTCTGGGCGAATCGCGGATGAGTAGACGACAAGGTCAGCGCCCTCCACGGAGTCTGCTGTTTGAGGAGATGAAAATTTCAGCCCTAGGGTTTGCATCCGGTCCGTTTCTGAGGTGGTGACTCGGTCGCAGCCGGACACCTTGTGGCCCATGCCGATAAGTAGTAATGCGAGTCCGCTCATCCCAGATCCGGCCACGCCGATGAGGTGAATGCGCAGGGGTTGAGAGAGGTCTGTGAGACTTGGGGTCGTTTCTTTGTCGGCCATCGGGGTGGGGAAGGTGGAGACTTTCTCGCTTTTGAGCAATGGGAAAGGCAGTGGAAGAGTCTAATCCGCTCTTGATTCTGTTCGGCCTATGCGTTGCGGTTTCCGATCAGATGCAGAATGCGTTTGGTGACTTGATCGGGTGCGTTCGGAACGGCGAGAGCCTTTGCTGCAGCAGACATCTCAGAGCGTTTCTCATGATTCGCCAGAAGATTGGTGATGCGTTTGGCCAGTGAGTCAGGGGTGAGTTTGTCCTGCTGGACGAGTTCTGCGGCCCCGGCCTCTGAAAAGACTTTAGCGTTTGCCGTTTGGTGATCGTCGGCCGCGTAGGGATATGGGACGAGAATAGAAGGAAGACCTGCTAGCGAAATTTCCGTTAGGGTCGAGGCACCGGATCTCGCGAGGACGAGGTCGGCAGCGACATAGGCTGAGGGCATTTGATCGCAGAAACCGATCAGGTGATAACCGTCGCGAAGTTTGGGGTTTTCCGAGCGGATTCGTTTGAAGTCGTTTGGTCCTGCAATGTGAAGAATTTGAATATCAGAAGGGAGCGAAGTCGAGGCGGATGCGACGAGCCGGTTGAGATTCAAGGCACCTTGAGAGCCGCCAGTTATGAGGAGTGTCTGCTTGCTGGGGTCGAGTTTGAACTTGGCGGCAGCCTCTTCACGAGAAGGAAGGTTGAGGATTTCTGGGCGAGCTGGTGTGCCGGTGAGATGGGTTGTTTTTTTGAAGAAATCGGCGGCAGGTTCGAGGCCGATGAAGACTTCATCACAGAAGCGAGAGGTCAGGATGTTGGCGCGTCCGGGTCTGGCATTCGAGTCATGAACGAATGTTTTCAGGCCGAGTCGGTGGCCAGCAAAGACTGGAGGAAATGACGTAAAGCCACCCATACCCAAAACTGCGTCAGCTCCGAATTTACGAATGATTTTTCGCGATGTTTGTATCGATCTCAAAAGGGCCCATGAGAAGGGGAGCATTTTTGGCGAAAGCGTGGAGGGCTTTGCAATGGCTGGGACGACTTGAAATTTAAGGTGCGGGTATTTTTCCGATGCCTGAGAATCGATTTTCTTCTGAGAGATGAGCAGCAGTGGTTCGTGGCCTTGTGCAAGAAGGGATTCTGCGACGGCGATGCCTGGGAAGAGATGGCCACCAGTGCCACCGCATGCGATGAGGATTTTCATGAGAAATTTGAAAACGATTATAGGAAGCCAGACATCATCAATTTGTTAGGCGAGGCCGCTACGTTTGAGGAGCGCTTCGGGGTCGGCTGGGCGGGACATGAAGTTTTCGTAGAGCACTTCGGCAGGGGCTGAGTTGCCTTTGCTGAGAATTTCCTCACGGAAAGACATACCAGTTTCGGGGTTAAGGATGCCTTCTTTCTGGAAGCGTGTGAAAGCGTCTGCATCGAGAACTTCGGCCCATTTGTAGGAATAGTAGCCTGCGGCGTAGCCTGTGATGGAAGAGAAGAGGTGGTTGAAGCGCCGGACCATGGATGGCGGTTGTGTCGCTAGAGGGGCGCGGTAGTCGGCGAGGACTTCTTCATCAACTTCTTCGAGATCGCGATCACGATAAGTTTCGTAGTGAACGTGAAGTTCAAGGTCGATTTTCGCAAGGGCGAGTTGGCGCATGAAGGTGGTGGCAGCCATATAATTTTTGGCAGCGATCATCTTGTCAAAGAGTTCTTCGGGGATGGGTTCGTTGGTTTGGTAGTGTCGTGCGAACATGTCGAGCGACTCTCTGTCCCAGCAATAGTTTTCCATGATTTGGGAAGGGAGTTCGACAAAATCCCAAGCGACGTTGGTTCCAGAAAGCGAACGAACAGGGACTTCCGAAAGTAGGCCATGAAGAAGGTGCCCGAACTCGTGGAAGATGGTTTCGACTTCGGAGTGGGTTAGGAGAGCAGGGGTGTCATCGACTGGCGGTGACATATTCCCGATGATGAGTCCGAGATGAGGTTCTCCGATTTCGCCCACGTGGAGGGAGTTCATCCATGCGCCGCCGCGTTTGGTTTCGCGTGGATGCCAATCAGCATAGAAGGAGCCGAGGTGTTTTCCAGAAGCTGAGTCATGGATTTCGTAAAAGGCAACTTCAGGGTGCCAAGTTTCGATATCCGATGAAGCATCCGCGTGAAGGGTTGCTCGCTGGGTGATGTGGATTTGGAAGATGGTTGAGGCGATCTTGAACATGCCGTTCATGACGCCATCGACGGGGAAGTAGGGGCGAAGGGCTTCGTCATCGATGGCGAAGTTTTCTTTGCGTTGCATTTCTGCGTAGTAGGCCGTTTCCCATGGTTGGAGGGGGGCTGGTTCAGAGCCGGTTTTGGAGGCTTTGTATTCTGAGAGTTGCTGCGTCTCTTCCAGAAAAGCAGGTTTGATTCGGTCATGAAGTCCTTCAACGAAAGCCAAGGCGTTGAGTCCGTTGCGGGCCATCCGGCGCTGAAGAACGAGGGAGGCAAAATTTTGATGACCGAGGATTTCGGCTTTTTCTTGGCGGAGTTTAAGAATTTCCCAGACGAGTTCAGAATTGTCGTGCTCTCCTTCAGAGGCGACTTTAGCGGAAGCTTCCCAGACAGTTTTGCGGATTTCCTCGTCATGTGCGTGTTGCATGACGGGATACATGGATGGGAACTGCAGGGTGAAACGAAACGAGCCATCGGGGAGGTCTTTTGACTTTGCATTTGCGGCAGCTGCGGCTTTCGCGGAGTCCGGCAGGCCAGCTAGCTTATTCTCGTCGTCGATCACGAGGGACCATGCGTTCGTGGAATCGAGGACGTTTTCTGAATATTGTTTTGTCAGTTTGGAGAGTTCGGAATCAAGTTTTGCGACGCGCTCTTTCTTTGCATCTGGTAAGTCGGCACCGGAGTTACGGAAATCTTCGCAAGTTTCCTCGATGTGGCGTTTTTGAATCGACGAAAGTGAGTTGACTTCATTTGACTCGGAGACGGTTTTGAGAACGTTCCAGAGACGGGGGTTCAAGGAGATGGACGAATAGAAATCGGTGACATCTGGGAGGAGTTTATTGAAAGCTTCGCGCTGCTCGGGGTTGTCCGAGACAGAGTCGAGGTGATTCAATAGGCCCCAGCCACGCGATAGAGATTCCGTGGCGTTTTCCAAGGCGAGGAAGGAGGATTTGTAGTCTGCTTGCTTGGCTGGTTGGTTGGAGATTTTATCGATGTTTTCCTTGGCTTCGGAAAGTGCCTGACGAATGGCTGGCTCGATTGCGTCAGGTGTGAGGAGAGACCATTTTGGAAGAAATTCGGGATCGAGGAAGGGATGCATGGTTGGAAGATTTACGGTTTGAGGAAAAGTAGTTGGATGTTTAGAGCTTCTGAAAAGCGTCCATGCCGCCGGTGACGTTGACGACGTTTTCGAAGCCGATGGAGGAGAGGTATTCGCAGGCTTTGGCGGAGCGCATGCCAGCTTTGCAGTGGATGATGATCTGGGAGTCTTTTGGGAGGTTTTCCGCTTGGGTGGGAATGGTCTGAAGGGGGATGAGTTTTGCTTGGGGGATATTGACGACGTCATGTTCCTCTGGCTCGCGGACATCGATAAGGATGGCATTGAGGGTATCTGAATCGAGGCGTTTTTTGAGATCGGCGGCGGTGATAGTCTGCATGGTGGGGTCGGTGATTTGGCAGGTGGGATCTGCGGTGGTTTCTGGGTTACTTACTGAAGTGATGGTGGGGTTGCTGCCGCAGAGGCGGCAAGTCGGATCGTGTGGAAGTTTCAGGGTGCGGAAGGATGTGTTGAGAGCGTCGTAGGAGATCATTTTGCCAAGGGGAGGTGATCCAAACCGGAGGATGAGTTTGATCGCCTCCATGGCTTGTAGAGAGCCAATGATGCCGGGAAGAACGCCGAGTACTCCAGCTTCTGCGCAGTTTGGGACAGCACCTGGGGCAGGAATCTCTGGAATGAGACAACGGTAGCAGGGACTGCCGAGATGGGGGGCAAAGACAGTCAGTTGCCCATCGAAACGGTGAATTGCTCCGTAGACCAGAGGTTTTTTGAGGAAAAAGGCGGTATCGTTTGCGAGGAACCTGGTGGGGAAATTGTCGGAGCCATCGAGGATAATATCGTAGTTTTTAGCGATGGAGATCGCGTTTTCCGGAGTGAAGCGAACTGGGTGAGGTTGGATCTCTACGTGGGGATTGATTGCGCGAATGCGAGTTGCTGCAGAATCAAGTTTGGACCTTCCAATTGAGTCGTCTGAATGGAGGATTTGGCGTTGGAGATTGGATAGATCGACAGTGTCTGGGTCGGCGAGGCCAAGCGTGCCGATTCCTGCTGCAGCGAGGTAGAGAGCCGCAGGGGAACCGAGACCTCCCGTTCCGATGACGAGTACAGATGCGCTTTTCAGGCGCGTTTGGCCAGACTCGCCGATCTCTGGAATAATGAGATGGCGCGCGTAGCGGGATTTTTCCTCGGGACTGAGCACGGGTCTTCGGTAAACCGTAAATCTTAAATTTTAAACCCCAAATGATAAGACAGGAGTTGCGGATCATTCTAGGCTGGGCAATTATTCAGCATGGCTGAAGTGTTATCGACTTTCGAATTAAGGTATGGGGATATGGCACCTGGTTTTGAATTGCCAGATGCTTGGAAAAAGAACCATACATTGGCTGATGTGGCGGGGGAGAATGGGACTGTCATCGTTTTCGCCTGCAATCATTGCCCGTTTGTGATTCATCTCGCAAAGGAACTGGGCGAATTCGCCAGTGAAGTGGCTCAAAAGGGTGTGAAAACTGTGGTGATCAATTCCAATGATTTGGAGAACTATCCGCAGGATGGCCCCGAGCAGATGAAAGATTTTGCGAAGGAAAATGCTTGGAATTTTCCATATCTGTTGGATCGAACCCAAGATATCGCCAAACAGTATGGTGCGGCTTGCACTCCTGATTTTTTCCTTGCTGATGGGGAGGGGAAAATCGTTTGGGCGGGTCAATTTGATGAAACGAGGCCACGCTCTGGAGATAAGCCGACTGGCGGAGATCTCCGGGCTGCCGTGGAGAAAGTCCTTGCAGGCGAGGTTCCTGCAAAAGGGACACCGAGTAGTGGCTGCAATATCAAGTGGAAGCTCGGAAACGAACCGAAGTATTTCGGATAACCACGGTTCGTTTTTTTCTGGCAGCAGCGACTCTGTTTCAATCCCTTCTACCTAGTAGCAACGAGATGTAGTAGAGAAGCATCGCTAGGGAACCGAGTGCGGCAACGACGTAAGTCATGGCAGCCCAGAAAAGGGCGTTCTTTGCTTTGTCGTGCTCGATGGAAGAGGATACTCCTGAACCTTCCAGCCAAACGAGAGCCCGTTTCGAAGCGTCAAATTCCACGGGAAGCGTGACAAATGAAAAGAGGGTGGTGACGGCGAAAAGGGCGACCCAGACGAAGAGTAGTGCTGGATTTTGGAAAAGTCCGGCGAAGATGAATCCAGCGATCATGACATAGTTGAGAGTGGTGCCCGCGAATTGCACGGCGGGGACCATCTTAGAACGCATGGTTAGCCAAGTATAAGCTTTGGCATGTTGCACGGCGTGACCACATTCGTGAGCGGCTACGGCTGCTGCTGCGATGTTGTTCATTCCATAGACCGCTTCGCTGAGATTAACGGTTTTCGATGTTGGGTCGTAGTGGTCGGTGAGTCTTCCGGGTGTGCTGACGACTCGGACATCGTTGATTCCGTTTTCTCGGAGCATCGTTTCGGCGATCTGAGCACCAGTGTAGCGAATGGGTGTTTGTGAATATTCACTGAAGCGGCGCTTCATCGTATGGCTGACGAGCCAACTGACGATGGCAGTTCCAATAAAAATGATGACAAAGGTCGGTGAAAAACCGGCGATGAAGCCTAGAGGTGAGAGATTGATGAAGTCGTAGTTCATTGAAGAGATGGTAATCGGTGAATTCGTGTTCGCAAATGGAAGCGACGAAAATACGACATTTTTTTCATAAATCTTTCGGGAATCGTGTTGGTTGTACAACTTTTGATGGATTCCCTTGTTTCAGATCTTACTTTTCACCAGACGGAAGCGGTCGTGGTATTGTCCGGAATTGAATTTCCGGCAACAGGTGTAGCAGGCGACGACTCTTTTGAATGGCCTGACTCTCTGGGTTTCTATGAGGCAGGATGGGCAGGTATAGGTGAATTTTTTTTTCATTCGCCGGCCCTTCAATGGCAGTGAATGAGTGGTGGTTTCTCTGGGGATTCCCAAATCTGAGCAGGCAGTTTGCCATTCGATACCATGGGGTCGAATACGTTTACGACCGCTACGCTCGTATGCGACAAGGTGAGCAAATTCGTGTTTTAGGGTTCGCCAGACTTCGTGATCCGAGAATTGTTTGATCTTGGGGTTGATCTCAATTTTCCGGCTAGGCCACATGGCACGGCCGGCAGTGGTGCGCATTCTTGGATTCCATGAGACGGAAACTTTTCGTGAGAGTTCGGGAAGTTTGAGGGATCGCGCCTGTTGCTGGCACCAACGGGTCATTTCGGAGTCCGAGTTGGGCGGGGGGAGTTTCGCTTCTTCCGGTTTCTTTTCGAGGTCTCGCTTTTTTCGTATCCAGTTGCTGAAGCCAAATTCCAGTTGTGCAAATCGTTTCGGCATCGGGGATAAAAATAATAAGAGGTAGATGGAATTTGCAAGCGGCGGTTCGATGGATAAGCTGGCAGGGAGATGAAATTCATTCGAGGTTTTGTTGCTATTTGGGCGCTGGTGTTGCTTGCGGCTTATTCGCAGGAGGTTGAAGGACCATTGGTCGATCCTGAAGAAACGCTTCCGGAAGCTGTGTCACCCCAAGAGGTCGAGCGACTCTCCATCCCTGACGATGGGGTGCGGGTATCGGTTCTGGGCTACCATGATTTTTCTGAAACCGAGCGCGAGACCGCGATGCGGATTCGGACCTCGAAATTCAAGGAGCAAATGGAACAATTGCGAGAGTTGGGGATTGAGGTGATTTCCATGGAGGATTTCGTTGCTTGGAAAAAGGGCGAGAAGGAAATACCCAAGCGATCGGTGGTGATCACGATCGATGATGGATGGAAGTCAGTTTATACCGATGCTTTTCCTATTCTTAAAGCTCTTGGATACCCGTTTACGATTTACTTGTATAAAAATTATGTGGATGGGGGTGGGAAGGCGCTGACAACGCCGATGATCAAGGAAATGCTCGCCAATGGTGCGACGATTGGCAGTCATTCGTCGACTCATCCATTTCCGCAGGAGGTGAAGAAAGCCCGAAAGGCGGGCGAGACGGTCTACGATAAGTTACTCGATATCGAGATGCGCGATTCAAAGAAGTTTCTGGAAAAGAAATTCGGAGGGTCAGTGAAAACTTATGCGTATCCCGGAGGTTATTTCACTGAGGAAATGCTCGGTAAGGCAGATGAGGTTGGATACACGCATTTGTTTACAGTGCAGCCTGGAAAAGTGAAACGTGAAGTGGCGAATAACATTCTTCCGCGCTACATCATCCTTGGGAATTACGATAAGATTTTTCAGTTTGCGACGACTTTCAGAGATCCGAATGCGGTTGTTTCGGCAGAGAGTTTAGTCAAGGAACTACCGTTTCCTGTGAATCCTCAGCCGGGTTCTATCATCAATTCACGGTTGCCAGTGATTGAGGTCGATTTTTCCCAGGCTGAAAATATTGACCTTACAAGCTTGAAGATGAAGGTGGCTGGCTATGGAGAGGTCCCCGCGAATTACGCTAGCGAAGGAAAGTTGTTTTCCTGGCAGGTGAACCGGAGATTGAGGCAAGAAGTCTGCTCCGTGGAGGTGAGTTGGAAGAATCTGGGTGGAGAAAGCTTAGAGGAGCCATTGGAATGGAGTTTTCAGATTGATCGCGAAGCGGCGTATCTGCCGGATGAGTGAAATCGGGTTCTAAATTGGTTTTTTGCATTGAATTCGCAGTTGAGCTTTGAGCTTGAAAGCCTAGGCTTCGCGCATGTTCTCAGCACTCGGCGACAGCCTCGATAAGACCTTCCGCGACCTTCGGGGGGTTGGTAAAATCTCAGAGAAAAATATTACGGATGCGTTGCGGGAGATTCGTATCGCGTTGCTGGAAGCCGATGTGGAGTTCGGCGTAGCGAAGGAGTTGATCGCTCGGGTGAAAGAAGCCTCGATGGGTGAGGATGTCCTCAAGTCGATCAAACCTGGAGAGCAGATCGTCAAGCTATTCCAAGATGAACTCACACGCGTGCTCGGTGGCGACAATGTTCCGCTCGATCTGAATCCTCCGGCTCGCATCCTCATGGTCGGGCTGAACGGAGCGGGTAAGACGACGACTTCTGCGAAGCTAGCGAGGCGCTTGAAAAAGGACGGTCGGAAGCCGCTGCTTGTCGCGTGCGATTTGTATCGCCCCGCAGCGGTTGATCAGTTGGTTACCTTGGCAGGTCAGGTCGATGTACCGGTTTATGCTCCAGAAAAAGGAGAGTCGGATGTGATTAAGGTGGCAAGAGATGCCATCGCTTTCGGCGAGGAAAAAGGTGCATCGGTGCTGATTTTTGATACCGCAGGTCGGCAGGAAATTGATGAGAAACTCATTGAGGAACTCAAGGAACTAAACGCATTTCTTAAGCCGAAGGAGACCTTGTTGGTAGCTGATGCAGCGACGGGGCAGCAGGCCGTTTCCGTAGCAAGTCACTTTGACGATGCGGTGGGTATTTCTGGGATCGTGCTGACAAAATTGGACGGCGATGCCCGAGGTGGTGCGGCGCTTTCAATGCGTGAAGTCACTGGCAAGCCGATTAAATACGCTGGTGAGGGAGAGAAGCTTGATCAACTGATGGAGTTTCACCCATCACGAATGGCCGACCGGATTCTCGGAATGGGTGACATCGTCAGCATGGTTGAGACCGTCGCTGAAAATGTGAACGAGGAGGATGCGATGCGCTCGATGAAGCGCATGCAGCAGGGTAAATTTGATTTCAATGATTTCTTAGATCAGATGAAAATGATCCAGAATCTTGGCCCTTTGGATGGATTGCTCGGGATGATGCCGGGATTCAATAAGATCAAAAAACAGCTGCCGACCGGTGCGTTGGATGACAGCAAGATGAAGCGTACGGAGGCGATCGTGCTTTCGATGACGCCATATGAACGTTCGCGCCCAGAAATCATTAAAGCGTCTCGGCGTCAGCGAATTGCTGCGGGTTCGGGAACCTCGATGATGCAGGTAAATCAGTTACTGAAGCAGTTCGGTCAGATGCGCAAGATGATGAAAAGCCCAGGCAAGATGAGGGATATGATGAAGATGATGGGTGGTGAAGGTGGAATGGGTGATATGATGAAGGGACTCGGAGGGATGGGCGGAAAAGGTGGTAAGTTTCCTTTCTAGGAGAGCTGCAAGAATCATCTAAGCTTGTGTGTCTTGTCGCGAAATTTCACGAAGTTGGAGAACTCTTTGAAACAGGGCTAGACTACCACCGAAATGTCCGCGAGCTGTTGTAAACCAAAAGAGCCTGAACCCTGTTGCGGGGGAAGGGGCGATAAAAAGCGCCCAGATTTTCTTTTGTGGGGTTCGTTGTTTCTATTTTTGGTGGGGATTGGCCTGTACTTTCTAGGTGAAGGTTTAGCCGATTGGGTTCAGGTCTACAGTCATACCTGTTTTGAGCTTTTGATCAGATCTTGGTGGGGATTGTTGCTGGGAATTCTAGCAATTGCGGTAATTGGACGGTTTCCTCAAGAATTGGTTGCCGCTATTCTGGGTCGAGGTGGCAGCGTTTCAGGATTGTTTCGAGCGGTGGGAGCCGGTGTGTTGTTAGATATGTGCAATCACGGGATTTTGATGGTTGGGATGGGGCTCTACAAGCGCGGCGCTTCACTAGGTCAGACGATCGCGTTCTTAATCGCGAGTCCATGGAATTCTCTTTCACTCACCCTGATTCTGGCGGCTTTGATTGGATGGAAATGGGTCCTAGTATTTATCCTGCTTTCGATGGTAGTCGGTTTGTTCACTGGATGGGTGGCTGACCGTTTGGTGGCGGCAGGAAAAATTCCATCCAATCCCAATACGGTGGAGAAACCAAAGGGCTACCGGATGGGGCCTGCGTTTAAGGAAGTATTGAAATCTTTGACGCCAAGTTGGCAAAACTATGTGAGGCTGCTGCGTGACGGAATTTCAGAGTCACGGATGATCCTTAGATGGATCTTTTTTGGATTCGTGCTCGTGGGCGTGATCCGCGCGTTTGTGCCAGTTGAGATTTTTCAGCAATATTTCGGACCTTCGCTTGTGGGACTGTTGCTTACCTTGTTGGTCACAACTGTCATGGAAGTTTGTTCTGAGGGTTCCAGTCCGGTCGCCGCTGATTTATTGACCAGGGCCAAAGCTCCGGGGAATTCCTTCGTATTCCTAATGGCCGGGGCAGCTACCGACTACACGGAAATCATGAGTCTGAAAGAGACGACAAAATCGTGGAAGGCGACGCTAGCGCTGCCACTCATTTCCACTCCTCAAGTTTTACTGATAGGGTGGCTGATTAACCGATTTGGCGGAGGCTGATCGGCGTTCTATTCGTCAAAGATGACCTCACCCCATCGATCAGGGAGATGCATGTTTACCGCCCCCTGTGGGCTCCAGACCCAGTTGTCTTCGGGATGTTCTTGTTCCTCTGGATTTAGACTCTCCGCAAGAGGGGTGCCGTGGGGAGGGATTCGCACGTAGCTACCATCTTCAACGTGATGTTTCCATTGGACTCTCGAAAAATTAACTTTCCATCTGTCGCCAGGTAAAGGTGGTGTGTTCTTTCCACGATTGTATTTGGCAAGACCGGCCCATGGGAACGCCATTTCGACCGACCAGCCGTTGTCTTGATCTGACGGGTCATTCAGGGTCCCTTCGATCCGCACGATACTTTTCAGACCCTCGATGTTGCAGCCAAGAACGGGGACGCCACCTTCGCCATAGGGTTTGGGTAGACTGAGTTCCCAGATGGAGCCAAGCGCGTTGATTTCGAACTCGTAGTAGTTCAACCCATCGCTATCGGGATCGATGAATACCTCGAAATCATTGTCTTCGAACATCACTGCATTTTTTTCCGTAATGGTGCCCCAGACATGAGGCTCTTCAAGTTCAGCGCAGACATAGAAAAATTTGTCATCCCATCCCATTTTGACTCGGGTGCGGAACCGTGGCTTCAATGCTTCTGATCCTGTGATGTCCACGAAATCTTCCGACCAAGCGAGTTTACTCCAAGCAGGGTCTGAAGAGGATATCTCGAAATTAATGGGTGATGATACGCGGCGGCATACGTAGCTTCTCGGTTGGATGTTCATCTCAGGGTGTAGGAGTTTGTTGATTTTACCATTAGGTTCCGCAGAAAGTGTTTTGCACGATTTCTTCTGGTAGTGGGGCGGCTTCGAGGTCAGAAAAATCTGGATTTTCTTCAAAAGGGTTTTGAAGAGCTTCGAAGAGTCTGTGGAAGGGTATGAAGTCGTTTTGATAGGCTGCTTGAATGACTTGTTCGATCCGGTGGTTACGCGGGATGACGATAGGGTTATGCTGTGACATCAGTTCGACGTGATTGGTTGGTTTTGGAATGGATTGCCATGGCTTTAGCCATGTTTCGGCAATCTCTTTTGACGGGAATAAGGAAGGGAGGTCGGCGCGTGAGTCTTGTTTTGCGAAGAGGGTGAGGTGGCGGAAGAAGAGGGTAAAATCGACTTGATGTTTTGCGAGGTTACCGAGCGTCGCCTTGATAAAGACCGCACTGTCTTCAAGGTTCTCTTCGGTGGAAAGCCCAAGTTTACGCCGAAGTTGGTTCAGGTAGGCAGGTTCGAAGATGTCGATGAATTTGTTGAGGGCGTTCTGGGCAAGTTCTTTGGCTGTTTCTAGTTCTGGATCGAGAATGGGCAGTAGGGTTTCAGCGAGTCTTGTGAGGTTCCAGTGGCAGATGGTGGGTTGGTTTCCCCAAGCGTATCTCGCGTTTCGGTCGATGTAACTGAAGACGCAATCAGGGTGAAAGTCGTCCATGAACGCGCAGGGGCCGTAGTCGATCGTTTCGCCGGAAATGGCGCAGTTGTCGGTGTTCATGACGCCGTGGATGAATCCAAGAGGTAGCCATTTTGCGACTAGATTTGCTTGGGCTTCAATGACAGATTCGAAGAAAGCGAGTGTGGGGTTTTTGGCCGATTTCGCCTCGGGGTAGTGGCGATTGATGCAGTGATTGGTGAGGATTTTCAGAGCTTCCGTGTCTTGTCTTGCCGCGAAGTATTGAAAGGTTCCGACTCTGATGTGACTGGCTGCGACTCGGGTGAAGACGCCGCCGGGTGTTTCCTCTTCACGAACCACGGTTTCTCCAGTCGTAACGGCTGCAAGAGCACGAGTGGTTGGGACTCCCAGGGCGTGCATGGCTTCGCTGACGATGTATTCCCGAAGGACCGGGCCTAGCGCGGATTTTCCGTCGCCGCGGCGGGAGAACTTGGTGCGCCCTGAGCCTTTGAGTTGGATGTCACGGCGTTTCCCTGATAGGTCGACAATTTCTCCAAGAAGAATTGCGCGGCCATCGCCGAGTTGGGGGACGAAACCACCAAATTGGTGGCCTGCATAGGCTTGAGAGATGGGTTCGGCCCCTTCGGGTAAGGCATTTCCCGAAAAGGTGGCAAGGGCTTCAGGTGAGTCCAGCCAGGTTCGATCGATTCCTAATTCTTTGGCGAGAGTGGGATTGGTCCGAATGAGCTTCGGGGCTTGAACTTTTTCCGGAACTTGTTCGGTGAAGAAGCGTTCGGGGAGGTGTGCGTAAGTGTTTTGGAAGGGAATCCCCATGGCGAAGTGTGGTTCTGGAAACGGTCGATTGCAAAGAAAGAGATTGCCATGTGATGGGTTGACTTGGTTGAACTGCAGCGATGGCCGAAGCGAATGATCCGGTATATGTCTGCGGCGCGACGGCTTCGGGGAAGACGGGTTATGCCTTGGATCTGGCATTGAAGTCTGGCGGTGAGATTGTGAACGGGGATGCTTTTCAATTGTTCCGCGGCATTGAGGTTATCAGTGCGGCGCCTACGGAGAAAGAGAGGTCATTGGTTCCGCATCATCTGTTTGGTGTCTTGGGGCCGGATGAGAATAGTGATGCGGGGAGGTATTTAGAAAAGGTGAGGCCGGTGATTGCGGAGATTCAGTCTAGGGGGAAAGTGCCCATTGTGGTGGGTGGCTCTGGGCTTTATTTAAAATTTTTGACTCACGGGCCATCGCCATTGCCGAGGGGTGATGAGTCGATGAGAGAAACGATGGAGAAGCGATCGTTGGAGGATTTGCTGACTGAGCTTGAAAGGCTTGATCCTGTTGAAGCTGCGCAGGTTAATCGTGGGAACAAGCGCTATGTTGCTCGCTCCTTGGAGATTTGCTTGCTGACGGGAAAACAGGTTTCTCAACTTCGTGATGGATGGGAGCAGCGGACTCGAGAGCTTGAGAAGTCACTCAAAGGATTCTGGTTGATCAGAAAGCGTGAGGAGTTGCATAAGCGGATTGCCTTGAGAGCCAAGCAGATGATTTCCGAGGGAGCGATTGAAGAAGTGAGTCATTTGGAAGGGACTTCGGGAAGCTGGGAAAAGGCAATTGGAGTCAAAGAGATCAGGCAGTTTCTCAGTGGAGAGATTTCCAAGGAAAAGTGCGAAGAATTGATCGTTTTCGCGACCCGGCAGTATGCGAAGCGGCAGGAGACGTGGTTCCGGCGAGAGAAGTGGCTTGAGCAGGTGGAACTCTGATTTAGAGGCTTGGCATTAGTTTTCGCTTGGGAAGGGATTGGCGCTGAGTCTCAGTTTTACTTCTTGTTGGCTCACAGGGGCGGATTCGCTGCCAAGCATCGAAAGGGTGCATGCGGCGGTTGCGCCAAGTGTGGCGAGTAGAGCGAAGGCGAGTGTGCCGGTGCGGGAGTTCGGTTCTAGAATGCGACGGACTCTCTGGCGTAGCGATGATGGTGTAGCCATCGCCAAGGTGAGTGGTGAGCTGGCTTGTTTCTCGGCCAGTTCGCAGAGGAGGGTTGCGTAGGACTTGGCATCGGTGCCTTTGCGGATGAGTGCTTCATCGCAGGCGTATTCGCACTGGAGAGCAAATCGATTCACCATCCAGTGCACGAGCGGATTGTACCAGTGAATGGCGCGGGTGATTTCTGCACACAGTCTCCACAACGGGTCGCGGCGACGGTGGTGAGAGAGTTCGTGATCTATGGCGATTTTTTGAGCCTCTTGTTTCCAAGTTTTCCAGTTTTTTGGAACAAAGATCATTTGCCGGAATGTGCCTGCTGCTACAGGGCCTCGTAATCCCTCGACCTCGTAAACATTCACTTCACCGATTTGGCCGATCTTCGGAGAGAGCTTACGCCAGCGGTTGATGCTGATGGATGACAGGGTGAGTTTTACGAGTGAGGAAAGAAAGCCGAGTGCCCATACTCCGATCAGCCACGTTCCCCATGAATAGCTGGTTTGTGAGCTTGTTGTGGAAGGGAGAATTTCAAGTTTCGGCAAGAAAAGAGACATCCCGGGTAGCAAGGTCATCAGTATCAGAAAGAAAAATGTCAGGCGCGGATCGCGCGCTGGATCTTTTCTACCTGCCAGAAGAACGAGGCCACAGGCAATCAATGAAAATGCAATGGTTGAGATCATTGTCAGGCGGAGTGTCTCATTTTGAGTCGCTGTCGTCGATGAGTTTTCGGATTCTCGCAATTTCGTCTTTGGAGAGTTTTTGGTCTTTTGGATCGAGTAGGGAGGCAACGAGCTTTTCAGGGCTGCCCTCGAAGAATGTAGACATCAACTGTTTGAGCGCGGTTCGTTTCGCACGTTTTTCGGGGACGGTCGGCTGGTAGACATAACGTCTTGAGTCCTTGGAATGGTTGACGAGTTCTTTTTGTTCTAGAGTGGACAGAAGCGCTCTCACTGCGGAGTAACTAGGTGGATCGGGAAGTTCTTCCATAACTTCCTCTGCGGTGCATTTTCCCTTTCGAAAAAGAATGTCCATCACTTGCCGTTCTCTTCGAGTGATCTGGCCGTTTTCGAATCGTTTCACGTATAGAAATTGGCAGATGCTGGAAAACCTGCAACTTAAATGCTGTAAAAAGTGCATTTATATTTGACGTTTCCTTGTTTAAATGCTGTTTTTCCAGCACTATGAAATTCAAAGTTATGTTGTTGTTGGGAGTGGGACTCGCTGGATGGGTTGTTAGTTCCTGTGCGCCTTCTGGAGGTTATAGGCCGGCGGATGCTTCGAGGAGTGAATCGCTTGGTTCGTCGCCAGTGCCAGAGGACCGACCTGGTCTTGCGACTGGGTGGGGAGATGAGAGGAATTCAGAACTAGACTATGTGAACTTTGTTCGTGCCTCTTCCAAGCCTGCTGGAACGGATGCGATTTTTTACAATGATTCTGATGGTATCAAGGCAATGGCAGGAAATCGGGAGAGAGTCGGTGCGATGCAAAAGGCGGCAGGTTCGTTGGTCGAGTGGGGAATCAAGGGTGGTAGTAGCTATTTACCAGCCTACAAGGAGAATGGCTGGGGTCGGCGGTTGGTGGCTGGAAGGAAAAACGGTAGCTATTCGATCGTGGTGAAGAATCGTAGCAAGAGTCGTTTGGAGATTGTAGCCAGTGTGGACGGCCTCGATGTCATGGATGGGAAGACTGCCTCATATTCAAAACGCGGCTACATCGTGGAGCCCGGTAAAACATTGGAGATCGAGGGATTCAGGACGAGTCGTAGCAAGGTGGCTGCATTTAAATTCTCTGGAGTGGCGAATTCCTATGCAAACCTACGCCATGGCGATACGCGGAATGTAGGAGTGATCGGTCTTGCGGTTTTCACTCAAAAAGGAGTCGATCCTTGGAAATGGATGCCGGATGAGGTTCGTCGTCGTGATTCGGCAAATCCATTCGCGGTGGCTCCGTAGGGCTCGCAATCTCTTAGGATCGGGTTGTTTTGAAGTTCTGAGAGGGTCGTAGTATCTCTCAGGGCTTGCATGAAGAGCGATTTGCGGCGAAGGAAAAGGGGTGGATCGCTGGTTTCTAATCGCTGCAACTCTCCTCGCCGCTGTGGCTGGGATACGTGGGCTGCTGGTTTTGAGGGGTGGTAAGAAGAGTCGCTGGACAAGTTCGTGGATGATCGCCGTCTTTGGGTGCCAAGTTGGGTATCTGGTTCTACGGGGTGAAATGCGAGGTGCCTGTCCTTTGCAAAGTTTCGCTGAGATATCGGTGTATCTAGCGTGGTCGCTCACACTGTTCTATCTGATCATTGGTCCAGCCTATCGAATTTCCCTTCTTGGAGTGTTCACCGCGCCGGTGGTGGTATTGTTTCAGGGGTTTGCCTTGCTTCCGGGCAGGCTTGCCGCGAATCCGGTTCGGGTAATCGAAACGAATCCCTGGGGTGAGACGCATTCCGCGATGTCTGTATTGGCCTATGGGGCTCTTGCTCTCGCTGCCGTGGCAGGAGTGATGTTTTTGGTTTTGGATCATCAGCTTAAAGAGCACCATTTAAAGGGTGGACTCTTCCGGAATCTTCCGCCGGTGCGCGAGTTGCTGGTTTCCTTAGAGCGATTGTTGTGGGTTGGACTTGCTCTCCTTACTGTGGGAATCATAGCCGGAATACTCATGCCGCATGAGACGGATGAGGCCTGGAAGCATGTGTTTGTGGCGTTGGGGGTTTGGGGGTGCTACGTCGCGATGATGGTTGTGAAGCGAGTGCGTGGTATAACGGGCCGGAAGTATGCGTTGGGTGCAGTCGCGCTATTTCTGGTTTCACTCGGAGTATTTGCTTTTGTCTGATGGAACTTGTTTGCCTAGGAGTGAATCATAAAACCGCACCGGTGGAGGTGCGTGAGCGATTCTCTGTGGGGACGACTAAATTGGGTGAAGCTTCGAAGGATCTTTTGGAAATGGCACAGGCTCCCGAGGGCGTCGTTGTTTCCACTTGCAACCGAACGGAATTCTATCTCGCAGCTGAGAGTGCTAGAGATGCTTTGGTGAGGCTGGAGCGGAGTCTCGCCGAAAAGGTGCACGGTCATGAAGAGCCGTTTTATCGTCACGACAAGGCCGGTGCGGCGCGACATCTCTGTAAGGTGGTCAGTGGTCTTGATTCGATGCTGCTTGGGGAAACTGAAATTTTTGGGCAGGTCAAGCAGGCCTATCATGCAGCTCACGCTGCTGGGACGACTGGGCCGGTGCTGAATAAATTGTTTCAAAAGGTCTTTAGTGTTGGCAAAAAGGTCCGCACCCAGACCTCGATCCAAGAGGGATCGACATCGATCGGAAACGTGGCGGTGGAACTGGCGGAGAAGATTTTCGGTCACCTTAAAAATAGTGAAGTAATGGTGCTTGGGGCTGGAGAGATGAGTCGTCTGACGGCTCAAGCGCTAGTTTCACGGGGTGCGAAATCGATCATCGTAGCAAACCGTACCCACGACAGGGCAATCGAACTCGCCAATGAAATGAACGGAAAGGCGGTTCGTTTCGATGATTGGTTGACCGTGTTGAAGGATGTGGACGTGGTGATTTCTTCGACCGGTGCGCCTCACACGATCATTCATGCGGAGGAGATCGAATCGGTCCGCAGGGCTAGGAAATTTCGACCGCTTTTCCTCATCGATATCGCGGTGCCGAGAGATATCGATCATTCCGTCAGTGAAATTGAGGAAGTTTACCTGTATGATATCGATGCCTTGGAGCAGTTGGCGGAAGAGGCGAAAGAGCGCAGGCTGCAGCAGATCGTGGAGTGCGAGAAGATCATCGAAGTAGAGTTGAAAAAATTGGTGAAATGAGCGCCGCTCTTGAGACGCTAATGCTTGCGCTGAGACGTCGTGGTGAGGCTGGGCGTATCTTGTTTCTCGGAGCGGAACCCCATACGGATCTTCAGCGCGTGATAGGGTGGCAGCCTATGAAGCCATTGGCGAATCGATGTGAGGCAGCTGGGATGCAGCTTACTTCGGAACCACAGGGAGAATTTGATACGGTGCTTTTTCTCCCAGGAAAGTCGAAAGACGAAATCCTTGCAGGCTACTCGAGAGCCTATGATCTGATGGCTCCAGACGGCATGTTGATCGTCGCCTTGCCAAACACAGCTGGTGCGTCGCGATTTGAGAAAGAGCTCTCGAAAGCGACCGAATTACTCTTCTCAATTTCGAAGAACAAGTGTCGAGCCTTTGCTGTCAAAAAATCTGAAGGTTGGGACGCTCAGTTGCTCAAACGTTGGGAAACGATTGCGCAACCGCGCGTCATTTTGGGGACGGACTATTGGGTGGCTCCAGGGGTTTTTAGTGCGGAGCGAATCGATCCAGGTTCTCGGTTACTTAAAGAATATCTTCCAGCATCACTTCGTGGAGAAGTCGCAGATCTAGGTGCCGGATGGGGTTATCTCAGCGATGTGGCATTAGCGAAGTCACCGAAAATTTCCCAAATTGATCTATTCGAAGCTGATTCCAGGGCTCTTGAGTGCGCACACCGGAATGTCCCCGATAAGGCCGTATTTCATTGGCACGATGTGACGGGCGGGCTGCCGAGTAAGTATGACCACATCATCATGAATCCGCCTTTTCACACCGCTCAGACAAAGGATTTAGATCTTGGAAAGTCATTTTTGACAGTAGCAGCGGCTTCGTTGAAACGGCGCGGGTCTTTGCATCTGGTTGCCAACCGGCAACTGCCCTATGAGTCGCATTTGGAGTCACTTGGGCTGCGCTCACGTATTCTGACTGAGAATCACGCCTACAAGGTCATCTTTGCTTCGTAGAAGTTGGGCTTTTATCAAGGTAAAGGACTTTGCAGAGGGGGGTTGACGCATCAGGAGTTCCATGCACAATCCCGCCGCCGCTCACGGAAAGACCTTCTGCGGTACGTTTATCAATCAGTCTTCGGACTCACTAACCAAGCAACTATATGACTACTATCGCTATTAACGGATTCGGACGTATCGGACGTCTCGTCTTTCGTGCACTTGTCGAACAAGGCCACCTCGGAACGAACTTCAACGTCGTCGCAGTCGGTGACCTTGTCCCAGCAGACAACCTCGCCTACCTTCTTAAATACGACTCCACCCAAGGCAAATTCGCCGGTGAGGTTTCCTCGAAAAAATCTTCACCTGATCTGGCTGAAGATGACGTTATCGTGGTGAACGGCCATGAGATCAAAGTCGTCTCAGCACGCACTCCGGAAGGCCTCCCATGGAAAGAACTCGGTGTCGACATCGTCATCGAGTCCACCGGCCTTTTCGTCGAAGACAAACTTGCCCAAGGTCACATCACCGCTGGAGCGAAAAAAGTGATCATCTCTGCTCCGGGCAAAGGTGACGGCGTTCACACTTTCGTCCAAGGCGTCAACGACGGTGACTACGATCCTGCCAAGCATCACCTTATTTCCAATGCTTCGTGCACCACGAACTGCCTTGCTCCGCTTGTGCACGTTCTCCTCAAGGAAGGTTTCGGCATCAAGGAAGGTCTCATGACCACCATCCACGCTTACACCGCGACTCAGAAAACTGTCGATGGCCCTTCCAAGAAGGACTGGAAAGGTGGACGCTCCGCTGCGATCAACATCATCCCTTCAGGAACAGGCGCAGCGAAAGCAGTTGCACTCGTTTGTCCGGAAGTAAAAGGCAAGCTTACCGGCATGGCCTTCCGCGTTCCGACTCCGACGGTTTCCTGCGTTGACCTCACTGTTAAAACTGAGAAGGAAACTTCTCTTGCGGAAATCAGTGCGGCTCTCAAGAACGCTTCCGAGACTTATCTCAAGGGAATCCTAAACTACACGACTGACGAAGTGGTCTCCACCGACTTCATCCATGATCCTGCTTCCTCCATCTACGATGCCGGATCATCCATTGAGCTTAACAGCACCTTCTTCAAGTTGGTCAGCTGGTATGACAACGAGTGGGGTTATTCCAATCGCGTGATCGACCTCCTCGACGACGTGGTGAAGAAGGGAATCTAATCATCCAGCGATTCAGCTTTCTGCCAATAAGAATCAAACAAAACGGCGACCTGTTTTAGGTCGCCGTTTTTATTGTGATCTGAACGAATTAAAATCGACAGCGAAAGGCTCCGCTGCGGAGAAAATCTGGCCTTGTATAGGTTGCGTTTTAGCGGCGGCGGCGAAGGAGTGCTAGGCCGCCGAGAATCGCGAGAACAGCTGTTGATGGCTCAGGAATCGCTTGCGAAACGTTACCAGCAACTGAAAATCTCACTGAACTCGTTCCGCTGAAATTGCCGTTGCTGTAATTAACCTGTCGAAGACGTCCAGCTCCCGTAGCGGATTCAGATTTCCAAGCAATATTTCCAGTTGACCCCCAATTCACAACGATGCTGGTGGAATTGGCATCTGCGACGAAGGAAATTGGCGTGTCAAAATTGACGAAGTAAGTCGAGGTCGTTCCGTTGGAGGAAAAGGTTGCGTCTTGAGTTCCTAAGGAGGCAAGTCCGGCGGTGCCGGAAGCTCCAGTTCCACCAGATCCTTGTCTAATATCAAAGGTAAACGTTCCATTGGCAGTTGCACCCCTCAGTGCCATCGCAAGACCGGTGATGGTAACTGTCTCACCGACATTCCAGCTTGAGCTGCCATCCAGCAATACCGAAAAAAATGTAGCCCCGGTCCCGGAAGGATCTTGATTGCCACCTAGTGCTGCAGAATCATTGAAGAGCACCGAGCCTGAGCCTCCGTTTGAGTTGAGTAATTGGCTACCACTGCCGGTGGTGTATCCTCCTGCGAGCACTGCAGCATTCGTGGTGGAAGAAAGGGCAAAAAGCAGCATGCTGATTGTTTTTATGGTCGTTTGGATTTTCATTCTGAATTTTTCAAAGGTTTATTTGAACGTAGTTAGGCTTCAGCCTTCCTAAGGTGGGGTAGGTTAGGTGTTTACCACAAAAAATAAAGGCATAAACTGCTGATTTGTGTATTTCTCTTAAATTGTTACGGGTTGGAAAATGAAGGCTCTCTAGGAATGGGATTTCAATCTTCGATGGCAACGTCAGCTAGAACGATGCGGTGATCGGTTTTTTTCGAGACGATGACTCCGGAGGAAAGTGGTTGGAATTGCCGATTTGCGTAGATTTGATCAATGCGTAGGATGGGAAAGCGACGGTGGAAGGTGTTGCCCCAGCCGCGTCCTACCGCAGAATAGACATCCTCAAAGTCGCGGATTAGCTGGCGGTGAACGATATCGTTGGCACCCGCGTTAAAATCGCCGCCTAGTATTGTGGGGGTTGCAGGGAAGGAACTGGTTTGTTCCAAGATTTGAAGTACAACGGAGAGTTCATTTTTTCGAAGGTCACGATTATTTCGATGCGCGGCCCGAGATTCCGAGTTCCAGAGCCGGAGATCTGTGGCTGCGGTGGTGAGATGGATATTTAATACTTCGATTTCCGATCCTCCGGGTAAGCGTAGAGTCACTTGTTGGTTACGAGTTTTGGGATTTCTCACCTCGCGGCGAATTTCGAAACGGGTGATCACTCCGTTTGTCATATGGGCTCGGAAATCACCGCGACCACCGTATAGTAGTTCAGCCATTTCCTTGACGCGATGAGGTAGAACTTGCTGGAGGAGCACAATGTCGGGATTCCACATCTTAAGGTCATCTAATGGATTGCCATGACTGAAGTCTGCACAGTTCACCGTAGCGACCCTTATCAGGCGGTTGTTTCCTTCTGTTTCTTGGCGTTCCAGCTCGATGGGAGGATGGGTGAAATTTGAGAGGGCTTTGGCCTCATCCATCGCAACCGAAAGTGTGACGGCCCAAACGGCTGTGACTACGAGCGACAAGGGCGCGCGAAGAAAAGAAAAAGCGATGACGGACAAGACGAGTCCGAGGCCTCCCCAGATCCAGATTGGAAAAACCGTGAAGGCGGCCAGCGAATCGGGCTGTCGGGCATAGCTCCAAACGGTCAGGACGTGGATCAACAACGAGCTAACGACTAGGGCCCAACCGGCTGTTCGCCTTAAATTTGACATAATTTTCAGAGCCCTTGTGGCGATACGGGCGCTTATTCTAAAATTTCACATGCCGGGAATGCCCATGCCACCGGTGAGTTTGCCCATTTCATCGGATGCTTTGGATTTTCCAGTTTGGATGGCTTCTTGGACACCTTTAAGGACGGTTTCTTCAAGGAACTCGACATCGGAGGGATCCACTAGGGCGGGGTCGATTTTGATTTCAAGGACATCACCAGCGCAGTTGGCGCGAACTTTGACTTTGTCGCCGGCAACGGAAACTTCAACTTCCTCTTTGGCGAGTTCTTCTTGTTTGGCGGCGAGGCCAGCTTGCATTTGCTGGGCCTGCTTCATGAGTTTTTGGATGTTCATCGGTCTATGGTATTAGGTTGAGAGAAATTTGGCTTCAAAGATTTCGAGAGCTTTCTGCACAAGAGGATCTTGGTAGAAGGTATCTTCATCGATTTTCTCTTCAGCAGGAGCTTCGGGTTCAGGTTCCTCGGTTTTGACCTCGGGGATCGGTGCGGGTTCATCTGCTTCGTCTGGAGCGTTGGCGATGAGATCATCGAAGGCCGACATGGTATCGCCGGGCTTCGATGCTTTCGTGGGCGGCTTTGGTTTGGCAGGTTCTGCTGGTTGAGGAGTGGGTGTTACCTCGACACTTTCAATGGCCGTTTTTTTTTCTGGGAGAGGTTCGGCGGTAGGTGCCGCAGTCAAATGGTCCGCTCCCTTGGTGAGGACGTTGATGACATCAGTGATTCTAACCTCGGCAAGAACTTGGATTGCTTTGATGATTCCCAGCTCGAAATGCAGGCGTTTATTCGTCGCCCATTTCATTCGACCTTCGGTTTCCGCAAAGACGTCAATGGCGCTGAGAATACGCTCGGGAGGGTAGTCTTCAGCATCGGCAAGAAGTTGCTTCCACAGATCTTCGGGAATGCCTTCACCATCGGCAGAGGTATCGAGCTTAGCGATGAGGAGCCCTCGTAGGCATCCGATCAATTCACCAAGAAGTTGTGAAAGCTCGCGGCCACTCTCGGCTTCGTCTTGGATGATTTTAAGGGCTATGGGTGTTTCCCGAGCGAGGAGTTTGGAGGTGAGCTCTGCAACTTTTTCTCTGGAGGTAAAGCCGAATACATCGAGAACGTTTTCTTCGGTGATTGTTTCGCCACAGAAAGCGACGAGTTGGTCGAGCATGGATTGTGCATCGCGCATGCCACCATCTGCGCCTTTGGCGATGGCCCACGCGGCAGTCTCATCCAGAGTGATTTTTTCTTCAGAGGCAATGTGAAGAAGGTGGTCGGCAATCGTTTGGGTGGGGATGGGGCGGAGATCGAAGCGCTGGCAACGAGAGAGAATCGTCGGGAGGATCTTTTGGACCTCGGTGGTGGCGAAGATGAATTTTACGTGTTCGGGAGGCTCTTCGAGGGTCTTAAGTAGGGCATTGAAGGCGGCGTTTGAGAGCATGTGGACCTCATCGATGTAGTAGATCTTGAACTGGCCGCGGCTGGGTGCGTATTTGACGGATTCGCGGAGGTCGCGGACTTGTTCGACACCGTTGTTTGATGCTCCGTCAATTTCTAAAACGTCGAGCGAGCGGCCTTCGGCGATTTCCTTGCAGACTTCTTCTTCGGGGTCGAAGTCGACCTTCGGGCCGTCTTTGCAGTTCAGCGCTTTGGAAAGGATTCGGGCGGTGGAAGTTTTTCCCGTACCGCGCGGTCCAACAAAAAGATAGGCATGGGCGAGGCGCTCTTGCTCGATTGCGTTGCGCAATGTTCTGACGACATGATCCTGTCCAAGAATATCTTCGAATGTCTTTGGACGGTATTTTCTGGCGAAGACCTGGTAGCTCACGGAGCGAAGTGTAGGGAGATGGAGCGATTTGTCATCGACGGTTTTTCTTTAAATCAAGATTTTCCAAATCCCTAGACCATTACCAGCATCCGCGCTAGGCTGGAAAATGATCGCAGCGATGGAACTGGGAGGGACGAAGACAGTTGTGGCTGTCGGGGAAAGAGACGGAACTTTGCTTGAGGAGTATCGATATCCAACGACCACACCTGAAGAAACCTTTGAGGTCGCGGTAGGGTGGTTGAGGGAGCGGGGAATGCCCGAAGCCATGGGGATCGCGGCTTTTGGGCCGGTGCAGATTAATCCGAAGGCAGGAAACTGGGGAGAGATGCTATCCACTCCAAAACCAAAATGGAGCGGATTTTCGATCACGAGTTCATTGAGTGAGGCTTTTCCTGAGATGGAGATAACCTTGGAGACGGATGTGAATGCGGCGTGCCTTGCTGAGTCGAAAATTGGGGCGGCAGAGAGCCTAGAAAATGTGGTTTATATTACGATCGGGACGGGGATCGGTGCGGGAGTCCTTTGCGATGGAAGATTGTTGCACGGGGCATTGCATCCGGAGTTCGGGCACGTGCTGTTGCCTAGGAAAAACGGGGATGAATTTGAGGGGGTTTGTCCGTTCCATGGGGATTGTCTGGAAGGAATGGCCAGTGGGCCGGCAATTGAGCAGCGGTGGGGGGAGTCCGGTGTTGACTTGCCATCCGATCATGAGGCTTGGGAGACCGAGGCTTGGTATCTGGCTCACGGAATCCAAGCGTTGCTTGCCATCGCGCCACCTGAGCGAGTGGTGGTCGGAGGAGGAGTGTCGCAGGCGGAGGGATTACACGTGAAAACGGAGAATCTACTCAATGAGCTGGCATCGGACTATTTCCCGGCTTTAAAAAACGGCCCTTTTGTGGTTCCTCCAAAGCTGGGTCAGGAGGCGGGAATCCGTGGGGCGCTTATGTTAACAGGATTGTAGTCTCAAGAAATCGTGAAGGCATCTACCGTATTTTTAGTGTTCCTAGGGCTTTTGATAGCAGGGGTAGGAGGGATTTTTACTTTTCTCATGGGCCAGAGCTATCAGCGTGCTGTCGAGCAGCGTGCGTGGCCTCAAGTCGATGCGCTTGTTTTGTCATCTGAGTTGGAAGAATGGCAGCATGATGACTTTTCGCCCATGGAGTATCGTATGAAGATTCTCTACGGGTATGAGTGGGAAGGTGAGCGGAAAACCGGGGAGCGTTTTGGATTTAGAGGGAATCCAAAATACAACAAGAGGAACAAAGTGATGAATCTTGTTGAGTCGTTCCCTGTGGGGAAAACGGTCAAAATTTTCGTCAATCCAGAGGATCCTAGTTTCACGATACTAAAGCCGGATTCAAAAGCGCCTGGGTACTCGATTTGGTTCCCGCTGTTGTTTGTGGTCGGTGGCTTGGGGATCAGTGCACGAGCGCTTTTTAGGCGACCACACCCTTAACGACCTTGGTGCCTACTTTGGTAATATTGGTCAGGCGTTGGCCGACACCTTGGAATGGGAAGTTGAACTTTTCGTGATCGAACCCGAGGAGGTGCAGCATGGTCGCATGGAGATCGTGTAGTGAAACCTTGTCTTTGATTGCTTCGTAGCCAATTGGGTCAGTTTCGCCGTATGATGTTCCAGCTTTCACTCCTCCTCCAGCCATCCAGACGGTGAACCCACCTGGATTGTGGTCGCGGCCGATGAATTTCATTTCAGCGCCGCCGCGGTTCTCGCGCATGGGTGTGCGGCCAAATTCACCGCCCCAAACGACGAGTGTATCTTCTAACATACCACGACGTTTGAGATCTTTAAGAAGAGCTGTGATTGGCCGGTCGATGCGTTTGCAGAGATCGGTGAAGCCATGGTTGAGCGATGTGTCATTACCTGTTCCATGGGAGTCCCAGCCCCAATCGAAAAGCTGGATGTAACGAACTCCACGCTCGGCTAGGCGGCGAGCAAGGAGGCAGTTGTTTGCGAAAGATTCTTTTCCCGGTTCTGTGCCGTAGAGCTCGTGAGTGGCTTCGTTTTCCTGTTTGAGGTCGAAGGCATCCGTGGCGTGCATCTGCATACGGTAGGCCATTTCATACTGTGCGATGCGAGTGACAGTCTCAGGGTCTCCCGTTTCTTTGGCGATTTTTTGATTTAGTCGGTCGAGGGTATCGAGAGATCTGCGTCGCATATTGCGCGAGACTCCTTCGGGGTTTTGAAGGTAGAGAACGGGTTCTCCTTCAGAGCGGCATTGCACGCCTTGGTAAACGGAGGGTAAGTAGCCGGGACCCCAGACAGATTTTCCTGCGTCTGGGTTTTTGCCGCCGGAGGTTAGAACGATAAAGCCAGGAAGGTTTTGATTTTCCGAACCCAAACCGTAGGTGGCCCATGAACCGATGGAGGGAGCGCCTGGAAGTGGTGTTCCCGTGTGTACGAGTAGTTGGGCCGGTCCGTGATTGAACTGATCCGTGTGCATCGATTTGATGAAACAAAGATCGTCCGCCATGGTTGCAAGGTGGGGGAGGCGATCTGAGATCCAAGCACCGCTTTCACCGTGTTGTTTGAACTCGAATTGAGGCCCGAGCATTTTCGGGATGCCTTGAATAAATGCGAACTGTTTGCCCTCTAAGAATTCTTTTGGACAGTCTTTTCCGTCCAGTTTTTTTAGCTCTGGCTTGTAGTCGAATAGTTCGTGCTGAGACGGGGCTCCGGCCATGTGGAGGTAGATGACGCGTTTCGCCTTGCCGGGAAGATGCGGAATGTCTGGGGCAAGAGGCTGCGCAGGGTCTTTGACGAGTTTTGTTGCCGCGCCAAAGGACTTGCCTTCCATGCCGGCGAGCCACATGGCCCCAAGTCCCGTCGTACATTTCGAGAGAAAGTGGCGGCGTGTTTGATGGGAAAGATCGCCTAGGTGGAGACGTTGTTCTAGTTCGGTCATTTCGAGAGAGTCGCGTCGAGGTTTAAGATGGTATTGGCGGTGAGGGTGAGGGCGGGATCAAGACCAAGAGTTGGTGTTTTAGATTCTTTTTCGTTCTTCAAATCCTCGTAGAGGTTTTCCAATTCCGCCAGTATTTCTTCGTCGGGTTGGCGTTGTGTGGCAGCAACATAAGCATAGGAAAGTTGCTCTTTGAGGGTGCTTCCGTTCTCCCGCATTTTGTCTGCAAGAGCGGCGGCTGCCTCGATGTGAGCGGGGTCGTTCATGGTGACGAGTGCTTGCAGAGGGGTGTTGGAAACGATGCGTCTCGCGGAGCAGACGTCACGACTTGGGGCATCGAAAGTGAGGAATCCTGGGAAACCGCTGGTGCGCTTCATGTAGGTGTAGATACCGCGACGGTATTTGTCCTCGCCTTTGGACTCTCTCCATTTGGCTCCGCTATAGACTGAACTCCAAACACCTTTTGGCTGGGGAGGGAATACGGACGAGCCGAACATTTTATCAGAAAGAAGACCTGATACTGCGAGCGCTTGATCTCGGACCATTTCGGCGGTCAAACGATTACGTGGTCCACGGGCGACGAGTTGGTTTTTTGGGTCACGCTCGATGAGTTCAGGAGATACGGAGGACGTCTGGAGGTAGGTCGATGAAAGCACGATGTCTCGGATGGTCTCTTTGATCGACCAGTTGTGATCGTTCTGGAAGCGCAAGGCTAAGTGATCGAGGAGTTCGAGGTTGCTTGGTTTGGTGCCCGATGTTCCGAAGTCTTCGGCGGTTTCAACGATTCCGATTCCGAAAATCTCTCCCCAAAGGCGATTTGCCATGACACGTGCGGTGAGAGGGTTCTCGCCGCTGACGAGCCACTGAGCCATTTCTAGGCGTGTCGCATTTTCACCGCCTTCGTATCCGCGTTTGAGTAGATCGGGAACGTCACCTTTGACGGTGTGTTCTTTGGTCATTCGATTGCCTCTAGCAAAAACCCGTGTATCGCGCCGGCCAGATTTACTCCGGTCGCGCATGATGGGAACTTCGGTTCCTTTCATTGCTGCGAGTTGATCAAGTTTTGAATGAACACTTTTCCATGCCTCTTGTCTTTTTGGAT
Source organism: Akkermansiaceae bacterium (assembly GCA_045106015.1). Classification (GTDB taxonomy): domain Bacteria; phylum Verrucomicrobiota; class Verrucomicrobiia; order Verrucomicrobiales; family Akkermansiaceae; genus Luteolibacter. The sequence continues at coordinate 41,633 of JBGCEE010000069.1, read as the reverse complement.
TTTCAAGAAGGGCAGCGTAGCGATTGTCCTGCGCAACTTCGATTTTGAATCTGCGAAGATAGGTTCCTTGGCTTTCGTTTGCGTTCGCCCCTTGAGTGAGTGAAATTTCGATGCGTTCGCCTTCTCCGAGTTGGACACGTTTTTCAGGAAGAAGGACAAACCATCGTGGGCCGGTAAGGCGTGGGTATTCACCAAATCCTTTACCGCCTGAACCCCTGCTGCCAACGCGGATAAAAGGTTTGAATGTGTCGCCTTCGAAGGCGCTCATGGGATCTGAGGGACCGATGAGGAAGTCGGAAATCACTTCTGCCATCGCGATGTTGGTGCGTTTGCCATCCGCCCCGACTTTTTCTAATTTGAAGTCGGTGACCATCACACCCATCTCGGGCCAGTCTTTTGGATCGTCACTCTTCGGAAAGATCGAGACTTTGATCGCGTCTAGGCTGGACGTTTTCCCAGAGATTTTGTGAGTCGTGCCGCGCCGTAGAGTTCCCTCGCTAGTGATCATGCCAGCGTTGTCGATTTCAAGGGTTCCGTGCTGGGGTTTCAGAGAGACATCTTGGAGTTGTTTCCAAGCGACGTCGGAGATTTGGTGTCCCTGCGTATCGAGTTGTTCACGGAGGTCACGAAGCTCGTTCTCCATTTTCACAAAAGCTTCTCCAGCGAGTTTCATTTTTGGAAACTCGTAGTTGAGATCCGAGTCTTCGCTTTGATTGAAAAAATCCATGAATTCGTAGAACTCATCGTGTGAGATTGGATCGTAGGGATGGGAGTGACACTGGACGCAGCCGAAAGTGGTCGCTTGCCAGGTGGTCCAAACGGTCGAGATACGGTCAATGACTGCCGCAACTCTAAATTCCTCGTCATCTGTCCCGCCCTCGGTGTTGGTCTGTGAATTCCGGTGAAAAGCGGTGGCAAGGATTTGATCAGGGGTTGGATTTGGTAGGAGGTCTCCGGCCATCTGCTCGATGGTGAACTGATCGTATGGCATGTCTGCATTGAGCGAACGAATGACCCAGTCACGCCACGGCCAAATGTCTCGGTGAGGGTCTTTTTCGAATCCAAAGGTGTCTGCGTATCGGGCAAGATCTAGCCAAACAGTCGCCCAACGTTCACCGTAAGCGGGCGAGGAAAGTAGTTGGTTGACGATTTCTTTCCGGGCAGATTGACCGTCTTTTTCCCAGCGTGCTTCTAAGTTTGTGATTTGCTCGACGGTTGGGGGCAGTCCTGTGACATCGAAGCTGACGCGTCGTAGCCACTCGGCAGCACTTGCTTGTTCAGAAGGTTTGAGACCTGCATCTTCGATCTTTTTTAAAACGTGGCGGTCGAGAGGTTTGGAAACCCAAGCTTCATCTTTTAGGCCTTCAATCGTGGTGTCGACGGGGGGGACAAAGGCCCAGTGTTCCTGCCACTTAGCTCCTTCTACAATCCATTTTTCCAGGGTGGCAATCTCGGATTCACTGAGGGGAGGTCCGTGTTTTGGTTGCGGCATGATCTCGTCCGGATCTTTGCTGCGAACTCTTCTAAGAATTTCCGAGTCTTCTGGTTTGCCTGGAACCACGGCAATTTGTCCCGAATCGCCCTCGATCAAAAGTCTCTCACGGAAAATAAAGGAGATGCCACCCGCTTCTTTGACACCTCCGTGGCAGGCTGTGCAGTGCTTTTGGAAGATAGGCCGTACATCGCGGTTGAAGCTCACCTCAGCATAAGAAATTCCAGAGAAGGAAAAGGCGGCGAGAATTAGAAAGAAATTTCGTTTGGAAATCGACATCGAGATATTGGAAAGTAACGCAGGAAAACTATTTTGTCTTTCAAAACCTTGGAGGTAAGGTGTCCCTGTTTGGTGGTTGGCGCATTGGGTGAAAATGTGCATGTTTCCGGTCAGATATTTGTATGAAGATTCTTACTTACAAGGACGCGGCTTATGCCTCGTTTGTCAAAAAACTCCGTAGGCGAGCTATTCCAGAAGACTCGGTCCGTGATTTGGTCTCCACCATTATTTCGGAGGTAACTCAGAAGGGTGATGCGGCATTGATCGCCTACACCGAAAAGTTCGACGGGGCGAAGCTGAAAAAGAGAGAGCTTTTTATCAGTGATAAAGAGTTCGAAGAAGCAGAACGATCTGTTTCAGCGGCAACGCGTGAGGCTGTTCGCCGTAGTTTGAATAATATTCATGCCTTCGCCAAAAAGAGCTTACGCAAAGATTGGTCCTCCAAGAACGCGGAAGGTGCTGTAGTTGGTGAGAGATTTACGCCATTTGATCGTGTTGGCGTTTACGTTCCTGGGGGCAAAGCACCGCTAGTTTCTACGGCGCTGATGACTGCTGGTTTTGCGCAGGCAGCGGGCGTTCCTGAGATTTTTGCCGCTACTCCCTGCAATGCTGAGGGGAAGGTGAATCCAGCGCTTTTATTTGCGTTGAAACAGGCGGGAGTTACTCAAGCAATCAAGGTGGGAGGAGCGCAAGCGATTGCGGCAATGGCTGTCGGTACGAAATCCGTCTTACCCGTGGACAGAATTTTTGGACCGGGAAATCGCTTTGTTGTCGAGGCGAAGAGGCAATTGGTGGGAGCTGTTTCGATTGATCTACTCCCCGGTCCAAGTGAAATTCTGATCCTTGCAGACGGGTCCGCCAAAGCAGCGTATATTGCTGCCGATCTTCTTGCCCAGGCGGAACATGGAGGTGATAGTACGGTAGGCTTCCTCTGCACATCTGGTTCTTTAATCAAGAAAGTCGAGATGGAGCTGATAAAGCAGACTGAGCTACTTGGGCGATCGAAAATCATTAAAGAGGTTTTGAAAAAACGTACATTTGCACTTCAAGTAAAGTCGCTCTCAGATGGTGTCGAAATCGTGAATGAATTTGCACCAGAGCACCTTTCGTTGGTGGTGAAAAATGAAGAAAAAATCGTAGAGGAAATCCGAACGGCAGGGGCGATCTATCTGGGTAATGATTCGCCAGTGGCTGTGGGGGACTTTCTCGCTGGCCCCAGCCACACTCTTCCCACTGGCGGTGCTGGCCGTTCGTTTTCCGGTCTGCGTGCTGATCAGTTCCAACGCCGAACAAGTATTGTAAAGATGGACAAGGCCGCTGTGAAAAGATCTCTACCCGTGGTGGAAGAATTTGCTCGTCTTGAAGGATTGGACGCTCATGGCATGTCGACGGCGATACGTATCGAAAGATGAATCTGACTCGCGAATATTCGGCCAAACGTTTTTCGAAGGGTGGTGTGACCTGTCCTTTATGTCGTGCGAAGGTGGGCCGCGAAGTCAAATGGTGTGAGCGTTGCAGTTTCACGGGCTCAAAAACACTTGAGATGTTCGGAGATACTCCGCCGCCGCTGCAGCCGATACTTGATGTTGCCGATTATTGGACTGAGAGAGACTGCAAGAAAATAGAGAGAGCAGTGCAACGGTTCAATAAGCGGTTTCCTCAAGTTCGTTGGAGGTTTTGCGCAGTGGCCCTAGATCCTGAAATTAGTATGCCCTTGTTTGGGTTTTGGATCATGAATGTATGCCCTCTTGGCCCTGAAGAAACCGCTGAGCAACGTGAATGGACAATCCTTTTCTTAGTTGATTCAGATACTGGTAGAGTTTCCATCACGACAGGTTACAAAGCGGAAATTTGGCTGACTGAAGAGATGTGGGAGAAGGCTCTTGCAGAAACGAACGATCCGTTGGCTCGAGGGAAAAATGGACTCGCAGTTGTCTCTTTCCTTGAATCTGCAGTCGAGCAGTTTTCTCAAGCTTGGAAATTGGCTCAAACAAAGCTTCATTCGGAGAGACATTCATGAATCCACGAAGCATAAGTTTTTTCATCATCGGCTTCTTGTTACTGTCTTCCACAGTCGCACTTTGGGCGGATTCTAAATACGGGAAACGCCCGATTGATTCGATTTTTGATCCCTCTGGAATTCTTACCTCCGAACAGCGAAAGCAGATTTCTAAGCCGTTCAGAGAAATATTGGAAAATGAACAGATTGATCTACTGATCATAATTCATCCAGAAATTGGTGATGCTCCTCCTGAATTTATTGCGAAGAATTTCGCTGAGATTTGGATTGAAAGTAAAATACACGCGGTTGTGTTTCATGTCCCCGGAAATCCTGAGTCGCCTTGGATTGTGCCGAGTGAGAGTAGTGATTCTTTTGCTGGAAGCAAAAGGTTGAAAGAACTCCTTTCTGAAGGGGAGAAAAGGGCCGCTGCTGAACCCGATGATTTTAGAAAAGTTCGAGCAGCATCCGTTGAAGCTGCCGACCTCATGAGATTCATTATTGGCGAGGCAGTGTTGAATATTGAGAACACTAACGAGAGAAAATCTGAGCGACAGCTGGAATTTCAGTCGAGAGCACGATTACTCCGGTTGTCGGCTATCTTAGGGGCAGTGGCATTTTTTGTCTTGGCCGTTGGCGGTATTTTTCTCTTTTTTTCATCATGCAAACGTAGGAAGAAAGTGTTTCCAGAAATTCGGAAAGTCCCACGTTTCGGTGCCCCTTACACAGGTGGTAATTATTCTGTTTCAAAATCTTATCAAAGCAACTCATCCACATGAAAATAACAGCTATCACCGTCCTGACAGGGCTCTCGTTCTTTCTTTCGGCTTGTAAAAAAGAGGAGGAAGTGCCGAAAGAGCAAGTAAGTATAAGTCCGATCACTGAGGAATTGAAGAAAATGGACATGCCTATACTCCCGATTGAGGAAGGCGATTATTGGAAATATAAAGTTAAGGTTGAAATTCCTCCTGGCATTACTTCGGAAGGTTCAGCAGCGGTCGAGCTAGAAACAGAAAAAACCAGAACGTTTCTTGGGAAGATACAAGTGACTGAAGATTATCCAGAAGTTGCTGCGTTTGAAGTTGTCGTTCCGGGCCAAGCTACTGAGAGGGAACTTGTTGAAATACGCGATGATAGTGTGTGGATGCTTGGTTCCTACCACCCAAGTATGCCCGATACAAAACCTATTTGGATAGACCCGCCGATACCCTTCGTCTTGGCGGGTTCTCGTGCGGGTCTCAAAATGAGCCCAATAACGGCGGCGGAGGGAGCTGTTGAACGTGAAGTAAAGGTAGTTGGTCGAGAAATCATCACGCTAGATTCGGAGGAGTATCAAACCATCCGTCTGTTGATGACGGGCAGAGACGGGAAGTCCGAGATTCGCCGCACTACTTGGTTTGCCCCTGGTATTGGAATCATCAAGGAGGAGAAAACTCGGTATGCGGCAGAGAAGTTACTCTTCCGTGAGATGACCGAATTGGTCGAAACAAATGTGACGAAGAAATAGTGCTAATCTAGCCATAGACCGCAGCTTGGATTACAAAGGTGCAGGACTATAGCAAATCTCAGAAGTTTTCGGATTTATCGAGGGAGAATATGATTTCAGTGAGTTGCCGTTGATAAGTTGAGAAAGCGATTCCGGCAAATATTTCTTGATGGCCACGTTGTGCCTCAGTCATTGGTTTCGCCCAACTCCTTCCTTACGCCTTGCCTCAAGAACTACTACTGCCTCGGCGATAGAGCCGAACACTTCTTAAAGTCACTCTAGGCTGTCCGTATACCACAAAGGTTGAGCCAATTCTCCCGTGCAAAATAACCTTTAGCGGTTATCTCTTACGGCGAATCAAAAGGAGAGCTGCCCCGACTGCCCCAAGTAGGTAACTGCCGGGCTCTGGAATAGCTGGAGAGGTAGGAGGGACAGACGTGACGGTAAACTCGACTGATTGGAGTCCTGCGGTCCCGCCAAGTTCGGTGGTTGTAAATTCAAGTTCGAACTGATTCGGTCCGAGTACGCTACCCGTAAAGGTATCGATCCCAAGGTCGGCTCCAATATATTGGGCTGAAAGACCGACAGGTGGAGCGCCGACGAAAGTCAGCTGGATCCTTTCATTATTCTCGAAAGAAATAGCCCTGGTTCCAGCAGGTGGAGAAAAAGTTCCAATCTCCGGAGTACCGACGACTGAAGTGATATTAACATCTCCATATCCTGCAACGCTAACAGTTAGCGGGAGGGGAGTGCCAGGTGCGAAACTTGTGAAGTTGAGGGTGAAGGCGGAAGCCGTCGATACTAGTCCGCAGCTTACTGCCACGAAGAGCAGAGATTTGATTTTCATGATGGGTGATTTAAGGGTGGAGCGATACTCGACAGCGACCGATGATCGCTTTTTGGAGATAAGGCGAGAGGTGTGTAACAGTTTTTCTTTAAAAAGAAAGCATTATATTCATCAAAAATTAAAAATTTAGGTAAATTGATCGATTGTGCAAAAGTCGTCGTTGTCAATTTTGGAATGAAAACTGTTCATACAATCTCGATAGGTCCTCTTAACGAGGGACATCTTTGTGGACTGAGAAGAAGTTTCTTTGCTTGGGTGATTGGAAATACTTACTTGGTCGTATGCTTTTGCAAAAAGGCACAAAAAAGAAGGCGTGCTCCGAATCGGAACACGCCTTAATCTTCGAGGGATAAGTTTTTATTTGAGCCGCTACCTTTTTCTGCGAACCACCAAGAGGGCTGCGCCGATGGCTCCTAGCAATGATGTGCTAGGCTCGGGGATTGGAGGGTTGGTTGGAGGAACGGAAGCAACCGTAAACTCAACCGACTGGAGTCCAGCAGTTCCACCAACTTGAGTGGTCGTAAACGTGAGCAAAAATTCTTTGCCCGTTGCCCCGAGGGCAGCTCCGGTGAAAGTATCAATTCCAACGTCAGCACCGATGTATTGGCCTGCAAGAGTCACAGGAGGGGCACCAGTAAAGGTGAGCTGGATCGCTTCGTTGTTTTCGAATCCAATTGCTGGAGTTCCAGCTGGAGGAGAGAATGTTCCGATTTCAGGGGTTCCAACTACGGCGCTGAAGTTTACATCTCCATAGCCTAAGACGTTAACCGTCAGTGGGAGAGGCGTGCCTGGGGCGAAGCCGGTGAAGTCCAAGGTGAAGGCCGAAGCAAAAGAGCTTAAGCCACAAGTGGTAGCTGCGAGTAGCAGTGATCTAATTTTCATTGTTTGGGGGGTGGTTGGGGGGTGTTTTTGAATAACGTCATGATTTAGGGGTTCCTGAGCTAAGCGAGCAAGAAAAATGTATAACTAATTTTCTAATTAGATATATAAATTTATATTCAATAAAACTTAAGTATTTAGTCTTGTGCCCGGTTTCTGTAAGTTCTCCTTGTTTGACTTAGGGCAGAATGCCGCTTTGATACTCGAATGAAGGTTCTGTTTGCTTTGTTTCTTGCGGTAGTCGTTGCGAAAAGCGCTAATGGGGAAATCGTTGAGCGAGACGTTTCCTATCAGAGTGGCGGAGTTACTTTGGAGGGTTTTCATGCCTATGATGACAAGATCGATGGCAAACGGCCGGGAATTCTGATCATTCATCAATGGACGGGATTGAGTGAAAATGAAAAAATGCGTGCAAGAATGTTGGCTGAGCTGGGATACAATGTCTTTGCTGCCGATGTGTATGGAAAAGGAGTTCGTCCGCAGCCGCTCGAGTCAGGGAAAGTCTCTGGGAAATACAAAGAGGATCGTGAGTTGTTCCGTGCGAGGATGATGGCTGGTTTGGAAGTTCTGAAGAACGATGAGCGTACTGACGCGAAAAAGATTGCGGCGATTGGCTATTGTTTTGGAGGGACGGGGGTTCTTGAGATGGCTCGCGGGGGAGTTGAGTTGGCCGGTGTGGTTTCGTTTCACGGTGGATTGGGTGCGAAGGAAGGAATGGCGGCCGAGAAAGGAAAGATTTCGGCCAAGCTCCTAGTCCTGCACGGGGCGGTGGATCCATACGTTTCTGCTGCGGAAGTGGAGAGTTTCAAACAGGAAATGGAGGATGCTGAAGCGGATTGGCAGTTGGTGATGTTCGGAGGGGCGGTGCATGCGTTCACTCAGAAAACCGCTGGTGACGACCCATCGAAAGGGGTGGCTTACGACAAAGAGGCCGACGAACGGTCGTGGGTTCACATGAGGCAGTTTTTTGAAGAGCTCTTTTAGCATATCTAGAGTATGGTTCCCGCTAGGAATTGATCATGGGTAATGTCTTCGAACTAGATTCGTTTTTAGCGAAATTTGCGTCTCTCGCTGAATCACGAGGTTTCCAAAGCGAAGTGCTGTGCGAAACGGAAAACGGTCCACTTGTCGCTTGGGAAAAAGTGGGTGCTGGTCCTGTTGTTTACATTTCTGCAGGCATGCACGGCGACGAGCCGGCTGGCCCGTTGGCTGTGTTGGATCTGATGAAGCGCGGTTTTTTCGACGATGGGAAACACTGGATGATTTGCCCAGCACTCAATCCCGAAGGTTTGTCTGCCAATACTCGGGAGAACGGTTCAGGAATCGATCTGAACCGTGACTACCTTTTGCAAGAAAGTCCCGAGGTGACCGCTCACGTGGCATGGTTGAAGGGTAAGGCATTGCCTGATGTGTTCGTCTCGCTTCATGAAGACTGGGAGACGGAAGGGTTTTATTTTTACGAGATCAACTTGGGGGAGGATCAGCCACTCAGAGCTGAGAGTTTGTTGTCTGCAGTTTCGAAGTATTTTCCGCCTGAACCTGGACCGGATATTGATGGGCACGAGGCTCGGGAGCCAGGTTGGATTTATCACGGGGCTGATGCGGATTTACCGGATCTCTGGCCCGAGGCGATCTACTTGGCGAAGCTTGGATGTTCGCTTTCATTCACCTTTGAGACACCCAGTGCGGAGGATTTAGAAAAGCGAGTTGCTGCACATGTTGAGGGTCTTATGAATTTGCTTGGTCAACCATAGTGTCATGAAAGTTCTCGTTACTGCAGGCCCGACACGCGAGGCCATCGATCCAGTCCGCTACCTTACGAATCGTTCGTCTGGGAAGATGGGTTATGAAATTGCTCATGCGGCCATGCATGCTGGGCACCAAGTGTTACTTGTCTCGGGGCCGACCCACTTGGACGTGCCTGATGGCGTTGATTTCATCCCCGTTGAATCAGCCGCAGAGATGTATGAAGTTGTTGAGAAATATCTACCCAAGATGGACGCGGGAATTTTTTCAGCTGCTGTTGCTGATTATTCGCCTGTAGAAACGGTTGATCAAAAAATCAAAAAGACTGGCGAAATTCTCGCTCTCGAATTGGTGAAAACGAAGGATATCCTAGGGTCGGTTCGAGGTGAATTTGGCTTCTCCGGTTTTTTGGTCGGCTTTGCTGCAGAAACAGAAAATTTGGAATCCAATGCACGCCTCAAACTTGAGAGTAAGGGTTGCGATCTCATTGTTGCCAATGATGTTTCGCGTAATGATATCGGCTTTGATTCGAATGATAACGAGGCTCTACTTGTGTTTTCTGATCGAACAGAATCCTTTCCTAAAGCTTCTAAACAGGAGTTAGCAATGCATATTGTTTCGATGCTGGGAGGGTGATTTGGCGTCTCGTTTCAATTCGATAGGAAAGCGGAAAGGCGCTTGTGGAGGTCGCGGTTCTTTTTCTCCAAGTTGGCAAATGAGGATGCATGGGTCGTGAGAAGATACGCAAAATTTTCACATGACACACCCCAACACCTCACACTGGATTTACCTGCTTTTTCAAGTGAGTCAGGATCGGCGATGCGCTTTCTGTACCCGGGGTTGATATATTCGTCTGCTCGCTTCTTGGCTGCTTGCTCATTCGCATATTCTTCTATGATGAACACGTAGCTTCCTTTTGTCGGGCCGTGATAGCCTTTGGAAGGTTTCTGCATGATGATCGTTGCGATTTCAAAATGCTTTGGATTGTAGACGGCGCGATCTTTGCCTTCGGTTTCTGCGACGTCATTCATGGCTTCGGTTGTCTTTCTCTGGTCGCATTCCATAGCTTTGAGAAGCTTGTCAATTTGTGGTCGTGCAGCATTGCGAGCGGAAGCGTCTTTTTCTAGGATCCAGTCAAACCCCAGCTCATCATCGCCCGAACCAATCTGCACAAATTTGGTTTGAACCATGATCGATCTGGGTCGGGTATCGTCGGCGGGATTCTCGGAAAATGGATCGTCGCTTTGGTCGGTGTATGATCGCGTTGCTACTTCGCCTGACTTTGGATGGGAATCGGTCCTATTGATCCCTTTGAAGAAGGAAGGGGCGAGAGAACCCACATAACTGAAAATGCATGCGAAAAGAATCAGAGGTAGGAAGGGAATTGGGAAAGGGGTTCTGCCTCGCATGGTTGAGAATTCTAGATCGCAGTAGCTGAGCAGGAAAGGTTGAAAATTTGCCGAGTCGATAGTCCTTGGAACCTGAGTTGATCGCTCTAGGCTCGCCGCCGATGAAAACCCTTTTCTCTATCCTTCTTCTTGCGACCTCGTCGATAAAGGCTGCGGAAACTCCAAACATTGTGTTTATTCTAGCCGATGATCTCGGGATCACTGATGTCAATGCGTTCGCTCGGCACTTCACTGGGGCGGAGCAGAATCAACTGTTCTACGAGACGCCTCATATCGATAAGCTCGCGGCAGATGGAATTGCCTTTTCGCAGTCCTACGCGAACCAACTTTGCTCGCCGACACGTGCTGCGATCTTGAGTGGAAGAATCGCTTCCACGCTCGGGGTGACCACTGCAACACCGAGAACCAAGACCTTTTTCAATCAAGGTCTTCCAGTTCCAGAGGGTTGCAATGCACATGATGCCTTCGGCCATAAAGATCGTATCGCTATTTCGCGTGCGTGGACGAATGGTCATACAAACACAGCTCTCGACCCAAGCTTGCCGACTCTTCCGAAGGTTTTGAAAGGACATGATTCTGCCTTCTTGGGAAAATGGCATTTGGGGGGACATGGAGCGGCGAGTCGACAACCCTCTGCGCACGGGTTTCGTGAACTCGCCTATGCCGATGTCGGGGGCTCGGCCTATTTCAACTGGCAGAAAAGCTGGAATAATCGCAAGAGCCCGTTTCCTAAAATGCCGGGAAAATATCGGATTGGAAATGCCGGGCCTAAGTCGAATCGAGATTACTTAACCGATGACCTCTCTCTTCGTGCCTGTAATTACATACGCTCTCGGGCTCAGGAAGAAGGGAAGCCATTTTTCCTCTACTACTGCCCATTTGCCGTTCATACGCCCATCCAAGCACCTGAAGCATCGATCGAGTATTTCGAAGGAAAATCTCAGCAAGGTTTCCTCGGGCATTCGGACGCGACTTATGCAGCGATGCTGAAACATCTGGACGATTCGATTGGCGAGATCAGGAAAACTCTTTCGGAGACTGGCCTTGCTGAAAAAACTCTAATTGTTTTCACCTCCGACAACGGAGGCGTGGAATACACCAAGCCGCCTGCGACCGATAATCAGCCCTTCACTGGAGGGAAGGCAACACTCTATGAAGGAGGCGTTCGGGTTCCTACGGTGTGGTATATGCCGGGCCGATTCGAAGGTGGTGAATGGTGTAAACAAGTCGCCGATTGCACCGATTTTCTTCCTACCTTGGCCGCGATAACTGGAAATGATGCCCCGCAAAACGTTGATGGAAAGAGTCTGCTACCATTTCTTCAAAATCCGTCACGGGATTCCGAATCTCGAACTCTCTACTGGCATTATCCCTACAATGTGATCGTGAAAGATCCGAAGCATGGAACTCCGCTGGCTCCGCACTCAGCCATTCGCGAAGGGAATATGAAACTGATTTGGAACTGGCACGGGAAACTGAGTCTCTACGATATCGTCAAAGATCCGTACGAAAAATCTGATCTGGCTGATGAACAGTCGAATACGGTCTTGAAGCTTCACGAAGAACTCAAGCAATGGCTAAAGTCTCAGGTCGCCGATTGTTACTTCCCAAAAACGAATCCAAACTTTGATCCCAAGGCTGCGGATCAGCCGTTTCCGTTCACAGATCTGCGCTAGTGAGAATGGCTGGCTCCAGCTTGATTAACGTAAATCAAATTCTTGATATCGAAACCAAGCTCTTTGGCCTGAGTTTCGAATCTTGCTTTCAATTCGTCGCTTACTTCCGGTGTGCGGGAGAGGAGCCAAAGATAGGACTCATCAGGCCCTGAGACGAAAGCGTATTGATAGTTTTCTTTATCTAGTTCGAAGATCACATAGGACCCGTAGAAGGGACCAAAGAAAGAAACTTTGAGGAACCCTTCATCCGTTTTCCCTACGAAATAGGCTTTACCTTCGGAGACTTTCCAACTGCCTGTCTTGGTGGAAAATCCACGATTTTTTACGGCCACTCCGCCGTCTTCACGCAATGAATAATTTGCGGTCACCTTTTCGAGGTTTCTCTCAAAGGAATGATCTAAGCGCGCGATCTCATACCATTTGCCCAAGTATTGATCGAGATCGAAGCCCTGCACGGGCGTGACGGCATCGGGGCGGCCGACGCAGCTGGCGAGAAGGATTAGTGGAAGGCACAATAGAAATTTTTTCATAAGTTTTTGGGATCGATGCAGAAGGTCACGCTTTTCGTGATCGAATTCAAAAACAAAAGCTCGGATCTGCAGCTAAAGCAGCAAGCGCTTCTTGTGGATGCGCGGCAGAGATTGTGACTCTGAGTCGGGCGGTGTTACGCGGCACGGTTGGGTAGCGAATCGCGGGGATGAGGAATCCTTGGTCAGCAAGATTTTGCGAAGCTGTGATGGCTGCTTGATTTTCACCAATGATCATCGGGAGAATAGCTGTGGGATGATTGGGGTAAAGGAGCGAGACGTTTTCAAATAGCTTTTCCCTTAGAGTTTGGCCTTCGTTTGACTGGACAAGATCGAAAGCGACGCTTGCTGTGTAAGCGAGTGCAGGGGGAGGGGCAGTTGTGTAGATAAAGGGACGGGCGCGGTTGATGATCAGGTCAATCCAGTCGCGTGATGCTGCAAGATATCCGCCGGAAAGTCCAAGGGCTTTGCTGAGCGTGCCCATTTGGAAATGGACGCGGTCTTGCAGGCCGAGTTGTTCCGCGAGTCCCATGCCGGTGGGGCCGAGGACTCCGAGGCCGTGAGCTTCATCAAGGAGAAGCTCTGCTCCATGAGTTTCGCAAAGCTCGAGTATTTCACGAAGTGGGCAAAGGTCACCGTCCATGGAGAAGACGGATTCAGTGACGACGAGGATGCGTGATTCGGAGTGTTTTGATCTCAGTTTTGAGAGAAGTTCATTGAGTTTTTCGAGGTGGTTGTGGGGGAAGATGCGTAGCGTTGCTTCGGACATACGGGCGGCATCGATGAGGCAGGCATGGGCGAGTTTGTCGAGGATGATGAAATCACCTTTTTCAGCGATGACGGGGATCGTGGCAAGAGCCGTTGAGTAGCCAGAGGAAAAAGTCAGAGCGGCTTGGGTATGTTTGGCTACGGCAATTTTCTCCTCTAGGTGGGTGTGGGCAGGAGACGTTCCTGTGACGAGTCGGGAAGCGGCTGAGCCGGTGCCATACGTTGTGATTCCTTCAATGAAAGCCTCTGTTAGAGTTGGGTGGAATGAAAGCCCTAGGTAGTCGTTTGATGCGAAGTTCCAGAGCTCTTTACCGTCTCGGCTGATACGCATTCCACTGCCTTTTCCCGGCTGTAGGCTGCGGAGGAGATTGTCTCCCGCAATTTCTTGAAGTTGTTGGCGGGGGTTCAACAGAAATTTTGTAGAAACCGGAATTCGGCGTTAATCGACCTAGCGGGTCACCGTGGGACTCTCGAGAGCCCAACGCATGAGTTTCTCTGAATCATTCCAAATATTTGGGGTATTGGATTTTAGGACGGTTACGATCACTGAGCGACCATTGAGAGTTCCCGTTGAAACGAGGCATCTGCCGGAAGCTCGCGTCGTGCCGGTTTTCATGCCATCGACATAAGGCAGGCGTTTGAGAAGTTTATTCGTATTCTCGAGTTTACGAGTTCGACCGTTGTTGTAGACAAAGGTAAATGATTTCGTCCGAAAAAAGCTGCGAAGTAATGGGCTGCGGTAAGCGGCTCGAGCGGCGATCGTGATGTCGCGAGCGGTGGAATACTGGCCAGGTTCGGTGAGTCCGTGAGGATTGAGAAATCGAGAGTTTCGCATACCTAGCTGTGCGCATTTTCGATTCATCAGAGCTGCGAACTCCTCAACGCTACCAGCAACATCCCGAGCGAGCGCGCGGCCAACATCGTTGGCACTCTTGACCATGAGAACTCTGAGAAGTTCGCGGCGTGTGTAAGTTTCGCCAGGTTTTAGGTAGAGTTTGGTGGGTTCACAGAGCGTATCATACGAGGTGATGGTGACCGTCTTGTCGATATTTCCGGCATCGAGAACGCAGAGGGCGGTGATGATTTTCTGGGTTGATGCGACTGCGCGCCTTTGGTCGGCGTTTTTTGCATAGAGATTCCGTCCAGTGTTCACGTCGACGATCAAGACACTCTCCGCGACCACTGCAGGCGGTGGGTTTTGAGGGATTGCGCTGACTTTCGAAACGCTTTGATTCGTCTGGCCCTTGATTTTGGAAGGCGGTGAGGCGCTTCCTCCACAAGAGGAGAGAATAAAGATTGAGGCTAGGCCGAGTGTAAGAGATCTTGCGAACTCACGCGAAAATGTCATGTGCGGAGAATGGTGATGAAGCACTCTGCGGTCAATATTTGGATTTACGCGCCTTTTTTCTGTCACAAATTCCTCCTTGCGCAGTGCTATGGCATTCGGTTAACCTCCCATCCAAGAAGCCTTGATGCCGTGCGCTTTTGCGCACCGAATCATCCAAAATGATTTTTTCGGAACCCCACCCTCTATCAAATGCAGACGATTTTCAAAATCGTCTCGGGTATTTTGTCGATTTTTCATGATTCGTTGTTTCGGTAAATTTTTTTGGATCTCATTCGTCTTGGCATCGGATGTGTCTTTCACGTCGCATGCCAAGCTTTTACAGAACACCTAAGAGGATAATACCATAGCTAGACCACAAAGAAGCAACAGAGGTCGTTACCGCGATATGACGCGTGTTAACGAAAGGATTCGTGCCCCAAAAGTCCGCGTCGTGAATTCACGAGGCGAACAACTCGGAGTGATGTCATCACGTGAAGCCTTATCAAAGGCGCAGTCGGTTGGTTTGGACCTCGTAGAGATCGCAGGGCAAGCCGATCCTCCGGTTTGTAAGATCATCGACTACGGGAAATACAAATACACTCAGGCAAAGCTCAAAAGAGGTAAGGCCAAGGTCTCGACTCGCATGAAGGAAGTGAAATTCCGCGTGGGAACGGGTGAGCACGATTATAATATCAAACTAGGCCGAGCGGAGAGTTTCCTAGAGGAGAATCACAAGGTTCGGTTCCTATTGCAATTTAGAGGCCGTGAGAATGCTCACAAAGATCTCGGATTTGTTGTTTTGAAGAGAATCATTGAGGATCTAAAAACAATGGCCGCAGTTGACCAACAGCCGCGGTTGAATGGTCGTGCGGTAGCGATGATTCTTTCGCCACTTCCTGCACATCAGCGCAAAAGGAATTTCCAACTCTATCATGGTGAACTCGTTGAAGAGGATGATCATGACGAGGAGGAAGAAGAGACTTTTGAAGATGTCGAATCCGCAGCGCCTCAAGAGCCCTCTGAAGATGAAGAGGCTGCTGAGCCTAAGGGCTGATGTCGGAGAATATTGATCAACTTCGTTCGGCGTTATTGTCGGGTGATGATCCGTGGCTTTTGCTCTTCGATATCGACGGGACACTCGTTGATACCGGAGGCAAGGGGATGTCGGCTCTGAATAAAACTGCTGTCGAAATTTTCGGAGGAAACGGTCCACCATTGGATTTGGCGGGTTCTACGGATCTTGGAATTTTAGAGAATCTCTATGTCCACTTCGGGGTTGCTGCGACTGAAGAGCAAACGCACCGTTTCTTTGAGGCTTATCATCGTCATCTGGATGAGAGTCTTGAATCCAATCCGTCAGAGGGGCGGGTCTTGGAAGGTGTGATTGAACTTCTTGAAGGGTTGGCTCTTCACGATCACGCGGAACTTGCTTTACTAACGGGGAATACCTCGCTCGGTGCGGAGATCAAGCTCAGGCACTATGGCCTGAGCAAGCATTTTACCTTTGGAGCGTATGGTTCTGATCGTGCGGATCGTAATCAACTCGGCTTCATCGCTCTAGAACGAGCCTTTGCGATGACAGGTCGGAAATACGATGCTGAGCATACATTGATCATTGGCGATACGCCAAAAGATATCGCCTGTGCTCACGCCATTGGGGCGAGATGCCTCGCTGTTGCCACCGGTCGATTTTCGTCCGATGAACTTCGAGACGCAGGTGCCGATTGGGTGTTGGGTTCTTTGAAAGAGTTTTCCGTGACCCTTTGAGTCCTGTTAGATCGGTTTTTTGTTGACCGACATGTGGTGTAGAAGTTTTTGGTTAAACTCATCTGCCATGTTGTAGCCAAGACGGCGGAGTTGTTGGTCGAGCGCGGCGATTGTCACCATGCGTGCGGTGTCACGACCTGGGCCAACGGGGACCTCGACATGTGCGATGTTTTCTCCGAGAAGTTCGTAAGTCTTCGGTTCCATTCCGATTCGGTCGACTTCATTGAGATCCGTTGCAGGTTTCAACGTGACGACAAGATCGAGACGCTTGTCCGGCCGAATGGAGGCGAGGCCATACAGGTTTGCGACATTGATGATGCCGATTCCTCGAATTTCCATATATCCGCGCGAAAGATCGGGAGCTGTTGCGATCAATTCGCCACCGACGTGTTTGACTCGCACCATGTCGTCGGCGACGAGTGATCCACCCCTTTCGAGAAGGCCGATGGCAGTTTCAGATTTTCCTGAGCCGCTCTTGCCGACGATTAAAACGCCGATGCCGCGCATGTCGACCATGCAGCCGTGAATGGTGACGGTTGGAGCAAATTCGTTTTCGAGGCTGATCGTTGCCGCGTTTAGAAATTTCATGGTGATCTGGGCGGTGCCAAAAACGGGAATGGAATGTTCCTTTGCAACATTCATCAATTCTGGCCCGAGCGTGGCACCGCGTGAAACAATCACACATGGAATATCGCGTTCACACATTCGGCGGAAACGGTCGATACGCATTTGCTCTGGCAGTTTCCGAAGATAGGCCATTTCTAAATTTCCGAGTACTTGCACACGCTTTTTCGCAAAATAAGAGAAAAAACCAGCTAGTGCTAAACCCGGGCGGTTCACGGCAGGCTCGCTGATCATTCGGTCGAATCCGACACGTTCACCCAAGAGAACCAACTCAAGAGCTTCCGAATAGCTGTCGAAAAATTTCTCAACCGTGATTGAGGCGACGGTCTTCACTCGTTTTGCCATGACCAACTCCTAACAAGCGGTTGGTCAGACATCACGCGAAATCGCAACTCGTGTCACGAGTTGATTTCGTGATCATTTAAGGTTACTAATCATCCGTTTATGAAATTTTTGAAATTGAAGAAGCCGAACTTTCAGACTCATCGGCCTGAAGAGTTTTCGGTCGATGAGTTCTGGCGAGTGGCCAAGCGTCTTTCTAGGCGCGGTGGGCGTAAGCTTCTAAATGGGGGCTTCACTCTCTATTACTGTTTGCGCGATGCAGATACGCCGGCTTGGGCGAAAACTGTGATTGCTGGTGCCTTAGGCTATCTGATCCTGCCGATGGATTTCATACCAGATGCCATTCTTGGTGCGGGATTCACCGACGATTGGAGTGTTATTCTCGGTGCGATGGCGGCCGTCATTTCTCATATCACCGATGAGCATCGTGAAAAGGCTGCTGAGATGACGACTCGCTTTTTCGGAGAGCAAGAAGTGCTCGCCTCAGATAAGCTTTCAAGTGTAACTGAATCCTGAGCGAGGTTTATCTGGGTGGGATGGCGGACAGCAAAACTAAATATGAGTAAAATTTTTCAACTGTTTGGATTCTTTGTTTTTTCCGGATTGGTTTTGGCAGAGGTATCGATTGATGAGGAGAAGTTTGGCGACAGCTTGGGGGGATGGACTAAGCGCGGAAAGCAGGCAGCCGAGTATCTACTTTCAGGGGCAAATTATCGCACCTACCGCCCTGAGATCACTCCCACACCAGATAAGGGAATTTTTGTTTCGATCCGAATTGACCATGATAGAGGATGGTTGTCTTCAGATGATCATGCGGCATTGGAAGTGACGATCGACAGGGAGGGGAACGTTGTTTCGGCACAATCCAGTATCGCGATTCAAGGCAAATCGATTACGAGCGATTTGATTCGGGGCGGTACGGATGCCGGGCAGAAAGTGGTTGGCGTTGATCGAGCTGTGGAAATCGGAACCAATCTGATTGCAGATGTTTCCGCTAAGATGCTGCGCGAGAAGATTGTGGAGGCGGGCCGTGTTTCGTTTCCAGCAGTTCTTCGTCACAACTATAATTTACTCTATCAAGCCATCCATGTCGGGGAGAGCATACCGAAAGCGATTGTCGCGAATCCACTCGATACTCCTACTGCACCTGCTCAAGAAGAAGAGAAACCAGAGAAGAACAGTGGCTTAGAAATACGCCCCTATGGAGAGGGAAAAGGGCCTGACATTCCTTTAAAAGAGGATTGATGTTGGTCTCGATGATGTCCTTTTGAGTCCGTATAACCCGAACTAGACATCCTCGTTGGGGAGTGCCTCTGCAAGTCCTGCCATCGCGTCTTCGATACGGGGATTGATCTTGTGCTCGACGGTTTCGACGGCGACGCGAAGGGCGTTTTGCACGGCTACTGCGCTGGAAGAGCCGTGGGCGATGATGACGACTCCGTTCACGCCGAGAAGCGGGCTACCGCCGTAGGTTTCGTAGCTGCTTTTCGCTTTGAGAGCTTTGAAAGCTCCTTGGGCGAGGACGGCTCCGGCCATACGCAATGGGGTTTCCTTGATTTCGGTTTTGAGCCATTTGGAAACAGCTTTTGCGGTGGCTTCCACGCTTTTTAAAACGATGTTTCCGACAAAGCCGTCGCAGAGAACGATATCGAGTTTGGTTTCGAAAAGGTCGTGACCTTCTACGTTGCCAACGAAATTGATTCCGGGAGTCGCTTTGAGGCGCTTAAACGTTTCTTTGGTGAAGCTGGTGCCTTTTTCGTCTTCTTCGCCATTGGACATGAGTCCAATGCGAGGTTCCTTCACACCGAGAACGTATTTGGCATAGGCCGTACCCATGATGGCGTAGGCGACGAGGTGCTCGGGTTTGGATTCGGGATTGGCCCCAGCGTCTAGAATGTTACAGATACCATGTTCGTTTGGCAGCGGGGAGGCGATGCCAGCACGGTCAACTCCTTTCAGACAGCGAAGTTTGATGGTGGCTGCAGCGACGGCAGCGCCGGTGTTACCGGCTGATACAAAGGCATCGGCTTCGCCGGTTTTCACCAGATCCATGCCGATGCTGATGGATGACTTTTTTTTCCGACGAACGGACTTTGCACCCGGTTCTGCCATTCCGATGACCTCAGGGGCGTGAATGATGCTGACGCGGGGGCTCTTGAGATCGAGGCCGTATTTGGCGCATTCTTCCTTCAGTCTTGTTTCCTCTCCGACGAGAAAAAGGTGCGCGAGCTTGGGGGTGTTTTTCAGAGCCTCGATGGCTCCGATAATGTTCACCTTGGGTGCGGCATCACCGCCCATTGCATCCAGAGCAACTTTCATACGGAATTTTTAGGAGGAAACGATTGTCCCAGTGGTACGAACAAAAACCCTCGCCAGTTCTCCAGCGTGGGTTCGTATCGTTCTACCGTGAAATCAATTAGAACGATTCCACCTCGAGGACCTTGCGGCCACGGTAGGTGCCACAGGAAGGGCAGGCGATGTGCGAGGGAATGTTTGCTCCACAATCGGAACAGGTGCTGAAAATAGGTGCTTTCCAGCGATTCGCACCGCGGCGCATTTTCTGGCGGCTTTTGGATTGACGGCGTTTTGGTACGGCCATGGTAGTGAGTAAGTTAAGTTTGATCTTTTAGACCCGTGAGGTCGTCGAGGGCAGACCAACGGTCATCGCTCTCAGCGCGGGGGGCAGGTGTTAAACCATTTTCATCAGCTTTGTCTAGGGCTAAATAACGTGAATCTACTTCGCAAGGTTCCGGGATGTCTCCCTCGTCACAGCGAGGATGGGCGGGAAACTCTAAGATAACCTCTTCGCGGAGTGCTTCAGTGGCATCGATCTGGGTGGAATTGCCGATTTCGATAGAGATTGCGGCAGAATCGAGACGGATGGTTTTTATGAACTGTTTCAGGCTAACAACACAGGTGAACTGGAACGGTGCGGAGATCGTTCCGGTGAGGAGGAGCTCAGCTTCAAAACGCTGGGCCCATAAATCGTAGACGAGTGGGCCGGTAGAGCTGGCGTCGCTCTTCGGTAGATCGAAAATCTCGCCATCTAGCTCGCCTGAAAAGGCCATTCCGTTTTCTGGAAGGGTGGCTAGATCAATGATCAGAGATTTTTTCATTTGGCAGAAGTTACGCCGATTTCGTGTTTTGTCTATTCGGCCCGTGACAGGCGCGTGAGACCGCGTTGCAGAAGGGCGGAATCGACTGATGTTGCGATGTTTTCATCTAGGTAGACGGTGAATTCTTCTTCAAGAAATTCGATGGAGTGGAGATTGTCTGCATTCGGCTTTTCGAAAGCTTTGATGAGAGACTTCATGTCCTTGACCTCGACTCCGTTTACCTTTTTCACGATCAGGTTACGCAGAGACTCGTAGCCGACGGTGGCGGGGGTTGGGATGGAGCCGCTAAGGAAAACGATACGATCAAAATCTTCCTCGTATTTCTCTGGGTTTTCGTAGGCGTCAAGTAGGTTGAGTGGAGCACGGCTGGACCAACTTTTTCCGAATGCTTGGAGCACAGGGCGGGAGAGTTCTTGGAAAATGAGGCCTCCTTTAACTAAGAAATTCGGAGCGCGATCAAATCGGTAGGAGGGAACCAAGCGGTCTTCTTGTTCAATGCGGGTGAGAGTTGCGGTGACTTCTAGGGGTTCGCCATTTCTTATCAGTGAAAGGGCGATTTCGTCGCCAGCGGATTTTTTGCCACGCACGATGTGTCCCCAGAAAACTGGGCCGTAGTGAGGGTTTTCATAGTAACCGCGGCGATCAATGGGGAATCCTGCAGCTGCGAGGAGCACGTCGCCCTTTTTAACGCCAGCAATATCGGCTGCTCCACCGGGACGCACACGGCTGATGTAGAGTCCACCCTGATCGGGGTTAAGTTTTAGGTAATTTCGGAATGAAGGGTCTTCGGTTCTTGAAACGGCAACACCGAGGGAGGGGAAGCCAGTGTAGTCACCGGCCATGGCGTTTTCGAGAAAGTGAGAGATGACATCGACCGAAAGGACGTCAGAGATTTGATCGTCGGAATCGTAGCTGAGTAGGACGCCGGCGAGTTTGTCGCCTTGGATGACGGGTAGAGAAAAACTGCTGGCAGCGCTCTGCATGGAGGCTTTGACGAAGTAGGTGAGAAAACTCTGACCGGGCAGAAAGCTCGAAGAGATGTCAACGGATTGGAGTGTGCCACTGGTGAGTAGCTCGGTGCCGTTTTCTTCGACTTGGAAGAGTTCAAGCTGGTCACCGATCGAGAGAGGGTCGGCGATTTCAAGTGGACTCGTGCCTTCGAAGAAGGTTTGGGAATCTTCGTCGGATTTCACGGTGAGTAGGACGAGGTTGGCTTCATAGTCGACCGCGATGATCTTTGCTTGGAAGACTTTTGAGCCATCGGGTAGTTCCAATTCGAGGTAGGTTGAATCTGCGACGACTTCCGCAGTGGTCAGCACATGGCGAGGTCCGACGATTGCACCAAGAGAACGCAAATTTGTTGGAGGGTTTTTCTGCCACGGTTGGCCAGCGTTCCATGATTGGCTGGTTGCGTTGATCCGTGCGACTGACTTGGAAAGATCAATGGGTTCGGCCTGAGATTCTGTCTCAGATTCCGCTGTTGAGACAGTTGTCGGGGTGTCTTTGGTCGTGGCGATATCAGTAGAGTCCTGGGCGATATCGCAGGACGCGAGGACGAAAGCGAAGGGTAGGATGAGAAGTGATTTCATGAGATAGGGAGAAGTTGAATTATTTAAGTTCGAGGACGTCTTGCATGTCGTAGAGGCCGGGAGGTTTTCCCTGTAGCCAAACAGCGGCGCGCACGGCCCCAGAGGCAAATGTCATGCGTGATGAGGCTTTGTGAGTGAGTTCCACGCGTTCGCCATCTGCAGCAAACATGACTGTATGATCGCCGACGACATCACCACCTCTCAGTGTGTGCATGCCGATTTCGCGCTCTTTTCTCGGGCCGATGTTTCCGAAACGGCCGTGTGCGATATCTTTATCGTAGGATGTTTCCGTCTCCTCGTTGAGAATTTCCAAGAGTCGCCTGGCGGTGCCGGATGGCGAGTCGATTTTGTGCCGGTGGTGCATTTCAGTGACCTCGATATCGAAGGTATCTTGTTTGAGGATTCGTGCGGCCTGGCGTGTCAGATAGAAAAGTGTATTCACACCGACCGAAAAGTTCGGAGCGTGGACGATGGGGATTTCTTTGGCCGCTTCGTGGATCGTCGCAAGTTCTGCGTCGGTGTGACCCGTGGTTCCCATGACCAAGGCAACTTTGTGTTTCAAAGCTGCTTCAATCAAGCTGGTAGAAAATGAATGCACGGTGAAGTCAATGATGCAGCCTGCGGCTTTGACTGCTTTGTCCAAGTCTTCGCCAGCATCGTGTGTCGCGGCGATGGCGACTTCTGGGTTGGCCTCGGCGGCCTCGGCGACAGCCAAGCCCATACGGCCGGACTTTCCAGTGATGAGAATCGGTAACATGCGGGCGGATGATGGACGTGCTTTTCTGAAATGGAAACGGGATTTTTCAGTTGAATGGATTTTTAGATCAGTGTGGTGATGTTCGGGCAAGGATTTGGATCATACTCCTTGTGGTTCTTTTGCTGGTTAGCATAGTGAGTCGATGAAGTTTTTGCTACTTGGCTTGGCATCTCTGTCTTTGGGGAATGGGCAGGTTTGCGCCGCAGAGGAAAAGCCGAATTTTCTACTGATACTTGCTGATGACTGCACGTTTAGTGACTTGGAGATCTATGGGGGACAGGCAAAAACTCCGAATCTCAAAAAACTGTTTTCGCAGGGGATGTTGTTTTCCAACTGCTTCCAGGCTGCGCCGATGTGTTCACCGACACGACACTGCCTATACACAGGGATCTATCCGGTGAAATCCGGTGCCTATCCGAACCATACGAACGCTTACGGATGGGTGAAGAGTATTGCGCATTATTTACAGCACGAGGGCTATACGACTCACCTTTCGGGTAAACGGCATATTGGGCCGCAGAAGGTCTTTCCTTTCGAATACAGTGGAAAGAAGAATCCTGAACCTACGGCCTTTTCAAAGGTGCTCAAGTCCAGCGAGAAGTCGGGAAAGCCATTTTTGTTCATCGCCGCATCGAATGAACCACATACGCCTTGGGAAAGGGGTGACTCTTCGGCATATCCTCCGAATTCACTGAAGCTACCCCCAGTTCTTGTGGATTCGCCAAAGACGAGAGAGGGTTATTCTAAATATTTGGCAGAGATTACCTACTTTGATTCGCAGGTGGGCGAGTTGCTAGGAATATTGGACCAATCAAAACATCGTAAGAATACCCTCGTGATCGTGCTTAGTGAGCAGGGCAACAGCCTGCCTTTTGCGAAATGGACTTGCTACGATGCCGGACTCAGGAGTGGATGTGTGGTTCGCTGGCCGGGAAAAGTGAAGGCAAATTCCAAGAGTGATGCTCTCATCGAGTATGTGGATGTCGTTCCGACCTTTCTCGACGCAGCGGGTGTCAAAAGGCCAGAAATTCTTGATGGGAGAAGTTTCCTATCGGTTCTGAAAGGTGAAGCCGATACTCACAAGGAATACGCC
Source organism: Akkermansiaceae bacterium (assembly GCA_045106015.1). Classification (GTDB taxonomy): domain Bacteria; phylum Verrucomicrobiota; class Verrucomicrobiia; order Verrucomicrobiales; family Akkermansiaceae; genus Luteolibacter. Next base: position 17,910 of record JBGCEE010000069.1, on the reverse strand, counting down.
TTCGGACTCCAGACGACACGCGGCATCAATGACGGTAGCGAATTCTACGGAATCCGTTCGGCGAACAACGGTCGCTACCGTTACATTCGCAACCTTTCGCCTGACGCGGTTTTCCTGAATACGATGATGAAAGATCCTATTTTCTATGAGTGGGAGAAAATGGCGGGAAATGGGGATAAAAAAGCGATGCGATTGGTGCACGATTATCGTCACCGTCCTGCGGAGGAACTCTATGATGTCCTCAAGGATCCTTGGAACCAAAATAATCTTATCGAAGACGAGTCGCTTTCGGAAACTCGTGAGGACCTTCGGAAGGCTCTCGATGGTTGGATGAAGCAACAGGGCGACGAAGGTCACGCTACGGAAATGAGAGCTTTCAACCGGATGCCTGGGAGAGAAGCAAAGAAGAAAAAGAAATAGTCGACGAACGTCTTCTGATGAAAACACTAGTCCACTTGCGTAAGCTAGCATCTTTTAGATGATCTCCAATCAACTATACTCCATGAAATTTCGAAGCCTGATACTCTCATTTGCATTCATTGTTCCAGCCCTAGGGGAGCGTGCGAACGTTCTACTGATCTGCGTGGACGATCTTCGTCCCGAGTTGAAGGCGCTCGGGGCGGAATACATCCATTCTCCGGCGATGGATTCCCTCGTGGAGAGCGGTCGTGCGTTCACGCGGCATTATGTTCAGGCACCGACCTGCGGGGCTTCGCGCTATACGTTGCTCACGGGAAAATACGCCAAAAACCGAGCTCAGCGCGACAACGGCGCTCTGATGTCCGTTTCGGGGAAAGTGGACGAAAAGCCGTTTTCCATGCCGCGCTATTTCAAGGAGAACGGTTATAAGACCTTGGCCATTGGCAAGATTTCCCATTATCCTGGAGGACTGGGTGGGAAAAATTGGAACGACCCAGAGAAGCCAGAGACGCCAGGCGCGTGGGATCTCAATGTCATGCCAACCGATCCATGGAAGCATGCGCAAGGGGCGATGCATGGTTACGCAGGAGGAATTGCGAGAATCCCCGGCAAGTCGCCCGTCTCCGAGCACGCCGAGGGTGACGACTTTACCTACACGGATGGTTGGATCGCCCGTGAGGCGCTGAAGCAGATGGATGGTCTTGCCAAGAAGGAGGAGCCCTTTTTTCTCGCAGTGGGTCTCATGAAGCCACATCTGCCTTTTGCATGTCCAAAGTCCTATCTGGATATCTACGAGGGGGTGGAAATTCCGCCCGTTCCGCATCCGGATAAGCCGGAAGGACTGAGCACTTGGCATGGAAGTGGAGAATTTTTCGGCAACTACAAACATGAGAAAGGCAAAGATCCGCGAAAGGATCCTGTCTATGCTGAGCAGATGCGTCGTTCGTATGCCGCGTGTGTTTCCTATGCCGACGCGCAGGTGGCGAAGTTGTTGGCGAAACTGGAAGAGACCGGTCTTGCGGAAAACACGATCGTCGTCCTCTGGGGTGACCATGGCTGGCACCTCGGTGAACACGCCGTTTGGGGTAAACACACGCTTTTCGAGGAGTCGTTGCTTGCTCCATTGGTGATTCGCTTTCCAGGAATGAAAATACCGGGCAAGCGCTGCGCGGAGATTGTTGAGACCGTCGATATCTATCCGACTCTTTGTGAACTCACGGGTGTGCCGACTCCCGAAGGTCTGTCAGGTGAATCCTTGGTCAGACTTCTTGATAATCCTGAACAGATAGGTGGGGAGGCGGTTTCCTACTGGAGAAACGCCGAAACGATTCGATTGGAATCCCTCCGTCTCATTCGGCACAGAGGAAAAAACGGGCTCACCGAGTTTGAACTCTACGAACACGGCAGTAAAAAAGGCGAAACCGAGAATATCGCCGACAAACACCCCGACCTCGTCGCCGATCTCAGCGCAATGATTGACGAAAAAATGAAGTAGAAGACTTCACCGCTTCTGGCAGGTCTTGCACCAGTAAGTGGCCCGCTGGCCGAGGACGCAGTGGGAAATGGGCGTAGCGCAGGTGCGACAGGGTTCGCCTTTTCTTCCATAAACAAAGAGGCGTTGTTTGAAGTAGCCGGGTTCTCCATCTGAATTTACAAAATCTCGGAGGGTGGTTCCGCCTTCCTGAATCGATTCGTTGAGGACTTGCTTAATGGCGACAGTGAGCTTCTTAGTTCTAGGTTTTGAGAGTTTAGAAGCTGCTAGTCTCGGGTGGATGCCGCTGCGGAAGAGGCTTTCCGAAGCATAAATATTTCCAACACCGACGACAATTTCTGCATTCATAACCGCCGTTTTGATCGCGGTACTTTTTCCTTTGAGAGCCTCATGGAGGTAAGTGCTATCAAAGGTCTCTTCGAGCGGTTCAGGGCCAAGTTTTTTCAGGAGAGGATGGGTGCCGGTGTCACTTTGATTGAGGGTGAGGAAGGCTCCAAATCGGCGAGGATCGTGGAAACGCAGTTCCTTGCCATTATTGAAGATGATTCCGATGTGGTCATGCTTTCGCCAATCATCCGATGGTTTTACGATACGAAGGCTTCCGGACATACCGAGATGGGCGAGGAATGAGCGAGGGCGATCCGTGTGAAAGAGAAGGTATTTCGAGCGTCGGTCGATTTGCTGGATTTTTGCTCCAGTAAAGTCGGGTAGATCATCCGATACTGGCCAGCGTAAATCGCGGCGACGGATGACAATATCAGCGATTTCCTGGCCCACGATGTGAGAGGAAATTCCGAGTCTGGTGGTTTCTACTTCCGGTAGTTCCGGCATGCAGGAAGCTAGGAGTGATTCGGGTTCGCCGCAAGGTCGGTCGTGGTTGCTGAACGGAGATTCGTGTGCATGATTCCCACTATGAAAGAATTTTATCGTACGGCATTGGTTGCAGACTCTCTGAGTCTAGGGAGTCATTGGATCTACGACTCGAAGAAAATCGAAGCACGTTTTCCTAGCGGAGTCAGGATTCCTGAGGCGCCCATGGCAGAGTATCATGGTGGTAAGGTTGCGGGTGATCTTACACATTATGGAGATCAGACAGTGTTGCTTGCGCGTTCGATTGAGAAGCGTGGTGGATTTGATACAGGTGCTTGGCGCGACGACTGGCTGGAGGGCATGCAGGATTTCGGTGGCTATGTTGATGGAGCTAGTCGTGAGAGCAAGGCTTCGGGTGGCCGGTCACCTTCCAGTTCCTCGGATCTTGGAGGAGCGGCGAGAATTGCTCCGATTCTGGATCTGGGTTTGGTTGAAGATGATGCGGTCGCAGCGGCCATTGCTCAGACGAAGCTGACACATGGCGATCCGGTGGTTGCAGAAGCTGCGGAATTTTTCACGAGATCTTCCTATGAAGTGAGGCGAGGTAAGACAATTCGTGACGCTCTTGAAGAGGTTGCGCGGCAATACGATTTCCCCAAATTGAATGCGAAAGAAGTTTTGGAACAAGGGCTTGTCGCTCAGGAGATGGAACCAAAGGCAGCGGCTGCGAAATTTGGTGCTGCATGCGGAACGCTACAGGCGTTTCCGTTAGCGATCTATTTTCTGATTCGAAACGAAGAGTTCGAAAACGCAATTTCCGAAAACGCTATGGTAGGTGGTGATAGCTCCGCTCGCTCAATGCTGATGGCTTTGCTGTATGCGGCTAAAGATCCAAAGATCGCAAAGCGCCATGAGAGAGCGGTGAATGCCTTGAAATGAAAGTCCGTATTGTAGGTCGTTCTGACATCGCTACGCTTCGTCCAAAATGATCACGCAGGCATTCATACTTGGAGCAGGATTGGGGACCAGGCTACGTCCTCTAACAGACCTGCTGCCGAAGCCACTGGTTCCGCTTTTTCATAAGCCGCTAGCGATGTGGGCGGTGGAGGCCTGTGAGGTTATGGGCTGCAAACGCTTCGCAATCAACACGCACCATCTACCGGAAAAGTGGGAGAATTTCGGGGAGGGAAGGGATATTTCGTTTTTTCATGAATCGATTTTACTGGAGACGGGTGGTGGGTTGAAAAATATTGAATCTTGGGTGGAAGAGGGAAGTCTGCTCATTCACAATGGAGATATTTTCTCTTCAATGGATCTGCAGAAGCTTGTCGACGCGCATGAGTCCAGCGGCGATGAGGTGACTCTGGCACTACGTTCCGATGGAGGAGGGAAACGGATTTCTCTGGGTAAAAGTGGACGCGTGGAGGACGTGCGTAGCGAAGTCAAAGGACTACCGGGCACGCATGTGTTCACCGGAATTTATTGCGTGAGGAAAGATTTTCTAAAACGTATTCCAGCCGGTGAAGTGATTTCCGTGATCCCAGCCTTTCAAGAGCTTGTTCGAGAAGACGGTCTAGGTGCCGTCGTTTTAGATAGTGGTGAGTGGATGGATCTAGGCGATGTGGAGAGTTACCTCCAAGCGCACAGCGAGCTTTCGCTACAGGAGCCGATCCATCCGGAAGCAGTCATTGGCGAGGGAGCGATTGTTGAGAATAGCGTGATCGGAAAAGGAGCCAAGATCGCTGCCGGAGTGTGTGTGACTGATAGCGTGATCTGGCCGGAGTCTAGGGTGTCCTCCGATCTATCCGGATCTGTGTTTTTGGAATAAAAAAATAGAACCCGAAAAGGCCTCGATCTAATCTACCAAAGTTGTGGCACCCTTAAAGTGTCGCAATGAGGCGGACGAACTGCCTGCCGTATTCGACGTAGGAGTTGTAGCACTGATCCCAATCGACTGCTGAGGGATCCGGGGCATGGAAGACGGTAGCGACGTGTGGCTCAATGGCGATCCAGCCGTCATATCCAGATTGATTGGCATCGGTTAGAATCTCTTTGAGCTTTGCCTGACCCTTGCCTGGCATGGTGTATTCAGGTTCTACCTCGTCGGATACTGGATTGATACAGTCCTTGATGTGAATATGAGCGACGTGATCTTTCACCTTCAGCCAGAATTCCATCGGGTCCTGCCATGGGAAAGGTTCCTGCTTCGAGCGGTCGCGTTGGAAGACGGGATTTCCGGTATCGAAAACAAGCTTCAGGCCAGGCACTTCTTCAACGAGGCGGAGCGAATGCTCTGCGGAAAATCCACCCCAGTTCATGCAGTTTTCGTGAATGGCGGTGAGGCCTTCATCAGAGAAGCGTTTGACGATCTCACGGAGGCGGCGGAAGCGCTCCTGTTCGTTCTGGTCTTCACCCCAGGTTTCCTGAGCGTAAGACATGATACGAATCATCGGAGTTTTGAGTCGCTTCATGCGCGGGATGGCACGTTCGATCTCTGCGAGGGTGATGGAGAAATCAGAGTCGATTTTTTTACCCCAGTTCCCGATCGCAGAGCCAAACTCTGGGACAATGATTCCTGCTGCGTCGAGAGCATCTGCGGCAGCGGCGAATTCATCCTCCGGCATGTCGTGGATATTGGCGTTGCCAACCATGCGTGTGGAAATGGCCGACCAAGCTAGATCTTTTGTTGCTTGGATCTGTTTGTCGATGTCACGAGAGGCCTCGTCTGCAAAGCCTGTGAGTTTTTCTGTGGAGAGCATGGGGGAAGGCTAGGATTCATTGCCCAAAACTCAAACATCAATTTCAGGTGAAGACAACGGTGACTGAGTGCGTATACTTGCAGTTATGCAGCGGCGTGAAATGATGATTCTGACGAGTTTGAGTATGGGGGCTGTTGTTGGGTGCCGAAGCCAGAAGATCACCGAGAAACCCGCAGATGATCCATCCATTCCTTGGAACCAAATGCACGGCGACTGGCAAAGGGTTTCCGGTGGAGATGTTGAAGAAACGGAGAATCTCAAGATTGGATGGGGCGAGTCGATCACAACCGTCCGGTGGGAAGGGCAGCTACCGCAGTCACCCTTTGAAATGAAGCTATCGGCAAAACGCGTGGATGGAACCGATTTTTTCTGCGCGGTGACTTTTCCAGCGCGGATGGAAACTGATTTTGTGACCTTGGTCATTGGAGGTTGGGGAGGCTCCGTTGTGGGTATTTCTTCGATTGATGGAAAGGATGCTTCTGAAAATGAAACAACCACCTACCAAAAATTTGAGACCGCTGTCTGGTATGAGATTCATTTGGAAAATAGAGAGGGTCGTATCGTGGTTTCGATCGATGGGGAGAGCGTGATCGACTTGGACACGACTGGTAAAACCCTAGCTCTGCGTGAAGGACCAATTTCCGACTGTGTTCCATTCGGTTTGGCCACTTGGCAAACCACCGGTCTGGTCAAGGATATCCGCTGGAGAGGTCTTTAGTCGCGAGTCATGACATCTTCGCACCAAGCGAGGGCCATGAGGCAGTAGCCCGTTCCGTAGGGTTGGTGGTAATCGTAAAGCGGATAGTCCCACCATGAGCCGTCTTTTTCCTGTTTCGAAACGATCAGTGCGGCAAGTTTTTCAGCGTAGTTTTTTTGTTTTTCTGGAGGAAGTTGGCGGACGGATTCGGTGAAGTAGAAGATTCCGTAATAATAGAAATAGCCAGAGATCTTGAAGTGAATATCGTGTGGCTTGGGTCTTTTGCGTGCGATGGAAAGCCAGCCTTCACGCTCTAAAAAGCGGTCAGCCCATTGGATGATGACGTCATCGGTGATGCCTTCCCGTCCGAACGAGCGTAAGGCGGCATTGCAGGCTTGGGAGCGGGCGAGAGAGCCGGCGGGTCGATTGATGACCGCACGCGGGCGCTTGATGTGGAGGTGCGAGTAAGCGTAGGATTTATCAGGAAATTGTTGACGTTTGATGGAATCCAGAGCGTAAGAAACAACCTTGTCATCAAGTTTCAGGCCGAGTTTATCGCGACCTTCTAGCATCGCAAGAAGAACGGTGGCAGAGCTGAATGAAGTTGTGATGCCTGTTGGCTTCTGGGAGGTGAAGTTATCAAACACATCCAAGTATCCCCAACCACCGTTGACGTCCTCGTAGCGGTTGACGAGGTCGACTTGTTCTTGTGCCAAGTTTTTATACAGGAGTCTTTTTTTAGGATCGGTCTCACGACTGTGTAGTCGGGCAAGAGACCGTATTCCGTAGGCGTGTCCCCAAATGTTGTAGGTGGTCGTCTGGTCGGCACGGCGGAGTTTAGGAAGATTATCTATCGACCATTGTGCACACTTTTCGATAGCGGCGAGCGTTGTCGGGCGGGTATCGCCGGAGTCCAGTAGTCCGGCAAAGGCCAGTCCAGTCGCGCCAGCACGGTAGGCGTCGTGAGCACCGGGAAGAGGGGCGTAGATATTGATATGTTTGGTGCGTGTCGCTGAGCCCCATGACCCGTTTGCATTTTGGTCTTTGACGAGAAAATCCACTCCTCGGGTGACCGATTGTTCGATTTGTTCGACCGTTACCGGTTCGGGCTTGGTTTCTTCACCTACGGCTGTGCAGACGGCTAGGAAGCCGATAACACAACTGTGGAAACTAGACCGAAAAGGGCGTTGAAAGTCATTTTGCACTAGGCGACCTTACGCAGGGAAATGAAAATCTCAAGCTGTAGGGAGCGAAGGGAGAAATTAAGTTACGCTGAACCGTATTGGCGATTCTCAGATAGCGTGGATACAGATTTTGTGACGTGTGCAGAGCCGAGTGATTTCTTCTTTTTCAAGGAGTAAGGTTTTTCCTGCTTCGATTCCGATGGCGATGACGCCGGCTTCGGCGCAGCTCTCGACCGTCTGAGGACCAACGACTGGAACGTCGAAGCGAAAGTCTTGATTGGGTTTTGAAACCTTCACAAGAACCGTGTCCTTGTTCCGGCCCAACTCGCCGCCGCGGCTGATACATGCATTTGTGCCTTCGAATGCCTCAACTGCTAGGACGGTTCCGTGCCGCACGACCACCGACTGACCAATATCGAGAGCGGAGGTTTTTTTTGCAATTTCGAAACCGTATTCAATATCTTCAAGCGTGCGTGGCTTGATTGCAGGTCCTGTTACATGACCGGCACTTGGTAGGTGGTCTTCGAGAAATGTGGTTGCGGGCAGAAGCGAAATTCCGTCTTTTTCCAGTTCGTCAGCGATACCTCCAAACAAACTCTCGGCGTTTCGCTTTTTTACCCGTGCAAGCATCATGAGGATGCGAAGGTCTGGGCGTAGATTGAAGAGATTTTTCGGTGAAATTTGTCCCATCATTACTGCCTCTGAGACTCCCTCACTTACGAAGAACTTGATCATCTTGGATAGTTGCCCAACGCGTAGCCAGCGAAACGCCTCGACCTGCGATTCTAGGTCTTTGCGGGTCTCATCCTCAAAGCCTGCGACGACAATACGAGCGGAAGGCTCGGCCTTGCGAGCAGCCCTAACAAAAGTCTCGGGATAAATTCCGCTGCCTGCGATGATGCCGATGCTTCGCGGAGTGGACATACTGCGGTGAAATTTCTTTATAGAAAAGGAAAGTAGCGGCTGTGGGAATCGAACCCACACTCACAAGGAACTCGATTTTGAGTCGAGCGCGTCTACCAATTCCGCCAAGCCGCCGTTGGTGGAGAGCATTGTAAGAAGATGCGTGATGGGCAAGATTTAAACTGCAAATATTACTCGCTGTTGTTCAAGGGTGATCGGAAAGCTCTGAGAATCTACTCTGATGCTACTGGAACAAATTTCAGGCCAACTCCATTGATGCAGTAACGTTTGTCTGTTGGCGTATCAAAGCCTTCACCTTCAAAGACGTGACCTAGGTGCCCATCGCAAACAGCGCAGTTCACCTCAGTGCGCAGGCGGCCGCCTGAATGGTCGGCACGGGTAGAGACGTTCTGTGCATTCGCCGGATCGTAAAATGACGGCCATCCACAGCGTGAATCGAATTTTTCCTTGGAAGAGAAAAGCAATGCCCCGCAGCCAGCGCAGTGATAAGCGCCCTCTCCTTGCTCATGGACCTGCTTGTAAACGTCCCCGTGCGGGGCTTCGGTCCCTGCCTCCCGGAGAATGTGGTATTGTTCTGGAGTGAGGATGTTTCTCCATTCCTCCTCGGTTCTTTCGACTTTTCCAGAGGGTTGCTCAGGAGTTTTTCCGAGTTCTTCCATAAAGGGAATTTAAGCGAATTGTTCTTCGACGACTGCTTTCGCGTAGTCTCGGTTCATGCGTGCGATGTGATCGACGGAGATTTCCTTCGGACAAGCGGCTTCGCACTCGTAGTGATTTGTGCAGTTTCCAAATCCTTCGGCGTCCATCTGGCGGACCATCGCAAGAGCGCGCTTCTGGCGTTCGGGTTGTCCTTGAGGGAGATGCCCGAGATGGGAGACTTTAGCGGAGGTGAAGAGCATGGCTGATGCGTTTGGACAGGCCGCCACGCAAGCACCGCAGCCGATGCAGGCGGCTGCGTCAAAAGCACTATCCGCATGATCTTTTCTTACGGGGACGGAATTAGCATCCACGGCTGAACCAGTTCGAATGTCGATATAGCCTCCAGCGGAAATGATTCGGTCGAACGAAGAGCGGTCAACAATGAGGTCCTTGATGACAGGAAATGGATCAGCGCGGAATGGCTCGATCCAAAGTGTGTCGCCATCGCGGAATTTACGCATGTGGACCTGACAAGTCGTGATTCCTTTTTCCTTGGAGTGGGGGACACCGTTAATAGTCAACGAGCAAGAGCCACAGATTCCCTCGCGACAATCGTGGTCAAAATGAATCGGGTCGTCCCCGTCCTCGATGATTCGCTCGTTGACGATATCGAGCATTTCGAGGAAAGAGGCTTCTTCTGGGATGTTCTCAGCCGGGTAGGTGTGGATGCTTCCTTTTGAGCGGGGTCCGGATTGCCGCCATACTTTGAGTGTTAGATTCATTGTTGAACTAGTGCAAATTACGTTTCTTGCAGAAATAGAAGATCAGGAACAGGCTCTGAGCAAGAAGAAGATTATCGAACTTTGTCGACTTCGACTTATTCTTCTTCTTTGTCGTCATTTTCGTTAGCTTGGTCTTTTTTGACCTTTTCCGACTTTAGTTTCTTTTTATTTTTGGCGCCCCAGTTTAAACCTCGTTCTTTACGCCATAGCCGATAGCCTTTGAATTTTTCTCTTTTCGATAGAGCAAGTCTCTCAGGGTCTTCTTTCAAAAATTTCTCGAATGGGGTACCCGGATCGACTTCGGCAACTTGGGCAGGATCCTCGGTCTCCGCGAGTTTCGTTGAACGTGAGGTTCTTGTGAGTTTTTTCGAGAAGCCTGTAAGCACGGTGTTAATGTGATAAAGGAACATCAAAACCGCTATCAGCAGAAGAACGGCGATTAAGGAAAGAATCGCGCTTACGAGAGGTAACTGGGATTGAATTGGTTCAGGCATCGTTTTTAACAGGATTAACGAACGGTGGATATGATCTCCCCGTCAATTAGTTTAGTCCTGATTATTCCGCCTTGGTCGATTTCTTGGGCGGAGCGAATGACATTTCCTTGTTCGTTCAGCGTGATGGAGAAGCCTCTTTTAAAAGCAGATTCAGGACCTAAAGTTCGCAAAATCGTTTCCAAGGTATTCAAATGGCGTGTTTTTTCTAATAGTTTTTGATTGGCTATTTGCTGGAAGATTCGAGAAATCGCCTCAACCCGGTCCATTCGGCGTTCGAGAATTTTTCTAGGATGCAGGGAAATGTGTCTCAAACTCAGATTTTTGTAACTCTGTTCACATTCAGCGAGAGTTGAAGCAGTTGCACTTAGCAATCTCTCTCTCGCGTAGTCCAAACGCTGGGCTGGCTCCCGAAATGAGACGGAAATTGATCGACGGATTCTCTTTTTTGCGTTTTCGAGATTTTGTCTGAGATCTGAGATGTCCGGAACGGATAGCTCTGCTGCGGCGCTTGGCGTTGGAGCACGCAGGTCTGCCACGAAATCTGATATTGTGAAATCGATCTCATGCCCGACTGCAGAAATGATAGGGATTTCACAGGTCGCAATGGCTCGGGCAACAACTTCTTCGTTGAAGCACCAAAGATCTTCCAAGGAGCCACCTCCTCGTCCAACGATCATGACATCGCAACGCGGGAATCCGTGCTCTTCGGGCGAACCGAGTTTTTTTATACCGTTAGCAATTTCTTTTTCGACCCCTTTGCCTTGCACGCGCACAGGGTAGAGAACGGGTTGAACCCAAGGAGCACGTCGCTTTAAAATATTTAGAATATCTTGCAGGGCAGCTCCGGTGGGAGAGGTAACCATACCAATCGTTTTTGGAAAATGAGGTAAGGTCTTCTTTCGCTCGGAATCAAAGAGGCCCTCAGCCTTGAGTTTTTTCTTTAACGCTTCAAATCTGGCTTGAAGGTCGCCTTTGCCAGCAAGTTCAGCTTTTTGAACGATCACCTGTAATTGGCCACGCGCCTCGTAAACCGTGGTGTCGGCAAACACGCGAACCTTGGCTCCATCTACTAGCGCTTCAGATCCTTCGCGCCGACGAGCCGTGAACATGGCACATTGAATTTGGGACCCATCATCTTTGAGTGAAAAATACCAATGACCACTGCCTTGTTTTTTTAGATTCGAAACTTCGCCTTCGATCCAAACCCTACCGACCTCCGCTTCAACGGCTCGCCTGACCTTCTTCACCAGTTGGGTGACAGAAAGCGCTTTGGTTTCTTTTTTCGGGATATCGGAGAAAAGATCCACATGAGGAGTCTCTGACATGTAGATGCTCTTGGCCAGTTTTCAATTTTGATGGGGTGGTAGAAAATGTAACTATGCGGGACGTTGACATTCTGTCCGGTCGGAGACACTTTGTGCTTTGTGAATACGATGACGATCTTACTTGGAGCAACTTTCGCCCTTCTTCTGGCGGCTGTGGTCCTCTCGTTTCAAAGCATGAACGACGGGGTGAAGAATGCATCACCCGAGGAATTGGCTAGACTACGTGGTCAAATCGACCAACTCCGTATGGAGCAGGATAGACTCCAACTTGAAAAACAATTGCAGGAAGTGCGCTCAAATCCGGTGCCTCAGGTTTCGTCGGTTTCAGAAATCGAGAAGATGAAAGCCGACCTTGCTGCTAAGGAAGCGGAAATCGCCTTGCTTGCTGAGGAAAAGATTGATGCGGAAAGAAAAGCTGAAACCTATCGAGATGAAGCTGGTCTGATTGGCCAGATGGAGCTTGAAAAGAAAGACAATGAATTACGTCGGGCCCGCCTAATTCGCGACGCACTGTTGATCGGAAAAATTCAGGAATACGTCGACAATCCGGAACTTGGAGGATTTGTGACAGTGGAAGTCGTGCTGCCCGAACATGTTCAAATCGGAACGATTTTGGCAATTCGAAGGAATACAGGAATTTTAGGCCGATTGAAGATCACTGATGTTACCAATGAAGGGGCAATTGGAAGTCCGATGCCTGGCTTCGGACCGATTGATCCAGAGCCAGGAGATGAGCTGATTATTCCCCCTCAAGTTTGATGACTTATGTTTTTCATCCCCTTGGATGAAAATTCTTGTGAGTATCTTTCAGAGCTTTCGTACTCACATGAGTGTAGATTTGTGTCGTCGAGATGTCTGCATGACCCAGTAGTTCTTGGATAACCCGTAAGTCCGCGCCGCCCTCTAGGAGGTGAGTGGCGAAGGAATGCCTTAATAGGTGTGGATAAACCTTCGTATCGATGCCTGCCGCCAGCGCTCGTTCTTTCACGATTTGACGAATTCGGCTGGGGGTTAGGGAGGCACCATGGATTCCTATAAAAATCTCAGAGGATGTCCTTTTACTGACCAACTTCGGGCGGGCATTTGTAAGATAGGAATCCAGTGCCTCCTTCGCGCGCCCTCCGATCCGGACCAATCGCGTCTTTTTCCCCTTTCCCGTAACACGAAGAAAACCCTCATCCATATCTAACCATTCGAGTCTAGCGGCGCATAGCTCAGCTAATCTCAGGCCAGATGAGTAAAAAAGTTCAAGAATACAGTGGTCGCGGTTCCCCAGAGGTTCTTCAGTTGGAATACTTTCTAGCCACTGCGCAACGGTTTCTGAAGAAAGAGTGGATGGCAGTGTTCGTTCGGGTTTGGCGGAGAGTAACGCTTCGGCAGGGTCCTTATCGATAGCGCCTTCTTGGGCCAGCCAACGAAAAAAAATCTTCAGATGAACCGTGCTCAATCTACGAGAGGAGGAGCTCAATCCTCGTGTCTTTTGAGCGTTTATAAACGCGGCAAGGTCGTCTGTCCGTGTCTTTTTTAAAAAAATATTTTTTAGAGAAAGGTATTTAGAAAGTGATTCTAAAGTTTGAGTGACAGAATACTGATAAGCTTCAGAGAGTCCTCGATCAACGGCTAGAAGCCTTATAAAACGGGCAATTTGAGCTTCCATGTAATTCGTTGAGAGTTGTTAGATTTGGGTGCTTAAATTCTTCACAGGAATGCTTTTCTAAAATAAACGACCACTAAAACTTAAAAATGTTCAAAAAAAGATTGCCAAATTTACCGAGATATCTATTCTCACCGACATCAAAGGAATGCAGATATTTAATTTATCTTGATTAAATTCCAAATTTCCTTAGAACCGTAACGAAATTCAGAAGAATATACAAGTCGTATGAATGCCAAAAAACCAACAATCAATCTCGACTCCGGTCTTGCGATTGGCTACTCGGCTCCTCTGGCGACCTTTCAAGAATCCGTTTCTCTTGAAGGTGGGACTCACTTTCTACTCGCTAGGAATGGCCGCGGTAAATCAACTCTGCTTCGCACACTCGCAGGGAGTCTGAAAAAGCTCTCTGGTGACTTCAAGACTGAGGGGTATATGCAGTATCTTCCTGAAGATATGCGCTTTGACCCAGAGGTAACTCCTAAAACGGTCTTTAAAACCATGCTCCCAAAAGTTTCACATGAAGCCGCTTTTGACTTAGCGCAGCGGATTGAGCTCGATGTTCATAAAATGTATGGGCGCTTATCGACCGGTAATCGCCGCAAGACTGCGCTGATCATGGCCGAGTATTCGGTTCAGTCTGATCGAGGCAATATTCTCTTATTAGATGAGCCTTTCAGTGGGCTCGATGCCTTCGCTCGTGAAACGTTCGAAAAAATGTGGGACGCGTCGTCGGAGAACGTCCTCCGTTTGGTTTCCTGTCATCCCGACTACGATTCAATGGTCATGCCAAGTGTGCTGATGATCGAAGGGCAAAATATTAGTCATCATAGTGGAAGCGACCAGAAATGGTCTGCTCTCAAAGGACTGCTCAACTAAATTACTGAATTTTAAACTTTTTTTCGAACCGATGCGTCTCTTTAAACTGACATTTGCAACAATCTTTCGTAGGAAAGCATGGGCGATCTGTCTCTTTGCCATCGCAGCGCTTCCGTTTGTGCTCCCGGAGATTTCAAGTGCTTCTGAAAAGCCAGTCTTGGTTCAGCCCGCGAGAATTCAAGCGGCGTGGGGCACCCTTTTGGTCTGCACGATGGTCTGGGGTTTCTTTTCCGCCGCCCGGCTTGGTGAAACAAATACCACATCGGGAATGGGTGAATACTTCCGAACGGCTGGACTTTCCGCTACCCGCCAACTCTTCGAAATCTGGCTTGCACTTTTCTCGTATGTCTTGCCATTGGCTTTGGTTACGACGGGTATTTGCCTCTTCGCTGCTATGCCGGCAAACCAAGCAGAGCAATCGATGTGGTGGACGTTGAATCTACAGTATCTAACGTTATTCCTCTTGGTCGTGGCGCCATTGCTTGCACTTGCTTGCGCACTAGCTTCCAGGTTTGGCGGTATCAGTGGCTTCGGTGTTACTCTTTTTATCGCTCTCTATGGTTTGTATGGCGTCGGATACTTGGACAATATGCTGAAACTGGAGGAAAACCCAGTCCTTCAGGCAATTTGGCTCTACTCACCGCAATACCGTTTCGCCGACCTTACACAGCGCTTGTATTTCAAAACGGGTGCACTCTCAGGAGATGTCTTCGCGAATATGGTCATCTACTTCACGGCAATCCTCGCGGTTCACGCCGGTATTTCACGCCTTTGCTTCAGGACAAGTACGACCGCCTAATTTTTCAGATATCAGCCTCTTTTTCTTACCATGAAATTCAACTCAAATATTTTCTCAGCCAGCCTGATCGGGCTCGGTGCGGTGGTATTTGTTGTTTCTTCGCGGTCGATTCTGGAGAACGAAGAAATCGATGTGCCACTCAATGTGCTAGGCATCAACCAAAGTCCTTACGGCGAAGTCTTCGCAATGGCAATGCAGGGGCCGATCGATAACTACTGGCACGCTGCTGAGAGTAATGGTGCTCATGTTTGTGATGCCGAATGCGATCATGAAGAAGCAAGCCAGCAAGTTGTTGCGGTAGAAGAATCCGCTGCCAAAGAAAGTCTTGCTGTGAGTGCAAAACTCCGTGGCTTTATCGAAGGAATGGGAACTGGCCTTGAGGAGCGCACCAATCCAAAGGCAGCATCGGATGCCCACAAATTCCATATCCGCCGAGGAATTGAAGACAAGCTACGTTTCGCGTATAATCTCGATCCTTCGCACTATGGGAACTACAATGCCTACCATTTTTTCCTAACTCAGCCATCGCTGGGAACTCGTCCAGAACTTACCCCGCATGCTGTAAAGCTCGCGTTCGAGACGATCAACTACTGCCTCAATCAGCGTCATGACCCTCGCCAGGCTTTGACTGCTGCCGCTGCTGCCGGAAATATTCTTGAGCTGATGCTCAACGACCGAAAGTTCAATCCAGAAGCACCCAAATATACAACCGAGCAAATGCACAAGGCTCTAAATTTGATGGATCAATCGCTCTCGGTTTACGCCTACATTGCCAACGATTGGTCCGAAAGAGAGCTTTGGTCGAATCTTTCAGAGAGACGAATTCTTGAAGTCCAAGAGCGGCTTTATTTCGTGAATAAAATTCGTGAGAGCCACGAGCAAGCAATTCGCAAGATCGAAGCTGGTTCGTTCGATACGGATCCATCGCAGCAGACCCCCACTCACGATTCCTAATTCGATCGGCACCACCTTCATACTGATAACCATGCAAGCTGTTCAAACACCACCACCACCACCGAGCACCGCTCCGGCTATTGCCGAGACGCGCTTCGCTCCGGGGATGAGCGGTCGTGAACTACTTGGGATTATTTTCCGAGTCTGCCGCGAAATGCGTGTTTCTGATATTCAAATGCGCTCCGAGCGCCCAGTTTACATTCATACCAACAAGGGCATGGAGAAACTTGAGTATCTTGGAATTCTCTCGGCCGTGCACCTAGATGAAATTCTCAAAGAGCTCATACGCAACCGAGAATCCGCCTCCCACGGTTTTGGAACCAACGACTCAGTTGAAACTCGAGTCGATGATAAAATCCGCCAAGCGATCGCCGAGTTTTCCGAGGCCATGGTCTCTGACTTCTCGTGTGACGGAATCCCGATGGGAGATGATGGGGAACGCTCTGGCCGTTTAAGGATTCAAGCTCATCTTTCGTCTTCGGGTCTGGGAATCACTTGTCGTATTTTGAACGATTTCATCCCAGAACTTGATAGTCTCGGTATAGATCCAGATACGGCCGATACACTGCGGCACAGCGTTCTGAAGCGTGCGGGTCTCTGTCTTGTTACAGGTCCAACAGGTTCTGGTAAATCCACGACTCTCGCATCACTGATTGATTGGCTTCGCCAAAACCATCCGAAGCATATTGTCACCGTAGAGGACCCGATCGAGTATCAGTATCCTGACGATATGGAAGACCCTGTCTATCCAGGTCACCGGACTCCATCACCTTCCATCGTAACCCAACAGGAGGTCGGTCGTGATGTGTTAAATTACAAACAAGGGCTTAAAGATGTGCTGCGGAAGGCTCCACATGTTATTCTTCTCGGAGAGATTCGTGACCGTGAGGCGATGGAGACTTGTATGGAGGCGGCTCAAACCGGTCATCTAGTTCTCTCGACTCTTCACACGACTGGTGCGGTCAAGACTATTGGGCGTATCCTAGAACTCTATCCACGTGAAAGTCACAACGCAGTGCTCTCACGTCTCGCAGAAATTCTAATCTTTATTCACTCGCAAGGCCTTCTCAACGGAGTTGAGCGCCGTGTGCTTACCTACGAGTTTCTTCAGAATAACGATGACTCGGTCGCTTCCGCGATCACGAACTACGACGGCGGCGCAAGATCGCTCGAGGACGTCATTCGCCGTGCAGGAAACATCCAATGGGATGCCAATCTTGAACGCTTGCTGCGCAACGGAATCATTACGGAGGAAACCTTCGAATCCTCCAAAATGAACAAAAGCGAAGACGATTCGATTTAAATAAACCTTAACTCAAGAACTCAAACGATGAAACAAGCCACCATGATAAACTCGAAGACATTCCTCTCCGGAATGACTCTTCTCGAGCTTACCGTGGTGATCCTCGTCCTGCTCTCACTCATCTCCATCCTGTTTATTGGCGCTCGTGCTTGGAAGAAAGGTTCAGACCGTGCTGCCTCCATATTACAAATCCGCCAAGTTCAGCAGGCTGTGCGATCTTACTCGAACCTTAACGGGAAAAACCCAGGTGATAACGATCCGAACCTTAGACTTCAGATTTTCGGTGCCGGGAGGTTCATCGAAGTTGATCCGACAATTACCAGCCATCCTGCCGGCGGGGCTTACACCTATGAAATTGCGACACCAACCAGCATCCCCGATCTCGGAGAACTCTATATGAAGACAGGCGGCACAGGTCTTGAACCCGCCAGTTATTATGATCCTGAACCAGCGACCATCCAAGCGTGGTAAAAAAATAACCCTCGAACAAAGAATTTACTGAAGAAAAACAAACACACCCATCTTCACAAACCATTTCCTGGAGAGGTCGTCCTTGGCTGATCCTTGAAAAACAAAAACAAACAAACAAATACACATGAAACTGACAAACACCCAAAACATGAAAGCACTCAAGCCCGGCATGACTCTTCTCGAGCTCACCGTCGTCATCCTTGTTTTGCTCTCACTTATCTCGATCCTTTTCATCGGCGCTCGCGCATGGAAAAAAGGTTCGGACCGTGCTGCATCCATCTTGCAGATCCGCAATGTCCAACAAGCCGTTCGTTCATTCTCCAA